>CAWFQC010000038.1:0-16972 GCA_963817645.1 uncultured Gammaproteobacteria bacterium | reverse complement strand
AACAAATCCTCATTTTATTAATGCACTGTTAGCTCTAAATGATTCTACTTTACTTTCGTCCATTTTGAGTGTCTTTAAAGCAGGAACGAGCGAAACTGATTGTATTAATCAGTACTTGTAATTGTCAAATACATTAGACCACACTAAGGCAAATCAGAAAAAACTGGCAGCAGTTCATAATTCATATTATTTAACAATATTTTCCATGAATTTTTATCATGATGATAAATGGGCGTTATCGATGGTTGGGGTTTAAGGGAGGCGTGTCATCCCTCTAGCAGACTGAGCGCACCACCTTTTTCTTCTTCTGGGAGATGAGTGAAGGGCAGCGAGTTAATAATAGGGGGTAATTGGCTAAAAAACCTATAGCAGGTTGTATTGACGCATGCTAACGATTGTCTATCTCGCCCTGTTAGATAAGGTGCTACTTGTTTGCCTCCCTCTGATAAATTGGAATGAACTGTGAAAAATCCCGTAAACAAGCACACACTTTTAGAATTAGAAAAAGGCTGAGAGGATAAACTTTCTTTCCCAGCATTAAAAAAAGAAGTGGCTATGAAAGAGGCACTCACTTTGCGTGTTTTCTCTCCTGTTAATGCTGTCGTATAGTGAGGGTCGATCATCTGATTGCTCTCGATCCCCACTTCAGAGTCGAGTAGCCTTTCTAGTTTTTCTTTTTTAGGTTCTTTGAATAAGGAACGCATCACTTTACTTCTAGGTCTTGGATTGCTCTGTGTAGATATTTTATTAATATCTGGTGTCTTATTTGGAGTTTTGACTTTAATATTGTTTACATAATAATTAATCGAAAAGGTTGATGAAATTTTCCTGGTAAATTTATCCAGCTCATCTTGATCTTTACTAGAAGCATAACGTTCCCATTGTTGATGATTAATAAGGGCGGCTGAAAGAAAAAACTATTTTCATTCTCTGTTATACTAACTAACAACATCCTGTCACTAGTTGCTTTGGACTTAATAACTATAATATTTTCTCTTAAAAGCTTTAATCCAGCCTTCCCAATGTGATTAAAACCTAAAAACTGTCTATCTTCTCTATTTTGTAAAACTAACTGAAACTTTGAGGATAACTGGATTAATCCATGGGCTAAGGCATAAAATTTTAGTTTTGTGTTAATAACATAGACATTCCCATTGTCTAAGTCATCTAGCAAAAAAGTAAAAACTTCTTTTTCATCTTTGAAAAAATGATAAATACCAATTTCCTTCTCAATATATTCTTCATGGCATGAAAATGATTTATCATGCGATAATAATTTTTTTCCCTCTTTCAGGCGCCGTTTTCGTTCTTCACTTGAAACCTGAGCATTTGCTAGGGTGATGGCTTCTTTTTTTTCCTGGCTTGGTTGGCTTAGATTTCAACATACATATATTCTTTACCAAATCCTGATTCTGACAATTCTTGTGGCTCAACATTTACCTTAGCAAGTTCTTTTTTATTATTACCCTTTATCAACTTTCGCTCTGTGCTCTCTTGTTCACAGATGCTCTGACGATAATTTAAATTGGTAGTAAGTTGTTCAACATTTGATTCAATTGCTTCTACCGAATAACAAAATTTCTGGATAAATACTTGAATGGTTTTGTTACATTCCGGTACTATTTTAAGATAAGTTTCACGTTCTTGCCAAAGAGATGCGTCTATGTCGCTAGAGATTAAGCCATCATAAAAATAATCCAGTTGGTGACAAACTCGTTTTAATATCTCTAGCCTTTCCAATAGATACTCATGCCTCTCCCAAAGATTTGTAAGCTTAAATTCGAACTGATGAAGCTCCACTAAATATGATGTAATTAATTTAATAGTTGGCTTTTCATTTTTAAATAAATACTCACCAGAATTGCAGAATTGTATAATATCTACATCAAAAAAATTGATCATTTTTATTAATAAAGTTTTGTAGTTTTGAAAAATAAATTGAGATTCTTCATAAGCATTGCTTTCAACTGGAAACTTAGGGTTTAAATGATGCGACTCAGATCGATATAACTTTTCAATATTTTTCCCACATAATTCTGGCCACAAATAATTGGAAATAATTGTGATCAATACTGGCTTTTGGATCAGTTTACCATTAGTTAAATATATACTGAGTGAATTCTTTGTGGAAACATCGGTCTTTATATTAGGTTCTAAATTTGACAAAGATTTGATAAGAGATTGACCAGATGAAGGATATTGGACAGTGAATTCAAGTTCAGTATTACTATATTTTTTGCAAGCTTTTTCCTTAAAAAGAAATTCTGCAATTGCTTTACCCAAATTTTTTTTCGCTTTAGGAGTTAAGCTAACTTCGTTATTTGTCTTAAAAAAAATAATAAGATTTTCTCCAGACACTTTTAATTCGAGATCATCAAGTAATATCGAATTTGCACCAGCAAATTTAAATTTTTTTCTGACCATTACTATTAATTTTGAATAGGAATCGTCATTTAACTTAAGTTTCATATCACCTCCATTTTATTTTATCCAATCAACACCTTAAACACAGCCCTGAAGCAAGAATATATAGCCATTGATACAGCCCTGAAGCATCAGTGTATAGTAATAAGGTCAGTCAGCCAACGGAACTTCCCCGCTAGCTGCTTTCAAAACCGGACTACCGCCTTCGACGGGTGGATACCCAGGGGTATTTTTTCCAGCCACACAAAATCAAGCACAGGAGCAAAAGCCAACACAAGATCAAAAAGCGAACACGAATATATTTAATTATCAAGAATGGAGTCCTATAGAAAACAATGACATCCGGTTAAGGAAAATTATGGCCTTTGTAACAGCCCTGAAGCATCAGTGTAGGGTCTAATTACATATTTTCCCCAAATCTGGTAATAGCTCAGTCCCTCTAAAAATTTATTGAAATTTTTTTAGAAATCTGTAAGTTTGAATTACTTTAATTGACGTGAAATATTTTTGGCTCTTCCGGAACTGCCCAGCCCTGAAGCATCAGTGTAGTCTTTATGCCCCCATGGTCGTGCATACCTTCTCCTTATTTACTTCGAGCCAATTATCATTGCATAGGACAGGTGATGGTACGCCCTTCATAGGGTATTACATTTTGCTCTTTTTGCGCTGATGAGCCCTCTTTTGCTGGTTTGCCTTTGAAAAAGTCCGTGTATTTTTTGTTTGAGTACCCTATCTTTTCTCCTAACGCGTCAGCAGTAGCAGCAATGACCTCTTTATTGGCTTGGAGAGTAAGTATTTCACCATGCTTACCTCCTTGTTCGCATTTGTTGTATTCTAGGTTTGTTGACTTTAAACAGGCTTTTAATTCCTTTTGTAATTTACCAAGAGGTTTTCCTTCTTCAAAAGTGAGCGTGCTAGGTTTTATCAGCATAATAATCATTTCAAAGGGGCTTATACACTTTAAATTAAACGAAAAACCTTCCTTCTTTGCGTCCTCAATCAGAATATCAAACTTTTTAGACAATGTTAGTAACTCACTGGCAGTACTCACTTTCTCGCTAAAGAAAGATCCAAATCGTTTTACGCTATCTTCTTCTTTGGTTAACACAGTTTTTTGAACACTCTCTTTTTCAGATTGATTTATGATTATATTTTTCTCTGTAAATTCATTTCTAAGCTTGCTTCCCTCAGTATGATTTACAAATGATGATGATTCTTTTACAGACTTTCTCCATAAGCTATTCTCCATTTCATTAGCTAAAATTAATTTCCATTTTGATTCATTCATATTCTTATTATTAAGGCCTTTAGAAATAAGATTTAGCATAAATGACGATTTTATTTCGTTATCATCTTCGCTAATATTTATTTCACCTCTAGAGAAAAAATCTAAAAAATAAGATTTCGTCAGAATAAATATATCAAAGAATGATTCAATGGTTTTCGATTTTAAATCATTTATCTTCACCAAAGTCATTCCTTCCGCGCAGAAGCCAAACTCCATCTGTTCTTGTACATAATAGATGCTAGCATTTTTGGAAATTAAAACATGTAATAATAAATTATTTATTAAAAATCCTGCAAACGTTATTTTTGTGCTCAGAAAGGATGGAATATTTGATAGAAAAGATCGATTTGGTTCTAACTCTTCATCATATAGCTTTAATAATGAATTTAAAAAATATATAGGTTGACATTCAATTATCTGCGATAGTCTAAATAGAATCGGATTAACTATATCTATGCCAGCCTCTGCCCACTGTTCTGACTTTGATATTAACTTTAAGACAATTTTTATAGTTTCTTCTGGTTTGACAAACATTTCCAAAAATAAAAGCGCTAATAAATAATCAACATCAGCAGTATTAAAAACAACCTCTCCTTTTGTATCAATATAATTTTCTAAAATTGGATTAGTTTGACGCCATTTTAAAATTTCAGGATCTCTTGGTTGTGCGATTTTATTAAGCACTAAACAGGCTAGTAAGAAAATTTTACCATCAGTATTTAGAGCATTCAAACACCACTCTACTATTGTCAAATTGCCTGGTTGTACAAGATTTAATATATCTTGTGGATCCATTTCTATTATATAACTATCTACAAGTTCTTGATGCCAGTATTGCGTAGTATCCCATAATAAATAAAAAGTGGCTTGACGAACGCGTTTGCTTTCATCCTTATTCTTAAGAATAGCTAGACATCTCTTTTTTAGATCTGTTGGATCAGCAATTTTTTTTAACACTTTGACAGCTACTATGCGAACACTCTGATACTTACTTTTTATATTTGTTTGATACCACTCTTCAAGATCAGTATTCTTTGATTGCGCCATTTTTATTAATAGGTTACTAGCAATATCAATTTTTTTTTCTTCTTCCTTTCTAGTAAAATTAACTTCTTCTATACTGGTGTGACTTGTGTTTAATGTAATTATTTTTACTTTTTCGGGCGAGAGCGGTAGATATTCCTTCTGTGCGGGTTTTTCCCCTAATTGCTTAATTATCTCTTTTATATTTAATTGACTGTTTTGGTTAACAATTATTTTTTCCTTATCCCCCTTTACCTTACCATTCTTGACATAGATATAATAAAGTTCGTCACTAGAAGTGATTATATAAATATTAGCCTTTTGAATTGGGAATGCATATTTAATCTGAAAAAGCTGTTCTCTCTGATGGTCTTGATTATTAAAGTATATCAGATACGTGTTACATCCTTCTATACCTTCAAGTAACATCATGCATGTATCTACAATTGATTTATCCCATGACTGAATAACATTTTCCAATACTTCAAAAATAGCTTTAAAAATCACCATATCTAGATTTTCTTTTTTTAAGAGGACAAGACACCATTTTTTTACAACTTCTGGCTCAGTAAATTTCTCTAATAATAGAATAGCTATTCGATACGTATTTGGGATTTCCCTTTCAATAACTGATATACACCATTCTATAACTCTCGGATCGTCTTTTGGAAGATTTTTCACTAAAATTTCAAAAATAATTTGACTTAAATTTTCATCATGATTACTTAACTCTTGTAAGAGTTTCTCCTTAATATGAGGCACTATTATATTTTCTGGTTGAAGTATTTTCAATAAAATATGACTAGCTTGCCTACATACTTTCTTGTCTTGTAATTCATTCAAACAAACTTCTATAATGTCATTATTTCCTTTTACTTCAACTTGTTCTAATATATTAAAAGCAGTAACACGCACTTTACTATAGATGCTCTCTCCACAATATGCATCACTTATAGAATAGTATGAATGATCAAGCATACTGTTGTTTTTTATTACTTTTAAACATGCTTCTACAATTTCACAAGGCATTGCAATTCCTGCATACACAATAAGTGCAGTTAGAATATAATCTGCGTCTCTATTCATATCACTTAATACTTGCTGACACCATTCTTTAACATTTGCATTTGATTTAAAAAATCTTGTAATCCAATCCTCAGTAGGATCAGCAAAAGCACATATCTTTACCAAAAGAATTAATAATTCATTAGCATCTACCTTATTTGGATTAGTGACTTTTGGAAACAAAATATGCGCCATAAGAAGAGGATATCCAAATGCTATAAATAACATATCTGGTCTGCGAAACGATATACATTCTTCTGCTATGAACTTTAATATGTTTAAACAAATATCATGCAGCTCCTCATCTATCTGTGCATATGTTAAAAGTTCAAATACTCGAGAAGCCCGAACACGTCTTTGAACCATTGGCAGAATGAAAAAAAAGGCTTCCCTAGAATCATTCTCTTTCATTCTTTTAAGAATCGCGCTTTGAAATAATTGTTTTAATATTGGTTGAAAATAAACACGATAAATTAATGGATAAAATTTCAAGTTATGAAATATTTTGTTATTTTTATAATTTTCCTCGTTAACTGATAAAGCGTGATATACCCATGGCTGTAACAATAAATCAATCGTAGGATTGATATTTGAATTCGATTCTTTTAATATAGACCGTACTTGACTTTTTCTTTGACTTTCCTGTATGCATAACATAATTAACTGTGACAGATAATAACCCCATTGGTCCTTAGGTTCACCTAATAAAATGTCCATTAAATAATATCTTAAAGTTTTATCATCACATAATCCTGCAACAAATCCTAACGTTGATTGAAAACGTGGATTAAACTTTGTATGCTTCAAAAAAACTACCATTTCATCAACCACTATTCTGTCATAGGCATGATCTAATGCAAGCCAAATATGCAAAGCAGCAAAAAATTCTTGAAAACTTAAGTGTGGAAAATAGAACATATTTTTTCTGATTTCTTCATCTTGACCTTTCTGTTTAATATATCCCATATCTACAAATGTATTTGTCTCAACTTCTTTAAGATTACAAGCTTTAAGTAATTTTTTACCAGATATTTCATAATGACCTTTTTCCATTAATAAAAAAGACTGTTTAGCTAATACTTGCAAAGCTACTGATGATTTCATAGTATCAGTTATAGAAATTAACTTTCTTGATTCACTATATTTCTTTTTTCGCTTTAAATAATACCCATGCTGATGGAGTATTAATTCACTATAAAGGTTGGTTATAGTGTCAAAATTGAAGTTATATTTTTCTTTCACAATTTGACAAATTAATTTACAGTTCAATGGTACATACATTAAATCTTGTATTGAGGAATTTAGACGAACATGTGTCTTTAAATCATGAGCTTTTTGCTTTTCTTCTTTATTGGTATTGTCTTCATCTTTTATCATGAAATAATGATCAATATAGGTATCAATATCAGTATCGTTAAAACCAATTATTGTTAATTGCAAGGCTCCGTCTTTTGATGACATTTTCTCTACGTACATTGGTCTACTAGTAAGTATGATATGGTTTTCTATCGCTAATAGTTTTTCCAAAATGACGCGCCTCAACCATTGATTTGCTTCGCTACCAATCTCTAATTGATCAAAACTATCAAATAGATATAGTTGCTGTTTTCCTGGCAAACTTAACCAATATTTTTTAAACTCTTCGTAAGAGAATCGTGGTAAGCAAAAACATTCTGTATAAATTAACCATGGCAATATCTCATTGAAATGTTGTTTTAAGTCTTTTTCCGAATACCGCATGAGATTGCACAAATTTATATGCCATACCAAACGATATTGATTAAATAAACTTTCTGTTGCCCATTTATAACATATCAATTCCAAGAGTATTGATTTTCCAATTCCTGACTGCCCTTCAATTAAGATGCGGGTAGAAATATTATCTTCTAATTGCTCTGAGCTATTACATTTTTTAAAAAGCTGTGAAAGTAAATCTTCCAGTTTTCTCTGTTTCCCAACATCAATATTTTTATATAAATTTTTGAACAAATCTTGTGCTGGTGATCGTTCATTAATTGAATTACTGAAAGCTATTTCTCTCTCCCTGATAAGCTTACTTTCAGCTAACCGTAATGGAATAATCCCATTAGTATCTGTTATTCTATTATACAGTTTCCATTCTTTAGGACGTATTGAATAGCTTTTAGTTAGAGCATTTAAAAATTGTTTTTCATCAATAGAAGTTAGTGCTGTAATATTCGCAAGTTGTTTCTCCAGAGCAATTACAAGTTCTCGTATCCTGATTTCAAGGCCGTTCTGGTTCTCAGATCTAATATCATCATCGAATATTTCTAAACCAGCCTGCGATATCGCATCACCACCCACTATGGTGCCCGACTTAGCAACCTCCAATGATGCTGCATTTTTAACAATCTTCTCCCAAACCTCTTGGCTAAGAGTTACGTTCTCTATTTTTTTTCCACTTTGTTGCTTATCATAAAAAAGTAAACTAACCTCCTTAATAAATTGCTTACGGTCATTTATAGGGTCATTTGATTCAAGGAATAGCTTTTTAAACGCACCGACACCAATTCTTACATTGCTAATCTGACGTTGGTCACCGCCCACTACTTTGCCTGATACTGATATTATAAATCGCTGTTGCATTCTCCCCCCCTCAAAAATCACCGGCCTAACATTCTGTACACCCTTGACATAAGCCGATGAGTTATTACAGGAACCATTTCTTGAGAATGGTCGATTTTTTTAACCGAAGTCCCTGTGGTTTTTAATTTTCTATGCAAAAAATCCATAATAAGGTACACGATGGAAACTGCTTGGTACTTCCTTACATGACATTACACTGGTATCTCGGATTATTATTTTCTTTTAACTCTGGCTGAATTGCTGCCACTTGACATAACCAAGCATGCACCATCTGTAATACGCCTGGTTGTTCACTACTAAATTCAATGGTTAAGCCATCTGGCTTTACTTTTTCGTCAATTAACTCTTTAGCTTCCGTTAAATCTTTCAATAAGTTATTCTTCAAATCATCTATCAGCATTTTTGTTGCTTTCTTAGTTGGTTGTTGAGAGGGTATGGCTGTAATGCGAAGCATCGGCTTACTTTGGCCAACTACTAGCTCTACCTCAAACCGACAGGTTTCCTTGAGTTCTAATAATGTTTTGTTTGCATCCTCATTATTAAACTGGATCGTTGGAGACGGTAAGTGCCAAAACGGCGTGACTGACTGAATTGGCTTTCCAGCGGAATGTTCAAGTTTACTGCACAATAAAGCCAAACCCACACCTAAACGTTTATTGCCTAAAATGAGCTTACTGCCTTCGACCATTTCTAACTGTATGTATTTTCCCAATGTCTCAATAAACTTAATTTTTTCTGCTGCACTTATACTGGTACCTTCCGTATCTAATTTGGCTTGCAATGTAAGCACTAGCATCTCTTTCATGAATTTATCACGATCTTCTTTTGTCTCATATAATTCCATGAATACGTTCTTTGACATCTCAACACCAATGAGCTTAATTTCATCTCCATAAATAATCTCACCACAATTTTTCCAAAGAGCGCGTCCAATGCCTGTGATGGCACTACTAATCTTCAGTGTTGAAAAGACTTGTTCGATCTTGTCATAACACTTACGTCCCCAATCTGAGGTCCAAGCACGATCATTTAAACCCAAATCAATAACAGGTTCATCAAATTGCATTCTTAATGCAGTAAGTTGTGCTTGATACTTCGACTTTCCCAAATCATTTGTTGAATACTTGGTAAGTAGGTCAGATAAATGATCATGAATAAGACATAATGCGCGATCATTCTGATACCATTGAAACCACGCATCTTGAATAAGACGATGTTCGGCTGGTTTGGCTATTAAATATTGCTGTGACTTATCTTGACGTATAATTTGTATTTGTTGATCAAGCAACTTTGTATGTTCTTCGTATTTTTTAACCTCCGCGTTACTTGTAGGTTCTTCTCCCAGCAGAATTAATTTATAATGAGCTATGGTGACTTTTGGAATCGTATCGCGGTGGATTGTAGTTGCATATAGTCGATGAAAACTTTCTAAGATAAATAATTGAACATGTGCCTCTTTTTGACTTAAATTATAAAATTGTTTCAGCATATCACATACTTTCTTTAGACCTTTTTTAGGTGCATGCGAATTCACTATTAATGTTGTCATAAAATAAATCATTGCCATTTTTTCAACATCTGATGAATCCTTCAGTTCGCTAGAATTTAATTTTTCGATAACACTGTTAATGGCAGGAGCAACTTCTTCTTTCCAGTTCAATAACGGTTTTTTTGGAGCCTCATTATTAGAAAAGCTCATGTTTTGAAACCAATTAAGTGATGTTGCGTGTTGGTTGCTTAGACTCTTATGAGCACTTCTTATGCCCTCAATAATTTCTTTGCTTGACTTAAAGGCATCAACAACAGTTGCGCCAAACCCAATGATAGCCACAGCTAAAATTGGAGTGCCTGCGCCAAATGTAGTAGCTGTAATGGCAGCAGCACCTGCTACACCTACTAAACCCCCCACTATTTTACCTGCCGATTTTAGTGCTGCTATTTTATCTTTTTTTTCTTCAACAGCTGTTTTAACCACCTGCACAGCTTCAATACTTTTCATCGCTCGTTGGGATAAAAAATAAGGCCATGGGTGATTGGCTTTTAATTTATTCAAGTTTTTCTCTAAATGCCTCATGTATTTTTTTAATTCTTCGTGTGGCATTTTCCCCATAGTTGCCATATTATTTTCATCCAATGCGCGTAATAATATCGTATCAAGTACTGCATTCATCGCAGCCAACAGTCGCAATATCCTCGCATCGGTTGATATACCAGTGGTTTGTTGCGTCTGTTCAATGTTCTGTGCTATAAATACCAATAATTTAATCAATTGTTCATCAGAAGTGTGATATTGATGCGTTTGAAGCGCATTACACAGTACTACCACAGCACCACACACATTAAATAAATCGTTGCCTGGAATCTGTGCTAAACAATTAAGTTGATTAAAAATTGCTCTTGCAATATCTTCGTTACAATAGGCCAGTTGAGCAAAATCAATCAGGGCTTCATTGGTCGTGTTGATACTCGGAATATGTCCTGACACGAGGCGCATCTGAATTTCTTTTGCCTCATCAGGGGATAACGTTTGATAATAAGCACTTAATTGCTGGTAGTTTTCAAATGGCTTCGACTGCATCAACTGATCCAATAACTGCTGCCTGGTAATAGCAGTGTTAGGTTGATAGCTAAGAGGCATTGACTCTTCCATGGTTTTCTCCTTAAAAGTATTGAGTGATTCGCTGTCCTTCATCAGCTTTTCCTGAGTAGTTTGCTCATTGACTAATTGAAGAAAATAAGCGCTTGTTTCATCTAGGGTATCATAGTTAATTACAGGAATAAAAATATCTTTTTCTTTTAAATAAGTATCAACAGTTAAAACTGCACGATTAACTATTTCACGTAATATTAGTGAATTATTATCAGCAGGCAAATATTTAGCATATAGATCTGAATATGTTAATGGTACAATGGACGGAAATGATTTCAGCAGAGTTTCAAAATAGTTATTTTTTACTAATTCATTGGCAATCATACCCGATCTTTTATCAAATAATTCTTTATGGGCTTTATTAAGTGCATTTTGTACTGCCCGAAGTTCATCTTGAGTTAATTTGATAGTATGTAATTCATTTAAATCGTAATAGCAAATAGCATTTTCAGTAAAATAAATTGCATTTTTAATGTTAAATGAATTATATGCAAGCATTGCAGATACAATTTCTTGCTTTGGAATAAAATGGGTGGAGTATGTATTAGCAACCCAGACTGTAAAGCATAATTGCGAAGTGTATCGAGTGTGCCCGTTAATTGTGCTAAAGCACTCACAGACAACGCTGTAGTTCTCACCACTGTTTTAAAAGCGTTTATCTAAAAAATTTGCTTCATTATTTTTTATGAAATTGACCATTTTGTGAAATGAAATTTTGGGTAGTAAAAACTGTAAGGCGTACCTCGCATCATAACGAGTTTGTGCATCTTGTCCAACCCTACAAATCTGTAAAATGGCGGCAATTGCTTCAGGTGAAGGATGCTTTAAGGTCGATAAAATTAAAAGCGCTGAACGCCTTTCATAGACATCAAGCGCAAATTGAGCTTCACTTAAGAGAAATAAAATAGTCTCATTGGAGATTATAAGCTGTCCACGTAAAGCCGCCCTATGAATATAACTAAATTTAATATTTTTTTGTTTAATTTCTTTGCTTATAAGAGCTGAAACTTCCCTTGATTTGGAGGACAAGCGCGTAAGTGGAAAGACAAAGTTATATTTCATATCCTCGTCTTCTGCCTTATTATACATTTCAATTAAAATATCCACTGCTTGGGGTAAAATTTCTTTTGCCTCTTTGATAATACCTAAGATAGATATTTTAAAATCACGAGATAGCTGTTGATTAAATAAAATTTCTTTAAACATGCCAAATATGCTTAGATTTAAAATAATATTGGACCGCAAAGCATGGATAGCAGCGATTCTAACTTCAAATGACTTTTTGTTATCTGATAATATTGTGTTTAATAAAAGGCTAATTTGCGATGGAAAAAATTTTAATAATTTGTCTGCACTACTCATTGCGACTTTTAATAAATTATCATCTGTTGATTGAGTTAAGATCTCTTTTATGCTTGAAAGAGCAAAAAGATTTGGCTTAGTTAATTCCCCTAAAGCTTTAATAGCGATCTTATAATCTGGACTTTCTAGGGACAGGCAGTCCTTCAAGATGATGAAAGCTTCTCTTGAATTTTCTGATAATTTTGCTAAGCCGTTTAATATATCACTCCTAAGCTCAATAGTGTTCTTGCTATTGAGCAAACTCTTTAAAAAGTTAACTAGCCTCAATGTGGGTTTTTCAGTCTTACATAGAGCCCGCACAATATCACTATAGAGATACTCGTTTCTTGTTTTGATAAACAACTCCATTAAAATTTCACTTACAGGAGGAAATCTCTCCCTTAATTGTCCTAACAGGGAAATACAAGATACTGGAGTAATTCCCTGTATTCTTTCATACTGCATAAAATGAATAATAAAAGAAATTGCCTGCATAGATAGGTCTGGTAGTTTAGCAATAAAATTTATTATTTCATTTTTTACCATGGAATTTTTATCAGAAATTAGTTTATCTAAAAAATTTGGAATTAACTCCTCTGGTGGATTTAATAGTTTACTTGCTGCTCTTAATGCTGAATATTTAACTTCTTCTTCCAGTAATGCTAACTGGTAAATGGCTTGAGTAGCTTCTGAGGGGATAACGTGTAATTTGCTTAAATTCTCTATAGTATGGAATATCACAGTTTCGGTTGAATGATTCGAAGCAGCGCGGAATAAGTTCTGGATAACAGGTAGTTGAACAACATGCGGAGAGTAGCTTAAAATCTTAATAAATTCTTCAGAAGGTGTGAAGTCAAATAAAGCATCTCTTAACCAAGGAATAAGAGTATTCAATATTTCACTAGACAATGCTTTATCTAAAGTTAATTGACACTCCTCCAAGCAGCGAATAAGTATTAACTGCTCGTAAAATCCTACAGCATCATGAGGGATATCTTTAAGATTTAGAAAAAACTTTTCTAAAGCAGCTTTATCTTCTTTTAAGATACCTGCAACAAATGGCCAAATAATTTCAAAACGGGGATTATATTTATGTTCAGCAATAAACTTCTCAATTGTTTTAGAGGTTCTTTCTCCATCTTTCTCGAGTATGATTAGCTTTGTATTGGTTTTAATGATTCTGGCTATATACTTTGCAGCAAGATACTCTTGCAAGGTTAAATGGGCAAAATTGTATTCGTTTAATCGCTGGTTGATATTTTGGTCACTGGTAGTTAGTAAAAACGATTGTTTCGCACTATCCATTAATAAACTATCAAGCTTAGCAGGGGTTTTTTTATTTATTTCGGCAGCAGCTTTACTTAAAAAAAATTGATTGATTAGAATTTTATTTCTAACAAAAGACCAAAATGCAAGTAGTTCCAAATAGAGATTCTCATTAACTGTTATATTCATGGCATCCTTTGGTGCAATCTTACCTGGCTCAAATTTTATCAGCCGTTGCATCTGAGGACCTTGCCTTTCTAATTCTTCTCTAACAGTAGAACGGGAAAGGTAATTAATCCAAAAACTACTAACCAAAGCTTCATATAATTGCGATATTGTGATAAATTGCTCTTTGTCGGAAAAATATAATTTTAACACTTCCCAACTTTCACAAATCAAATCAAGGTTAACTGGAATGTTTGCTAACCCAAAAACAACTGGATTTCCTTCAACAAAATCCTTTACTTCTTTTAAAACATTAGGTTTTTCACATAATACAATTTCAATATAGTGAATGATGTTTTGTTTACTAAAACCCATATTTTCTAATTTTAAATTAAATTTAATATCTTTAAGTGTGGGTAGTGCATAGTTTCGGGATGTAATAATAATATTTTTCTGATTTAATAAAGTCTTAATGACAGGGCCAAAGATTTTAGAGTGTTGTTCCTCAGCCACCTCATCCCATCCGTCCAAAAGATAGACTGTGTCATCTGAATTCATCTGGGTAACATTTAAGAGTTGTTCAGCCAACTCCTTTCCATCCGCAATATTGTAGAAAAATGCATAATAAAAAACGTCAATTAATGTAAGAGGTGATGTGGGATTTTCAAGGTAAGACTTTAGATTACGCAGTGGTATCCATATTATGCTTTTTTTACCCGGCCATAAGTCTTCATTGTTGTGTTTGCATTTCAAAAATTCAGCAACAATTTTCTTGCATAAGACAGTTTTACCGCTACCTGGGCGACCTGCAATTGATATACAGTTTCTTTCCATATTTGAAAACAAATCTTTAATCGTAATCATTTCTGATTCACTATGACTAAAAATGTCTTCATAGCTCGATAAGCGTTTGAAATTAGATTGCAATTCTCCTAGGTCCTTTTTTTCCTTCTGACTTTGTTGTCCTTGTTCTACTATTGATAAATTCACATAGCAATATTCAATATCAAGCTTCTCATGAAACATCCTTTGGATATATTTATTTGGGGAAGTTTCATAATTATTTTTTTCAAACAAGCGAATGAGTTCTTCTTGTTGTTTAGGAGTTAAAATCTTCTTAGACTTTCCAGGTACTAAATTTTTATATTGGTTATCTAGGCTGTTATTTAGATTAGCTAAAAGATTAACAATTTCCTGTAGCTTAGCTTCAATGTTTCTCGGTTCCATAGGTCCATTATCATCAACGATTTCTAAACAAACTTGGGATATCTCGTCGCCACCCACCACTTTGGCCGATTCAGTAACCTCGAGGGATTCTTTAACTATCTTTCTCAAAAGCACTTGACTAAGGGTGGCTTTTCCTATTTCTTTTGCACTTTGTTGCCTCTCATAAAAAAGTGAACTTACTTCCTTGAGAAATTGCATACGATCATTTATAGGATCACTCGACTGGAGAAATAGCTCTTTAAACGCATTGACATGGATCTTTACATTGCTAATCTGACGTCGATCCCCGCCCACTACCTTGCCTGATACTATTATCCGTTGAGGTTGTTTTATTTGCTCCATCATTATCCATTATCCTTTAATATGCGTCCATACAGCCCTGAAGCATGAGTATATAGCAATTGGGTCAACTTCCCCGCTAGCTGCTTTCAAAACCGGACTTACCGTTAAAAGAATGTTGCATATTAGTATTAGTTTCGAAGCCAGGCAATTTGTTTATCTTATATACAATATGGATTTTCTCATCACTGATTTCGATTCTTTTAACAATCTGTCTAATAATATCCCGTTTACCGTTCCAATCTAAATGATCAAGCCCTAAATTTATCTTATTTGTAAAATTTTCTAAATTAGTAACAATTAATCTCATCTCCCTTATTAAATCCGGCAGTTTGTGCATAATGATAAGAAAAAGAGGAAAAGCGTTACTTGGTTCACTGATTCAACTACTTGTTGCATAAGACCCTGGAATCCATAATGAGCCAATAATTAATTGTTCAACGGAAAGCACAGCTACTTTATCAGCAGGCCTTCCATGAGTGCGTGCAATACCCCTGAGTGTTTTTTTAATGGGCGGATGTAGGGTTGGATCTGGAAATGTTTGGGTTACGTGCCACTGTTTAGTGGCAATCAATCGCCGCTTGAGTATGCGAGGATTGACCAACTTCGCCTGATTATTTAAATAATACAGCAGACTTTCGATGGTGGCGGGCAAATAGTCCACCTGAACTGATGAAATGACGAACATTGGATTGGTATGCGCGGTGCGTGTTGTTGCTTGTAGCAACTTGCCAATAATTTTGATGTGCTGTTATGGTTGGCAGTATCTCTTCCTTTGTAACCAATGAGGGCGTTGTTAATTCATTTAACTGATGCATAACAGGTTCCTTTCATGAAATGGCTAATTGTGGTGAAGGGTTACAGACTATTTTTAACGGTATCGGGGTAGACCATCTTTTTTCTCGAACAAGTTTTAAAGCAATGTTAATAGCGTTATCAACACTAAGTGAATTTTTTGTTCTATTGCAGTTAATAGACTACCAAATCTGACTTCAAATACGATTTCATTTGTAAGAATATGAAGCATATTGTCGCAATAGCCATATGATTTTAAGGATTTAACAAGACGCTTAAATACAAAAAGTGGTAATACTCTCTCCCCCTCTTTACTCTGCATAAATATTGGATTGCTTAGATTGTTATAAATTTGGTCTTGTTGTGCTCTTTCATTTTTGGATCCTTTCAAGAGCAATCTGCCTTAGATGGAGAGTTGCTTGCATTTGTGAATTTTTTCTAAGTTGGTCATAAAGTAATGAGTGGTCTTTGATGCTAATGAGCTTTTTATCACCTTCAAGTAGTTGTTGTTTCTCAAGGGCTTCAATTTCCTTTTGGATCTCTGCTATTAGTTGTTTGTCTGGATGAAAGAAACAACATTTTTGTTTCCTTTATTAATTTCTTTATTATTACTTATTTGTATGACACTAATGTCATACCCTCCTATGTCATTTTTGTCTTGCTCACTTCTCGTATAGGATAAGGTTTCCTGCTTAGGTGAAGCGTGTTCAATTTTAGTAGTTAATTCGCTAGTGCTACTTTCTGAATGGTAATGATCATGTGTTTCTACATCATTAAGATCT
>CAWFQC010000037.1:0-127478 GCA_963817645.1 uncultured Gammaproteobacteria bacterium | reverse complement strand
TGTGGAATAGAGCGACACTGAGCACTTGCTACTTTCTTAGCAGCATTGTATATGGTTTCATCAATTCGGATAGGAACACCCATAAATCACCTACAAAAGTTTTAATTTACTACTTTTGTAGTATGATAGAAAGTATTAGATTTGCAACTCGAGTCCTTACTGAGATTAGGCCATCTGAACTAATCTCAGAAGTAATTATTGACGCAAGATCATACTTAATTTTTAAAAAAGTTTTCTTTTCACGCCCAAGGTAGGAGAAGGTATTACATCCGTTTTTTGGTTGGCGAAAAAAGGTTTCTTGGGAGGAGTCTTTGTTTATTTAAGAATAAACTTGAACTTGGATTTTCATTTTCTTTATTAGATGAGCAGTTATTTTCAGGCTGTAAGGTTTCATATAGAGACTGTTTGCCAGGCGCATTTTTTTCGAATCCAAAAAAAAAATCGTTTCGCTTAATTTTTTTACATTCATAATAAAATTTTTATACTTAAAAAGAGAAGACTCTTTGGTATTATCAATTTGTTGTTCGACACAATAATGAAAACGAATTACCCATGCGGATGTAGTTTTTAACTGAGCGCATGCAGGCTTACCTATTCCTTGAAAATATTTCTCTTCGGCTTCTGCTACTTTCTTTTTGAAATTTATTAATATCTGTGCAAGCTTGATCACATTATCGTATTGACTCACTGGCCAGTTGTGAAGATTCTTATAATATTGTTGTAGCTCTTTATCAGATGAAGACAGAAATTTTTGAGAGAACATTGCAAGTAACCCTTCTATACCTTCGTTAGAAGCTCTAGCGATTTGTTCTTCATTTTTTTTGCTTGTTATAACAACACGGAGCTGGCTGTAATCATATTGCATGACGGCAGCACTTAGTTTAGCAATGTCTCTTTGTATTTTAAGCAATAGTTTTGGAAATGGGTCATCTAAAAAGATTTTTCTTTTACATAAAGGCCTGTTTGGTTGAAGTCATAATTTTATCCTACTATACTAGAGCCTTAATTTTCATTAATGGCTAAATCATCCTTTATTTATTGATCTTAGCCTCTTTCTATATAATCCAAAAGATAATCAATCATTTTTTGTTTTGATTTAAACAAACGTTAATGTTTTCTTTGATAAATCGCATACCACTTAATCACTCTTTCATCCAAAGAATGAATTTCACATTATGATTCTCCTTATATAAGATGACATTGTCTGTTAAGGTTAGTTTAATCAACTTTTGGTATAAAAGTTTACGTATAAAAATTGAGAAAATCTATCTATGAAGAACCCTAAAGAAAATTCCTTTAGAAATGCCATGAGGGAATTGTATAATGCAATTGATACGCAATCGATACGTTCTATTATAAAAGCTATCGATAATGGTGCATCACTTAATTCAAAGGCAGAAGGTCATACTCTTTTTCCTTTAGACTATGCCATTTCGAAATAGTGTAATGATGTGCCTAAAGCTATGTCTATGACTGTTAATCTCCCAGATAGAATGTTATAAACGCTGTAAAACATAAACAGCCGCCGACTGTTAAGTTATTACTTCAACAACTGCCAGGGTTAGTTTCAGATAGAGAAAGCGTCTTTTGGGATCTTGTTTATTTCATGCGTAGATAATAATATAATGAAATGATTGCTTTACTGCTGAAATTGGCGCAAACAAGGCGGTTACAAAAGAGAAAGAGACGCCTATTGCTTATGCAGCTAGGCAGCTTAAATTGGATTGTGTAAAAGAATTGGTAGTAGTAGTACCAGTAGAGATGATGACCTTCAATATGGTAAAACCTTAATAAGGTCTTGAATCATGGCAGTTTAGAGATTGCTGAATTGCTATTGTAATATGATGCCCCAAGTTTCTCGAAACTGTTTACAAGATAGCGGTAGATAGTCGGCGCAATGATCTAATTGACTTGGTGTTATCTTATAATCCCAACAAGACTATTTTAAATATAATAATTGACACACAAGACAGAAGTTTTATTCAAAAGGCAATACAGAAAGGAGCTCTTCTGAATGAAAAGATGAAGAACGATAATCATCTTCCACTCCACTATGCCTGTGAGAAAAAATGGTGGGACGGCATTATGACGATGTTAGAATCCTCTAAAGAAACTCTCACATATACAACACAACATTGTGAGGTATTAGAAGCTGCTATTAAGCAACAACAGTTAGAACCTGTTAATTTACTTCTTCAAAAAATGCCAGCATTAATTTTAGCAAGACTTTTTTGGGATTTTATTTGGGATCTTACTTATTTGTTGCAATAGATAATAATGATACGGATATGATTGCCTTATTACTAGAATTTGGTGCAAATATGGCGGTTATAAATAGTGAGAAACAAACTCCTATTCATTATGCAGCTAGTCACTCGAAAAAGAATTGTGTAAGGGCATTGATACAGGGCAAAACAAATAAGTATGATGCCTTCCAATATGGAGAAGCCTTAAATTATCTTGTATCTTACAACGAATTAGAGCTCGTTAAATTACTATTAAAACAAAGAGCGCCGCTTAATAAAAAAATGGATGAAAAAAGCTGCTTACATTTAGCAATAGATAAAAGCAATCGGCGAATGGTTGAATTGTTGTTAGCATATAACGCAGATATGATAATTGGAAATCCTATCATTTATGCAGCAACACAAAAACAATGGGCCTGTGTAATATCATTAGCTCAGAAGAATGAAAATCAAAAGGATCTTTCAGGCTATAGCCAGGCATTTTTATTAGCAGTAGAGAACAATCAGCACTATGTTGCTACATATCTTTTAAAGAAGAGTGCCAATGTGCAGAAAAAAAAATTCTGCTTTTAATGGGGCTTTACATATCGCACTAATGAAAAAGCATGATCTAATGTTTGCAATATTGTTAAATATGAATATTGATAGAATGGCTAAAAATGGAAACAATTTAACTCCCCAAGCTTTTGCTAAACAAAATAATTTGCAAGAGGTTTATGAATCAGGATTTGAAATTTATTACCGAATGCCTCCTAAAGACAAATTTATAAAATTATTCCAATCATTTGACTGGTTTATAACCCTAATAGTTCTAGTCAAGAATAAACCAGAAAACTGGCTTCTTAATTGGGTAGTAAGCAGAGAAAAAGAGATTTTTCACAAGATCATTGAATATTATATGGGATTTGATATTTCAGATGACATACTTAATGAAGTGATGAGAAACAAAGAATTAATGATTAAGCATGAATGTGCGAAGGTTCTTATCTTACATGCTGAGAACTTTATTGAGGACTTTAAATCATCTTTTTACATACCACATTCTAAAGAGGCAAATGTATTTGTTGATAAATTGAAAGAGTTAATGGAAATAGTATCTTACCAAAAAGAAGAAACTGTTATTTCTCTCAGAACAGCTATCCAAAGATTTAAGACAGATAATTGCAATAATCCTAAGTCAAGTACAATGAAATTGCTTCGTAAGCATAACCTTTCATTTTTTAGCTCTTCTTCAAATTCAAAAGATAATATTAAGGATGAAAAATACCAAGAGGTACAAGATGGTGAGTGGCAAGTAATGGATAAAGAGGGTGAGCGCTCCAATCTTGATCTTAAATGATATTGAACCTCCACCATAACATGGACACTATCTATTCTGTGTTGCCAGTGACCGATCAAGGTGCTTTTATCTCATGAAGAAAACCGATTTTTTCTTTGAAGGTGAATCAGATCAAACTTCAGTGCTGGATCCTCGCCCTATTAGTTAGGGTATTTTTCATACGTCTTAGCGGGCGAGGAAGACGGTTTCCAGACTTCTTTTGGGTAACAAAAAGTTATTCTCTGGATGTTTGACCCGAAAGGGCTGAGGCATTTGTGTATAAAAGATATGCAGACACGAGCGAGTAGTGGAGCGAAATTCTCACAACAGAAGAGGCAAACATTTTTGAAGAAAAAAAAGTTATTTTTCTGAAAATCTATATAAAAATGTACGCTGTAAAAATTAACGATTCACATAGATAAAATAGTTTCTATATATCCGGTTATAGATTCTTACATGCGTGGTTCAATGAATTCTACCGCATTTTGAGCAGGTAGGAATGACAGCATTAACATGATTGAAAAGTCACTCCACTGCTAAACTCAAAATTAGCCAACATCTTTATAATATTTTGATTTTGGGTATCAATCTCTTTTTTGCAAAAGCATTTGAGGGGTCAGGCCGATAACTTGCGCAAGATACTTTCTATAAGAAAGAATCATTGAATCCAGGATAAACTCTATGAGTTTTTTAATTTTATTTTCTTGAAAATCAAAGTAAAAAAAATATTGTTTTTAGATAATTTAATAATTGAACGGGTTATAGGAGATTTTTTTCTGTTTCAATTTACAAATAATATTTTCACCGTTAAAATCACCATAAATAGATTTTTCATCTAGAAAGTTGTTTTTTGAAAAGAGCAATCGAGGTTAGAATACATGGATAGATTTCTCAGAGCAATTAAAATTGCATTTGGTGTTAGGTTTTCTTCACCTGAAAATTCCACAAAAACATCCCCTATCTTCATATTAAGCCCTATTGGCCTTGCTGCAAATGTTTGATGAGGTTTTATATTAAGATGTTAAACAACTATGAAGATAAATGGCGAGCATTTATCGGTATCGCTCTACTTTCATTTGGTTGCTACTTAGATTACACGGTAGTTAATATAGCATTGCCAACCATACAGCGCGAGTTACAAGCTAACTTAACCCAATTGCAATGGGTAATGAATATTTATTTTTTAGCACTTTGTATTTTGGCGACAATAATGGGTCGCTGTGGGGATTTGTATGGGCGGCGACGTGTATTTTATATAGGGATTAGCATTTTTGCTATCGCCTCTTTAGTTGCGGGGTTATCTACAAATATTACTTGGCTTATTTTCGGGCGGTTATTACAAGGAATCGGAGCTGCAATTGTATTTCCATTGGGACCTTCATTGCTACCACAATCGTTCCCTGAAAAAGAGCTCGGAAAGGCAATTGCTTGGTTTGGAAGTTTAGGTGGTATTGCTTTGGCTTTAGGTCCGGTGTTGGGAGGATTCATTGTCACCTACTGGGGCTGGCGTTGGATATTTTTTATTAATATCCCAATTATTTTATTAGGCTATCTGTTTTCCCGCAAATCAGTAAATGAATCTGTTGCTAAACAAATAAACCGTGAGTTGGATTGGTTAGGTATGTTGTTATTAGCATTAACAATGGGCGGTATTGTACTGAGTTTGATTCATAGTCAAACTTCCAACTGGACTAATTGGGTAACTTTAACATCTCTTACTATTGGGATTATATCAAGTGTGATGCTTGTCAGAGTTGAGCGTAATAAAATTAACCCAATAATCGATTTTAGAGATTTTTCAAATTTAATGTTTTATGCCGGTGCTGTTCTGTGTTTTCTAGCTGGTGTATTGAGTGCAGTAGCTTTGTTTTTCGATCCATTATATTTACAGGTGATTCGTGAACAATCACCTGGATTATCAGGTTTAGTATTGTTTGCAATTCCAATAGCTGTATTTGTCGTGGCATTTATAATCGGATGGTTGGTTTATCGATTAGGAATTATTAATACTATTATCAGTGGATTAGTGTTAGCTATTTTAGCTTGCTTTTTACAAATATTTTTTACAAGTGTAACGCCTCTATGGTTCGTCGTAATTGCATTTCTTTGCCTAGGTAGTGTGTGGGCAATGGGAAATACGGTTCCAATTATTGCGGCACAAACTGCTGTTGGTTCCAGCCGCAGCAGTGTCGCTACAGGTACCATGGTGACAATGTTTAGTATTGGCGGTTCTATTGGGTTAGCAATCTCTGTGGTTGTTTATAATTTTATTGGAATCAGGGCATTAAAATATATCTCTTTAACATATCCAGAACAATTAAGCGCTAATCAATTTTTTCAACTAGAAAAGCTAATCGCAAATCCTGCACTGTCATTGAAATTACATATGAGTACTTCAATTCATACTCTATTTAATGATGCATTTATGCAAGGTTTTTCCGGGGTAATGTGGTTTTTGTTAAGTTTATCTATCTTAATGCTCTTAAGTGTTTTAGCACTTAAGATCTCAATAGGACAATCGCGTTAATTTTTATAGCTAGATTTTTAAATATTATCGGATTTTTTCGACAAATAGTGCACTATAATTAGTTAGCCAAATTGTTAGAATAATTTATATATTAAGGAGCTATGATATGTCTAATACAACTTTAATTGCATCTCTTAGTGCTGTGGTGGCACTTGGTATCGGTTCTCAAGCTTTCGCTGACACAAACATGAAAACACAAAGTAGCACTAATAAAATGCTAACGGCTCAAATGCCACAGGGTTTTGAAAAATGTTATGGTGTAGCCAAAACTGGAAAAAACGATTGTGGCTCAGGAACAGAAGCCTGTGCAGGTCAAGCAACTAAAGACAATGCTAAAAATGCCTGGATAGGGTTACCCAAGGGTACTTGTAATAAGATCGTCGGTGGTAGTACAACAGAAGGTTAGGCCTTTATGTTGTCTCAAAACTTTGGTCTGCCAGAAGGTGTTGGTGTCGGATTAAGGTCATGTCATTATCCGTACATAAAGACAGTAAATCCAGCTATCCCTTGGTTTGAGGTTTTGTCTGACAATTATCTTTGTGATGGCGGACCAAGTTTGTATCACCTAGAAGAAATTCGTGACGCTTATCCTATCTCATTGCATGGAGTAGGGATGTCATTGGGCTCCACAACAATACTCAATCAACATTACTTAAAAAAACTTAAATCTCTTATCCGTTCTGTTAAGCCACTGATAGTATCTGATCATTTATGTTGGACATCTTTGGGCAATCAAAATTTCCATGAATTATTGCCATTACCGTACACTGAAGAAGCTATTGAGCATGTTGCAAATCGAATCCAGGTAGTACAAGATTTTCTTGGGCAACGGATAATGATTGAAAACATTTCTAGTTATCTTTCGTTTGAGCATTCCACTTTGTCCGAATGGGAATTTTTACAAGCTGTTGCTGAAAAAGCTGATTGCTTAATTTTATTAGATATCAATAATATTTATGTCACTGCGAAAAATAATAATTTTAATCCCTATGATTATTTAAAAGGATTAACAACAGATCGTATTGCACAATTTCATCTCGCCGGGTTTGAAGACTATGGATCTTATCTGCTGGATACTCATAGTACATCAATATGTTCTGAAGTTTTAGACTTATTTGCTGGAGCATTAAAAAAATTTGGACCAGTGCCAACAATTATTGAGTGGGACAAGAACATTCCTAACTTTGAACAACTGCAACAAGAAGCTGTCATGGTCAAAAAAATAATGGAAGAATATGTTACCTTTAGCTGAACTTCAAAAAATATTTGTGCATGGTCTAAATTCGAAGAGTAATGATATACTTGATTGGATACGATCAAGTACTGATTTATCAGCACAAGAACATTTTTCTATCTATAAAAGCAGTATCAAAGGAGCTTTGCAAAATAATTTAAAAGAAATATATCCCGTCTGCAACAAGTTGGTGGGCGATGATTTCTTCATTAGTATGATAAATGAATATATTGTGCATACCAAATCATACTCACCTAACATCACTGACTATGGTAGTGACTTAGCATTGTTTATTGCGAATTTAGAACCTGCAAAATTACTACCTTATCTAGCTGATATAGCGCGTTTAGAGTGGGCTTGGCATGTCATTTTTAGTGCCGCACCTAGCAAAGGAATTGACTTTGCAAAATTGGCAAAATGTTTTGTCAGTAAATCTGAACGCATAATCTTCAGCCTGCCACCGGCAAGCACACTAATCGCTTCTAATTATCCAATACACTTAATATGGCAAGCAAACCAGGACGAAGAAGAACAAGATAAAGATCAAATAATACACTTGCCAGCGAATGCTCACTTTTATTACTTGGTATGGCGTAAAGAACTTGTTATGCGGATTGATTTACTGTCAGTTGCAGAATGGCAAATCCTAACTTGGATAAAAGACAACATGACCTGGGTAGAAGTATGTAGGTTGGTCAGCGATAATTCATCAATGATAAATTTAGAAGAGATACTTATCAAAGGGGTAAGTAATGGTTGGATTGGCGAATTTAAAATAGGAGATCCTCCATGTCAATAAAGAAATATATCCTTTCTAGTTGGAATGGATTCAACCGATTTTTTGAAATACTTACTCCTTTGGGTGATTTATTTGTTCGGATCTGGGTAGCTAAAGCATTTATTCAATCAGGGTTGAGCAAGATTGCTAGTTGGAGTGCTACGCTATTACTTTTTCAATATGAATACCACGTACCGCTCTTATCTCCACAAATCGCTGCGGTCCTTTCTGTTATTGTCGAATTAGGTATAAGCTCATTATTGATATTAGGCTTAGGTGGGAGAATTCCAGCACTGATCCTATCTATTTTCAATATTATTGCAGTGATTTCTTATCATGTTCTTTGGACACCTCAAGGATATGTAGGTTTGAAAGATCATATTTGCTGGGGGATTATTTTACTTGTCATTTTATTACATGGGACAGGTAAATTAAGCCTTGATCAGTTAATCAACTATGTGAGTAATAAATATAACAAGCGTAGTCAGTAAGAAAGTAGTATTAATTACAATTGGATCCTGTTGTGTTCTTATTCATATTTCTTCAAAGTATTATTATTTCTAGAATAATTACTCAATTATGAGATTCCGTATAGACTTTGAAACCATAAAGCATCGCTCCTTAAGAAATTCACCTTAAGATAAGCTTATATTTAAGTTTAAATACATATTTTAATTGTAATTTTCATTTGTTTATAGTAAAATATATCAAATGGTGCATTAGGTCAAGAGAACAGCTATTTTTTGATTATTTTTGCGAAGATTAAATAAAGATTTGATAGCAGAAATAAAAAACGATTCAATCAAAAAGAAGATTAATTTTTTGCTAGCATGTAGAAGCAAGAGGTCAATTTTTAATGATCACACCAATAGAAGTTTCAAACAAATTGTCAATAGACAATCTTATGGAACTTTTTCCTGATAAATTATTATGCGATTTATTAAATAAGCATTTCCATGAAGATGAAGATTTTAAAGATGTTCCTAAAGAGATAGGACGTGTCAATTTACAGCTAAATTTCGTCAAATAATCAATATTATTGTATGTTGACTTTTCTTCTCTTTTTAGATCAGCATTTCTATGTAAGGTCCTTAAATTCAAAGCTGTTTACGATTGTAAAAAATTTCTATCAAGATAAGCAATTAAATTTTAACTATTTTATAGGACATGTGCAACATGATTTCATAAGTACTATAATGAATTCAGTGCTGCCACCTGAATTAATAATAATGTTTATTCAATCAGGAATTGATTTAAATTATACTAATAATAATTATGGAAATACTCCATTGCTTTGGAATATTTCTAATGCTCGGAATAAACAAGCTAAATTAATTATTGAAGAAGGTTACCAATATCAAAAAGATAAAATGAATCTAAACATCATCTCCCCAGTATTTGGTACAGCTCCTATTCACTTAATTGTTGGAAAAGGATATAGAAAAACTTCAGCAAGTAATAAGGCACTTGATGTCTCTAATCTTACTTTATTTCAAGGGTTGTTAAAAGCCAATGCCAATGTTAATTTACCCACAGATAAAATATCAAAGTATGGTGGTAATACGGCACTTCATATCGCTTGTGCTCGACGTGATTCGGAATTTGTAGTTGAGCTCTTAAATTGTGGAGCGGATCAAACAATAAAAAATTTAGCTGGCCAAACGGCTTTTGATATGCTTTATATTTCTAAGCAGGAAGCAGAAGCGTTGGTAAATGCGCTGACCGGAGGCCAGAATAATTTTAATTCTATCTATGATAAAGCAGATATATATAACATAGTAGATATGCTTCTAAATCACCAACCTGGAGAAACCAAAGAGGCTGCTATACAAAATATATATACGTTTTTTCAACCTGCTGCTTTGCCATCACCTGCTCCTTCTATATTTATTGATAGACCCTATGATTCTCTCCCACTTAAGTTTTGCCAATTTTTATCTGAAAGGACGCAAGATGCTAGGAATGCTCATGACTTCTGTCCTGCCCCCCGAGATTATTGGACAAACATAATGACTGATAGTGATAAAGCTAATCTTTTTAAAGCTTTTGAGACGATGATTACCTCAGAATATCATATAACTTCAGAAGAATTGAAACAATTTTAGATTTAGGAAATCTTCAAGTTAGAATGAGCAAATATGTTCGCTGATTATTTTATTGCGCTAATTCAATCAAATTGTATAATCACTTCACTTTAATGATATGAAAAAAATATTATTAATGATAAACTAAGGGTTTTATAGCGTATTAATTTAGTTAGCAAGCTGAATTCCAAACATACTTTTTTTAACTCGAAAGTAGCTTCGCTTTTTAATTTGTGTGTATATAAAATACATGAAAATTATTTTGACTATAATGTTGAATCTCAAACTTCAATACGAAACAGTACCAAGGAGTTAGGCTTAAAACCAAAGTCTTCATTTTAGGATGAAGATGAAAATAAACAAAATTGACATTGTTGAATATTATGGCCAAAACGTTTTGATCTTGGTAAATTAATTTCATTACAAGGTGGCAACAGAGGCACCATAAATAAGTTAAAAACTACCACTTAGCAACATTGCCAGAGACTAATTCACGCGATGTGAGGAAACGTCAATTTATAGCTAAATTATTATTGGCAAAGATTTATTTTAAATTTTGCTATTTTGATGCGGCGGTAGCTTACTTTACAGCAGCAGAAAGAATTTTGCAGGGTAATTATTTTTCTTTTAAGAATAACTTATCTTCTGAATATAATAACTTTCTTTCACTATTTTTTGAGTTTTATTGTGATATAATACATCATTATTATAATCATGATCTGTTAAAGACGTTTGAATTTTACAAAAATTTTTCTACCATTCTTAAGCAATTTAGTGATACTTCAATAATTACCTCAAGCAGAACGATTTCTAAACATATTGATTTTATTCACTTTATTGTTGCAGAATCCAGGAAGAAATATCAAAAGCAATTTGATGAAAAGGTAAGTAACTCGGCCATTTTACTACGTGTAATGAATAGCTTTGTGCTTGAGTTTGAAGAGAATTGCATAACCTTACAGTTCAAAGATAAAGTGCAAAATAAGTTTTTGCAACGCGCTTTTAAAGCCAATCATATAGCGTGTACACAATTGTCAGGTTCTGAACCCGATAGTTGGTTTCAGGTGAATAATCTCAGTATCTGCACCGTGCATAAGCTGGAACAGGTATGTCAACACAGTTTATTCTTACAAGAAAGATTTGTAGTTAGCGAATCACAACGTGAAAAAGTGATGGAACCGTCTCAATTTGCACCGGTAGATTCTCCAGCAATGGCGACCGTTAGTGCATTTTCTTCTCCTGTATTTTTTCACCGCCAAAACAGCGTAAACGCCATAAAGTCAAAATAGTACCTGTGGTCTCAAGCTCTAATGCCACACCGCTTCTCATGCCAGAAACAATTGAATATTATTTTCCACAAACCGAGTTAACATATTGTTCCTCAGAAAATAACCAAGGGTGTATTAAGATGCTAAGCAATAGCTTTATACCGAATGGCGTTTGGTTTGGTTATATTCCGGATTGGGTGAAAAATGAAGAAGGCTACAAAGATGGATTTGAAAATAAATTGGCACGTGGCTCAATAGGTCACGATTGTATTCGTGATATAACTAAAGAGTTAGGAACTTGGAACATTCAGAATTCTTCTGCTGAGCATCCCTATAAATTTAAGCTAGTGATTTTAACTGAAGATTATCGGCTATATGGGTGGATTAAAGAGAGGTTAGTTACTCCTGATGGAAAAGTGCATCATTTAGTTGAATTTAGTTACTTGATGAACCATAAGGATCAAGCGTCGCGTCATTTTCCTGATCCCACCACATTACACAAAAAAGAAGCTTAAAGGAAAACTTTAAAATGTTAAGAACATGATAACTCTTAAAACACTTAAGTATACTGCGTTGTGTTGGTAGTAATGTCGTTCTGTTTTTCATTTGAGTTTATATTATTCAATGAACTAGGGATTATAGGTATAAAATTTGCTGAGAATAAAGTTGCAGAATTACTCGTTAAAGCCGAAACACTATTGCCTTTATTATTGGATAAATCAGGTTGCCACATTTTATGAAATATTGGAATAAAATGAAATCCACTGACAACAAGCTTTGGAGTTTTCGCATATTTATCTTCAAAACAAGTAGAATAATCGTCATTAAAATAATGCATTTTTCTGGAAGCATTGATTAAGAAGGCTGAAACAATAAATTTTTGATCACTTTTTTTGTCTGGATTGTCAATTAATTCAAATATTATAATGCCTTCTAATCCCAGCTGGGCGCATAAAATTGCCCCTTCAACTAGGGGTCTTCCCCAGATAACTGATCTATTATTTAAAGGTAAGGTATCGAGTTCAGGCTGAGTATAATTAATAAAATAATAGTCAGCTCCTTCTTCCAAACCTTGATCTTCATTATTCCATTTGTCAATTAATTCCTTTTCATTCAAGTAAAAATTATGACACAGGTTACGCAAGTATTTTTCAGAGTGTAGGTTGTTTTTATTCATACCATTTAATATCTGAGCCAATGCATCAAAAAAACAACCGCCATTATCAACTGATTCTCCTAAACAGTGATCAGGTGTCATCTGAATTTGCTTAACTAATTCGTTTTTTGAGATTCGTGGTAAACCTTTTCTCTTGATCTCGGCTATTTGAATAATATTATTAGCAGGTGGTTGAATTAGATGATCATCAGGCTGCAGTATATCCAATTTTGTTGCTACAGTTTCATCACGAAACTTTAGTTTTGCTGCAAAAAAACTGGGTTTAAAAGTTGATATCGTTTGTGATGGTTTTGGATCTTGGGAGATTTGCATATCTGTGAGATCATCTTTTATAGATAAAAATTGATGAAGTTTTTTCAGGAGGATTCGCATTTTTTCTTTTACATTTATAGCATAAGTTTTAAGGTTAGAAATACTGTTGTCATCCATCGTGGACAGATCAAATATAAAAAAATTTGGTGTATCCGTTTCAGTAGAATTTTCTTTTTCATTCATTTTTTGATGCAAAGTAGATGATATCGTCTCTTCATAAATTATAACATTTTGACTCGGATTTAAATTGCTGTCAGTAGGATTGTATTTACCCTTTTTTAAGGGTCTATCACCTGTAGCAGCATTATTGCTGGATCTTCTTTTTTTAGAAGCATTGGTCCTGACAAATGATGGTGACTTATTTGAGTTATTTTCAAAATTCAATATCTCAGAATAAGTCATCATTTTTTTACTTTTCCAGGATTCATTCTTATAGAGAAAGTCAGTGAAGAATCGTTCTCGTAAATTAATAGCATCTGGCAATTGATTATTTTTTAATAATAACAAAACTAAAGCCATTTTCTCATCATTACAAAAGTCTATACCCGTAGGCAAAACGGCTAATCGTTCAGCGAAGGCAAAAAGAAATAAATCAAAATTGAAAGAGGTGTTATCATAAATTTTATCTAAACTATAAACACTATTCTCTTCATTCATTTTTTCTATAAATAATGCCACTTCGTATTCAGGAGCTGATAGATAATGAATAGGAATAATACTATTGATAAAATGAAAAAATAGATCTGAGCTGCCTTCATATGAAAATTTAAGCAAAAATAAGATATTATTAAACGTTGTCTCAATAAAATTTGAATCTGCTTCAAAGTCTTCTGGCATTTCTTTAAATTCTTTATCCATATCATTGAGCAATTTTCTTAGAAAAACATTTCTTAGCATTGTTGGAAGGGTGTGAACTCCATCTATTGTTATTAATTCATTTATTTCCTCATCGGTTAATCTTATTTCTACCTCATTACTCTCATTACTCTCAGTATCCTTAAGCTTTTTATCGAGCAATTCAGAAAGTTTTTGCAGATCATTGATTTTTATCTTTTCAATTTTCCTATCAGTGTGAATATAATACAGATCGTTGCTATTTAATAATATATGTTTATTTTCATGTTTTTTCTGCAAGCTTTCTGGTAAATTTGCCATACAATAGAACAATACTGAATTATTAATTTTGTTAAGTGTATCGCTTTTGCAATTTCCTATGGGTGCAAATTTTTCAAGATAATAGTTAGCCTTTACACCTTCGGCAACAATCTCTGTACATTCGTCTGATGAACCAAGGCGTAAGTACTTTAATGTTTTATTTGTTTTTAGAGATTGACTTAGTACATCTGCGGTGTTAGGGGTCAATTCGATAAGTTTTTGATTTTTATCTTTATTACTAAAAAGAAAAAAGTCTTTAATTGTTTTGTTATCTTTTAGCATTGTGAAAAGCGAGATCATTCCATCATCGCTAATCCAGTTACCATTGAGATTCAAGTTAGTAACTCCCATATAACCGCATAATGAAACAATTTTATCGAAAATGACTTCATTTCTAATTCTTTTTATTTGACGGGAATTATCACCTTCATTGGGGAAGTGCAGGGCTTTTATATCCTGCCTGGTAAGATTTAGCAAAATTTCAAGAATGATTTGACCATCCGCAATCACAAAAGCTTTGAACTTATCCCTATCCATTTGAATTGCAATGGTGTGAAAACATGTCTATTATTATTTTCGCTCCGTTAGGTAGCAAAACAAGACTATCAATAGCACTACTTGGGTTTAATGAAAGAGTTTTTGCCAATGCAGTTGCGCCTGCATTACCAATTTGATTGCAATTTAACGTCAAGTGTTGGACGGTCGGATTTTGTTCGATTGCAACTGCTATTTCAATTATACCATCATCACCGATTTGATTATTTGGAAGGTAAAGTTCTTTAATAGATACATTTTTCTTCAGTAAATCAGCAATATATTCAGCCTCTCGGTCTCCTAATTTGCAATCTATACATATAAGAGAAAATAGCTGTTTTTGATTAAACAACTTTTTAGTTAATTTAAGAAACTGAGATGGCTGAAATTGACAAGAAATCAATTTAATACTTTGAGGAGAAGTATTCAGCATCATTTCAAGAGCAGTATCTAACTCTTGATCGTTCGGAGTCCAACGGCTTCTTTCATATTCGCGAGTTATTAAACTTTTGTCGTACATATATGGCGTCTCTTTTTAAGTTAATGTGGCCTCTTAGATTTTTCTAATTTTAGCTATTCATCTCAAAATATTTGCCCTTCTTATCATGACTATTTTTTGACTTCTTATTTGATTTATTTATCCGTGCCGCAAATCCAAATCTAATGTATCATACAACAAATTTCAAAATATTAAAATGAAACTTTATTAAAAAATTAGTCATTAATCAAACTTTAATGTATAATCAACAATTGGTCGGATAGCATAAAATATTTTAAAACTCAAAATAATACAAATAAGGAATTAAAATCTTGCAGGAATCTCAAGACATAAGGCAACCCTTACAATTCACCGTAACAAGTACCACTGCTAATCGTGAGCTTGAAGGAAATATTACAAGCTTCTTAGCACTGCTTGGCAAAAATAAATTTAGGCGAATGATTGATCCTTTCTGTGGATCTGGCAGTTTTAGTTGCCATGCAATGCATAGGAATCTAGCAACAGAATACATTATCAATGATGCCTATTCCCCAATCATAGCCCTACTTCAGGCTATTAGCCATGACCATGATAAATTAAAAGCAGCTTATGAAGAATTTTATAAAAATCCTGCAACATTTTTTTCACCAGAGAACTACCAGGCTTATATAGAGGAACTTACTCAGAATGATATTCCAGTTTATCGTAGAGCGGCATTATGGTTATTTTTGGCAAACCGCTTGGCTAATAATCGACCTTTATTTTTTCGTGGAAAACTAATAAGTCAAATTAATGAACAGTCCGTTATATCTAATTTCAATACTGCTCTAAAAATAGATGCTATGCATGCTTTATTTAGCAATTATAAGCCAACGTTTTCTAATTTGAATGCGATGGGTCTTTTGCACCAATTAAAACTAAACAATGAAGACTTAGTTATTCTTGACCCACCATATCCAGGTTTTGCTGATTTAGAACAAACTATTTTTTTCCGACCAGAAAATGATGAAAAGTTATATCAAAGCCTAATAGAAATCATTCAATTATTAAATGCAAATAGAGTAACATTTATTTTGGCTTATGATTTATTCTATGGGCAGGAGAAGCCTCATAGTATGAAATATCAAATCGATGAAAAACATTTACCAATACAACATCTTTTACTTGTCTCGCGTAATCCTTCTGATCCAGAGTTTGATACTTTATTTGAACATGTTTACGTTTCAACTAATGTTCTTCTTGATATGAACTATTTACCTAAAGGCTTTTTTTCTTATGAATCTATCAAGAATTATAGTTATGATGATGCAAAGCAGCTTATAGCATCTAGAAATTATATCCTTTAATTCTTATCTTTGAACTCAACTTCTTTAATTAAATCCATGCCCCTAAAGGCTATTTTTACATTGAATTCCACTAATCTTTCAGTAATGTTTTTAAAATTGTTAATAACCTTTGTAAGACGTTCTATTTCTTTTTCACTTAAATTTCACATTCTGATAATATCTTCTGATAAATATAGAAATGAATTTCTAAAGGACTTTAGATAAGCAATTAAACGAAAATGTTCCTGATACATCTCTTACTCCCGAAAAATTACAGTCTAAGGTAGAAGAATGGTTTGAAACTTATGATAATTTCGATATATGGAAACCAAAATAAATCTGGTTTTTGCTGTGATTTGTGCGCTTTTGAAAGCACTTGATCATCTTTAAATTATATGGGATAAAAAATAATGGCAAGACCGTTATTAAAAGAATTAGGTAACTACAAATTTCAAAATATTAAAATGAAACCAATATTAAAAAATTTGTCGGATAGCATAAAATATTTTAAAACTTAATAATAATACAAATAAGGAATTAAAATCTTGCAGGAATCTCAAGACATAAGGCAACCTTTACAATTCACCGTAACAAGTACCACTGCTAATCGTGAGCTTGAAGGAAATATTACAAGCTTCTTAGCACTGCTTGGCAAAAATAAATTTAGGCGAATGATTGATCCTTTCTGTGGATCTGGCAGTTTTAGTTGCCACGCTTTGGGCAAAATATCCTCAGTTTATAAATTATCTTATAAATCTGGTTAAACTAGATTTATATTTATAATATAAAACAAATATAATTGACATGGTTTGATATATTATCTATAATTCTAGTATGGCTAGATTAAAGAGAAGAAAATTAAACTATCTTGTCACTCAAATGCCTCCAGGTATTGTGTTGACACTTCCATGGTTAAAAAAACAAGGCGTTTCATGCAAACTCGCTTGGTGGTACGTGCAATCTCATTGGTTAGAAAGAGTAGGAGATGAAGCTTATAAAAAACCTGGTGATAAAGTTACTTGGGTAGGTGCATTATCTTCGCTACAAAATCAGCTTCAGTTATCAGTGTACGTAGGAGCAAAAACAGCTTTAGAACTTTTGGGACAAGCCCACTTCATACCAATGCAAGGAATAAGGCGTGTTATTCTGTTTAATAGCTCCAATTCTAAAGTTCCTCATTGGTTTCGTAAGCCGGATATCTGGGATGTTAAATTTTTAATAAATAAAGCATCAATGTTTCGTGAAGAAGATTCGCTTTTAGGAGTGATAAATAAAGAGATCGATGGAATAAATATTTCCCTATCTTCGCCAGAACGTGCTGCATTAGAGATATTATTTTTAGTACCTCATAAGCAATCTTTTGATGAAGCAATCAAGTTATTAGAAAATTTAAGTCAGTTACGACCGAATCTTGTTCAAAGATTGCTTGAGAAATGTAAATCCATAAAAACTAAACGCTTATTTCTCCATTTTGCTGATAAATTTCAACACCCTTGGTTAGCTAAATTGGATTTAACAAAAATAGATTTGGGTCATGGCAAACGTGTAGTAGGAGAGGGCGGGACCTATGACTCAAAATATCAAATATCTGTGCCAAAAATAATGGAGGAGTAGAGTGAGTTATTCGCGCGATTATCTATCTCAAGTTGAACTTTTATTACAGGTTTTACCAGTAATTAATAAGCAAGACTGTTTTGCATTAAAAGGCGGCACTGCAATTAATTTATTTGTGCGTGATATGCCAAGATTAAGCGTTGATATTGATTTAACATATCTACCCATTGAACCACGAGAACAATTTTTAAAAAATATAACAATAGCTTTAGAGACATTAGCAACTAATATAAAACAAAAAGGAGAGAGGAAATATCAAGTTGATGAAGTATTCACAAAAGAACCTAGGCAATTATCGAAATTGATAGTATCCAATAATGCTACTAGAATTATTATTGAACCTAATCTTGTTTTAAGAAGTGCTGTTTTTGAATGTGAAACGCATGAATTATGTCAAAGCGCTCAAGATGATTTTTTAAAATATTTTACGGTAAAGACTCTTTCTTTTGCAGATTTATATGGTGGAAAAATTTGTGCAGCACTTGGAAGGCAGCACCCACGCGATTTATTTGATATTAAAATGTTATTAGAAAATGAAGGAATTACTGAATCTGTTCGACAGGCGTTTGTTATATATCTTGCGAGTAATTCTAGACCTATCCATGAATTATTAAATCCTAATCCGAATTTACAGGACATGAAGCAAGTTTTTGAAGAATCATTTATTGGTATGACTAAAGAAGTAGTTACATTTGATCAATTAATTGAGACACGGTATAAATTAATTACAATAATACTAAAAGCGTTAACCAATAATGAACGAAAACTTTTATTATCCATTAAAGAAGGAAATCCAGATTGGCAATTAATTCCAATCGCTGGACTAGACAAACTACCTGGCCTTAGATGGAAAATTTTTAATATTACAAAGATGAGTGCTGAAAAGCATAAGATTGTTTTGGAAAAATTAAAAAGAGTGCTTCAACTTTAACAAAGAAGTAATGGTCTTTACCAACTTGAAGGATCGTGCAGCAGAAAGCGAACATTTTTTTGGCTCATATCAATTCTGATAGGTTTTACAATTAAATTTGATTTTTTTGGTGTAACAAGTATTGCCCGTGGTATCGGGTTGCTACCTTGTTATTATACGTGCTTACTAAATTTAATGATTTTATTACCGCCGCGCTAGTTAGGTTAAATTTATGTAATATTCTTTTGCTCGTAAGGTCTTTAGAAATGCCTTGAGCCACAACAATGAGAATTTTTTTCTGAGAAGTATTTAGTGAGCTAAGTTCTTTGGCTATTTTAGATTCTTCCTGTAATACATAATCATTCCAAACCTTCTGAACGGCTATAACTGTTGGCGAGTTTTCCTCACTACTCCAAAGTTTATCGCACAAAGCATTCAGATAATAAGGATGTCTTTCTGTTAGCTTAAATATTTCATTTATTACAGCTTGATCTAAGTTCTTCTTCCATGTTTTTCTTGCTACTCCATTAAGATAGTTAACATAGTCTTGTTCACTTATGCGATCAATATTAATACGATCACACAACATGTAGAGAGGTCTAGATCTGTCATCAAACATATTTGCAAGTATATGCCTATTGCTCCCTGAAAATATAAAACGAAGTTTTTCGCTTTAACATACTAAATAGTAAGTTACCAAATGGTAAGTCAGCAATTCTAATTTTGGACTAAAGTTCTCTAAAAATACCCAAAAAAACATTACTATTTTTTAAAATTATGTATGCTTTTAACTATATAATTATAAAAATTAGTCCAAAATTAGAATTGCTGATTAAGTAGGGTAAGGATCAATGGCACTAAGTTAAGGATGAAATATTCTGGCTAGAACCCTGGTTAGCTCAGGTTGGAAGAAAACCGGTCATTTCACTTGAATAACTAGAAATTATATCCTTTAATTCTTTATCTTTGAACTCAACTGCTTTAATTAAATCTATGCCCTTAGAGGCTATTTTTATATTGAATTCCACTAATATTTCAGTAATGTTTTTAAAATTGTTAATAAACTTAGTAAGAGGTTCTATTTCTTTTTCACTTAAATTCCACATTCTGATACTATCTTCTGGAATCTTCTCAGTTAATAGTTTCAAAGTTACAAGATAGATTCGTTTTTGTTCCTCCTGATTTGGAAATGCCTTAATTCCAGAAATAAATTTTTCTCGCATTTCTTCAATCGAGGAACTATTAAGTAAACCTATTACAAGAATTTTTAATTTAGCGTCAACTTCTGTTATTTTTTTTACATATGCAGAGGCATTTTCATAGATTTGAAATTTATCCCTTTCTATTTCTTTTGCAACTTTTATACTTTTCAGATATTCAGGCTTTAAGCTCAAGATTGAATTGGTAGAATTATAAGCCATATAATTCAGACAAAACCTTTAATCCTAATTTTGTAATTAGATACTTTTGCATCCTACTTTGAGGTCTTTCAGGAATAGTCATTGTTATTAGATTCTCTCCAAGTAATGGGTTAATATATTTTTGTCTGAATTTCGTTCTATTTTTCCATCTTAGTATTTTCATAAGATTTGTCATAGTTTCAGGTTGTCTGCATTTTTCCAGCAACTTTATCATTTCCGGTTCCAATGTTGACTTGGTCCCGACTTGGTCCCGACTTGGTCCCAGATGGACCCTGAGCTACTTCTGGATGAGGGAAAAAAGTGACTCGTAAAACTGTTCCTAATTCCTCCCAAGTTGGCTCAAGGTACCTCCTCTTTGAAGAAGTGTCTCGTTTAAATTCAAGGGTTTTACTCTCCGGCAATTTAATTCATTTTAATATATCCATTCAAACACCAATTTTTAAGAAAGATCCTTACCGCCTATTTGTTCTTTTTTCTTCGTTTCTATGCTAATAACAGGATTATTTGAATTCATGAATATTTTTTTTCGGAAATGATATTTTTAAATTGTTCTTTTTCATGTCATTTTCAATACTTGGAGTAAATGGAAACCCGATTTGGTTCACTGTTCAACTACTTGTTGCATAAGGCCCTGGGATCCATAATGAGCCTTTTAAGTTATATTTCTGTTGACCAATGAACTATTATGGTTTAAATCATTATTATTTGATACATCTATTATAAATTTGGGATTGATAGTACTGGCTAAATTAATAAATACTGTTTTAAGTGGCTCAGGCATTTGAGTAATAAGATTATTAAAAGGTGCATTTGTTTCATCATAAAGCCTGGTTTCACCTAAACCTTCTCGTGTCATCTGGAAAGCAAAATTTTCTAGATATAATTTGCCATATAAGTCTATTTGATTTTTTTCATATGCTTCTTCAATTTTAGTTCGGCAATTGGTTAATACAGAGGATACTTTAGCGATTTTAAAATCATCTTTGTTTTCAATGGTTTTAAGCATTACTTTGGCATCTAAAGTATCAAAGAAACTAAGATCAACACCAACTTCATTATAATAAATACCATTTACTTTTCGTGAGGCGATCTTTTGTCCACGATAGTGAAAACCCAATGTGGCTGTAGTATCTAAAATTACTTGATTGGATACTAAAATTTCAATTTTTTTGTACTCCTTTGAAGATAAGACGGCTAGATCGCGGAGAATATTCTGCAGTATATAGTGATCACAATCTGGTTCAGGCTCTACAGTCCAAAATTGAATATGCGCGTATCGCCTAACACCGGCATCCAATTTACATGTTGCTACTAATTTATTGTCACTATAACAGTCAATTTTACCATTTGTTTCTTCAAACTTGTTTAAAGATTTCTCCGCCTTTAATAAAGGTAATTGCGGCATGAAAGGGATAAAAGTGATAGATTGTTTTTCAGTATCAGCGTCAAGGAGATGAGCATGAAAGCGTTCACCAATATACCATTTGCGTGTAAAAGCCTCCGCTCCAGTGCGTCTTGGTAACCAGTCAGGGAAAATGGCTTCTATCTTAAAGCCCATTTTATTGGCTAAATGAAGTGCCGCATTATTATCTGTTTCTTGAGTGAGCTCGATGCGGTTAATATCTGGCCTTTCCCGTTCAACCTTTTCAAAAAAAAGTTTATAAAAAAGTTCACCATAACCTTTTCGAAGGTGATCTCCATGTACGCCAAAGGAACCAAAACAGGCTGTATGCGAATAGTCACCCTTGCCGTAAATGATCCGCCTTGCAGCTACAATCTGCTCATTATCATCAACCAATACATAAACATCACTGTCATTCATTAGTTTTTCAAAGATGGGGTAGAAAAGTTCTTTTGATAATCGCTCCCAACTCATAAATGGAAGGATGTGATCTTGCATCCAGATTGTGTGTAAAGCGTTAAAATCCTGCAAAGTGGCTGCTACTTTTATATTAAACTGCTTTTCAAGTTAAGGCTCTATCTACAATCTCTCGTTTCATTGAGGATAAGTTATATTCTTCTATTTGTGGTTTGGGCATTTTTTCTTCTTTTGTGCCTGACATCATTCGATTGGTAAATGCAATTGCCAGCGCTGATAAGATTAAAGTTAAATGAATAACAACTTGCCAAAGAACAGAGTAATTAGATAGCTTCGTAGGATCAATAAAGGTTCTTAACAAATGAATAGATGATATGCCAATTAGCGATAGCGATAATTTAACTTTCATAGCACCTGCATCAAGGTGATCTAACCATTCTGGTTGATCAGGATGTGCCTCTAATTTTAAATGTGATACAAATGTTTCATATCCTCCCATAACAACCATAATCAGAAGATTTGCAATCATCACCACATCAATGAGATCTAAAACCCCTAACATAATATGAGTATCATCCGCTTTATTCAAATGAATAATGAGCTCAAATAATTCAATTATAAATCGATAAACATAAGCTCCTAATACGCAGATTAGCCCTAAGTATAAGGGTGCCTGTAGCCAGCGCCCCATAAAAATAAGCTTAGCAATGTGTTGTTTTATTTTATTCATGGTTTTCCTTCAGTAATTATTCAAATGGAAATGCCAAGCTTTTATAGTATTTAAATTTTCTGTATGTTTTTCTCAAAATACTAAAATAAAGCTATTCTTGAACAGCAGGAAGCGCTACTTTTTTATTGGAAAGCGCCGGTATTCTTTCGCCTGGTAATATGATACCAACGAGATTTAAAGGATCAACTGCGACTATCATCATACTATGGCTTTCAGGCGCTTGTTTTCTCATAGCTCGAAGTGAATCAACTGCAATAGGCAATGCAAATTGCTCACCGAGAAAACCGCTGACAAAACGACCGCCACGAATTTCACCTCGATCTTCTAGGCGACGAAGACTAACTAATAATTCTCGCCACGTGGGAATATTTTTCTCGCGTGTTAACAAGTCACGGAAAATTACGCCATAACGTTTAAGCAGCATCCAACAGACTGCTTCTACTTGCTTGCTTACATCGACCTTTTTATCATGGTAAAGTAAAGACCATCTTCCACTGGTCAGTGGAAGAAAGTGGTGTCGATATCGCCTATTAAGGCGACGTTTCGGGTCAATTAAGCCGCGTAAATTATCAAAGCCATCCGCTGTAATAAAACCAGCAGCAACCAACTCCCATAACCCAGCCTCTACTTCAGCTTTTAGGTGACCTATCCCATGCACGATGTCATTAAAAAAAGAGGCCCCTCGTTGTTTTAAAAAAAGATAAGTACTTTTAGCCACATGCCCAAGCCCAATTAGTTCTTCTTCTTTTTCAAAGTGAGGAGACGCAGGCAGCCAATTAGACTCTTCCCGAATAAAAAAGGTAATAGGGGCAACACTAGTGGGCTTTATCCGTCTTCTACGTTTGTCAGCAAATTGAGTTATAGGATGAGATGAGAGACGACCCCATCCTACCATACCACTTAAGCAAAGACGATCTAAAAGACCTGGATGATAATCAGCCACCCGTTTGGCTAATATTTGCTGCTCCCAGGCATTGGCTGGAATTTCAAAGCCTTGCAATTGACGTATCGCTTCCATCAAACCTTGCTCACCTTTTAATTGTGTTCCAGGTGCCAAATGCTGCCATCTTAAGAGCCAATTGATAAATTGTGCTGCAGTCACTGGTTGAATTTCTTTGCGCAAGATGCCAAGGGTAAGGCGATGAATTCTTGCTAATAACCTTCGTTCACACCACTCTATAGCATCAGTTAGTGAATTTCGAAAATGGCCTCTTAAAATAAAGCCGGATGCTTCTAATTTTAAGAGGATAAAATCTATGTCTTCTATCGTTATTCCCAATGTTTTGCTTAGTTCACCAGATGTCACCGGCCCTAAATGGAGCATCCAGCCTCTAACAAGGCTAAGGAGTGCTTCTTCTTTTGTCAGCTTTTTTGAATCAACTATGTGCATTGACTGTAATTCAATAGTGCCAGGATAAATAGCATTGATATAATTTATTTTTTCAACAGCAAACCAAAAAATATATTGATCGAAAGATATGATGGCCCCCCGACCTGCAGATACCAGTTGATCCATAAAAGGTTGCCACTTTTTCAAAGAACTTTCTATTTGCCCTAAACTACAAGTCATCGGCATAGCAATAACAGTCTGTAATGTATCCTGTAATTCATCGGCATTTCGAATGTCAGGCCAAGCCTGATGTTGAACTTCACTAATGGCCAATGGATCCAACTTTCCTACTTCTTGTAAAAGGCATTCAGGGATAAGACGACGCATTTCAACCGCACGTGCTCTTCTTTCTTCCAAGGGAGCATCATCTAAGAAGGCATAAGGATTAGCATTTAAGATCTCATGGGAAAAGACGGATGGCAAAGGGGTATCAACAGCAAGACACTCTATCTTGCCTTGGCATATATTGTCCAAAACCAAGGTTAATCCTTTACTATCCAGTGCCTGTGTTAGTATCTCTTTCATTGTTTCTTTAATTAAGGGATGATCGGGTAACTCAATGTCTCTACCCTTTAAATTGTCCTGGCAGGCAGCTGCATCAGGAAATATGGCCGCTAACAAATCCTCAGAAAGAATACGCAAAATATAAGGTGGCACTTTTTTACCTTGGCGAAACCGTACTAAAGCCAGTGAGCGAGTTGCATTCCAACGCCAGCGAGTATTAAAAAGAGGAGATTGCAAAATGGCACTTCTGAGAACATCAAGAATTGTATTAGGGTGCAAGAAACGAAAAACATCTGATAGAGGAAAACTATGTTGCTCTGCTAATGAAATATTCAAGCCATCATCAGTTGCAGCAGCTTGTAGTTCAAAGTTAAATGATCGGCAAAAGCTCTTGCGCAGTGCAAGGCCCCATGCCTTATTAATTCGAGCCCCAAAAGGAGCATGAATGACTAGCTGCATTCCTCCACCTTCATCAAAAAATCGTTCGGCAATGATTCTTTCTTGTGTCGGGACTGCACCCAAAACCGTTCTTCCTTGAAGAATATATTCAATAAGCTGCTCTGCTCCTGAGGTATCAAGACAACAGTTTCCTTTTAGCCATTGTATGGCGTGGTTAGCTTGTTTTTTCAGTTTCTCATTTAAGGTTTGACCACAAAATGGCAACAGGTCATTTAATTCTTTGCGTAAATCAGAAACGGCCAAGGAAAGCTCAGCGGTTCGAGCTGGAGCCTCTCCTCGCCAAAAAGGAACACTAGGTGGTGAGCCATGTGCATCTTCTACCAAAACTCGCCCTACGGCACTTTCTACCCGTTTCACTCGCCAGGAGCTGCTCCCCAAGAGGAAGATATCGCCTTGGTTACTTTCAACAGCAAAATCTTCATCTAAAGTTCCAACCATGATACCTTGAGGCTCTGCAACAACCGTAAATAAGCCATTTTCAGGAATGGCTCCACCACTTGTAATAGCAACCAAACGACTTCCACGGCGAGCTTTAACAACACCATTTAGCCTATCGCGAAAGAGATAAGCGCCATAACGCCCTCTTGACCCTGCAACACCTTCTGCCAACATTTCAATTACAGAGTTAAACGTATCGCGTGACAGCCTAGCATAAAAGTAGGAATGGGTAATGAGGTCAAACAAGTTCTCTTCAAGCCACTCATCCGATGCACACATTGCAACGATTTGTTGCGCTAAAATATCAAGGGGTTCTTCTGGAATAACAAGTTGGTCAAGTTTACCTTGCTTAATGGAATGCACTAATGCTGCACACTCCAATAATTCATCGCGTGTAGTGGCAAAAAATTTTCCTTTTGAAATAGCGCCATACCAATGCCCTGCGCGTCCCACTCGCTGAAGAGCAATGCTCATGGCGCGTGGCGAACCTATTTGACATACTAAATCAATGGAGCCGATATCAATTCCCAGTTCTAAAGAGGCTGTTGCCACCAATAACTTTAATTCCCCTTGTTTCAACTTAGTTTCTGCTGCCAACCTTAACTTGCGAGATAGACTTCCATGATGGGCTGCTACTTGCGCTTCACCCAATCGCTTTTCAAGATGATGAGCTACACGTTCTGCCAATTTGCGTGTATTGACAAAGACTAAGGTTGACCTATTTTCCTGCGCAAGCAACGCTATTTTGTCATAGATCTCATCCCATATCCCATGCGAGGTAATTGACCCCAGTTCACTAAGTGGTACTTCAACAGCAAGTTCGAGGTGCTTAAGGTGCCCAATGTTAACAATCACTGGTTTAGGTCGATTAACACCTGAGAGAAATTGAGCCATGACTTCAAGCGGTTTTTGCGTAGCTGATAACCCAATTCGTAGTAAGGGCCGCTCACAAAGTGCTTCTAACCGCTCCAAGGACAATGATAGATGTGCACCTCGTTTGTCATTAGCCACTGCATGTATTTCATCTACAATAACCGTATTTATATCTTTTAGTCTGATACGACTTTTTTCCGCAGTCAGTAAGATATAAAAGGACTCTGGTGTGGTCACTAAAATATGGGGCGGCTTCTTGAGCATAGCCTGACGTTCACGAGGTAGTGTATCACCTGTTCTCACAGCTACCCGAATTTCATCCAGCTTTAGGCCTTTACTTTTAGCTAATGCAGCAATTTCTATCAAGGGCTCAGCGAGATTTTTATGGATATCATTGCTCAATGCTTTTAAAGGTGAAATATAGATAACTTCGGTTTTATCTCCAAGCTGACCTTCTAATGATTTACGGACTAGATAATCAATGCCGATTAGAAAAGCTGCGAGTGTTTTACCCGAACCTGTAGGCGCTGAAATCAAAGTGGTTTTATTGGATAAGATTGAAGGCCATCCTTCTTGTTGAGGCTGCGTTGGCAAACCCAATTTTTGCATAAACCATTCACGAATAAGAGGGTGTGCCCATTTTAGGGCATCCTGTTCAAGCTCTAAGGACATTATTAAACAAAACCGTTGAGAATTAAGTAAAGGGTATTTAGAAAAGCGATCAATTTTTTTCCACTTGAATAAGGTAACTACTCTCACACCCATGTCCTTCCGTTGCGAGCAAGGGCGGGTCTGGGGTGTGAGTAGTTTACTAAATAATAACAATTCAATCAAGTTTTTGGATATTATAAATTAAAAGTGCTTCTTAACCAATTTTTTGCTTCTTGACTAATCTTATCATCCTGTAAAGCGGGACTAAGAATATCCACTTTGCGCTCAGCATCATCTCCATACATATCATCCATTACTTCATTCCAAAGTAATAATAATCTAGAAGAGGAGATTTTTCCTACCTGCGAAAGGATCCCACATATACGGTTCCGCCAATAGGAATCTATGGCTTGATCTAACCAGGATACAATCTCAGGCGTCATTCCAACTTCATCAAGCCCTTTGCCTTTTCCAAATCCCTTTTCAAATATCTTTGTCCTTAAATGAGCGTATTTCTTCCCGTACAAGCTATTAATTAATTCCATACATTTCTTTCCTAAATTGACGCCAGTTTCGGATTTAGGATCTTGCGGAAGATTATTTTTAATCTCATCTACCAGACTAGACCAATCTTTTTCAAATTTTTCTTTTATTTCTGGGGTTGAGTGAGATTTTAAGTCTGCTTCAAATTTTGCATATTGTTTTAATTCTTCTGGATTAAATATTTCTTTAACCCAAGAATGTTCAAGTTGCGTTGTCATACGATATACCTCTATTAATTGTATAATTTGTTCCCATGGAATGGATTTCTTATTGCTACAATTCTGCGTTATGCGCTTTAGCATAGTACTTGCCTGCAACAGAGCTTCCGCTTTTTCCTGCAAAAATTTTGATTGCAAGGCGAAGTTTTCGAGAACGTCATCCTGACTAGCAAGTAATATTTTGATTTGAGATAGCTCAAAACCAAAAAATTTAAGCGCAATAATTTGTTGTAACTTTAATAAATCCTTTTCAGAGTACAAACGATAATTGTTACTTTGGCGTAAGCTCGGTTTAAGCAAGTTAATTTTGTCATAGTGATGCAGTGTACGCACTGATACATGAGAAAGCTTACTTAATTCTTTTGCATACCATCGTTTCATCGTTTTTCCCCCTTATTTCCAAGGTTAGAGTATGACGCAACGTCATAGTCAAGCTTTTTTTAACAGGAAATTTGCTAATTGTTTTATAGCAGTTTAAAAAACTAGGGCCTGTCGTCAATTTTAATCATTCTAATAATGAATTCGAGGAATTTTTATAGAGAATTTTATAAATATTTTGATTTGAAACCCGAAAACAGGGCTACGCATCCATTGATTTCGACTTGCACATCTGAAAATCTCCTTTGCAACTCATTTAATAAAGTTTCATGGTCATCATTAAGATTATCAAATATTTTTTTATTGTTATAAATGGCCATCAATTTTTCTGCTGGCCAATTTTTATTTACACCTTTGCCCAGAATAGTTGCCCCAAATAATTTCCCGCCGGGGGTCAATATTTCCTTAATATGATCAAATACTATTGTTTTTTGTGGCAGTTTCCCTGGTAAACAATGTAGAACATAATTTAGACTTACGCTATCAAATCTTTTGATGATGCTTGTGAATGGCTCAAAGATGTCATGCTGATAAACCTCTGGTTGAAATTGAGCTAATCTTTTTTTTGTGTAATCTAAACAATTTCTATTCAAATCAAGCAACCCAATCCGCTGCTCATCAGGCTTCAAATTAAGTTTCCTTAGAAAATAACCAGTACCAACGCCTATATCTAAATGTAGGTGTCCAAATCCACCTTAGCGCATTTCCCATGTTTTGGACCTCACGTTACACAAGCAGCACCTCGAATAAGCTGAAAATTTTTATGGTCTGTTGTTAGCGCCAATTTTTCTAACTTTCCTGGATTTGACAAAACATCGCGTCTTTGTTTAATCAATGAGTTTCCATTGCCACGTAGACATTGTTGTTGTACTACACTAATTGCAACTACATTTTCTGCATCCCTGTGATCGATGGTTCCACAAAATGCTGGCAGTCGTGATGCAATTCGATCAGCATCTTTTATCTGCCCCGTACCAAATCTTTTGCCAACACCGAATAATGATTCTAATACGTCAGTACTGATGGGCATACCAGTTCCGCCTAATTTTAATGAACTGGATATCGATAAATGTTTTTCGGCCCACTCAGTGAATCCATTTCTAATAGGCGATGTGACAGGTAGATTCGAGATTAATTTTTTGCATAAACCATAAGTTTTTTTGCTGAGCCCGCTTTTCTTGAGAACTTCTGGCAGGCCAGCAATGGCAATGCATCACGCAAAAATAAAGTGATAAATGCTCTACACTCAGGCAATTGATCCAGATTAGCACGTAGCTTGGCGAGTATCGAGCCTGCTGCGGCGTTGCCTCGAGGTGAGTGTTGTAATAATAAATTTGCCCACTCCACCAATCGATGTAAATTCATAAATCGCGCCTTGGTCGATACTTTGGGTGGCGCGAGACAAGCCAAAACCGTTTGTTTAAGATTTTTTGACACTTTACCGCATGCGGAAATAAATGTGCTGAACAAGGGATGTTCGCCATAGGTATGCTTGAATAAATTAGCGATGACATGCGATATATCAGCGATGCTCTGGCATGCAATTCCCTCTAAATTTAACAGATCAATTGCCTTGGCAAGATCAGTTCCGCCATCTTTTAAAAAGACACCAGGCGCACCGCCAACACTATTTATTACTTTTTTTAAAAAAGCAGCTATCGTCTCACCTGTCCAGGATGAAGCCACAGAAACAGCAATGCAGTCTACATTTTGAAGCGTAGGCGCATGATCTATCTGCTGATGGTGCTTGAGATTTAACGATAATATACTGAGAATTTTACCAGCACCCAGCCCAATACTCAGATCCAGCATCCAAATAGATTCGTTCGTAAAGTTTTTCGTGAGGCGTCCAGTTTTTTCAAAAACTGCCTGGGTTTTAGCAATAGATAAGCGGAAAATATAATTGCTGATTGTTTGAGCGCATGGAGTTTTCATCAAGCCAAGTGATGGACCAAGCACACTTAACACCCTGGAAATTGCACAAAATCCAATGCGACCAACCAGAAATAATAAAAGCACGATATGAACAAGCGCCACTTTGTTTCGTCGATTAATCGACATTTTTTGATACTGTGATTTTAATTTCTCTTTTAATTGAACAATGTTTTTCTGTTGGCGGTCACGATCTGCTTTTATTCTAGCAAGCTCTTTGCGCAACGCACGCGCAGTAGCCCCGCGGTCTTTTGCTTTTTTCTTCCAGCCATCGCGAGCTTTGGTTAATTTCCATACTTTACTCATAAATCCATTTCCATTTATCAAATGGAATGACACAATACACGTTATCTGATTATTAACAAGCAAAAATAAAGGTATTTTGTAAATATGACTGATGATCGCACACAAGCAAAGCTCATCGCAGGGGAACATTGTCGTTTTTGCGGTGATACCGATAAACCTTTAATCAAAACCCCATGCTGTGATCAGCGGATTTGCTGTGATACGGCATTTTTATCATTTCGGGGGGATGGGCAATGTCAATACACACACGAACGATTTAGTTTGTGTTATTCACGTTATAGCGATGGGCATAAAGAACCTTGGGATACTTGTCAGATCTGTAAAAAATTTTGGAACCCTGACGATTACAAAGAATATTATCAAAATTCGTTGCCAAAATTTTAGGTGAGGCGATGAAAAGTAGGGTCTATTTCATGGGAAATTAAATCTAAATTATTAGAAATATTTTTTTTAAAGAAATTAATTAAAATTTTTTGTGGGCAGTGCCATATTAAACTGTTAGAAAATTTTATCACAAAGAGATCATAGAATGGCAAGATCTTTTTAGTATAAATTGCTTGCCCATATTTAATATCTTCCTGGTTAGGTTTGTTAAACATCAGATAATCTCCATTTGATTTTGAAGGAATGCCATTTATTATAATAAATATTTCGCAGCAAACCCGCTTTTTAAGGGCCTTTGATTTATATCATAACCTACCATTAAAATACCAATGCAAGGGATCAGTTTCCTTTTCAATAAAACGATAGCCATGTCTTTCGCTCTTATTGAGTCAAGAATTAAGAAACTGAAGATCTAGCAATTGCACTTACCCACAAAAAACCTCTATATGGATGAGCAAGAATATATATAATGGTTGGAACTCATGGATTGGGATTCATTACTATGTCGTCTTTCTTTGATAAAATTTTAGGACGGCCACTTGCTTCTGGTGAAGACAAGAAGCAAAAACTCACCGTCCTGACCGGTGTGCCAGCGCTAGGGTTGGATGCGCTAGCATCAACGGGATACGGTCCTGAAGCTGCGCTGATAATCTTGGTGCCACTTGGTGTGTTCGGACTACATTATTTTTTTATTATTACCATTGCGATCGTCGCAACTCTCGCAATACTTTATCTCTCTTATCAGCAAACCGCTGCTGCTTATCCGAAAGGTGGTGGGGCGTATATTGTTGCAAGTGATAATCTAGGTAAGCGTGTTGGTTTGTGGGCAGCAATTGCTTTACTGCTAGATTATCTCCTAAATGTTGCAGTTGGGGTTTCAGCAGGAATTGGCGCCGTAGTTTCAGCTATTCCGATACTTCAGCCTTACACACTCATACTTTGTCTCTTTGTCCTTTTGATATTGACAATTCTCAATTTGCGTGGTGTTCGTGAATCAGGATTAATTTTTATTGTGCCAACAATTGCGTTTGTAGTTTGTATGAGTATCTCTATTGTGATGGGATTCATTCGTGTTTGGCAGGGTGGAGGGTATCCACATCCTGTCATAGCACCGCCTGTCATTCCTCTAGCGACTGCAACCTTGAGTGTGTGGTTGTTATTAAGTGCATTTGCCAATGGTCTTACGGCAATGACTGGTGTTGAAGCAGTCAGTAATGCAATTCCGTTGTTTCGTAAGCCAACAGTTAAAAATGCTCGATGGACCTTAACAGTGATTGTTGGAATACTCGGCTTGTTTTTATTAGCTCTTGGATATCTTTGTCCCGCGTATCATATTAGTGCGATGGATGAAAATCAGCCTGGATATCAAACGATATTATCTCAACTTGTTGCAGCCGTTGTGGGGAAGGGCATATTTTATTATTTCTCCATCATTAGTATTTTTATCGTACTTACATGCTCAGCGCAAACCAGCTTTGCAGATTTTCCAAGGGTATGCCGTTTGTTAGCGGAAGATAATTTTTTACCACATATTTTTGCACATCGAGGTCGGCGCCTGGTTTTCTCGCATGGCATTATTGTTTTAGCCATTCTTTCCGCTATCCTCCTCATTGCATTTGGAGGAATTACTTATAAACTGATTCCATTGTTTGCAGTTGGAGCGTTTAGTGCTTTTCTTTTTTCACAGGCTGGAATGATTGTATATTGGCTGCGTAAAAATGATAGTAGAGCTCGACTGAAATTAGTTTTTAATGCACTTGGTGCTGTAACTACAGCTATCGCTCTCATGATTATCATTACTGTGAAGTTTATCGATGGTGCCTGGATAACTGTAATTGTCGCACCAAGTCTGGTTTTGTTGTTAACACAAATTAGACGACACTACAAGAAAATTGCTCGTGAAATTAAGCGGCCTCTCGAGTTACAAGTTTCAAAATTGCAACTACCTGTTGTGATCATCCCAATCCGTGGCTGGGATTGTATTGCTGAAAAAGCAGTTCGTTTTGGATTGCTCCTTTCTGATGATGTTACTGCTGTGCATATCAATACAAATAGAAATTATCGTCATAAACGATTGGAAAAACTTTGGGACGAGAAAGTTAAGAAACCAGCTAAGGCAGCACATTTTGCTATTCCACGTCTTGTGATTATCAATTCACCTTACCGGCGTATCTATCAACCTATTTTAGATTTCGTAAAAAAAATCAAAAGTGAGAAACCGGATCGTCTCATAGCAATAATCATTCCTGAATTGGTCGAAGCACACTGGTACGAATATTTGCTACATAATTTGCATGCGGCAGTGTTGCGTGCTTTGCTCTTTCTAGAACATGATCAACGAACTGTTGTAATTACTACTCCCTGGTATTTACCTGAAACAGTAACCCGCAAGAAGTGATTAGAGATAATTGAAGCGAGAAGGGGAGAGAGCCGCGCACTTGTTTGGCGTTTAATAGGGCAGTGAAGTTGAGTGAAATCAGGTTATCGTTTAGTGCGAAAAAACCTCTTGCACAGATTAGATGAAACTGATTAAATTTGCCCTTTAACAATTCCATGATTTGAGGGTAAAAGAAATGGCTAAAAATAAAGCACTAAAGAAAGAGCAAGAAACGGAAGACTTTGATTTTTCTGAAATGATGATGGAATCATCCTATGGGGATGAGGCTATTAACGACATGATGAGCAATGTAATAGAAGCAAGTAATCATCAGATGAGGCTAGCTTTTGATTTAACCAAACTAGTAGTTGAAAAAAGTTCTGAGAATATGAATGAAGAAGCTATATTCTCGACTTTTAGAAAAGCATCAAAAGCTGTTGCTGAGAATTTACCGCTGAAAGCGCTATGGGGAAAATTAAGTTAACCGGTCGATATAGATTTATTAAGGATGACAAGGGAAATACCGCACTGAGTTTGGTTAAAATGGTAATGAAACCAAACGATAATAAGTGGATTTCTTTACTTCAAATTCCTCACACGAATGAAAACGGACTATAAAGCTCCAAATTCCCTATTAAGGTGCTGATAATTCTGAACTCCTCCTAGAGAAGAATGAACCGGATCAGTGGTTGTTGGTGAAGAAGACCAGAATGAAAGGGGTGGGCTTATAATCTGGCTATCCAAAGATTGCATTCCTGCAGAAATGAATTGCTGAACTAACTCAGTTACACTTCGTGAGTTAATTTGTTGAGTCAGTAACGCAGAAAAAATTCGTGATATCACCCTACCTGAGGATGATTCTATTTCTTTATCAAGCTGTGTTTCAGTAGCTGTAATTGTAGGTGCCTTTAATTGCTTGTGAAAAGCTTTAGTAAGATCGCGCGCTGTTTGCTCGGCTATTTTAAGTAGCAGTTGGGTTGAACCAAGTCGCACGATATAGTTGGTTTGAGCTATGATACGTTCCTCTTCGATAGCCGTTATTTTTTTAACTGTCCATACATTTAGTTTAGGAAACAATGAAAGAGGCTCTCCCAATGCTTCGATGCTTTTGTGCAATATGTCTCTGACGTGATTTAATTGTTCGGTATTAATTTTTAGCAAATTAATAGACAAAAATTTATAATGGATGAATAATTTTTCTAATTTCAAGTGTATTGTATTTGTTCGCCCCTAGTTTTATCCAGCAGGATTTAATAATTTCTTATCAACGGCGCGTAAAATATCCTTTTGCGTTTTATTTAATGTAACAATGCGTGATATTTTAAATTTTTTCTTTTTATCTCTCATGTAAACCTTATACATTGTATCCAAATGTTGCAATGCTTTCTCTGGAGATAAGTTTAATTTTTTTAAATTCTCTTTCAAAACAATTAATAATGTATAAGACAAATAACAAATCATAACATGCGCTATGACACGATTATATAACCAATGTCTGATTGGTCGTAATTGTGTAATTCCTTTGATGCAGCGAAATGCTTTTTCAACAACATCCTTATCAAAATATAATCGAATCATCTCTTCCTTTGAAATATTTTTCGTTGTAAATAAACATGAATAACCGTCAAATTGTTCGTTTTCCTCAATGACACTATTAATTATTTTCCCTTTTTTATCAAAATAAATTTCAAGACCATGTTTTATTTTTTTGCCTTGCGCTAACAGTTTCTCTGCTTGTTTAATTTCACAGTGTCGAGATTCTCGAAGATCACCTTCCTTTTTTTTGTTAAAACAGATTGCCAGTGTTCCTTTAACAGAACCCAATTTATACGGAATTGTTTTTACATAGAAAACTGTTTTATTACACTGAACCCAATTATCAATGCTAGTAAATTTTTTCTTTATGATCGGACGAAGTTTTTCTTTTAGTTTGTCTCGTATGGGGACACCACATAAAGTATCCCAATGTAAATCATGAAAAACCTCTATATTTTCAGCAGAAGTAATGCCTCTGTCGTAAATAATCAATCCCGACTTTATTTTGTATTGCTTCATTGAAGTTGCAATATCTTGCAACGTTCTGGCATCATGAATATTGCCATCAAACACTTTATGAAACAGCGGCAAACCTTTATCTTGTGTCACCGCAAGAGCAATTTGAATAAGTGGTCTTCCTTTCACTCCTTCTTTGTCATGCCCCATTTTAGCAAGTGGACATTTCTTGCCGTACAGATAAGTATTCGTGACATCGTATACCAACCCTTTTTTAGCAACATGAAATTTTTTGTTCAACGTGTTAAATATTCTAAGCTGCAGATTTTCTGTATCGATTTTTTCAAGTGAATCAAGTGCATTTAATAGTGTTTTTTCCGTAATATTTTCAATCTCAAGCAACATTGGCAGGTCTGTCCGTTTGAACCATGATGACATGCGATTAATACTTTGATAATTTAAGCAATGCGCGTAAACTAAACTTAAAATTTCAGGAGAATATTCTCCCAGCAAACTAGGGAGTCCAATTTCTTGGGCGATATGATGCAGTACAATAAGTGGACCAAAAACTTTTACGTCTTCAATTTCAATGTCTGAAATCGATGCCGCAAGTTTTGTTTCACCGTCTACTTCCGTTCCGATGTACCTAATATGTTTTTGAACTGATTTTCCATTTATCCATTGGCTTTCAACTTCAGCCAGGTAAATTTTTCCGTTCTTTCTAATTTTTTTAATGTATGACAAATAAAATCCTTAATAAATCCTCTTATCCTGCTGTATAAATTATCCAGCAGAATGAGAAAAAGTCAACTATTTTGATATAGTTAAAAATTACATTTAACAGCATAAATAAAGGAATTTTAGGAAAACTAACTAGAAACAAGAAACCTGCTGGATAAAACTAGGGGTGAATTCAGGTGTATTGTAAAATGAACACATCTGTTTATTTTGGGCAAATGCAGTAGTAGCCTTTTTCTGCGTCAATGTGCGTTTCTTTTGTTGCAAAAGAAAATCACAATGTTGAGATAAAAAAACCATTTGTTGTTTTAGATTATCTTGTTGTTTGAGCGTAATACGCCGACTATTCTCTAGCTGCATAATATCGCGTTCTAAAGCCGTTTGATCCCGTCGAATGGCCTCTAGTTCTCTATCAAATTGTTGTAACCTCCTACCATAATAAGCGGAAGGATTTTCAACCATCACACGCCTATTGTTTTCTTCCTGTACAATCATTTCGAGTCGAATCAATAAAAATAATGTATTATCATTTTGTTGTAATCCCTTTAATAAAGTTAAGAAGGAGGGAATTTGAAATGAATTTTTTTGGCATGACTGATATTGATTTTGCCATAGTAACTGTTGCTGTCGTAATAATTGTTGCTGTTGCTGTCGTTGTTGGTTTTTGAGAAGTGTTTCTCTGAGCTTCGTTTCATCCAAAATTGTCATGAATGGTGGTTCGCTGCCGTAGCGAATATCAGTTAGAGATTGATTTAACTGTGCAAGCTCAATAAGAGTTTGTGCACTCTTCGTTGTTAGTTTGTTATAGCCAATATCTAAAAAATTTATACTGGGTGATAAACCATTGGTTACTAGATGTATTAATCCTTCATCGGTTAAGCCGACCTGATTAAGATTCAGGCTTTCTAAATGCCGATGGGTGCAAATAAAAGGTATTAAGCCAATAACCCCGGTATCTTCTAACGGATTATCGAACAAGGACAAGAGTTTTATTGAGGGATGATCCCCTAATAATTGAGCAACCTTCTTGGCTAATACTTCATTGATTTTATTGCTATCCAAGAAAACATTTTCCAAAGGATGTCCATTTAGTGCTTGAAAAAGCCCGTCTAACTCTTCTAAAGTTGATGAGGATGAAGTTTTCCCTGATCCAATCAGACCTCGTAGATTTACCTGCTGTAAATTCCTAGACATTTTCACTGCTTTAGTTAGATCCTTAATTTGCTTTGAAGATAAGGGGGACTTGTTAATCTCAAGGCAAAAAATTTGGTTATTTGGATTTTTTAGCACCGATAGCATTGTATCAAAATACTTTTGTACGTTATCACCATTGAGTTCAATCGTGTTAATACAGACATGTAAACCCGATTTTTGCAGCGTCGACATGACGACACCATCAGTGAGCAGGTTAGTTTGCAATGCCTGCTCAAAATCAATCACAATTTTTTTTAATTCCAGATTTAAACACTGTTGAAGCAATGCGTCATTAAAACCAGTGCAGCCACTGATATTAAACTCCTCTATTTGAGGAACTTGTTTAAATAATGCATGAAATAGTTTAGTGGTTAACCGATATCCTGCAAAGGTTTGTCTCGACCAATCCAGTTGCTTAGTTTGATTTGAGACAAGCAATGGAATTAACTCTGGCGTCAGTTGATTATGACACAAGGCAAAATTCATTAAACTTTTTTGTAAAGTAGGGTTAAGGTTTTTTTGTAATACCTCTAGTCCAATTTTTAAAATTGCTTCAGCTTTCTGGCACTCAATAGCGCCTGCTGCTAATAAACTACCGACAATCTCAACCATATCGGGGGTATTTTCAAGTAGATCATAAGCTTTATCTAAAGGCGAGATCTTTCCAACTAATTGATTAACATTACTTTGATAGCTAATTAATTGCTGCACCAACAATACATTTTTTTGTGTAATGGCTTCTTGCAAGGGAGAATAAACTTTTGTCTCTTTTGTGAGATGAAATCCTGCGAGTAATGAAAAAGTGACTAACCGCATATCCTTTTGTTTCAGGGCAGCAGGTAACAAAGTCGATTTCCGATAATTAACGTAGTGTGTAGAACCATCGGGTAAAATCAAACAAAAATTTGAACAATATTGTGCAATAGATAAGAGTTTGTGTGGCTCTAGAGTATGAGCAGGTCCCAAGGTGATAGTTAGTGCAGGAAATCGTCTTAGCAATCCCTTAAGACCTTGAGAGTTTAATCCAGGACAATTTTTTAGTGTGATATGTTTCAAGTGAGTGAAGCGCGAAGCCATATCCTCTAGTATTGGACCACCCAATATCTGGCAACCATTTAATGTTAATGATGAGAGTTCAGAAACTGCCATTAATTCTGATAAAATAATTTCCTGTAATGTCGGTGTGAGAAGCGAAAAATCAAGTTGCTCAATAAATTCAAGTATGGCAGATTGAATGGCTTGAGTTCGGTTGTCCACATAAGCACAAGGCGACTGATCAAAATTATTCAGCGCTAATTTCTCATTCTCTGACAAGAGTAGTTTCTCAAAAGCCCCCCCTCGGTATATTAATTCGGTAGCCTTTAGGAGATCATTTTTTGCGGTTTCACCAATATAATTATAATAGGTAGCAACCAAAGGATAACAAACACATAATAATTCTTTGTGGGTCAATATAGCGTTCGTTCGAAGTTGATTCTGGATCAAAAGCAAAGTTTGGTATAGCGTTATCGCAGTTTTAGGCACTAACCGTAACGGTAAACTGACTGCTTTTAAAATATCTGATTGATAACCTTGATAGTTATGATTATATTGATGCAGCAATTTTAGCCAGCGCACGACAAGTACGCTGGCATCCTGTTCTAAAATCTGTTTACGCAAAACCATATCAATTGGCTGATTGACTTGAGGTAAGCAAAAAAGAATAGTTTTTAGCATTAATATGTGCTCATTTCCCCGCTCAGTTTTGGAAATAGGTTCCGCAAAGGCCTCGTCATTATCGATCCCAATTAATTCGTAATACATTAGCTGCTTGCGATTATCAAGCTGCGCTTTCGCTATAAAATTATCGGGCTTCCCATCTACAGGTCTTGTTAATAACGCCAAGATGAACTGCAAGCTGTAGTTGTACGATTCAATCAGATTGATAGCATTCGGATTTTTTTCCAGTAAATTTCGAAACACGGTTCCTACTACTGTCTTAGAAGCCAGCACGGCAAGCGACATATTTGTTGGTTTCTCATTGCTCATCAAAGTAGGTGTAATCATCAATAATTCGGTGGGAGGCGAGGCTTGTCCGGTAAATAATTGCCCTAGTGCATGCACCGCATGTTCAATACCAGGAGCAGTTGGTTGTATTTTATAATGCGTATTATTCATAGAACAGACTTCATGCAACCCAAATTCACTGGCTCTGTAATTCTTCATCGATGCAAACGGAATAGGCACAAAATGATGAATAAATCGTTTAGAACAAGCAGAGGATAAATCACGATAACCGATGCCTTCTACATACATGCGTAAATTGGGAGGAGGAGTCTTTTTTTCTTCTGATGTAAATGAGGATTGATAGTAAAGCAACAGTTCGTCACATCGATCTACAATGGCTTTTATTTCTACTTTTGGTTCCGTTTCATTACTTGCGTTTAAGGTTGTTTTCAGGTCCTCTAGAGTGGTATTAAGTAGTTGTATATTGCCATCTTTAGGAATTTGTTTTTGTTTATTGGATAATTTAGAAAAAAGAGAAGCCTTTTTCTCTTTATCTGCAGTTGATAACTTTCTTGGGGTTTCATTCACAACTTTCTTTTTTTTTGTTATAGAAGAAAATAATAAGCGACGATCAACTAATTTCTGTTGCAGTATTTTTAGCAATGGGTGCAGTGTCTCTGGTATTTGTGAATACCAATGAGGAATGAGATTGAGAGTTTCAATGATAAAAGAAGACACTTCAGTCAAACCTAAAATATTGTTTTTTAATTGCAATTGTTCTTCAACAAAATCTATGGTATTTAAGCCAGCAAATAAATGATAAATAGTGGATTGCTGTTGTTGTAGTACGATGCTCATGGGAGTTTCTCCTTTTGCATCTTCGGCAAATATATTTGCATGATAGGCTAACAATAAACGCACTAACGCCACATTACCACCACGTCGTATTACGAGATGTAAAGGGGTCTCTCCCATTCTATTACGACTATGCACATTCATTTTTCCCTGCTCTAACAATTGATTGGTCATCAATAAGGCGTGTTGCGGAGCACAAACCGCCATGTGTAAGAGGGTGTTGTCTTGTGCATCTCGTGCAGTAAATGTACGTACTTGTTTAATAGTATCTAAAAAGACATTTTTATTATCTTCCTGAATCGATTGTATCAATAGCTTAATGGATTTTGGCATAAGTATCTCCATTATCTTTAATAGGCATTGCCTGACTTACTCGTTCGACATGCAACACAATATCATCTCCTAAATTAATTTTGCCGAGTTTTTGTTCAAAATCGGTAAATGGTACAGTTCCCACCTTTTCTACTGCTACATTAATTTGTGTCAAAAATTTCAAAAAGATTGGATGATAATTTAAGTCAGTTTGTTCAATCCAGGCTAAAAAATCTTGGAATAAAGCTTTGGATTTATTCGGAAAACAGGCTATTTTTTCGCGAATAACTGAGATTTGTTGAAGTAAAAAAACTTTTTGCTCATTCACCGACTGCGCTACAAGCTGCATAAAATAATTACGATAGTCATGAGCATTGGCTTCCGGTTGTTGCTTAGCAAATGCTATTAATTGTGGCGTTAGAACAGATACCTCAAGCGTATACTCTAGATAGCGCTTACCTGCTCCTGTATCAACTTCTTCACGGGTATAATGTGGTAGAGCTTGCCAAGCACCATCTGTCACGCGAATGATCAAGGTATCAAGTGATACAGGATGTAATGCACGCTGTAACATTTCGCCTCTTAAGCTTTCCGTAATCGATATCGGAGTAAACTGTAAACTGCGATCATATTGGCGCGGTTTAATTAACACATCAAGCCTCTGCGATACTGGATCCCAGGTAAACGCCATGCCATCTCCTACCCCCCCAGCAACGACTATGCACTGCTCTTTATCTAACGGATGGGCAAACACTTTTGTTAATATACAGCTAGCCGTTCCTGCCTCCTCTGGATGAAGAAAACTTTGCTTAACGGCTTGTCCTAAATGAGCAAATAATCGTGGTAAATCCTCATAAAAATTTTCAGCATTTGTGTATAAATCTGCATATCTTACTGCCAGTTTGACAGCGCGGTAGGCAGTTTGTTGAATGCTACGGTTTACTTCTAAATCAGCAAAATGTCCATATCCATCTGAGGTTGCACCAGTACTACCTTGCTGATAATTTGCATCCATACACAAAGTGCTTTCTTTAGTTAGCAGTTTTTCATTGCCGAAATAGGTGCTCCCTAATAAGCTGCTGATTTCTCCTTGCAATCCTTCATAGCAAACCCATCGTGCCGAATCAAGTGTCTCGTTTACAAGCGTCTTATTTAAATGAAAGAAAGTGGTAATTAATACACCTTGCTTACCACCACAACGCGCCAATGGCTGTGTTGTGTTGTATAACCATTGTTGCTTCCAATGTTTATCGGGTAATACATTGAGCTGGGTTTTAAACGATTTGAGAAGTGCTTGATAACGCTGTTTTGTCGCCTGGTGATAAGCGGCTAAAGTTTGTTCCTCTGCTTGTAGTTGGGATTGCACAAAATGGGTATTAAAAAATTCGCCAATTTTTTGCCAAAGTTTTTTTAGTGTCATTTTCCCTTTGTTAATGACAGCTAATTGGGGATCAAATAGAGGTTTCTGCTTTATTTTGACTACCTGCTCACTGGTGAGTTTTTTAAAAAAAGTTTTTTCATCCCACTTTTTATCTTCCTGTCGATATATGATAAGTGCTACAGCTAACACCAGTACGCGATCGCTAGTTTGTTGGATACGCTGTCGATAAATGTGATCTGTACATTCAGATAATTGTTGTTGCAGAAACAAATTCATGTCACTTAACAATGATGGTAACGAATCTGTTCCAAATCCTTGTTTGGGTTTTTCCCCCATGTTTATCAAGCGCTGGACTAAGGTGATATTCTTCCTTATCTCCTCAAGTTGTTTTTTTTGAGATGCAAGCTTTATCGGCATAAATTCGAGAGATTCTAATACCACCATCTTGTTTAAAGGAAGCGTATTTTCCAATAGTAATTGATGAATAACATCCATTTCAGAAAGCGTACTGACTTCCTCAACAAGGTAAGCCCATAGAATTTGTCGATAACGACGCAGACTTTCTATATAACGAAAATTTTCTGGAAAAAGAGAACTACCATTTATTGGCTTGCTTTCTTTAAGTAATGGAATTTCCTCCCGTGATTTTTTTATTGCGCTAACCGCTAAGGGTTGCCAAAACGACCCTGATATTGCCAAGGAATCGTGCAATTTTTGCGTGGCAAGTGTTGCACTTACCATTGCTAACTGTTGCCCCAACTGATTGAAAGAAATCCATCTGAGAACGCTTTCCATCGCGGTTTGTTTGGCTTCTGTGAGGATACGGAAGCGAGCGATCAGCAACCCCATCTTTTTTTAATTTTATTACTTTGCGATAGTACTGTTTTCAACTATAAAAGGAATAAAAGATGGAAGCAATAGTCAAACAAGTTAAAGGGTCGATGCAATCAGACGTTATAGAAGATGAGGCTTATTGGAATCATCATATCGATCAGTATAAAGTAAGTGGACTATCTAAGAAAAAATATTGTGATTTAAATAGTATTAACTTTAATCGTTTTAATTATTGTACCCGTAAAAATAGAGAAAAACCTTCGTCGTTAGTTGCTGTTAAAGTTAGCCATCAGAAAAATATTTAAAACAAGCAACAACATTATGCACTTTGAATTTTGGAAACGGAAGTTATTTACAGATTCATGATCTACAGGCATTGTCTATTATTTTGAGGGAGGTGCAATAATATGCTTTTGACCTTCAATGCAGCTATTTGGTTATATCCGAAACCAATTGACTTTAGAAAGCAAATAGATGGAATTGTTTTGCTTGTAGCTGATCATTTGCAATTAAATCCCACATCTGGACAATTATTTTTATTTCGTAATCGCACAGCAAATAAAATAAAGATACTATGGTGGGACAGGAATGGTTTTTGGTTATGTTACAAGCGCTTAGAAGAAGGTAGACTGATATTCCCACCACTATCAAATCAAGCGGTTGAATTAACACGCGATCAATTAAGTTGGCTACTATCAGGATTAAATTATCTGGAGCATCGGTTGTTACCAAAGGTGAAAGCGTCAAATTTTTTTTAAATTTATGTATAAAAAAATCTATTTTTATAGTATAATTTTTACTTCTTATTAATGTGAATGTGTAATGGATTCTGTTGAAATTATTCAATTTTATGAGAAAAAAATTACGGAATTAGAGACCGCATTCGCCCCGCTTGCTCAACAAAATATTGCTTTACAATCTGACTTAGCTACTTATCAAAAACGTTGCGAACAATATGCTCAAGCCTATGAGCAATTGCAGCATCAGTTGCAGGAATTATTGCGCTTTCGTTTTGGAAAGAAATCAGAACGATATATTGAAGATGATATCAATAAACAAATGAGTTTGTTTGATTCTGATATGAAAGCAACTGACCCATTAGAAGAGAATGGCGATGATGAAAAGGAAACGATTACTTATCAGCGCAATAAGCCGAAGCCATCAAATAAAACGCTACCAAGACGTATTGAAATTATTCCTGCGACTGATGAGCAAAGACGTTGTACTTGTGGGTGTCAAAAAGAAGTAATTCGCTATGAGACAAAAGAAATATTAAATTATCAACCAGCGATATTTGAAATCATCGAGCAACGACGTGAAGTAGTTGCCTGCAAAAAAGGATGTGATGGCGCCATCATGACAGCCCCATCACCGTTGCAAGTATTGCCTAAAACGATGGTCAGTGAAGCATTCTTATCATTTCTTATTGTCAGTAAGTTAGAAGATAGACAACCGTTATATCATTTGGAAAAGCAACTCATTGAACGTTATGGTGTGGATTGTTCACGTCAAGCCATGGCTGGCTGGATGATTGATCTCATGGCTCCGATGCAGCCGCTTTATAATTTATACAAAGACCAAGTTATTGAATACGATGTAGCGGCTTGCGATGCGACGAGCCTGCAAGTGTTAAGTGAACCTAATCGTAAAGCGGAAACAAAATCTTACATGTATTGTATGCGTGGCGGAGAGCCTGGCAAGGAAGTTGTTTTATATGATTACAATGCCGAAATCATAAAAAATTTGTGACAGACTGGTTTTGTGGATTTAAGGGCTATCTTCATGTTGATGGGGATAATTTTTTTGAAGACATCGCAGAAGTTCCAGATATTTTTCTGGTCAATTGTAATGCTCACGCACGCAGAAAATTTGAGCCTATTGCCAAAAGCACAAAAGGAAAAGGCTTGGCAAAAGAGGCCATGCGCCGATATAAAGAACTTTATAAAATTGAACGTAAAGCAAAAAATGAAGGAATGTCGGCAAATGATCGTTATGAATTACGTCAAAAAGAATCAAAGCCTTTGCTAGAATCATTTAAAAAATGGCTTGATGACAGTTTACAAACTGTTTTACCACAATCTCCTTTAGGGAAAGCAATCAATTATTGTCAAAATAGATGGACTAGATTAATTCAATTTTTAGACGATGGAAGGCTGGATATCGATAATAATATTACCGAGCAGAAAATTAAGCCTATCGTAATTGCACGGAAAAACTTTCTTTTTGCTGCTTCAGTTGCAGGCGCAAAAGCGTTATGCATGCATTTTAGTTTTATTCAAACAGCTAAAATGCATGGACATGATCCTTATCATTACTATCTCATCATTCTTAAAAAATTGCCAAACTGTAAGACAGTGGAGGACTATGAAAAGCTCTTGCCTTGGAATATGAATCCTGATGGTAGTAATAAAAATGATACCAGCTAATTACTGTGACCAATAAAAGTAAAAATTCTCCCATTCTGCCATTAGTTTAATGAAAAGCATCTAGGATAACAGCATGTAGTTCGTTGATCGCTTACGATTGAAAGAAATCCATCTGAGAACGCTTTCCATCGCGGTTTGTTTGGCTTCTGTGAGGATACGGAAGCTGCCGAGTTGATCCATGGCTATTACTCGCAAGAGGCAATCAAAAACATCTGGCTTTGATTGACTAAAATTTCCGAATATGGAAGCTAATGCTTTGCGAACACTTGGCTCAACATCATTATTAGCCATAACCATCAAGGTTTGCAGAGTCATTTCATCTATCACCGAATCATGCTGGCCTAGTGCCAAAATAGCTGCCTCACGTACTTCATAATCTTTATCGCGTAACGCTTGGGTTGATAGCTTGACGATCGCTTTATCAGGATCAGGGAATGCTCCCAGAATTTCTATCGCAGATTGCCTGACAAGAAAAGACGAATCTTGACAAGCCTCACACAACACGGTTCGAACTTCCTTACTGTCTATCCCTAAATCTTTTACCTGCAAAAGCGCAAATTGTCGTCTCTTCCAGTCAGGATCGTCTAATTGACTGCGTAATGCATCTGATAGCGCAACTGTTGAGGATGATCCACAACAATAAGGTTTCATCAATAATTCGAATAAATTTGCTACATGCGTATTTAGGCGATGTAATTCTGTTAAAATCCGCGCATAGCGAAGAGGCTTTTTTCCTAAGGCAACAAAATAGGTTTCTTTTTCCTTTACACTCTGTTTAAGCTTTTCAAAGGAACCTAGAACATAAAGCGCAGCTACTTGGGTAAGGATTTCGTCTCCTTCAAGTTGTTTTTGAACTGAAGCAATAACCAATGGAGAAGGCATAGATAATTGACTTAAGGTCATCAAACTAAGTTGGCGTTTTTTGATGTCGCTATCCTCTAATCTTTTGCACAATAAATCTATTATCATATTAGGCGCGTGTATCATGAGTACTTGTGCAGATGCCTGCACAATGGCCTCATTCTGATACGAAAGTGCTATCTTTGCCAACGACAATCCAGTTTCTTGTTCATCTTTTTGTTCCAACATCAATAAGACGATAGCCGCTACTGACTTAATAGGAGACGATGCAGTTTTCGCCATGATTTTAAATTTGCTAATGACTTTTTCATCGATACAACCTAACTTTCCTAACATTAAGAGCGCAGTTATACTGACATCAATACTTTCTTCTTTGAGCTCTTTGAGCAAACAGTCTTTTAGCTTATTTATCTGGGTGAAATAATTTTTTATGGTATTAAATATGATCGATACTTTTGTATCATCTAACCATAGTGACTGGTAGTCCTGGAGAATTTTGGTAAAATGTCTAATCCAAACCACAGTAAATACGCTTATATCTAATGATACTAAAAAAGGAAACGCTTGATAAAAATCAGCATGTATGAGTTTTGAACACTCTTTTACTTGAAAGTCTTTTAGTTGCTTAAGACGAGCGGCGAATTTACTCAATGACTCGTGGGTGAGAGAAGGACAATGCACCAATTTAAGAGACTTAAGCTTTTCTGTATTAAGTAACCCTTTGGTAAATTGCGGACAATTTGTTACCTCTAAGTGTGAAATGGAAGGCACGTTTAAATACAACTCAGTCAACAGATTACAATTATCAAGGGCAAAATATAATAATTCACCAAACACTGTCAGCGTTTTTCCAGATAGAGGTGCAAATAACTGGCGAAGAAGAGACTTGCGATTATCCACGACTTTTAGTGGTAACCGATTGAGTATTAATTTTTCAATGATAGGACAATATTGGGCAACACATGGGATTAAGTTATCACCTAAATTCAAACAACCATCAATCAATAGGATACGTAATTCAGGTGATAATTTTAACACGGCTTCAAATTGCGTCTCACTGATATGACTGTTTTTTATTACTAATTTTTGAAAGGGAATTTCTAAACCAATCACTGTTTCCCACAATATTTGTTGAAACTTGGCATCTAATGTAGAAAAATCTAATTGATTAATAATTTTGCTGCGCAAATAATTATCCGGTAATGCTAAAAAATCAGCCAACCCTTCGATTTGTTTGTTTTGTAATTGCTGGTAAATACTTTCCCACTTATCTTGCTGATTATATGCCGTTACCAGTTCTTCTCGTGATTCTTGGATAGACACTTTATGACGCTCCATAAACTTTTTTGCATTTACGGGTTGACCATGAAAAGTTTGTAGAGTCGCAAAAGTGGTTTTCAATGTTTGCGCTGTACCTCGTATGCCTTTCTTATCGCTATATAGTTTAGAAAAACCGTGATAAAAACGTGCATCAATCCACGGATATTGTGTGAGTAAATTTCCGTAATACTTGGATAAATAAGGTTCCACATGTCGTAGCAATTGATAACCCGTAGCCTGCGGATGACGCCTTAAATAAGTTTGGATACGCTTGAACTTGACATAAAGATCAACAACCATTTTCTCACGCAACACAATCGGTAAAATGCTTTCTTTGATGGCTTCCTTCTTAGCCATTAGATTTTGAAGAAATTGCGATTGCAATCCTGTGGTAACGTGAGTTTTAGGAAACAGTCTTTCAATATCACTCTCGTCAAACAACTGTTTTAGCTGATTGTTAAAATGTTCTAAATCTTTCAACCACTTGCACAGCAATTGGTAAGCGTTAATGAATAAGATATCGGTGCACAGCTCTAAATGTAATGGTTTTTGCATGGTTTCAAAGCAATAGGTAATATCCTTAACGATGGGAACAATTTGGTTGTGTTCTTCCATCACCGCTTGGAAAAAGCTTCGATCATTATCCACACAAACTAATTCATAGCGTTGCTGAGGGTTAAGAACAGCTATAAAATTACTAGGTTTAGCATCTTCCTGATTTAACAAGAGACTCAATATGACTCGTTGGCTATATCGCCTTAAATCAAGCTTTTCATGAAGTTGATTGGCATCTGGTTTTTCCAACAAATCACTTAATAATTCACCAGCTATCGTTTGTGATAACAATACTGGATAGCTTTTCTCACCATCTGTAAGCCGTGCAAGTTGCACATAAGGTGCTCCCCAACCTACCAACAAGCGGGCAAAACGACCCGCTGCATATTCGATGCCTGGCATTTCAGGAAAAAATTTCAGATGCAAGGCAACGTTCTGTCCATCGATAACAATTGATAATGAAACTACCAAATGTCGTCCGGGCAGATTCACCTGTTTTTCTAATAATCTTAATTTGTTTTTTTTATCGAGTAATTTGTTGGATTTGAGCGATTGAATTAGCTGCGGATGCAACCATCCTTCTTGACATGTGCCATCTGCTTGTATCCATGCAAGGCGTAATCGAGTGATAGGATCGTTAATATGGGTTTCGCGAATGACTATACAGGCTAACTGAGTCTCCCATTGTTTTAGTGCTTGTTGCTCTTCATCTCGACTGCCATCCAAGTAGGGGGTTTCCACTACCTGCCATTTCGCCTCTGGAAATTGCCGCAGTTGAGTATGAAATAAACTACGTATTGTGGGCTTGGACAATAGCGAATAATACTGCCGCCAACTTTGTTCGTCAGCCTCAGCAAGTACTAAGGTTGCAATTAAACTATTTATGGCATCTGTTTGATCCATAACCTCCTGTGAATTTATGCTATCCAATAAATTCTGTAGAGGGTCCAAAATAGCCTTTTCGTCACCCGCTTCCCATCGAACGAATGCCTGTTGCATGGGTCTAAAAATAGCCCAGTCAATAAGACGCAAATAGGCTTGCTCGATGCTATTTAATGCGATAAGTTTCTGCTCTTTTTCACCCACGGGTAAAGCAACATCATTCTGTTCACCATAGTGCAAGTGTAAACGAGTTCGGATTCTATCGGCCCATTGCACAGCTTGACGATAAGCATTTTTCCATATGGCTGGCAATTTTTTTTGGGATACGAGTGTATCCAAGGCAGTTAATGGATCGATAAAAAACAATTGGTAATGAAAACAAACATCGGCAAGGAGATAAAAAAGCGGGGATACGTACCGTTTTTTGATGTTAATACCTTCTTTAGCAACCTCATCTGTCCATGTTATTGGAAAGATATCTTTCATATAACGGTTATGAAATTTGATAAATTTTTTGGTAATTAATATGCCCCAAGGCGAGGAATCTTTTATCAATAGGGGTTGTCCTAATGCCGAAAGAAATTCAGTTTGGTATTCTTGCCAAAGCGTTTGATTTCCGTAGATAAAGCATGCTTGTAGTAAGGAATAGGTTATTTCGCTATCTATATTTACGCGCGGAGGTGTACTGTATCGAATCACGTCTTGAGGTGTACCTCGCAAGCGCATTTCGTAGCGTGGATGACCTTCTTTATCTAAACGGAAGCCGCGCAACTCTCCTAAGCTTGCCATTTTAAATTCAAACAACGTGTACAAAGCATCAAAATAACAGGCACTTTCTGTGGCTCGTTCCTCCCAATTGGCACTCCTTGCGTTAGAAACAAGAAAAACACATTCCAAATCAGAATAAGGTGACATGGCTTTTCGACTAAGAGATCCCAGCCCTAATAAGCAGTAAGGTTCCGGCGGTTTACCTAACCACATTTCACATTCACGCAATATTTGCGCTACAAATCCTTGCATATTTTCAGTAAACGCCTGTTGGCTTTGACTAAATTGCTGTGGCTTGTTAATCCCACGTCGCAAAATTTTTCTGTAGGAAGCAAGTTGACGATGATAGCCTTGCCATTCGCCTTTTATAGTCGGTAAAAGAGACATAGGGGGATTAGAAGTACCAATTAAACAGGTGCTAAGGACATGAAATTCATCTAATAATTTGCCATGCCACTCGCGCATGGAAGAAGTTAAACCCAACTGTAATTGAATTAAGCAAGCCAATGCAAATTCATGCAAACCATACATCACAAAAGAATTTATTAAAGACTGAAAATGATCATATACCTTTTTCACTTCCGTTTCTAAACCTGATTCCACTGCCTGACTTACTCGTTTGGCGATCCAAGGTTGGATCGTTTGATATAAAAACCGTTTCTCTAACAGCGTGATTGCTTGATACAATTCATTGCGTATTTCTGTGTTATTATTCTCAGCTTCTGCTGCAGGTAACACATTGAAGTAATGTTTAAGGAGCTCTTGAACATCAATAGGCAGAAGCGTTTGGATTGCATCATCTCTGTGACGGAAAGCACTAAGTAGAGAACCTTGTAACAAAGCTAAATCCACTTTGTGCGTGGCTAAATTAAACTTGTCGGCTAAAAAAATTCCTTTTTCTAATAATAGATACGCATTGTCAAGTTCCCGTTTTGCCTGTAAACAAGCTTGCGACAAGGTTTTTATGAGTGATAGTACGGTTTGCGCCTCTTCTTTACCCCATATCTCTTTCTGAAATAATTGCAATACAATCAAAGGTAATTGGCATTCCAAAGCAGATGATGTTTCAGGGGTCGACAACAAGCCTAAGCCTGATTCAATGTTGTCACATTGGGATAAAATAGTATTTAAATCATACCGACTTGCAATGCTGCGCAGAATGGTCAGCATAGCGATTTTCGTGCCCAAATCAAAAAGAGCTTGTGGGTCTTGTAATGCGGCAAGAAATGCTTGCAATATAGGGTCAAGCCACAATTGAAACGGTGTTTTTTTCTCCATCGTTTGCTGGCGCTCTAGCAATTGAATGAGTAATTTAATATAGGGATGATGCCAAAAAACCGAAGGATGAGTGCGTGATCGCTCAATAATATCACGAACAGAATAGCCCTCCTTTTTTTCATCAGAAGACCAAGAGAGGTCCGATGCTTCGATAGAGGGTAAAATTGTTTGGAATTGACAAAAGTCTTTTTCGATCTCTGAAAATCGATGGTACCTTGCCAATTTTAATGCTTGATTGATTTCGCGTCGCAGAGAAAAATCGCTTAAGGATAAGGATGGTTGCAAACTAGCGAACGTTTGCAGAGCTATAATTAATAATTCTCGCACACAAGGGGCCGTAAATAAGCCCGCATCTGCGCAGGTTAGTAATAAAGTGAGATACTGCTTCACCCTTTCGACCTGTTTGGCCGATAATGCTATTTTAAGGTGTTGCAATAGATCGAGCGCTTTAGCATCCAATATTTATTTTTCCCTTTGTTCATCTAAACAAGCTAATACTCGCCCTTTTAATTGTGGGATTGATTATTATAAATGAAGAATAACGCGGCAGAAACAAAAGAGCAATTGCTCTTTTTGGTGGGTCAATCTATTTTTAAATGACTCTAAAGAGGCTTGAGCTAAATTTTGATAACTATTCAGCATGGAATTAAAACGTATTTTTTCATTGAAAACATATCGTTACTCAGCTCTGTCATTGCGAACGAGAGCCGAGCTAGCCCTTTGCGTTAATATTCCTCGCCGCATGATACTTCTAAAATGCGGGAAGGAGAGTGTAATTCTCACAACAGAAGAGATAAATATTTTCGAAGAGAAAAACAAGTTATTTTTCTGAAAATCTATATGGGCAAAAAGTCTTATTTTATGTTGCAAAATTGATAAATATTGCTATTATTTATATAGAAAATTGCACAAGAACGAAGTAGTAAATAAATCATTTTCCATTATTTGAGTCAGTCACCACACTTTCTGTCTCATTATACGTTTCTACATTGAGATTATTAAAGATAACGAGGGGTATATTTATGCATAGAGAAATTCATGAAGCTAAAGCGAAACAACAATATGTAAAAGATGCGCAACATATATTACAAAAAATTGATTCTCAAGACTATCACATTCTTCTTAATTTTTCGTTAAGCGACCTAGCTAAAGTAGCTGAATTAAAAAATTTAATTGCTATTGAAGAAAATTTAGCTGTTAAAATTCAACTTTTCAATGATTATGTAAAAATCTATACCATTTTAAAGGTTGCCTATGAGGCGGCCAGACGAACAAAAGATATATTTGATTCATTATATTATCAAGCATTATCGAAAGAAGAAAATCTAGGTACAGTTCACACTAACATATATCAGCTTCATTCTAATACCAAAATTCATGACATAGCTATTTTTGCTGATACTGTGCAATTACATTTAGATTTTATTGCTAATCCTTCTAACCTAATAAATGATGTTGATAGCTTATTCAAATCAATTGAAGATTTTAGAAAGAAAGAATTTTATGTACATTTTAATGAAATTGAAAAATTAGATAAATTTGTAAATGATTTCTTATTAAAAATTAATGACTTGTTGCAGGTTATGCCTTATCTTTTTTGTGAAAATTCGATCAAACAGCTAAGATTCTCTGCTCAAATGATATCATCACTCATTGACAATTTGAGCGAACTTACTCTATTTTGTGATAAAAATATCATACTACCTGCCAGTAGCGCTATCTGGGATGTCAAACTCGCACTAGAAAAAAATATTCTTCTTAATAAAAAAATTGTTAATCCTTTGTGCAGGCCAGAGATTTTATTTACTTGTTTTAGTTACTTGCCAAAAAATGTAATTAATGAAGCTAGCAAAGTTAATAAAAATTGGCGTAAAGTCGGCCAAGTATCAGGTATTGAATCTACACATAAACTCATGAGCTTAATGGAAAAGTTTCCGAACGAAGCGGATGACATACTTCAAAATGTAATCAACAATCCATTTATTTTTAATTGTGTTTTTGAAGATGGAGATGATGTTTTGCGGTTTCGCTTTTATAAAGGGGATAACCAAGCTGCAATTATAAAAGTATTAAATGGATGTAGCCCAATAAAACTTGAGGAGTTTATTTTAAAAGATCAGATGGAGCGTAACCTCGATTGGTATTGTCCTGAGCAAATGGCAGTTCTCAGGATATTAAACCCTGTTATTGAAAAAGGACAAAGATTCCTTTTAGCACTTAAAGATTTCAATTTTTTAAAAGATAAAGATTTAAAATCATTTATTATTTGTCTTGATCATAAGCTTCATTCACCTCATTCATATTACAATGAAAATAAATTATATTTGGCATTAAAAGGTTTAAAAATATTTATTGAAAATTCATTACATGCTCCACCTAGTTTGTCAACATTATGTATTAAAGCTATCCAAACAAATGGGCTTTTTTCTGCGGGGAATAGCAATCCTTCTTTTAACCCGTTAAAATTAACAGATGATATTAAAGAGAAATTTTATATCCCTCCTAAGGTGTAATTATAAAACAATTAGAAACCGCACCTAAACAAATCCACCGCCTGGGCATAGACCCCCATAGTGAGAAGTTCATCGATAAGACGCCATACATGGACAAAAAGCTACCCTCATGTTTTATTTATGTTACATGAGGGTAGATGGTTTATAGGTTTAAATTTTCATTCGCTGTATATTTCCCTCTGAGTCTTCATCAGCACCGGATGAATTAGAAGAGGTCTTTAAAGTCTTTAAACTAATAGGCCTAAGCTGTTTTTCTATCCGTTATTATGTTTTTTAAAAATCCGGTATATAAATCTGTAAAGGAATCATCATTTATTTGGATCGCTGTGTATCGTTAATTTAATCCAAAGCTTTTAAATCTTTTAGCATAAACGGGATTAATTCTGAAACGGTAGGGTGAATATGCATCGCATTAAGCAGTACTGTGTAATCAGCATCTGCATACATAAGATCTAGAAAAAGGTGGATTATTTCATCACCTCCAACACCTAAAATAGCAGCACCTAATATTTTTTTACTATCAGCATCAATGATTGCTTTTATAAATCCTTTTGTCTGTCCTTTGATTATTGCACGTTCTATTGAGCGCATCTCTTTTTTTGCAACAAGTATTTTTCGTCCAGCTTCTTTAGCCTGTGTTTCATTTTGACCGACTCTTCCTAAAGGAGGGTCAATGTAAAGATTGTATGCTAATATACGGTCTTTGAGAGATTTTGATTTTTTATTTAATAAATTTGCAGCTATTATCTGATAATCATTATAGGAAGTATGCGTAAATGCTCCTTTCCCGTTGCATTCTCCCAAAGCCCAGATACCTGGTATCGAAGTGTTAAGATGATCGTCAACAATAATATATCCTTTTTTATCTACCTGCATACCTATCTTATCTAAACCTAAATCGTCAGTATTAGGTTTACGGCCGGTTGCTAATAATAAATGTGAGCCTTTTATTGTTATCTCCCGATTATCTAGATTGAGCATTAAACTAATTTCTTCCTTGTCTCTCTTGATTTCATTTATTTCCGTTGATAAAAGAATATTAATATTTTCTTCTTCCAAGATATCTTTAACTCTATCAGAAATATCTTCGTCTTCTAAAGAGATTAATCTTTGAGATTGTTCAATGATAGTGACTTGCGAACCAAATCGTTTAAACATTTGAGCAAATTCAAGTCCAGTATAGCTACCACCAACAATAATTAAATGATTTGGGATTTCTTCTAATTCCATGATGGAAGAATTTGTTAAAAACTTAATATTGCCTAATCCAGGTATGTTTGGAATTCGTGCTCGACCCCCAACATTCAAAAAAATTTTATTAGATATGAGCAGCTCATCATTGACTTTAATTTTGTTCGCTTCTTCGAAATGGCCATAGCCTTTATATACATCACAATTCTCAGTATTTTTAAGCCAATTCTCTAAGCTATCTCGCAAATTAATTACGATTTTATCCTTACGCGCTTTAACTTTTTTCATGTTAACAGTGACTGGTCGGTTAATGTCTACGCCAAAGGTAGAGCTTTTATTTACGATATGGGCTTTATAGGCGCTTTCAAATAACGTTTTAGAAGGGATGCAACCAGTATTAACGCAGGTACCGCCAAACAGTTTACGTTCAATTATTGCCACATGCATTCCGCTCTTTGCCAGATCAACTGCTAACGAAGGTCCCGCTTGTCCAGCTCCAATTATAATAGCATCGTAATGTTTCGCCATCTATTGAATCCTTTTTATTATTTATTAAATAATAGAACATGTATGAAAAAATTTATATGGATTTTCAGAAAAATAAGAACTCACTGACACTAAAGTCAATTAAATTACGTTTAGCACGAAAATAGCTAAAAATCAGTAGACAATAAATTTTATTCCGGATTTCAAAGACAAACTTCAAAACTAAGTTAAGATATTTTTCATATGCTTTTCTCCCTTATTAACCAAAAGGTATCTGCTCATTTTCGCAACAGTGCCCATTCTGCTATATACTTAAAATAAGTAATGATAATCAGCTTATACTTGACTGGCAGGAGGAATATTATGGAGTCGCAAGAATTATTTGAAATGATACAAAAAAATCATGTGATGTTTGTTGATTTACGTTTCACTGATCAACGGGGAAAGGAACAACATGTGAGTATACCTGCGAAATTGCTGGATGAAAGTCTTCTTAAGCATGGCAAAATGTTTGATGGCTCTTCCATTTCAGGTTGGCGTACTATAGAAAGTTCCGATATGATTTTACAACCTGACATAGATACTGCAGTAATTGATCCATTCTTTAAAGAAAAAACACTAAATATTCGCTGCGACATCATTGATCCGCAAACTATGAAAGGCTATGAACGTGACCCACGCCTTATTGCAAAACGCGCTGAAGCTTATCTAAAGCAAACGGGTATTGCAGATACTTGCTTTTTTGGCCCAGAACCAGAATTTTTTATCTTTGACGATGTGCGTTGGGAGATATCAATAAATAGGGCGCATTATATAGTTGACTCCAAAGAAGCTGCTTGGAGCTCAGGCAAAGTTTTTGAAGAAGGTAATCCTGGTCATCGCCCATCAGTAAAAGGTGGTTATTTCCCTGTTCCTCCGGTTGATTCTTCGCAAGATATTCGCTCAGAGATGTGCCTTGTCTTGGAAAAAATGGGGTTAGAGATAGAAACGCAACATCATGAGGTTGCTACTGCAAATCAAAACGAACTTTCTTCACGATTTAATACATTAGTGAGAAAAGCAGATGAGATGCAAATATTAAAATATGTTGTCATGAATGTTGCTAACCAATGGGGAAAAACAGCCACATTTATGCCAAAACCCTTGGTGGGAGATAATGGGAATGGAATGCATTGCCATCAATCATTAGCGAAAAATGGAAAAAATTTATTTTCAGGTGATCAATATGCAGGTTTATCTACGCTCGCACTACATTATATTGGTGGCATTATTAAACATGCTCGGGCAATCAATGCGTTTACTAATCCAACGACGAATAGTTACAAACGTTTGGTACCAGGTTTTGAAGCCCCAATTATGCTCGCATATTCATCTTGCAATCGCTCTGCTTCAATACGTATTCCGCATGTGCCAAACCCTAATGCATCTAGAATTGAAGTACGTTTTCCAGATCCAATGGCAAATCCCTATCTTGCTTTTGCCGCAATGTTAATGGCAGGACTTGATGGCATCAAAAATCGCATAGATCCAGGCGCACCTGAGGATAAAGATCTTTATGCGCTATCTGAAAAAGAATCAAGTCACATTCCAACAGTATGTTATTCTTTAGATCAAGCAATAGATTGCTTAAATGACGATCGAGCATTTTTACTCGAAGGTGGGGTATTTACTAATGATTTAATTGATAGCTATATTGACCTAAAAATGACAGAAATAACAAAACTACGAATGGCTACTCACCCGATTGAATTTGAGATGTATTATAGTGCCTAATTATGTTGGGATCCTGCTTTTTACAACAGGAATTTAGTAAACATGAAAAGACTAGCTAAAAAACTGTACCCTAGATCGGCAACTAAAAAAATTAGGAAAACAAAAAGTACCGATACGCGTATTTCTCCTATTGAAAATGAGGTAGAAAAGAGACTGTTTGACTCACTTGATCCAGAATCCAAAGGATATATTCAAAAAAAAGACCTATTGGATACCTTAGATAAAATTGGTATAAGTAAGAAGGACCCTCGTTTAAATATGGAAAAACTGAATGAGCTTAATGACACAGATAAAATTGATTTAATGCAGTTCGTTTCCATTATAAAAAATAATTTATTGTTAATTGAAAATGCGTTAACAGGTAACTTGATAATTCCTGATTTTGAAGGATTTTGTAATGAAATAAAGGATATATATTCAACTATTCTCTCGAATCATGAAGGCAAAGTAGCAAATTATATTCCGCAGCTTGCGCGAGTGAATCCAAATCAATTTGGCATTTCCATTTGCACAATTGATGGGCAAATGTATTCTATTGGAGATGCCTATACTTATTTTTGTATTCAATCTACTTGTAAACCAATTAATTATTGCATAATACAGGATGAGCACGGCGAAGAGAAAGTTCACAAACATATCGGCAAAGAACCCAGTGGTCATGGTTTTAATGTAATCGCGTTGAATCCACAAAATTTACCTCATAACCCGTTAATTAATGCAGGGGCAATTATGGCATGTGCATTATTAAAATCCCACCTTGATATTGCCGATCGTTTTGATTATGTAATGAAAATATGGAAATCATTAAATGGTGGCATAGTCAGTCCAAGATTTAATAATGCTATCTATTTATCTGAAAAGAATACCGCAGACAGAAATTTTGCTTTGGCCCATTTCATGCGAGAAAAAAAGGCGTTTCCTAGAACTGTCAATCTGACAGAAGTCCTAGAATTTTATTTTCAATGTTGTTCTATAGAAATGACAACTGAATCAATGTCAGTTGTAGCGGCGACTTTAGCTAATGCCGGAATTTGTCCTTTAACTGAAAATATGATTTTTTCTCCCAACACAGTCAAAAACTGTCTTTCGATGATGTCTTCTTGTGGCATGTATGATTTCTCAGGAGAATTTGCATTTTCTGTCGGACTGCCAGCAAAAAGCGGAGTATCAGGCGTACTCATTGTTGTAGTGCCAAATGTCATGGGCATTTGCATATGGTCTCCGCGTATAGATCACATGGGTAATAGCATAAGAGGACTCGCATTTTGTCACCAACTCATTAAACGTTTTAATTTTCATAATTATGACAGCCTCATTCGAACACCCGATAAGAAAGATCCACGCCACGCAAAATATGAAGTCAAACTATCTAATGTGATGGCTTTGCTCTGGGCTGCAAGTCATGGTGATCTAACTGAAATTAGACGCTTAATCGCGCTGGGAGTTGATATCAATGAAGCAGATTATGATGGGCGTACTGCACTACACTTAGCTGCTTCAGAAGGTCAGATTAATATTGTCAGATATTTAATCGGAAAAAACATTAATCTGAATCCTATTGATCGTTGGAATAGAACACCTCTATCAGATGCTTATACACAACGCAACTTGGCAATGATTAAGCTGCTCGAAAGCCACGGAGCTAAAAAAAAGCTTTAACCGTACGAATATCTTTGTAGTAAAGTATCTGTAATTTTCGAGGAAGGGACTCTATGATCAATAATGGCGATACTGCTTGGCTGCTAACTTCATCGGCTCTGGTGCTTTTAATGACTCCTGGCGTTGCATTATTCTACTCTGGACTGGTATCGACACGAAACGTTATTAACACCATCAATATGAGTTTTATCTGTCTTGCAGTCATTCCTCTAGTATGGACTTTAGCTGGGTTTAGCCTTTCCTTCTCTCCAGGGAATAGTTTTATTGGTGGTTTTGAGTGGATGGGACTAGAAGGAGTTAGTATAACGAGTAATCATACTTCTGGAAATATACCACAATATGCTTATATCGCATTCCAAATGATGTTTGCAGTCATTGCACCCGCTATAATTTCAGGTGCTATAGTTGGGCGAATGAAATTTAAAGCATACGTGCTCTTTACCATTTTGTGGAGTCTACTTATTTATTCACCCATTGCGCATTGGGTATGGAGTCCAGATGGCTGGATTGCTAAATTGGGTGCTATTGATTTCGCAGGTGGTACAGTTGTACACATTAATGCGGGATTTGCTGCCCTTGTTGCAGCGATTATCTTAGGGCCACGATTAGCTGCCAAAGATCAAATCGATCATGAAATTCCCCATAATATTCCATTCGTAATATTGGGTTCTTCTTTACTTTGGTTTGGTTGGTATGGATTTAATGCAGGCTCTGCATTAGCTGCCAATCATCTTGCAAGCTTGACCTTTGTAACGACGACGCTTGCAGCCTCTGCATCAATCTTTACTTGGACGCTATTGTCATGGTTAAGAGGACATCCTTCCTCGGCCATAGGCAAGGCCTGTTCATCTGTGATAGGGTTAGTGGCCATTACACCTGCTGCCGGATATGTAACTCCTATGGGATCCTTATTGATTGGCTGTATGGGTGCAATAGTTTGTTATTTTACAATGTCAAATAGAAATAAATTATTAAAAAAAGTTGACGACACCCTGGATGTGTTTATTTGTCATGGTATGGGTGGTGTCATAGGTGCCATCATGACAGGTCTTCTTGCTACTAAAACCGTTAATCCTGCGGGTGTTGATGGTCTTTTTTACGGAAATCCATCCTTGTTAGCGTATCAATTGATAGCCGTGGGTGCGACGATATTGACCACTATGATCGGTACAGCATTAATATTGTATTTTCTAAAAGCCACTATACAAGTACGCCCAAGTCCCGAAGAAGCAATAAAGGGCATAGACATTGCGGAGCATGGCGAAAGAGCTTATGAACGTATAACTTAAAATTCTAAATAAGAATCGGTGCGTTCGCTGAGCAACACTTCATATTTGCTGAGCATGGTGCTCAGTATTTCCTTGTCTTGTTCTGTAACATGATCATCTTCTGTAACAAAATCCTGATATACCTTTATCATAAGTTCAAGCATTTTCCTGTCCTTCTTCTCTTCTGCATCTTCATAGGCATTCAATTGTTGCCGACCGTATATGTTTTCCAAAGGATTTGCTCCGCATTTCAACAGTAGTTGGGCGCATTCATATCTTTGAAAAGACACGGCAAGTTCTAATGCGTTTTCTTCTTGGTTACTCCTACCATCATAACCATAATAGCGAATCATTCTAGTATTAACATCACGGATTTTTTCAAGAATAACTTCTAAACAGTTTATACTATTAAACCGAACAGCGATATGTATCAGACATTCGGAAAAATTGGGTCCATAATAGGTAGCGTTTACTAGATCCTCTGCTTGTTCTTCATCTCTTTCGCAAAGAAAATTTATGAATGTTTCACAATCATCTTTTATGACAGCTATAACAATAGGAGAAATAGTTAAATCAAGATCATACGCTAATGCATTCAATATTTTTTTCTGATTTCCTGTGTAAAAGGAATCAATAAAATAATTTTTAGAAACATGTTGATTGATTTTATAGAGAGTAAACTGGTTTTTCCAAAAATGACTGGTTTTTGATAATTCACTTAAAGAAGTATTTTTATTATCAGTATTATCCTCATTATCCTCGAGATAATGGAATAAACGCATTTTAGCCGGTTCTAGCATTTTTTCAATTAAAGAAAACATTATTAAAGACTCCTCTTGCAGCAATGAATAAACTGATGAACTTGCACCCTCTGTGATCAATCTATAACACAACAAACATGCCGTGTATAACAATAGTAAAGTATAAGTAATTTTCGAGGAAAGGACTCTATGATCAATAATGGCGATACTGCTTGGCTGCTAATTTCATCGGCTCTGGTGCTTTTAATGACTCCTGGCGTTGCATTATATTATTCTACTCTGGACTGGTGTCGACACGAAACGTTATTAACACCATCAAGATGATGCGACTTATCTAACTAAGAAAATGCTTCGCTAACACGCATTCTTTAAACAAATTTATTAATATTTTGCCAATTATCAGAATTATAAATATCAGTTGCTTGAACATTAACATCAAGCATATCATTTTGGAATGAGGTAAACTTTGCTAAAAGAGAGGAATTACTTTTTATACTATTTCGTATTGGAGACAGTTCTAATTTACGCCGTATTTCTTTATTTTCTTCCATTTTATTATCATGATTTATTTTATATTCCTGAGAGCCTTTAAGTATTTTAGCTACAGTTATTTTATTTTTCTTACAAAAGGGGCAACATGGAATTAATGAAACATATGTCTTATCGTTCAATATGAGCTTATCTGAACCTCTAGTAAAAGGACGAACTGTCCTATCAACAAGATCTTGTGCACGATCACCATATGACTTATTTAGATTGTAAGGATAAAAGGAACAATTACTAATACCACTGACTTGGAAATCCGAACCAAATTCTAACCACAATTTAGTTAAATATTTCACATAATATTTTTCAGAACAACCTTTTGTTACATACTCATTACCAATAAGCACTCTAAGTACTTCATTAAAATAGGAAATTTTTCCACCAAGTAAAACAGATTCAATGCTATTTCCTTTTTGATTTATCTCTTCAACTAATTTTTTCAATGAAGTTCCAATTTCAGAGTCATCAATAGAACTTGAAGCTATGAAGCAATATTCTCTTCCGCTAACGGTTGCTGTAATGAATGAAACACAAGATGGAAAGAGAAATTCTACTTTACTGTTATATTTTTTCTTTTCAAGCACCTTTTGATTGTGATTTTCTATTGTCAACTGTACATTGCTAGACTCTGACCAATAGGCATTAAGAAAGTGTCTTGCATATTGAATACTTTTCTTAGACTGTTCAAAGTAATACGCTTGATTATTTTTATCCCATGCTCCAAGAGTATGCATATTGTCAACTTTTATTTCATTTTTCGATATATAATCAATAAAAGCTTTGTAATTCTCGCCAGTTCGACCACGCAAAGATGGTGTATATATATCATTTCTTGTGCTTGGCTGTGTTAATACCATCATCTCACTCTCTTTTTTTGCCTGAGTGGTAGGTATTTCATTTATTTTTTCTACTTGAAAACATGGTTTATCACTTACAACAGTTTTTGCAGGCATTGTTGATAATTCAGAGGGTATTTGACCTAATTTATTTTTATATTGATGATCTGCACCGTAGTCAGTTAAAAGTCTAACCATTTCCATACTATTATTAGCATATGCTAAATGTAATGCTGAATTTTTTAGTTTTCCTATTGTCCAGACCAACATTGCTTTACTTATTGTTTCTTTGCCTGCTTTTTTGCAAAAAAATCTAAGACGAAATCTCCAAATCTGTTAATAAAATCTTAATAATACAATGCTAAATTATAATTTAATCTTTTTTATAGGGAAAATTCCATGCTGAATAATATCGAAAACTTATACTTATCTTAGATCACTTCCTACTGGCGAGTTGCAAGGTGAAGCCAAGTCTAAACTAAATGAATATCTCGATGAAATTGCAATTGCTAGCAAACTACACCAAAGTACTATCAATCAAAATCCAGCAGGAACTTGGTCTTTAGCTGCAAAAAATATTATTAAAAAAATTATACTTGATACTTTCAAAGCCTATAACATTAACAATTCCTTAAATTTCCAATTCTATATTTGTGGTTCTTTGGCTAAAGAGCAGGCAACACCATACAGTGATTTAGATGGATTTATCATTTGGGAAGATCCAAAAGGCGATCAACCGAAACTGGATGAAATAGCGAAGATTAAAGTTGCATTAGCTGGAATGAATAATCTATTTCAACGAATATTTGAGGAAACTAATCAATTTAGTCCAGACCCTTTGGGTATTACTCCTTTTAGCTATCAAGGTACGCCGCAAGAACTTTATAATAAAATTGTGGATAATGAGGTGGCAGATGTTACTACCTTTCTTAGTTCAATTTCAACCGCACGCCCATTGACGGGAAGCAATAGTCTACTAGAGGAATTAGCTAATAAATTTCAAGATACCCCTGAGATGGAAGTCTCTACGCCGCAAAAATTATACAATGAAATAGTTGAGAATTATTCAGGTCCTCATTCGAAGGAAATTATAAATATAAAAAGAGATATCTTTAGACCTCTTGATTTTATGCTAATGGCGCTCCGAACACAGCACAATATCACTTTAGAAGATGGCAGTCATCTGGTTTCAGTTAATACAATTAACGAATTAGTCCAACAAGGACATTTCTCTGCCGAATTTGGGGATTTGCTGTTATCAATTTTTAAGGATGCTATCCAATTACGTTTTATGCGCCATCAAGAAGCTCAATGCGAAAATGATGAGATTGACCTCACTTTGCCTTCGCTACCTGAAAATCAGAAAGTTTTCATTGAAAATCTTATCCACAAAGTGGCAATTTTGCGAGGTGTCGCCAAGCAACAGTTAGAGATGATAGAAAATGGAGAGGAGCCTTCCTTAAATAAGATAGAGTTAACTTCAATTAGCGAGGTGCCCCATCATGATAGAAGTTATACTCGGTCTGAAATGACCATGGATATATCCTCATTCGTGTTTAATAATCCAGCAAGATCTTATTTTGAAAGTCAGCGTCCTCTTATTCGCCAAAATTTAGCGAAAATAAATTTCAATCAAGAAGGTAGCCTCGAAACTCTATTTCAAGGAATCAAACAAGCTCCACAGCATTTAAATTATCTCTCTTTAGCATTAACAGAGTGTTTTGAACCCTATAATGAAGGAATTCCTGAGGCAGGACTGAATCTCAAGCTTGATTCTAAAAAATTTAGCGAATGGTGCAATATTTTACTTCAAAGTGCAGTAAGCGACCTGTTTGATAATAAAGGTGATTTCCTGCCTTGGATAAAAAAGATATTGATTTCTGGCAACTTAGGAGAAATATTGCTAGATCAAAAGAACTTAGATTCCGCGAAAGTGAATAAAATAAAATGTGCATTGCTTAGTGCCTATATAACAAACATATCTGGTGAGCTCATCAGAAGCAATCCTGTCATACAAAGTTTTGATTCAAAAGGAAGATCGAAAGAGATATGGTCAGAAATTAATGCTGAAATAAAAACAACTCTTGATAAGACACAATCTTTTCAGATCGAGCAACTAATAACAGCGCATGATAAATATTATGGTAAAGCATTAACTAAACTTAATTTATTGATTTCAGATGGCATTAAGTTGCTAAGTGAAATTCGTCCACAAACAGCTAATAAGAAGATACTTGCTTTAATCGATCAGCGCATTGCTACATATCATCAACTAAGTGTTGATATTAATCTTGTTGCTGAAAGCAACTTAGAATCCTCTAATTCTACTAAAAGCAGTTTTTTTCATAAAGCTTATCATTTTTTTCATCAAGATTTTTCTGATTTTGAACAGAAAATTAAATCCCAAGAGCGTTCTTTATGGTCAAAATTTAAAGAAAACTTTGGGTTTATTCAACATAAAATGCATTCTTTTTTTACTAATTCAGAAACAAAAATCTATACCTTTTCAGAAAAAAAAGAAAAACTGAAAGATTTTATTGAAGGCACAGAACATGACTTTAAATTATTCTCTGATGAAGCAGCGAAAGGAATAAATGCACCACAAGAAAAAGCAGAGCAAGAAATAAATATAGAATGTAATTTTAAATAAGAAGAAGTATTAAAAAATATTCAGCATATCTAATGGAACAAAGTTCCCATTAACTTGCTAAGCTATTAATTTGCAAAAATATATTTGTTGTCAATCCAACTATTTGCAAATGAAGAGTTTAACAAAAATGATTGGAAAGGTTTTACAAATTTTTAAAGTGAGGGTCCGGTATTGGAATCTAAACATTCTTCTTTATACATAACATTTCCGGAATATCTTAAGCAACCAGACAATGGGAATAAGAATTTCAACGACTATTTGTTAGATTATTTTAGGGAAAAGGCAGCGCCATTAATTTTGAAGGCATTAGATGGTCAATTTGGACTTTTGTCACGTATAGCTAATGATTTATCTACCATTCATCCAGAATTAAGTAAATCTATGGTTGTTGACCAGTTCATCGCTGCAGTAGATTTTATGGATGATACAGAATCTCAATATCGCAGTGACGTTCTAAAAAGATGGTGCCTCGCATCTATCAATATTATCTCTCGATTATTTCTTGATAAAGAAGGAAAAATTAAAACAAAGTATTTAGCTACCCTAATTAATAATGAAAAATTAACAACAATTGAGGAGGTTTCCCATTACTTATATGGAGAACCAGAGATTCCTTCAAGAATTAAAGACATTGCAAACCAGATTGTAGGCAGTGCAATGCATGCCGTTGTTGAGCTCGTAGTAGATGATAAAAAGGTGCTTGATTCTGATGTTTATCGAGCCCGTGTTTATGGTGAACCAGGGGAAATAAGAGTAACAGACTTTGCTAAAGACTTAACTTTTGAAGTTCTCAATAATTCTATTAAAGAAGACTTTTATCTTTGTCGTTTACCATTGATTCAGCTTTATAATTCAATTTTGATTTTTTTAAACGATTCTTTACCTCCAGAGAGCCAAGTAAGCAATTTAACTGGAGATCTTAATTCCATGTATGACCGATTAATTATCTGTTCACCTATTGCAGGTACACAGGATTATAATACGTTTTTTAATTGCTACTTACGAATGCTCACAGAGTTTCAAGATAAGTTAAAAGAAAAAAATCCAACGCTTATAAATATAATATCTCAATGCATTTTCAATTTTGAAGAGTGTTTTAATGACTTAAGAGACTGCCCCAATAGAGGTCAAAGTAGAGGTGAAAGACTTTCTGAATTTTCTCTTAGTACAACTCGTGATATTGATCGACTAAGAAAAATTTCCGCTGAACATGTGATGAACACTTTCCTCTTAAATGTTGAAAAATTTATTAAGAAATTTACATCAGAATATTCTTTCAAACATTCTAAAGAGGCAAAGCAATTTGTTGGCAAATTGGAACAATTAATGAACAACGTATCTTACCAAAAAAGTGAAATTATTCCTCATCTTAGAGCTGCTATCTATAAATTTACAGGTAGTTGCAACAACCCTAAGTCAAGTACAATGAAGTCGCTTCATAAGCATAACTTGTTTTTGTATAGCTCTCCTTCTGTTAATCTTGAAATTGAAACAAAAGGAAACAGCGAGGTAGTTGATGATCGGCAACTAATGAATGATGGGAAGCCTTCCAACTCCCGACCACAATAACTGAATATATGTTACCCGTGCATGACCATCAAAATGCTTTTATTCGTGGGGCATCTTTAGTAACAAAAGGATAGGAAACCTTTCGAAAGATAATAACTCGATTGAAAATCTCCCCTACCTCCTTGCAAAAATGCTTAATCGAAAAGGATATGTTACCATTTTTTGCCTAATAGTGATTTTAATAACCGAAAATTACGAGAACCAATGGCGGTTTCAACTTCTTGTTCTAATGCGCGTAATGCATTAGCCGCCTCTTTCTTCATGCTCTCACCTGCATGAGTAAAAATAATGCGTTTATCGCGTGAATTTCCTTCAATTTTCTGTAATTGTAATAGTTTTCTCTGAACAAGTTTAGAAATAACCTTATGGACAGCTTGACGCGAAACGGCCAATCTACGAGCAATTTCAGAAATCGTTAATTCTTCTCCACGCAAAACGGCCAAGACACGCGCTTCAGCATCAGTAAGAGTCTTATATGAAGATGCCATGCGTTTTTTCTGTAATCTATTATCTAATAACCCAGTTTTTTCCTGTAATAAAGCTTTTAAATTGCTTACTAGCAAATCATCATTTTCAGTATAGGGTGTTTTAGCCACGAAACTCTTCCGGATAGGACATACCAACATATTATCCTTTTTACTTTTATTGTCAACTTTAGTTGACAAACTCAAGAAGGATCGCTATATTGTCAACTTAGATTGACAATAATTGAAATTTAAAAGGGGGTTACTATGCAACTTAGCATTAAAAATAAAGTGGCAATTATAACAGGGCACAAGCAAGGGAATAGGAAAGGCTATTGCAAAATCATTTGCTATCGGGAAGCCATGTTGTGCTGGCCAGCCTGAAGAAGTTGCAGCAGCCGTATTATTTCTTGCATTCGAGCAGGCGTCCTTTATTACTGGCACAAATTTACGTGTCGATGGTGGTTCAATAAGCACTATCTAAACATCAATGTTAATTTAAGGAGATTGTTATGAAGCCTATAGTCCTAATTCATCCATTTCAAGTAGTCGCTGAACGAGAAAACGAATTTTTAAACGCGTGGAAAACAGTCGATCAATACATGAAAAAACAGAGTGGATTTATCGAAACAAAATTACATCGTTCATTGAACTATAATGACTTGACTAATTTTAGTTTTGTTAATATAGCTCTCTGGGAAAGTTCTGATGCATTTCGCACAGCTATTAGTAATGATAATTTTATTTTTCTCGCAAAGCGAGTTTTAGAATACTCACGTAGCCCGGGACTTTATGAAATTATTGATGAGTAATAATTCTGAGTGAGGGTGATGAAAACGTAGTCAGAATATATGAGCTATTTCTATATCAAAATAATAAACTTTGCCTGGTAACGAAAAACACCATTTATATTACCTGAACATCAAATTCATTTCTGCAAGCAAAAGAGGGGCAAATAAATAATGGTAATTAAAACGGTTAAAAATTTAGGGTTTACAACTTGATTGTAAGCGATGAGTTACGTTACCATTGCCCACTCAGGAATATTTCCATTTATATAGTTTTGCACTAAATTATTTTGGCAAATAATGTTGAGGGCGAGGCTCCAGCGCTTGAGATCTGATTCACCTCCGAAGGAAAAATCAACAGCTTGAGTGTAAAGTGAAACTCTAAGGATGCTATAAAAAATAATTTTTACATTATTTAGACTTCTATTCTGTATCCTTGCTAAAATGATTTTATTAAGGATGTATGTTAATGCCTATTGAAGAGCAAATGATAGCAAAGAAATTCAAAAAAAGATAAAACGCTTCTTTTGAATCAAGGAGAATCACTTGGACCGCAACATACCTTATAACGATTTACCATTGCTGCCACCCGCTGCTAATTTGGAAACATTTACAATCGCCCTTTCAATAGTGAAGTGCAATTTGCTTAGATGAATAATTTTCAAGCATTTGATGATGTTTTGAAATAATTGGAAAAAATCAGGCACTGACAGTATTCTCATTAGGACTTCAAACTCTTAAGGAGAGATACAATGCCAAGTGGCTATCAGCACCTGACTCTAGAACGACGTTCTCAGATTTACGCCCTCCTGTCAAATGGTTTTCTTCAGATTGAAATTGCCAATTCTCTTAAGGTTTCCGCTTCAACGATTTCCAGGGAGGTAAGGCGCAATAAGGGAGAAAGAGGCTATCAATATCAACAGGCCAATAAAATGGCTACAGAACGGCGATACACTGCCAGCAATCAGCCTACAAGAATGACGCCAGAAGTTATCAAGATTATTGAGGAAAAGCTGCGAGAAAAATGGAGCCCTGAACAAATTTCTGGTCGGCTCGCTTTGCAAAATATATTGGTTAGTCATGAAACTATTTATTTGCATATTTGGAAAGATAAGGGTTCTGGCGGAACTTTATATAAAAATCTAAGGCATTCCGGGAAAAAATATAATCGTAGGTCTTCGAGTAAAGCAGGACGAGGCTGCATACCGGAACGCGTGGATATCACAGAGCGTCCAGCGATAGTTGAAGCGAAGTCACGATTAGGTGACTGGGAGGGTGATACGATCGTTGGTGCGAAACAACAGGGAGCTATTTTAAGTCTTGTTGATAGAAAATCAAAATTCACTCTTTTAGCTAAATTAGAGGCGAAAACCGCGAAAAATGTTGTGAAGGCTGCAAAGAAATGTTTTAAACAGGAACCTAAAGCGGTTGCAAAAACAATTACGTTTGATAATGGAAAAGAATTCTCGGCACATAAAAAAATTACAAAAGCGGTGGGAGCGTCTTGTTATTTTGCAACACCTTACCACTCATGGGAGCGCGGCCTTAATGAACATACGAATGGGCTAGTGAGACAGTACCTTCCTAAATCAACTAATTTTTTAAAAGTTCCTGCTGGAGAAATTAAAAAAATAGAAAATCAACTTAATGACAGACCACGAAAAATTTTAAACTATTTAACACCAAGAGAAGTGTTTCAAAAATTTAAGAAACCGATGAGTAGTGTTCTGCACATTTAATATAAAAATTTTTGTTGTTATCTCTGTGTATTTTGTGAATTATTGTAGCAATTGTATTTCAGTTATTTTGATTGTAAACAAAAATAAAATTTTGTTGTCAAGAATATTCAAATAATCACAAAACAAAAACTCTTGTAATAAAATTTATCGACATATCTTTTCTTGACAATCAGCACATAATATTTTATACGTATTTCTAACTGATGAGGAAATTGTCTTTTACTTTAATTGCACTTCATTTTTGAATCGGCGAATTTTAAAAAAAGCTATTTCAGCAAATAAACAGCTCGCTGAACTCAAAGGTTTAGTAAAATCAATTCCAAACCAAAGCATTCTGATAGATAGCATCGTGCTTCAAGAAGCACGCCTTTCATCTGAAATCGAAAACATAGTGACAACAAATGATGAATTATATAGTGCTGCTTCTGATGAAAAAGGAATCACTGACCATCATGCAAAGGAAGTTCTCAGATATAGGCAAAGTTTGTGGCAAGGATTTGAATTATTAAAAAGCAAGCCACTTTCAACAAATATGTTTGTTAAAATTGCCCGAACTATTAATGCGAAAGATATAAATATCAGACATACAACTGGCACCAAAATTGCAAACTCAAAAAAGGAAGTCGTATATACTCTTGACGAGACATGTTGCTAAGATGCTATTTTGAACTTGGGAACAAATGTGTTTAAAAGATACAATGCCATCTCTTTCGATAATGGTTTAGATAACACAGCCTCCATCCCTGCTTGAAGACATTCCTTCTTATTCTCGTCGCCAACATGCGCAGTAAGCGCAATAATAGGCGTGTGCTTATTTTGCAATATTTCCCGGTCACGAATCTGTCGTGTCACTTCTTTACCAGATTTATCGGGTAAGCCAATATCCATGAGGATAAGTTCATAATGATTGCTTTTCGCATACTCTAAAGCCAATTGACCATTCTTTGCTATATCGATGGTACAATTTAATCCCGCAAGCAATAATTCAGTTACTTTAGCTGGGATAAGTTGATCTTCAACTAAAAGAATGGAAATTAATTCTGAAGAAGGTGGTTTAACTTGAGCTCGGAATAGCTCTTCTTTTGACATTTCAATATGCGCCGTATCAGCACCCAACTGCTCATCGAGTAATGCTTCCTTTAGTGGAATTACACAAGTAAATATTGAACCTTTCCCTGCCTTACTCTCAATATAAATTTCACCTTCTAAATCATCAATAAACTGTTTAACTCGTGCTAAACCCAAGCCTACTCCTGGATAGATGCCTTCATAGGAAGGGGTCAGTCGCTTAAAACGGGTAAATACTTCCTCTTGTTTATTACTGCTAATCCCTATACCAGTATCGGCTACACTAATTTTTACGATGATGTTTTTTTCATTGCGTTGCGATAATTTAGTAGAGAGCTTGACATAGCCGTTACTCGTAAAATTGAGCGCATTGGTGACCAACTCCAATATCGTGCGATGGATACGGGGATGATCACCTATTAAGTAATGGGGAATTTGCGAATCATGTTCTAAAATAAGCGCTAGATTTTTTTGATGCGCTTTTGCTTGGGTAAGATCGATAATAGTATGCAGTTTTTCTTTTAGATCGAACTTTTTCTTCACTAATGGAATTTCACCCTGAGTCACTTTGATTGTCTCTAATATTTCATTTAACAAGATAGTGAGAGCATAACTGGATGTTATTAAGCTATCAGCATATTCCTTGATTAGCTCAATTTTATGAGGATCATCAATATTGTCTTTAATAGCATGAGCACAACCTGCAATGCCAACAAGTGGAGTCCTAATATCATGGCGGATATTTTCAAGAAACTCTGTCTTGGCTTTATTAGCTGCTTCCGCTGCCTCTTTAGCTATCTCTAATTCTTTCTCAGCTTGCTTGCGGTGGGTGATATCAGTAGATGTTCCAATGATACCTGCAATACGATTATTTTTATCAAAGTAAGGCGATTTATTGGTCAGCATAATTACTTGAGTACCATCATTTTTCTCAATGGTTTCCTCCAAGCTAATATTTTCTCCCGTAATGAGTACCTGCTGATCAGTTTGCAAGAGATTATCTGCAACCTCCTTGCTCCATAAATCATGATCAGTTTTACCGATAAACTCTTCTTGTGACAGTCCTAATAAGTTAAGTACTTGCACATTACATCCTAGATAACGCAATGATTTATCTTTCCACCAAACATGACCAGGCATCTCTTCAATCACGGCTTCCAATGAAGGGGCAAATTGACTATTTTTCATTTTCTCGTCCTTATCATGAGACTATGAGCCGCCATTCGTGTGGAGGCCAAGACTGGATATTTAGCGATGGCTTTCTCATCTGCATAGGGTTCATAGACTTTCTCAATTAAAAATCCTGCCTTAATGAGGAAATTAAACCAGGTGCTTAAAGGCTTAACGAAACGTGGCGTTTGAAAAGGCGCAATATCAGAAGAAGCATGGAAGTGTTGCCATTCATGTACTTCACCCTTTGATTCAAAAAAATACCGCTTCACCAAAAAACCACAACGATCACCCTGGTTATTCTCCACCCATTCACCGATAAATTCGTTAAAGCAGGGATGAGTAATAGAAAACTGTAGAAATCCGTTTGGTTTTAAAACCCGATAAATTTGTGACAATACTTTATTAATTTCGGCCATATCCATAAAAGCCATTAAGACAACGACAAAATCAAATGATTCGTTATCAAAAGGTAAATCGATGGCATTAGCTTCTTGAAAGATTAGATTGGCAGGAGAGTCCAGGCCCTGATTGTAAGTGATAAATTCTTCGCAGATATCAATGGCAGTTAACGTCTTACATCGTTTGGCGATCAAGCGCGAGTTATGCCCTTCACCACAACCAATCTCTAAGCCAGATAAATCAGTGATAGTTGGCAACATGTTTAAAAAAGCAGTGGTGTTGAGATGATCTCGCCAAACATCAAAACCTAGTTCAGCAGTTTTTATCCAGTGCTTTGCATTTTTATTCCAATATTTAGCCACTTTGCGATGCTTCATCTTTTTATTCTTGTGGCTAGTTTTAATTTTTGATGATACATAGAGTGATCCACCCTCGCATTAAAAAGTGTACTCTCACCCTCATAAGGCATAGTTAAACAGATGATTGGTTGTAGAGGGGGAGTATTAAATTTAAAAGTTGGAAGCAGGATAGAACATGAACATCCTGCTTCAACCCCCCTCTACTAGACTACCACTCCTTTTTCTACAGCTTCGAAGATTCCTTGATCAGACATGATCATACCCAATGCCCACAAAATCTCATGTGTCGCAGAGGGTTTACACAGGGTAAAATCATTTGCTCGTGCCTGCCTGAAAAAAGCAGATAGCATCTGAATCACTAGAGTCTTAAGAGAAGAAAAAGGTCTTTGCGTGGGAACGCTTTTGAATGGTATGCTTGAACTATCCATGAGTAACCTCTTGTTTAGGTTATTTTGTGGTAGACCCTCTTAGGTGTTCTCTCACCTTCGAGGTCCGCATAGTCCGATCTAAATGGTCGGACTATGTGCCTACTATCTCAGATGTTATTTTAAAAAGCAATTAGTTTTAATCACAGTTTACTTGTCAATAAGAGAGGGGAACCATTCAAAGAATGGCTTCTTTGCACTGCTTTACAAAATAAGAAAATAAGATTCATCAATTCGATTACATTTTTATCAAAACAAAAATCTTTCTAGCTCATTAGAATCTCAATTAACAAGATCATTCGTGCTTATATCCACACAATCTAATGAAATTTCCATAATAGACACCGGATGGCCGTTTAGCTCACTCTCTTCAATGAATGAATACCCTAGTTTAGCAAAATATCCAATTGATTCAGGGCTAGTTAGCAAATAAAGCACTTCATAATTCATTTTTCTCGCAATTTTTTTAATGGCAGAGATAAGCTCTTTCCCTACTCCTTGCTTACGATAACTTGGCACTACATATAATGTACTTAACCAAGGTTTTAGATCACAACGGATCCCTTCATCTTCTATAAGCGAACACATACCAATTAATTTATTGTCCTCAGTCAAAGCTATCAGAGTCAGCGGCAAGGTATTGATATTAAAATGGCGCTTATACTTTAAAATTTGACTTTTTCGAGTAGTGCCAAGAGGGTGATATTTGAACCAAGTATCGAAAGACCATAAACCAAGCGCATCAACATATTCTTTATAATCCCTAAGATAAGCAATTGTAATAAGCATAAATTTTCCTATTGGGCTCAAGCGCAGAATAATATAATAAACTGACTACAAAGAAAATAGGTTATCTAAAGATGACTCTCTTCTTAATCTATATTTCAGAAAATTATTCAAGAGTTTCCCACTTTGAAATTAGAAATATTTTAAGTTTTAAGGTCAAAGCTTTATCAGCGCTTCGATTTGAGGCTTTAATTCTTTTATGACTTGAGTGTGCGCAGGTAACCCTGGCACTAACGGTGCCAACCATTGTTCCCATGTTTTTTCTATGTAAGCAAGCATATTTTTTTCAAAAAAGTCCTCTGTACTTTTAAAAACAATATTTTTTACAAGACATTTCTTGCGCAATAAAATTTGAAAGTCAGTAAAATCAAGCTCATTTTGATAAGTGTTTAAAATACGCCAGATATCATAATAATCACGGGCACGAGAACGGCTCCAGCCGCGTTCTTTTAATTTTTGAACATGTTGTAAAATAGCGCGTAGTTTTTCTGCTACAATTTCTTCCAATGCATACACGGGTACAATGGCCTTTAGTGGTTCTTCATAAGCATGTAAAATAGAACGCTGTTGAATGGGTTTTAATATTTGCTCTTCTATAGTTACTTCAATCATGACTCGCGCTTGTGGGGTTCTGTGCCAGGGAAAACGAGTACGAATGGTAAATGCCTCTTGCTGATTTCATTCAATCATGTCCTCGTAAATTTTCTTGAATTGACCAATAGCGATTATAAGGTCCTTTTTTAGGTCGCGTTGGATCAAGTGGGCGATAACCTTTGATGGGTAAAGAGGCTAATTGCTTAAGTTTGGAAAGGCGTATGCCGCAATATTCAAGGATCCAGCCTAGACGTTTACCTACAGCAATATCTAATTTTAATGCATAATTAATGATGCGATCTAATTTAAGTTTAGGTAGGTAAACTTCAAAAGCATGCATAACCTCGGAAAAGTCGCCACAATATTCTGGCTTCATAAGGCCATCTAATAAGGTTCTTTCAGGATCAGTCATCCTGATACGAGCATTATCGCCAATCCAAATTTTTTGAGTGCCAAAATAGCGTTGAGGTTTTACTTGAATATATTGGTAAGTGATTCCTTGCAATTGTGAATTACGAAGAGTGGAACTTGTTGTTGTTGTCAGGATAAAAATGCGCTGCGGTATTTGCTCGGTTAACCCATAATGATGCAATGCTGACCAGTGACTAATAGCGGCAGGATTTGCAATAGCCATTGCAATTTCAAATTCATGCACCGGACTGACACCAGGTATGGTAGAGGAAAGTGCATATAGCCCTTTGTGAATACGAACTAACCATCCTAATTGTGTCAAATGATAAAGTGCTTCATTGAGGTAGGCCTCTTTTATGTCTATCATCGTTGCAACTTTTTGAGCTTGCCTGGTTGTAAAAATATGCAGGCCCTGCTCTGCAAGTTTGTGCGTTAATTCAAAACCACTAGTTGTATGTACTATTCGAGCTTTAGACATTCTTGTATCGTATCGCAAAAATCAATTAATAATCATTATATGTTGATAATTGGATAATGTCAAATTATTACCAAATAATAGTTATTTCTATAATAATTTTTAAAGATCAATTAGGTGACTTCTCTCCCTGAATATTAGGAGTAATATTTATTGTGTGTTCTGTAGCGTATATGCTATAATAAAAAAATGAAATGGGATATTAAATACTACAATGAAACAGTAGAAGAGGAAGTCTTAGCGCTTCCTGATAGTTTGCTTGCAAGATATGCACGCTTAACAGATGTAATGAAAACCTACGGACCTAATTTAGGGATGCCGCATACTAAAGCAATGGGTGATGGTCTATTTGGGCTGCGGCTTAAAGGCAAAGAAGGAATTGCACGGGTATTTTATTGCGCGATAATTAATCATGAAATCATCATGCTTCATACGATTATCAAGAAACAGCAGAAAACAGCTTCGCATGAGTTACGCTTAGCAAAAAAACGACTGAAAGAGGTGAAAAGCAATGCCAAGAAAATCACATGAACAGTTAATGAAAATAGCTTTGGCAAGACCTGGTGTCAAAGGTGAATACGATGCTTTGGAAGAAGAATTTGCTTTGTTAAATGAACTGATCAGGGCTCGACTTGAAGCGGGAAAAACTCAAGAGCAAATAGCAAAAGCGATGGGTACGACTACTTCAGTAGTTGGAAGATTGGAGACAGGTGGTGGGAAACAAAAACATTCCCCGACCGTAGCAACTTTACAAAAATATGCTCATGCAGTTGGTTGCGCATTACAATTAAAGTTAGTGAGTCATTCAAAAAAGATTAAAATTGTAAAAGACGCGATTTGATGTGAGTGTCAGATTAAATATTAGCTTTTACATATAATTTTATAAACCAACTAATCGTTGCAGTCGATGTAAAATTAAACGGATTTCGGCAGAGGTCAACTGGGCAAGTCTTGGGAAAATAATTCTTCTAACACTGATGGAGCGGCAATGCTCGACTAATGCATAACTGATCACTTCCAAATTATCTCTGGGGGGCAGTTTAACATGCAGACTGCTAAACTCCGGTTGTGATTGGCTACTCAACGGGCAAATAAAAAGTGTTGGCGGAGTAATATCCAAAATTGCCTGTGATGTTAATATCACAACCGGTCGTATTTTGCCAACTTCTGCGGCTTTTACTGGGTCAAGTCTTGCAAGGTAGATGCCCCCTTGCGTCAAGATTTCTTCTTGTGCCACCATCCATTTTTATCCTTTGGCAAATCTGTACTAAATCCTTCAATAATATCATCAGTTTCCTTGCCATAGATTTTAGATTCCTTCATCGCCATCATACTAGCAGCCATAGCTTTTTCCTCAAGCGTTTCCCGAAAATGCTTGAGTTCATGTGCAACGGCTTGCCGAATGAATTCGGTGCGGGATATACCCATTTTGCTCGCTGCCTCCTGACTGGCTTTTGCTAGCGTATCAGGTAGGTTAATTGATAAGGTTGTCATATTATTCCTCATATTAAATTATATATTAATTATAATATAAAAGATGGGCAATGCCTAATTTATTTTTGGACGCACAAATAACGATGATAGAGGTCAGGCCAGAATCCTTTCAAAAAGGCTCAAATCTCAAAAGGCGGGAATTGGCGAAAAATAGTAATAATTAACGTCAGTTCTGGATAAGCGTATTGAACGCATAAAGTAATCTAGCGGGTTTATCACGACACTAGTCAAAAATACCCATAATGTTTTGTTTTAAAAGGATTTTTTTCGAAATTAAGTGTATACAACAAGTCCATTTATTTTGGGTCGCTTCTGATGGAAATCGATCAGGTTTAGAGCTTCCATAAGCTGATTTTCGTCACTTGTCATTTCTTCTAATTTATAAATTGCTTTAGATCGTCCTTTGGATTTTATGCCTTCCAATACTGTACCCAATCTAACATTATTCAGTGTATCCAGTAGCGTGTCTAATGTTCCCCTAAACTCAGCTTGTAGTCTTGCCTGTCGCCACAAAAGAGTAGATTCTAAATAACCGATAATGCAAATAAAGTAATGAGTAATAATTTTTTGATCAGTCCAATGAAATTGTGGCTTGAATGTTAGGTGATAAGGGTTCTTCATATTTTTAAATGCTGATTCAACTTCTGCTTGTCCTTCATAGGCTTTAATAATTTTCTCGCTGTTCCACGTATGACGATCTGTCATGAGAATTCTCAAGCCACATCGCTCTTCAATTTCTTGAAGTTTATTTTGATTAATAACAAAATCAAGATGATATCGTCTATTATAAATCCCTGTTAGGAATGCAGTTAAAATAATCTCTAAAGAAAAGTTATTTGAAGAACGTGCTAAACTAAAAAAATAAATCCAAGTGCTTTCTAAAATTTTATCTTCGCTCTTTAATGTCCATTGAATTAATTGACGTACATGCTGTCCTTTTAACATATTAATAATTTTTGCTTCTAACGCTGATCTCTCATAACTTTTTCTTTTCGAATTAAGCGCTCTTTGCAGGCTTTTTAATTTTGTTTCTTTCTTCTCTAATGTTTGTTGAATACCACGAATTTGACCTATTTTTAATTTCTCTGAAATATATACCACAATGGTTCTCTCTTCATCCCAAATAACACGCTTATCTCTATATATTTTCTGTTCATTTGAAATAAAATATTTTAACGAATCATCCACAAGTGATTGATGATGATGAGGCGTTAATGCACCAACATAATGAAGTTGAGCTGCTTTAACTAATGCCATATTTTTTTTAGAATTATTTCCACGGTCAAAAACTATGGTATGCTCATCCTGTTGTAACTTCAATTGATCCATTCTATTTTTAAGTTTACTAACAATACTGTTAAAAACTTTACTATCATTCATGTTCCCTTTATACGTCAGATGAAATAGGGGGACCTTATCTTGTTGTGTTACTGCTAAAGCTAAACCAACTTGCCTTAGGTCTGTGCGTTTTTGCTTGTTTTTTCCGCGTTTAGCGATAGTACAGCGATCATTTGTCGTATTAATGTAAGTAAAAAAATTTGTTGTATCGTAAAATAAATTTTCTTGTTCCAATTGATACAAATCAAATACCTTTTTTAGTAACTCTTCTTCTATTTTTTCGATAGCATCAACCGGAATAGCATCCATCATATCCCAAAAATGTTGGCTGTCCAATTTAGTTAAGCTGCATTTGAGTAAATATTCTAAGCTGGTTGTTTTAGCCCAACTCCGCCAGCCACGCTTACTTGTCGGCATGCAGGCTCGTCCAATAGCCGCTAATAAAAGTGTGGCTCCCGCTGTTAAATGATTACGAATCGGCTTGTTAGATAAGTGATTTCTGGTATTATACACATGCTGGTTAATGATTTCACAAATGTTTAATTTATTTGCGATATCAAGCATTGCGGCAACGGCTCCATGTGAATAGGATTTAAGGCGCAGGTCTTCTGTTAAGCCTTGCAAACGTTTTAACAAATCGTCTGCCTTACCAAGATAAGCTAGTACTATAGGTCTTGGTTTGCCATTGATTCGCTTGGATTCAACGATATACCAATATTTATGCCCACCGCTTTTTCTGACCTGTATTGTCGCCAAAACTGACTTCCTTGTTGTATACGTTTTTAATAAACTCGATATAGTATCGTATTTTATGCAATAAATTTCAAATAAAATTAAATTATTTTGTTGTATACAAATAAAAACAAGGTAACTGATTGATTGCACTGATAAAATTAGTCGATTAACCACTGGTGCGTGATAAACTCACGCTAGTGGTCTTGATGGCAAGCTTTCGAGGTTTAATCGAATAAACTGCAAGAACCTACAAGAATGAGAGATTAAAAAAACACTTGCTTTTTTCTTATGCCTGAATTATTTGTGTCACAGGGTTGCACTATATACTTTGTGAATGTCCCCATAACTGCATACTTATGACCATTTTTCTCCTAATGATATTATCTATCCGATAAAGGATCACTAGTAGTAGGAGTCCATACATAAAATGATACCAGCCGATTATAGAGACCTCGTTAATCCATTGATCCAATTGGTGAAAAAAACTGGCAATACCATTCTTGATATTTATCATCAATCTAATCCACTACAAATTGAATTAAAAGATGATAACACTCCCTTAACTCAAGCGGATAAGGACGCTCATAATATCCTGGTAGAGGGTTTAACAAAGCTTACTCCAACTTGGCCTGTTCTTTCAGAAGAATCTGCTGATATCCCTTTTACTAAACGTAAACAATGGGATTTTTATTGGTTAGTAGATCCCTTAGATGGGACAAAAGAATTTATTAATCATACGGGTGAGTTTTCGGTTAATGTTGCTTTGATTCATCAACATAAACCTGTTGTAGGTATAGTTTATTTTCCAGCTTTTCATGTTTATTATTATGCTAGCCAAAATGGAGGGTCATTTAAGCAAATCGGTGATTCAGCAGAGATTGAGATTCGAATACGTAAACGTCCCAGAATTCCACATTTACTCGTAAGTCGTCGACATAATAATGCTAAGTTGGAAGCTTTCCTAAAATTGATAGGCAATTATAAATTAACGACAGCAGGTAGTTCTTTAAAGCTTTGTTTAATAGCAGAAGGTAAAGCTGATCTTTATCCGCGACTAAGTCCCACTTCAGAATGGGATACAGCAGGTGGACAATGTATTATTGAACAAGCAGGCGGAAGTCTTATTGATTTATCAGGAGCACCTTTAAGCTACAATACTAAATCTTCACTGCTAAATCCTGATTTTATAGCGATTGGAGATCAGACTTATAATTGGTTGCAATATTTCATGCGCAGCGGAGACTTATGCAATTAGGAATTGAAATGCCGAATTTAATGGAGGATGGCTATAATTGAAATTTTCCCTGAAGTATCTGATTCTCAGCAAATTTCAAGTTTATCTGATAAGATAATGGGTTTAAAGCAATGGAATTTAACCCGACGTCAATTGTGTGACCTTGAATTAATTTTGAATGGGTTTATATAGGTGGTAAATTAACAGGTTTAAGCTCCCCTAGGTCCCGTTAAAAAATAAGTTGAACAATTCTGTGGAGAATGGGAACTATAAAATAAGGCAAATTTGACAGAATTGTTCAACTTATTTTTTAACGGGCCCCTATGGTTTATTTATATGTCTCAACTAAAATTTTTCCAGCTTGGATATTGCAGTCTATTCCTGATTGGCAGATACTTATGGTTGAGAGCTACCTTATTCCTAGAATTCGTCTTTCACAAAAGTATTCTGATCAATAAATTTTTAGAGTGGCGGGTTTGCCTTAATATAGAATCTTTATGGTGCATTTATTTATGTTACTAAACTCAATTAACATTCACAAATTAAAATCTGCTTTTCCACCTGCTTTCTATAAAAGAGGTCATAATTACTATCTTCAAGGACGCGTGAACAATATTAAATTGACTCATAAATCAAATAAAGCAGAAGTAATTAGTGCAACTGTAAACGGTAGTAAATCTTATCAAGTCGTAGTTGAAATACTGGGACCTATAAATAAAATTCACATTCGTGGTGTTTGCTCCTGTCCTATCATGATGAATTGTAAACATGTTGTAGCAACACTTTTAGAAGTAATAACCCGATCCCCTGGGGATGACGACAGTTCTCAAATCATTCCATTTCCTACAATAAAACAAGATCCAAGAGTAGACCATTGGTTACATGAGCTCAATCGCTCCCTCACTCCAGAGGAAGCATATATAAATAGCGTTGATGAAACATATGGCTTATTTTACCTTATTTCTACTCCCTCTCACCGTCGTCTGGCTGGGTTAGAGGTAAAACTATCTCTAGTGAGACGCTTGAAATCAGGTATCTTGGGCGCACCAAAAACATTTAGCCAAACAGCAAGCTCTCATCGAAAACACCTTTACCCCATTGATAATGAGTTACTTGTAAAATTAGAAGTTGCACACAAACTCTCTAATAATACCAGTTACTTCAATCATCATATGATTAATGGCGATACAGGAGAAAAAATATTGCCTGAATTAATTGCAACAGGACGATGCCACTGGGCTTCACTAAAGAATCCTCCGTTGACATTAGCTCCATCAAGAGTAGCTGAGTTACATTGGCAAATGGATGAAAACGGATTTCAAGAATTACGTTGCTGTGTAGAAGATAGAGCATTATCTATTTTCTCCATCGACCATATTTGGTATTTGGATGAAGATAAATGGGTGTTAGGTCTGCTGGAAACAGGGCTAGACAAGAGAATAGCTAAATTATTATTAGCTGCTCCAAAAATTCCACCAGAACAAGCCAAAGGTGTCACTGACTTATTGATTAAGCATGAGAAAACTGCTCATATACACAGACCAAAAATATTCGCAAAAACAAAAGTGGAAAGACCTAAACCCATTCCTTGCCTACATTTATTCCAAGCACCGATTCAAGTGTCAGGAGATCACAATCAGCGGCAAATAATGCAACATAGTAAACCAATGGCTCAGCTCACTTTTGATTATCAAGGTATACGAATTCCATGGGAAGATAAAAGGGATATTATTAATCACATTGAGAACGATCAACTAACGCGAATCATACGTGATAGAAAGAAAGAAGCAATCGCTATTGATCAATTAATAATCTATGATTTGGTGCTAATTAGTATCATACCTGAGTTAGCTAATTTAAATTCGAAATTTTCACATTATTTCTTAATTGATTATGAGAATTGTGATCCATTAGATTTCAGCACACATGCATTGCCTAAGTTGCGTGATGATGGTTGGCGAATTGAAATTGCTAATGATTATCCGTATCAGATTGTACGCGATCCCATTGATGAATGGTACTCATCAATTGACGAGGGTTCTGGTTATGATTGGTTTGGATTAGAATTAGGAATTACGCTTAAAGGGGAAAAAATAAATTTGCTTCCTGTACTGCAAAAATTAATTCAAAAGTTGCAGGCGAATAATCAAATGGATAGTACTGGATCTGAACCTATTCTTGCAAAGTTACCAGACGGCCGTTATATCCAACTACCTACTGATCGAGTGCGTAATATTTTAAATGTATTGATCGAGTTGTATGACAGTGAAAGTTTAACTGATGAGAACATGTTGCGTTTATCCAGCCTACATGCTGCTCGGCTACTGGAATTGGAAAAAGCGTGTGGGGCTGCACAATTGCGTTGGTTTGGTGGAGAAAAAACAAGAAAACTAGCCAGTAAATTGGCGCAATTCAATGGTATAAAAACAGTCAAAGTTCCGAAAGAATTTAAAGGTGAATTACGCCCATATCAATTAGACGGATTAAGTTGGCTGCAATTCTTACGCGAATATGAATTTGGCGGCATTTTGGCAGATGACATGGGTTTAGGTAAAACTGTTCAAGCTCTGTCTCATATCACACTTGAAAAAATAAGTGGACGCATGAAAAATCCTAGTCTCGTCGTTGCACCTACCAGCTTAATGTTTAACTGGCGTATGGAAGCAGAACGCTTTTCACCACATTTGAAGTTATTGGTATTGCATGGTATTGAACGAAAACACAGATTTGATCATATTTCTCAATATGACCTGATATTAACTACCTATCCATTGCTTGTACGTGACAAGGAAATTTTATTAAAGCAAGAGTTTTACCTATTAATCTTGGATGAAGCACAATTTATCAAGAACTCAAAAAGCCTAGCAGCTCAAATTGCGCTACAAATAAAAACCACTCATAGACTCTGTTTAACAGGGACACCCATGGAGAATCACTTAGGCGAACTATGGTCACTCTTTCACTTCATGATGCCTGGATTACTTGGAGAAGAAAAAAAATTTAATCACCTATTCAGAACTCCAATCGAAAAACATGGCAATGAAGAACGCCGCGGTCACTTAAATCGACGTATAACACCATTTTTATTGAGACGCACAAAAGATAAAGTCGCTAAGGAATTACCTGGAAAAGTGGAAATGATCCGCCATGTTGAATTAGATGGCGCACAACGTGATCTTTATGAAACTATTCGGGTTACTATGCAGAAAAAAGTTAGAAAAGAAATTGCAAAATTAGGATTAGCGCGTAGCCATATCATTATTTTAGATGCACTGCTCAAATTACGCCAGGTTTGCTGTGATCCACGATTATTAAAAATAACAACAACTGAAAAGAAAAATTCAAAATCAGCAAAGCTCGAATTATTAATGACACTTATTCCCGAACTGCTTGAGGAAGGCCGAAGTATCTTATTGTTTTCTCAATTTACTGAAATGCTTGGACTTATCGAAGAGGAACTGAATAAGAAAAAATTAGCCTATGTAAAATTGACTGGTCAAACTAAAGATCGAGCAACCCCAGTACAGCAATTTCAAAATGGCAAAATACCGTTGTTTTTAATCAGCTTGAAAGCAGGAGGTACTGGACTAAACTTAACAGCAGCCGATACAGTGATTCATTATGACCCCTGGTGGAATCCTGCAGTTGAAAATCAGGCAACCGACCGCGCGCACCGTATTGGTCAAAATAAGACGGTATTTGTTTATAAATTTGTTGTCAAGGGAACGGTAGAAGAAAAGATTCTCGAAATGCAGCAGCATAAACATGCTCTCATGAAAGGGTTATTCTCAGGCGAAACAACTGGTAAATTAAAGCTCACTGAGAAAGATTTGCAGGGGTTATTTGATCCTTTGGAAGCTATGTTATGACTACTACTTCATCTGCAAAGACCTATAGATAAGTAGACTTAGATTTTGAAAACCAGTATATTAGTCGGAAATTCGGCTGTTTCATACAGCTTTTTTGAAAATATCGACGGTCTGATTTAAGCATTGTTTTAGTGAACCAAATTAAACATAGAAAATAGAAAGAGTATCGTGAAAATCAAATTTAATTTAACTATGGTTTTGTTATCCTTATTTATATTCATAACAGTAGCTTATGCTGTAGAACCACTTCCTGGCAACTTAATTAACTTAGCAAGCCATCCTGGATTGGTATTATTAAAAGAAGATTTGAGTGAAAATTCATTAAAATTACTTTCTCATTTTACGACACAGAAAACAGTCACTTACTGTGGTGTTGCAAGTGCAGTAATGGTGCTAAATTCCACAGATATCATTCCTCCTGTTGATTCACAACATGCTCCATATCGATACTTTAACCAAGATGACTTTTTTAATGATCAAGTAAAAAAGATCATTACTCCTGAAGAAGTGCAAAAAAATGGTATAAGCTTAACGAAGCTTAGTAAGGTTATTCAAAGTTATGGACTAAAAGCTAAACCTTATTTTGCAAATGAGCTTAACCTTGAAGAATTTAGAAAAATATTAAAAAATGCAATTTCAAATCAACAATTTATTATTGTTAATTTTTTAAGAACCGGGCTACAACAACAGGGTGGTGGACATCATTCCCCAATTGCGGCTTATGATAAACAAACAGATCGATTTTTACTTCTCGACGTTGCTGGATATAAATATCCTGCATACTGGGCTAAAACAGAAGATTTATGGAAAGCTATTAACACCATGGATGATGGTACTTATCGTGGGTTTATTATAATCAATCGGTAAATGTATTTTTTTACAAGCTTCATCCGCTATGTGAGCGTTTTAAAAAATTAAAATACCGGCTTACATGATTGTTCCTTTTGGATTTCCTCGTGTTAGTTCCTCATCAGGAAGAGGAATGAATTCTTTATCATCATGAGGAATCTTGGGGAATCGACTTCCTAGGACACCAGGACCTAGTGCCCAATCCAATTTAGCCTTTTCAATTTTTTCTTGAGAGCTCGAAACGAAATTCCAGTAGATATAACGTTGACCCACTGATTTTCCACCAAGCAGCATTATTTGCGAATCTTGAAGAGCCTCAAGAAAAAAATCTCCACATTGTTTACTAACGGCCATCATATATTGATCTATTTGTTTTTCATTAATGCGTACGCTGCCATCTACAATATAAGCGGCACCTTCACGTCCACCTAAAGGAAAAGTCATTTGCGCTCCTTTTGGTATTTTGACATAGAGATAAAAAAGATCGGAATGTACTTTCACTGGGCTTTGGTGATCGAATGCAATGCCTAATAAAAGTTTTAATTGAATATTACCCATTTTAAATTCTGGCAGGGATTCTCTAGGATAATGTGTGAAATTAGGCGGAATTTCTTCAAATTCTTCTGGCAATGCAACCCAACATTGGATTCCGCTTAACCGACTTCCGGTTTGACGTAAATCTTCTGGCGTTCTTTCAGAATGAACCATTCCATGTCCTGCTGTCATCCAATTAATTGCACCCGGCTCAATGAATTGATCTGATCCTAAACTGTCACGATGTCGAATTTTCCCTTCAAAAAGATAGGTAACCGTAGCAAGGTTAATATGAGGATGTGGACGAACATCCACCCCCTCGTTAATTGAAAAAGTAGCTGGGCCTATGTGATCGAAAAAAATGAAAGGGCCAACCATGCGGTGAGTAGCGTAAGGTAAAATACGACGCACATGAAATCCACCCAAATCTCGTTCGTGTGCTGTGATAATTAATTCAATTTCTTCCATGTAATCTTTTCCTTTACCGACAAAAATTATTTTACTTGATGAAACCTGTGTGTTGCTACGTATAAGCGTTGCGCTTGATTAATTGAGACGATTTTTATAATTTATGCTCCTGAGCATAAAACGGAAACATCAAATGCATGTGCAGCTCCGAACTACAAATACTAGCATGTCTAGTTCACTTGGCCATGCTGTAACTTATCTTACCATGGCTTCAACCCGTTATAATCTGTAAAGCACATTTTATTTGCTATACTTAAACTCCCTGTTTGACATTAAGGAGCTGGATTTTAATGGCATACCAAACAATCAATCCATATACCGAAAAGCTGGTTAACACATTTAATGAGCACACGGACGCGCAATTGGATGCGATTCTTGCAAAAGCTGAGGAGACGTTTAAAAACGACTGGAGTCTGAGATCCTTCTCTGAGCGCAAGGCAATTGTTAAGAGAGCAGCCTCGATTCTGAGTGAAAATCTAGATGAGTTTGCGAAATCTATTACACTTGAAATGGGAAAGCTGTTTCGAGAAGCGCAGGAAGAGGTCAAAATAAGTGCTGATATTCTCGACTATTATGCCGACAATGCTGAGAAGTTCCTGGCACCTGAGAAGTTGAAAGTAAAAGAAGGTGAGGCATTTGTCGAGAATGAACCGTTAGGCGTGCTTTTCTGTGTTGAGCCCTGGAACTTCCCGTACTATCAATTGGCACGTGTTGTGGGACCAAACCTGATGGCGGGCAATACATTGGTCGTCAAGCATGCAAAGAATGTGCCGCAATGCGCGCTGGCGTTTGAAAAACTTTTCCTCAATGCTGGTGCTCCGGTAGGTGCCTATACAAACGTCTTTATCTCATACGAGCAAGCTTCCATGACGATCGCAGATAAGCGAATCAAGGGAGTAGCACTGACAGGCAGCGATAAAGGTGGTGCTGCAATTGCCTCCGAAGCAGGTAAGGCCCTGAAGAAGAGCACGATGGAACTCGGCGGCACAGATGCCTTTATCGTATTGGATGATGCAGACATGGATACGGCTATCAAATGGGGCGTACAAGGTCGCACACACAACACAGGACAAAGTTGTATTGCTGCAAAACGATTCATACTTCATGAAAAGATAGCCGATGCATTCCTTAACCGCTTCAAGATGGAAATGAAAAAGCTGATTCCTGGCGATCCGATGGACCCGAAGACCACGCTTGGACCGCTATGCACTAACAAAGCACTTGATCTTGTACAGAAGCAGATTAAGGATGCGGTTGACGGCGGCGCAAAGGTATTACTGGGTGGAAAACGATTTGATCGGCAGGGATACTTCCTGGAACCAACGATTCTGACCAATATAACCCCGGAGAACCCGGCCTATTATCAAGAGTTCTTTGCGCCGGTGGCGCTTGTCTTTCGCATCAAGGATGAGAAGGACGCAATTAACCTTGCTAATGACTCTCCATATGGGCTTGGTGGATCGGTGATCACCAAAGATATTGAGCGAGGTAAACGGATTGCACGCCAGATCGAAACGGGTATGGTATTCATAAATAAAGTAACATGGACTGCGCCTTATTTGCCATTTGGTGGAATGAAGAACTCAGGCTACGGTCGCGAACTCTCAGAGCTTGGAATCTGTGAATTCGTGAATAAGAAACTAATTTGCATAGTGTGATCGAGGTTTCCATTACTGCTTTAAGGCAAGTAGGACTGATTTCAATTAGGCGGTAAGGTACGGAGGCTGTTTTGCCGCCACTTGCTGACGATAAGCCTAGTTGTGTTAGCAAGACTGCAATCAGTCACCATTTGCTGAAGTTCCAAGATGGAAATGCCGCTTTATGCTATTTATTCAATTAATGCGCATATCCCTCCTAAAATCAAGATCATTTTTAAAAAAATAAAGATATTATATTACAATCTGAGAAGAAAATTGTGCTAAGTAATTATGAAATTATGCAACGTAGATTTACTAATTAATATTATAGGGAATAAGAAATGAAAAATTATAGAATTTTTTTTAAGAAAAGATTAAACCCAAGCATTACTTCCGTTTTGTCTTTTTTCTTACTTTTCACATTCAATGAAAATGCACATGCTAAGATAGATTCAAGAAATATAGATCAATCTAGGGTCATTGCTATCGTCAAAAAGGCTGAAAACTACATTAAAAAAACGGAATAGATAAATCAATTATTGAATTCAGAAAGAATTCTTATGATATTTTTATAGGTGATTATAATGGTATGTTTTTTGTTTCCCCATTACACCCTGAACTGATTGGAAATAATCAATTTAATTTTAAAGATCCCTCAGGAGTTTTTGTCGTTCAAGAAGAGATTGAGAAAGCGAAGGCAGGTGGAGGCTGGCTTAAAGGACGCTGGAGGAAAAATCCTCAAACAGGAAAATATCAGTGTAGAAAAATCTATATTCTTCCCATTCCAGGCAATTACTTTATTGGTTCTTGGTATCACTATTCTTCAGATAAGCACGGAACTTGTTTAATTTAATTAGCGGCAAAACGCAGTCACAAACTTATAGAGGGAATCAATCTCTTCTATGAAAAATAATAGATCAAGCAACCCCTTCCTTAATAATGTCAGTTCGACGAATCTAAACAGAGGTAGAGTGGATTAGGGCCCCTGCCATTAAGTAAAAGTCATCGCTCCTTGCCGTCGTCCCGCGGCTTGTCCGCGGGATCCAGTTCTTGCAGGTTCCTGGATCTCGCGGACAAGCCGCGGGACGACGGCAGTAGAGATACATATCCTTAACTTATAATATGGCAGTGAGATTATATCCCTCCGCCTAATCCGCCCTACCTCTGCTTAGATTCGTCGAACTGACGTTTAATAGTTTTTTAATAATTCCTTAATAGTTTCTTAATCATAATATTCTATTATGTTAAATAAATAGCAGTATTTGCTGTGGAATGATCAATTTTAATGCAAAAAAGATTGCTCTTATTTAGTTTATAAAATTGTTTAACTCATAAGCGAGTAATTTATTATGTTTAGTCCACAAATGAAAAGTAGTGAAATTCATCTATATTATCGTATAAGAAATAATAAAATAAATAATCTTGTTAAAGAAGCTAGCCAACGATTTGAGATTTTTACTGAAAAAAATAGTACCTATGCTCTTCAACAATCGATTGCACTTTTTGCACAGGCGGTAGATATGAGTGGATATTCAGACCGTGCTTTTTGTTTAAGAAAATATGCCTCAGCTATTGTACGAGATATAGATAACCCTAATCGATATAATGAAGCAAAGAAACATCTTGACCAAGCTATTAGTATTTTTAACATTGCCATTGCCAACACAAAGAATCCTGATCACTCTGAGATACTTGAAATTGAAAAACAACGCACCTTAAATCAGTTAATAAAATGTGCTTATGAACTGAGAGATGGTCCTTTGCTAGAAAAATCGGCAAAAGAGTTGTTTGATACCACACGAGGTACTCGTGACAATTTTTTCATTGACGCTTGCCAGGCATTATTTCATCTTGCATTTGCAAAACAAGATTATAAAAACGCGCGTGCTTATCTTTCTGAAATCGAAGGGGTGATTTCAAAAAAAGATAGTAAATTCTTAACTCATCGCCGCCACGTTGATAAAATCATGTTAGCTGAGATTTATCTAGCTTATAACTCAAAATCACTTGATACAACAATAATAAAAGCAGAATTTGCTAAACTGGAAGAATGTTTTTCTAAGACGTTAGATGCACGTAAAAGTCTTTTTAAACAAAAACGTATTAAACAAAAAAATCCAACTGCTGTTAGCTGTCAATTAGTTAAAGATTTCAACTTTCTTTTTCATTTACGCGTATGTAAACGTTTAATGAAACTAGATGATGAAATAGAAAGTGCAGTTACCAACCCTAAAGAATATGTTTTGGCATTGGCAAAAGAAGTTTTTAATGAAAAAAATTTCCAATAGTGGAACAAGCTATAAAAAGTAGAATTCTCTTAATAAAAACAAATGGTTATTTTTCCTTAAATCATGAATTTTATCTTGAGAATCTGAAAATCCCAATCACCACAGAAGAGTATGAGAGAATTTTTAAAGAACAGCCAGTACCACATATTATTAATGCAGAAACAGCAGAACAGGCTTCGCCAGTAGACAAAGAAATACTAAAAGAGGATGCCTCTCAAAGCAAAGTAAAAGCAGAAGATGAGCCTATGTCTCTGGAAATCGCTAAAACAACAACAGTTTCTTTTCGTCCAGCTTACCTAAAATCAACTTCTTCTCAAAGCGAAAAAGCAGAAAATAAGCCTATGTCTTCTTTGGAAATCGCTAAAAGAACAACAGATTTTTTTTTCCAGCTTACCTAAAATCAACTTCTTTAAGCAGCGTATCAACGCCATTGTCTCCTTCAGTCTACTTAGACTTCCCTAGACGCTCTAAACATTTTTGAATTAATATTAGGGATCGGTTATCTTACTCCCTTTTGATTGGAAGGGAGTTGACTTATGTTAAGAGAAGCGTCCGCTTAATCCCCTGCATGGACGACCCGAGCGAAACAGGCTTTGTACTTGATGGCTCTAGACCCCATCGCAGAATATTACGCAGACCTGAACTCATATGGATTTCGGAAGAAGCACTCAGCTGCGAATGCAATTGAAGCTTGCCGCACAGTTCTCAGTAGGAAACATTCAGCCAAATGGGTACTAGAGGGAGATCTTCAGAGGAGATTGATATCAATAAAAATAACATCGAAATGGTACTAAACAATTGTTCAAAAGCTGGGGAAGTCAGGATTTTTAGCATAGATAAGAATTCTATTTTGTTGTAATCTGATTCCATTAGGCGTCATAAATTTTTCGATTGCTGCTTGAAAAGCCGCAGAATCTATTTGCTCATTGAAACCTCGAATTGTTGGAGTGAAGGAAAGTAATTTTCGGAGTCCAGCTGGCTGATAAAAAGTACTCCAAAATCCATTCTGAATTGATACTGCGTTAAAATATTCAGAGAACATATCATGATACATTTTTAGAAAATCAGGCTTGATATATTCTAAAAATTGTCCTCGCCAACCATTTTGATCTTTGCCAAATAGTAGTTTGAAGCTTTTTTTATCCTCACAGCCAATATGTTCGACGATAACTATCCCATTAGGCTTTAGAACTCGATATATCTCGGCAACATCCCATCTGGATAACATACAAGTTATGAGATCGAAAAATTGGTTTTGAAAGGGAATATGTTGACCTGTTCCCAATACGAGTTCTAAATTCTTTACAGAGTATGATTGTTTATTCATTTCTGCCGCCTTAAGCATACTTTTGCTGGGATCAAGGCCAATGACTTTCTTGAAATGACTTGCTAAAGGAATAATTTTGAAGGCTGTACCGCAACCAATATCTAATAAAAGCTTATCGCTACCTGAATATCTGAGGATTTCCTGACATAAGTTCCAAGGCCTAGGCGTTTTGGGATCATCTTTCCCGCGTAATAATTCTGAGTCATATCGAGAATCATATTTCATCATGGCTCATTGTCCCTAATCAGTCTGAACTGAGAATTTTTCATGCTGCTATTTCATTGAATGCCGTATTGATGAGCTTTAATGAGGTCGCCTTGTGCCGTTCAATTTTAACATCTATCATTCAAAGAAAAACTGCGGCTTAACTTTGTTTTCGGATAAAATTTTCGATATCTCTTAATTGTTTTCTTCAAAAAATTAATAGCCTGTTTTCGTTTCGCATATTCAATCGCGTTAAATTCAATTGGACAGCCATGTAAGTAAGCCTTTGAAATTTATTATGAAATCATAACAGCTCTTTTTTTTAAATTCTATCGATAACGTCCCTTGTCGAAAGTGGATTTTTTTTATTTGTTGCTCTTATTTTTTCATATTTTTAATTATATTACGAGGTATGTAATTTATTATTAAATAACTAGAATTTCCCTACCGTTCTGGCATTATGTCCTCTCCTTCGAGCTCAACCTCTTTTCGCTCAACTTCAGTTGTCCATCAACCGTTCCCAAGTCTTTAACAGACAATTCTAGGCTACAACTGTCATGCGTCAGATAAACCCCTAGACTTCCTGAAGCAGTATCATGCTTAATGACTATCATAAAAAAGAACGAGAAAAGGAAAAAGACCAGTGGGGGTAAAAAAGAGCCAGTGACCCCGGATTCTAAGTGAACGTGAAATTGCTGAACTTTATATTGTACCACTACCTTCCAATGTTAGGCCCATAACAGTTGCCATTAAATATAATACGCCTATTTTTGTTTACATTGACCGCATATTCAGCTTTCCGGTCACCGCCGAGTTTATGGAAGTCAAAGCCTGGTAAGTTCATATCATCAGGTTTATGAATAGACTCTAATCTTGCTAATATTAATCTTAGTCGTTTCTGATGAGTTTGGTGTATAATTAAAGTTTTCAAGCAAATCACCTATTAATTTATCTCTAGCGATTCTTGTTGCTTTTTTGCTGTCAGTTATTATTTTAAAGAAGTTGCCTTAATTGAGGCAACGAATGCTATTTTTTTGACGCTGTTCCTACGAGTCAAATGGTATTGCCGTCGCACTAAAATAGCATTTTTCAATATTAACTATATTCGGGGGCAATTCTTTTATTGTCCCAATATGAGCTTTTTAAAAGTAAATTATTCACCATACTTCTTAATTGCTTGTGATTAGCCTCATACTGCTTCGAACTTAATTGGGTTTCCAACACTGTATTAAAGTTTGATTCATCATCGGTAACAACGATGAGTTTCTTCAGAGTGTGTGACACATGAGGAATTAATTGTAGAAGCTGTTCGCATTCAGAAACACAATTGACCTTGATAAAAAACACGTCATACTGATCAAAATTCTGAATGGGTAGATCAAAGATCTTTAGCTTTTGATGATACGCGGGCGCGGGTAAGATTCTTATTTTTATGTTTTTATCTAGGGAATATTCTAAATATTGTTTGCTAATTTGCATTAAATTAGCATTATCCTCTTCAAGAATAAGGCCAGCAGCTTGATTCTCTGTATCTTCTTCAGTATCTATTTTTGAAAGAATATCTAATGCATCTTGATTATTACGTATAATACCTAAATTTAAGATAGATTCCGGCCACCAGGTATTAAGATAATTTTTCTCATCGCCCTTTCAATAGTGAAGTGCAATTTGCTTAGATGAATAATTTTCAAGCATTTGATGATGTTTTGAAATAATTGGAAAAAATCAGGCACTGACAGTATTCTCATTAGGACTTCAAACTCTTAAGGAGAGATACAATGCCAAGTGGCTATCAGCACCTGACTCTAGAACGACGTTCTCAGATTTACGCCCTCCTGTCAAATGGTTTTCTTCAGATTGAAATTGCCAATTCTCTTAAGGTTTCCGCTTCAACGATTTCCAGGGAGGTAAGGCGCAATAAGGGAGAAAGAGGCTATCAATATCAACAGGCCAATAAAATGGCTACAGAACGGCGATACACTGCCAGCAATCAGCCTACAAGAATGACGCCAGAAGTTATCAAGATTATTGAGGAAAAGCTGCGAGAAAAATGGAGCCCTGAACAAATTTCTGGTCGGCTCGCTTTGCAAAATATATTGGTTAGTCATGAAACTATTTATTTGCATATTTGGAAAGATAAGGGTTCTGGCGGAACTTTATATAAAAATCTAAGGCATTCCGGGAAAAAATATAATCGTAGGTCTTCGAGTAAAGCAGGACGAGGCTGCATACCGGAACGCGTGGATATCACAGAGCGTCCAGCGATAGTTGAAGCGAAGTCACGATTAGGTGACTGGGAGGGTGATACGATCGTTGGTGCGAAACAACAGGGAGCTATTTTAAGTCTTGTTGATAGAAAATCAAAATTCACTCTTTTAGCTAAATTAGAGGCGAAAACCGCGAAAAATGTTGTGAAGGCTGCAAAGAAATGTTTTAAACAGGAACCTAAAGCGGTTGCAAAAACAATTACGTTTGATAATGGAAAAGAATTCTCGGCACATAAAAAAATTACAAAAGCGGTGGGAGCGTCTTGTTATTTTGCAACACCTTACCACTCATGGGAGCGCGGCCTTAATGAACATACGAATGGGCTAGTGAGACAGTACCTTCCTAAATCAACTAATTTTTTAAAAGTTCCTGCTGGAGAAATTAAAAAAATAGAAAATCAACTTAATGACAGACCACGAAAAATTTTAAACTATTTAACACCAAGAGAAGTGTTTCAAAAATTTAAGAAACCGATGAGTAGTGTTCTGCACATTTAATATAAAAATTTTTGTTGTTATCTCTGTGTATTTTGTGAATTATTGTAGCAATTGTATTTCAGTTATTTTGATTGTAAACAAAAATAAAATTTTGTTGTCAAGAATATTCAAATAATCACAAAACAAAAACTCTTGTAATAAAATTTATCGACATATCTTTTCTTGACAATCAGCACATAATATTTTATACGTATTTCTAACTGATGAGGAAATTGTCTTTTACTTTAATTGCACTTCATTTTTGAATCGGCGCATCAATATCTTGCATAAAAAGAAAATTATTTCTCGCATTATCATCGTAACTAATGTAATCAGGTAAATCTTCTTGAATAGAATGTAGCGGTTGGTTGGCGGTTACCATAATTGCCTTACAAGTTTTCACAATATAATGAAGTGATTTTTTTAAAAAGTCATCGCTCATTCGGCATTTTGAATCTAAGCTATCCAATATTATGAGATCGGAGTTTTTTAAGTAATCATTTAATACTTCATCCATATTCTCTCCGAAAGAATGTTGTTGTTTTGCTGCTTTTTGATATAAATTTTTTATTTTCTCTGAATTCATAAAGGCAACTTTTTTTCCGCGCTGTTCAACATATTTCGTCAAAGCCACACTTAAATGTGTTTTACCAATTCCATGCTTGCCTGTCATAAATAATCCAATAGGCTCTTTTTTATCACAACATACAGCGAGCGAAAATTTTTTGGTTGCTGTCAACATTTGGCATTGAGCAGGGGTAACATTATCAAAATCACGAAATAATTTTCCGCAATTATATTGAGCAGGAAAAATAGTCACTTTCTCTGCTGGATAGTGAGCAGCTTTGGGATCTTTTTCTTTTTTTAATGTTTCAAATGATGCTTCATGCCAAGAACTTAATTCTTGATCTATAAAATATTTTAGTTTTGTCGGATTAAATCGAATTACCTTTTCTATTCCAGCAATGGAATAATTATCATCTACTTGGTCATTAGCTAGGCTTTCAGCCATTTCTGCCAGGTCTTTCTTCATCATATTATTTGGGCTAAACCCACCAAGTGTTTTAAATTTTTTAATACGTGATCTAGTATCCTGTAATTGCTCTGAATTATATAATTTAATTAATACAGATTTTATTTCTTTATAAGTTAATGGGCGATCTGAAAAGATGTCGGGACCAAATCCAACGTATAAATTCTCCTGGGATTCGTTTTTACCGATGCACAGAACATTCCAGCCAGCAGCTGGACCGACAAGATGTTTTTTTGTATATCTATCGACTCCTTTAATATAAACGATGTCTCCTTTCTGGATATGCGTTTCTGAAGGTTCTTCTAAACGATCAAATAGAAAATGGATGGGATTTCCAGATTTGCTCCTAAAATCTAGTGAATATTCTGGTTTTTCTTCTGCTGTATAAATTTTATCAAATAAAATAGGTGTAATTAGAAATCTTATTAAGGATGGTCCAAATGTACGATTAAATTCTCTTGTCCCTATCATTTCTTCGATAGCCCTATAAATACAAGCTTGCATCACGCTGCCACATTCAGCAAAAGTGGGCCCAGCAAAAAAAGCGCATAACATTTGATTTGGAGTGTGACCGTCGTTAGCTTTAAATAAACAGCCTTGTGTTCCTGTATCCCAAAAGGAAGGATGAGCTAAGCCGTTGATCTGCATACATTCTTCATCCGCTCCATACATTCCTACATAATCTTCTGCATACCACAGTCCTTTGCCTTCTTTTTTTGCAATAGGAATATTTGCATACTGTAGCCATTGATTAAGATGGAAGGTGAACTTTCCTAGGGAAATTTCACTGGGGGTTAAATGATGAAAATGGATAGTTTTTGGATAGGCTTGGATTAATCTAGTTCTTAAACTTTGCTGTGGCTTTTCATGAAAACGAGTTTCATAATCACTACTAGAAATGTAAGCAGATTGAATATATGTATTTTTATCTTCCACAGAATTTACTCATTCTATTTAAAAATTAATAATATTTATTATTTTATAATAAATTTCTTAAGATAAAATTAACGAGACGCATAGTTACAATTGCCTGATGTATAGATACTTGGGAAGGAATTGGCATTATTGAAAATGCTTTTATTTAATTAAATTGATAATTGCTTTCGAATCAATTTAGCTATGCTCCCTAGCGTGAGTTTATCACGACACTAGTCAAAAATACCCATAATGTTTTGTTTTAAAAGGATTTTTTTCGAAATTAAGTGTATACAACAAGTCCATCTATTTGGGGTCGCTTCTGATGGAAATCGATCAGGTTTAGAGCTTCCATAAGCTGATTTTCGTCACTTGTCATTTCTTCTAATTTATAAATTGCTTTAGATCGTCCTTTGGATTTTATGCCTTCCAGTACTGTACCCAATCTAACATTATTCAGTGTATCCAGTAGCGTGTCTAATGTTCCCCTAAACTCAGCTTGTAGTCTTGCCTGTCGCCACAAAAGAGTAGATTCTAAATAACCGATAATGCAAATAAAGTAATGAGTAACAATTTTTTGATCAGTCCAATGAAATTGTGGCTTGAATGTCAGGTGATAAGGGTTCTTCATATTTTTAAATGCTGATTCAACTTCTGCTTGTCCTTCATAGGCTTTAATAATTTTCTCGCTGTTCCACGCATGACGATCTGTCATGAGAATTCTCAAGCCGCATCGTTCTTCAATTTCTCGAAGCTTATTTTGATTAATAACAAAATCGAGATGATATCGTCTATTATAAATCCTTGTTAGGAATGCAGTTAAAATAATCTCTAAAGAAAAGTTATTTGAAGAACGTGCTAAACTAAAAAAATAAATCCAAGTGCTTTCTAAAATTTCATCTTCGCTCTTTAATGTCCATTGAATTAATTGATGCACATGCTGTCCTTTTAACATATTAATAATTTTTGCTTCTAACGCTGATCTCTCATAACTTTTTCTTTTCGAATTAAGCGCTATTTGCAGGTTTTTTAATTTTGTTTCTTTCTTCTCTAATGTTTGTTGAATACCACGAATTTGACCTATTTTTAATTTCTCTGAAATATATACCACAATGGTTCTCTCTTCATCCCAAATAACACGCTTATCTCTATATGTTTTCTGTTCATTTGAAATAAAATATTTTAACGAATCATCCACAAGTGATTGATGATGGTGAGGCGTTAATGCACCAACATAATGAAGTTGAGCTGCTTTAACTAATGCCATATTTTTTTTAGAATTATTCCCACGGTCAAAAACTATGGTATGCTCATTCTGTTGTAACTTCAATTGATCCATTCTATTTTTAAGTTTACTAACAATACTGTTAAAAACTTTACTATCATTCATGTTCCCTTTATACGTCAGATGAAATAGAGGGATCTTATCTTGTTGTGTTACTGCTAAAGCTAAACCAACTTGCCTTAGGTCTGTGCGTTTTTGCTTGTTTTTTCCGCGTTGAGCGATAGTGCAGCGATCATTTGTTGTATTAATGTAAGTAAAAAAATTTGTTGTATCGTAAAATAAATTTTCTTGTTCCAATTGATACAAATCAAATACCTTTTTTAGTAGCTCTTCTTCTATTTTTTCAATAGCGTCAACTGGAATGGCATCCATCATGTCCCAAAAATGTTGGCTGTCCAATTTAGTTAAGCTGCATTTGAGTAAATATTCTAAGCTGGTTGTTTTAGCCCAACTCCGCCAGCCACGCTTACTTGTCGGCATACAGGCTCGTCCAATAGCCGCTAATAAAAGTGTGGCTCCCGCTGTTAAATGATTACGAATCGGCTTGTTAGATAAGTGATTTCTGGCATTATACACATGCTGGTTAATGATTTCACAAATGTTTAATTTATTTGCGATATCAAGCATTGCAGCAACGGCTCCATGCGAATAGGATTTAAGGCGCAGGTCTTCTGTTAAGCCTTGCAAACGTTTTAACAAATCGTCTGCCTTACCAAGATAAGCTAGTACTATAGGTCTTGGTTTGCCATTGATTCGCTTGGATTCAACGATATACCAATATTTATGCCCACCGCTTTTTCTGACCTGTATTGTCGCCAAAACTGATCCTTGTTGTATACATTTTTAGTAAACTCAATATAGTATCCTATTTTATGCAATAAATTTCAAATAAAATTAAATTATTTTGTTGTATACAAATAAAAACAAAGTAACTGATTGATTGCACTGATAAAATTAGTCGATTAACCACTGGCGCGTGATAAACTCACGCTAGCTCATCAGCAAGTAACAATATCAAATCATCTAATGTTACTATTCCAATAACTTTTCCTTCCTGATCAACAACAGGAGCTCGTCTAACACCTTTTGCGCACATTGAATCTACAGCTTCACGAACACCTAAGTGATATTGAAGGATAAGTAACTCTTCGCTCATTGCATCACCTATACAAATGCTAGCTGGCTCTACCTTATCTGCAACAATTTCTACTGTAATATCTCTATCTGTAAAAATACCAATAGGCCTACCATCTTTTTGATTATCTATTACAACAATGTCTCCTATTTTGTGTTTTTTCATCAGCTTAGCTGCTTCAATAACAGACATATCTTTTGGTGCACTAATCACTTCTCGCTTAAAAATTCTTCCAATAGTCATAAATAAATCCCTAATATATCGATTAATATAATCTTAGTCTTTGATATTGGAATTTCAAATGTAACTATTCACATACCCTATTGCGCGCCCGAGCGCAGCATATCTTTATACACAAGTGGCACTGCCATTAGGTTAAGGGCATTTTTCTTCGCCGTCGTCCCGCGACTTGACCACGAACGACAGATTACTTAACTTAATGGCAATGTCGCTGCGCTCAAGGTGCAATACGGATTGTGAGTAGTTACTAATCAAAAGTCATTTAAAGGAATTTGAAAGAAGAATATTATTTTTTTCATAAATAAATTATAGAACAAAGGCCTATTTTTTTATAAAATAATTTTAACTCTGTGACACATTGGTGAATGCTAACAGGTAATATTCAGGATATTGATTAGAAATGGATAAAACTAAACCACAAGAATCCAAATATTGGATTTATATTTTGAGCTGTGAAAATGGCAGTTATTATACAGGCTATACTACTAATCTTATTCGTCGCTACCGAGAACATATGATGAGAACCGATAAATGCAAATATACTAGAAGTTTTAAACCCATAAAAATGATTCAAAGTTGGCAGATCTTGGGGAATAAAGCTTTAGCAATGAAAGTAGAAAAATATATAAAAAAAATGACCAAAGCAAACAAAAAACAAATCATCGAGCACCCAGAAGAACTTAAAAACATTTTTCCCTGTATTAAAGAAAGCTAAAAATAATTTACGCTGCATTAGGACTCAGGGTCCGGGCTAATCCTTGTAAATTTAAAACTTAGAGTGAATAATGGACTGGCTCGCCAAGCTGCCTCGGAGGATCACAACCGTAGAAAAGCGCCTATGTTTACGAAAAGCATCGAGCCTAATACCCTTTTCTAAGTTAGATCTTTCTCATCACTTCTTGAAATTGGATAGTCTGTGTAACCCTTTGCGCCACCTCCATAAAATGTTTGTGAGTCAGGTTCATTCAATGATGCATTGAGTTTGAGTTTTTTGGTCAAATCTGGATTGGCAATATAGAGTCTGCCAAAAGCCACTAGATCAGCATAGCCACTAGAAACAGCGTGCTCTGCCATTTTGTAATCATAGCCATTATTTACCATCCAGGCCCCACTAAATTCCTTTCGCAAAGCATGAAAATCAAAGCCATGAAAGTCTCTTGGTCCAGCTGTAGCACCTTCGATAACATGCACATAGGCAAGTTGTAACCTATCTAACTCACGAACAAGAGGAAAATAAACCTCAGCAGGAGAAGAATCAACAGCATCATTTGCAGGGCTTACCGGGGAAATACGAATGCTTGTACGGTCTGCCCCAATTTCTGCCGCTACTGACTTTGCCACCTCTAATGCAAAACGAATTCTATTTTCTATTGATCCACCATAGATATCGTTACGCTGATTAGTGTAATCACTTAGAAATTGTTGGATAAGATAACCATTAGCGGCATGAATTTCGACCCCATCAAAACCAGCATTAATCGCATTTCGGGTTGCTTTACGATAATCATCAATAATGTTGGTAATTTCTTCTAATTTTAAAGCACGAGGTGTGCCAATCTCAGTAAAAGTACCACTTTCAATAAAAGTACGTTGCTTAAGTGGCGCAATTGCAGAGGGAGCAACAGGTAGTTCTCCTCCTGGCTGCAAAGTAGGGTGTGATATACGTCCAACATGCCAGAGTTGTGCATAAATAATGCCACCTTGTGCATGTACTGCATCAGTAACTAACTGCCAACCGTTTATTTGTTCTTGCGAATATATACCTGGCGTCCAAGCATAACCTTTTGCAGTCGGAGAAATTTGGGTAGCCTCAGAAATAATTAATCCTGCATCGTTAGCGCGTTGCGCATAATATTCAGCATTCAATTGTTGAGGCACATCTGATCCATGAATAGCGCGATTGCGGGTTAATGGTGCCATGACAATACGGTTACGTAGTCGATGACCTTTCAAATTATACGGTGTAAATAAGAGATCTGTATTTGAATTCATTTGCGTTGTCCATGCTGATATTTAAAAATACAAGTATATCAGATCTAAGAATTGTTTTAACAGGAACGTAATGAGACGAAATCAGTGACTCAATATTGAACGTTAGCGAAGAAATCCAGTAACCAAACCCGAGGAAATCTGGATTCTTCGCTAACGCTCGTTAATGACGAGATACTGGGAAATTCTAAGATAGACCCTTGCAAAGGATTTATTGTCTCATTCTAATTGAACCGTGGTTGGTTAAATACTTCTGGAGTACATTGACGTTGTGAAATAAACCAGTTAACACACTAAGCGATCTAGCAATTCCACTCTTTTCTCATTACCGAAAATCAGTGCCATCGCATGGCACTGTGCAATACTCGTAAAATTTCGATATGATCTACCTTAACTCGATAAGGAACAATATAAAGAGTACCACTAATTATCAATTCACGCGTGTCAAATATTCTGCCCATTCTACCTACTGCTGGATGATCTGCCAAAGCTTCAACAGATTTAATAATTTTAAGAACAGTATTAATAGCTGCTTGTGGATTGTCTTGAGCAATATATTCTTCAAACTGTCTTAAATTTAGTTTAGCCCCCTTCGTCCATTGGATGTGCATGCTTTTTCTTCCAATATTTAACAATATCACTGTGATCAACTAATTGCCCAGAATCGGCTTCAGCAATCCCTTTTTTAATTTCATTGATTTGCCATTCTTGTATTTTGAGATATTCGCTAATTGCTTCCACAGCTAAAAAAGATTTACTACGGTTTGTAAGGTCTGCAAGTTTATCTAAACGCATCTTAAGCTGATCATCAAGTCGAACAGTCATGGTCACAGAAGACATATTGTTTTTCCTCTTTCATGTGTTAGGATGTACACATTATAGTACATTACAAGAGTAGGAGATAGGATATTTATGCTTCGTTTTCTTATTGTTCTTTTTTCAGCATTAATTTATGCTTGTTCTTCTGTCCCAATCAAAGTTTATCCTCCACTGGATTTAAATAGTAGACCTATAAAAAAACCCAGAGTTGCCCTTGTACTTGGAGGAGGAGGGGCAATGGCATTTATTTATGTGAGTGATGCACAAAGAAGCAGCCTAGCCGGTTGATCTATTAAGTAATTTCATTATTTTTAAAAAGTTCTTGACTCGAACAGCACCATCTGTCATGCTAATGCTAGGATTAACAGCTTAGAGCACTGAAACTAATGGATAATAAAGTAGACTCTCTTTTAAAAACCACATTTGGCGGCCGCCAATTTAGAAGGCATCAACTTACTGAAATACAAAAAACCGTTAGAATGTTTTCTGGGCTAAGTCGTCGAGAATTAGCCCATACGATTTGTGAGCGTTTTCAATGGAAAACCCCAAGAGGAACGGATAAAATTCAAACCTGCCTAAATGCTCTAGAAGAAATGGAATCCCGTGGCATTATAAAATTACCAGCTAAAGTCGAAAGAAATCATAAAGCACGGCAAAAAAAAATTTTATGGACTGATCAAACAAATGAAGCATTACCAATTGACTGTGCTGTGAATGAGTTAATGCCGATTAATCTCCAGGTTGTTACTGAGCCAGAACAAATTACTGAGTGGAATGAGTTTGTTGATCGATATCATTATTTGGGTTATAGGCGACCTATTGGGTCGCATTTGCGTTATTATGTTGTTGATCGCTATGGAAGAAAACTTGGTTGTTTATTGTTTTCATTTGCAACAATAAAATTAACCTGCCGTGATGAATGGATAGGTTGGACTGACTTACATCGCCAAAAACATTTAAATTTAATAGCTAATAACAATCGATTTTTAATTTTCCCATGGGTTAATGTGAAGCACCTTGCTTCAAAAGCATTGGCCTATGCCATACAACAAATTGCTAGGGATTGGGAATCCCATCATGGATATAAACCTGTATTAGTGGAGACATTTGTTGATCCTACAAGATATAACGGGACGTGTTATAAAGCGTCTAATTGGCAATATATTGGAAAAACGGCTGGGAAATCATTCAAAAATGAATCTGAATTTGGGAAAAAAGATGTCTATATTTATCCTTTAGATCCTGATGCTCGTGAACTACTTATGGATAATAAAAAATCTGTTTTTCAAAAAGTTGCCCCCTATAAAACAGCCTGTATTACACCGGACAACCAGCAGGTTTATTTATGGCAAAAAATTATTACTGTTGTTGCATCTGTTGCAGAAAATTTTGATAAAGAATGGCAACAAAGACGACGTGTATTATCTACCTTATTAATTATTTTATTTATTTTCCGACTTATATTTTCCAAGAACAAGCAAGGTTATGGACTGACCATTGCTGAATTATGGGAATATTGTCATAAATTACATATTCCACTACCACAAGCTAAACCAGTGGTACCTGCTGCATTTTGTAACGCAAGGAAAAAGATGGATGAATCTATTTTTAAGACATTAAACACAAAGATTATTCATGAATATGAAAGTGATCGCGAAGATTATCGATGGAAAAATCATAGACTATTTGCTATTGATGGATCAAAAATAAATTTACCTAAAGAATTGCTGAACGATGGTTATCAAAAACCATCTGATAACGCTCACTTTCCTCAGGGCATGGTGAGTTGTCTGTATCAATTAAAATCAAAGATCCCTTATCAATTTGAATTAGCTGCACATCTGGACGAACGACGTTTGGCATTTGAACATATTCAGTTCCTACATGAGGACGATCTTGTTGTGTATGATCGTGGTTATTTTTCTTATGCTTTACTGTACACACATTATAAGAAAAAACTTCATGCTGTTTTCCGATTACCAAGTAGCTCATACAAATTAATTAAGCAATTTATGGAAAGTGACGATATTGAACGTGTGATAACGATTATGCCAACATCAAAAGATCAACGAGTAATTTTAAAAAAATACCCACATATTGAATTTATCCCATTACAGTTAAGATTAATCAAATACACTATTAACAATATGGCTTATACTTTGGGAACGACACTTTTTGATCATCATCAGTATCAATACAATGAATTAGCTGAGCTATACCATGCTCGTTGGGGAATTGAAGAGCTTTATAAAATATCCAAGGTACTAATTGATGTGGAAGACTTTCATGGCAAAACCGAGCGCGGCGTTAAACAGGAATTATTTGCGCACTTTGTTATACTGACCCTCAGTAGAATTTTTTCAAATCAAACGGACGATATATTACTTTTACGAAAAGGGATAAACAAATCAGACTCCTCCAATATGATGAAGACTAACCTAAAAAATTGCTTGATCACTGTTGCAAGAAATTTAGAAGGTTTGTTCTTGCGTCAAGCCGCTTATGTGAAAGAATCCATTCATATAATTACTGAGTCTATTGCAACATGTTACCAAAAAATAAGACCCAATCGTTCATATGCACGCGTTTCTAATAAAATTCCTAAAAAGTGGAAACTCGCAAAAAAGAAAAGCACGAAGGCAGTAGCAGTGCCGTAAAATTATATTTACAAATATTGTTCAAATTGAGTTAGTGTAAATATGTAAATAACATCACTCTTAAGTGAATGGCCCTGATTCCTTAAATAAATGCCATTGGGAGGAGGGGCTCGTGGCTTTGCGCATTTAGGTGTGATCAAGGCGCTAGAGGAAGCGCATATTCCTATTGACCTCATTGTAGGTACCAGTGCTGGTAGCTTAGTCGGGGGGCTTTATGCTGCAAATCCTAATATTGATTCAGTCACCCATACGATGATGGAAAGTTCATACCTTGACTATATTGACATCTCACTAAGACAAGCATCGTTGGGGCCAATCTTAGGCCATCATTTGCAACAATTTATAGCTAAGAATACTTCAGATTGCCCATTAGAAAGAACTAAAATCCCATTTATTGCAGTAGCAACAGATTTTAATAGCGGTTGTACCGTTCCTATCTATAGGGGATGTTTAGGATTAGCTGTAAACGCTTCTTGCGCTATTCCTGGGGTTGTCCATCCCGTTAAATTTGCCAATATTACTCTGATAGATGGTGGTGTCACTGATCCCGTGCCTGTTGATATTGCAAAGCGCTATAATCCAAAGGTTATCATCACAGTGAATATCTGTTCACAGCCATGCACTAAATTACCGCTTACCTTTTACAATATTTTATCACAAAGTATTGATTTAATGATGAATGCATTAACAAATTACAATATTAAAGAAGCAGATGTCATTATCAGACCTCAAGTGGGTTCAGCGAGTATGTTTAACTTATCCAATAAAGAAAAGCTTTATAATGCTGGCCTTATAGCAGGACGCAAAGCAGTACCACATATTAGAAAATTATTATCACAGCCATCACTATTTAATGGAAAACTAAAGCGCAATAGTAATTTCAATATTCGTAGAATATCCTATCTCAATAAGAGTCATCTATCGGCTCTAGATAGACGTCTGCTATTTCCCTCTGGCATAATACGGCCATAGAACTCACTATAACTGTTTTTTTGCAAGGAGCACCGAATGCGCATGCCAAAAAAAGATAACTCACTTATTCAGTTAGCTGATAATTCGTTTCTAAATTTTATTGATCCTACATAAACACGCCAACTGTGATGTCTGATATCATTCGTAACTATACTTTAATGCAGAAAAAAATAACTGATTATGCTTTAAAATATTCAAGAGATCCAAAATCAATTAATCTTTTGGCAGTTGCCAAGCAGCAGCCTGTGGAAAAAATTGAATGCTTGATGCAAATGGGACATCGATTGTTCGGAGAAAATCGTGTGCAAGAGGCTAAGACCAAATGGCTCGATTTAAAAAAGAAATACCCAGATACTATCCTGCATTTTATTGGGCCTTTACAAACAAATAAAATATCAGATGCAGTTGCCTTATTTGATGTTATAGAAAGTATTGATAGACTAAAATTGGCTGAGAAATTGTTTCACGAAGAGCAGAAGCAAAAAAAAACTCTACGCTATTTTGTTCAAGTTAATATAGGACATGAGCCCCAAAAATCAGGTGTATTACCAGAAAAATGTGATGAATTGATTGTCAACTTACGTCGGCTTTTTCCTTTGATAGTGGACGGAGTTATGTGTATTCCACCTGTTGATGAAGATCCAACTGAATACTTCCTTGAATTGGTTGATATCGCGAAAAGAAATAATCTAAAAAATATCAGTATGGGAATGAGTAATGATTATGAAAAGGCAATAGCTGTAGGCGCCACGATTATACGGATTGGAAGAGCGATTTTTCATAACCAAACGATAAATATCTCCGACAAAACCTGATTATTACAATGTGGATGATTTTGTATGCGGTATGGCAGAAATGATTGGAACTGCTTGAATTATTTTTAGCGCCTTGGTTAATAAGCAACTCCAAAGTAAAGCAGCTAGCAGTGCATTTTCTAAAAAAGGTAGTGCCAATACGTAGCACAAAATTAATCCGGCTTTATCATGAGTATACATACCACTTTTTAGCCACGTACCAAAATTAGTCCATATCCAATAACCTAAAGTTGCAATTAAACTATTGAGTACAAGGGATATGCCACTTGATTTTAGTTTTGGTGCGAGTAAAACAATTGCTAATAAACCACTGTAAGTAAAAATCATCCATGAATCCCAATTGTATCCTTGCGAAAAAAGAAGAAAAAGGTCTGTTAAAATCATCAACACTGTAGTAACCAACAGGGCTCTTACTTTTGATAGCATAGAACCTAAAAAAAGAACAAAGGTAATTTGTGGGGTGAAATTAGGAGGATGATTAATAATCCTTGCTATAAAAAAGATAATTAAAATTAAAAAAACAATTTTAGTTTCTTTAATTGATGGATAGATTTGCATTTCAATTCCTAAAGTATTATCTAATCTTAAGGGAACTACTCACACCCATGCCCTTAATTGCGAGCGAGAGCGCAACAACATTCTCATTAAGTTAAGGAAGAAGGGAACTTGTTAATGGAAATCCCTTTAACCCTACTTTTTTCTTTAACAAGCCTTAAGTGTTTAATCTGCGCTCTTCATTATTTTCATTTTTACACAAAACACTGAAGAGACTGCGCAAATAATCACAAGACAATCCGGGCATTCCATAAATGGGAATAGCAAGTAAAATTTGACCTACCATGTAAAAAGTTTTAAGCAACGCCTCATTTTCTCCCTGAGTTTCTGCAAGAGGTATACTTGTCATCACCCAATAATTATCAAAAAACGCTTTAGCAACTCCTAACCCAATTGCTGTGGTAGTAAATTTATAGCCTCGCCAGTTACCACTACCCTGCCAACATGATGATCTGTTCTCTTCATTATTTTCGTCTGGAGATACAGAATAGAGAAGACTGCGCAAAAAATCACAAGACAAGCCATTTATTCCATTAACAGACATATCGAGTAAAATTTGACCGCTCATGTAAAAACTTTTAAGCACTGCCTCATTTTCTCCCTGAGATTCTGCAAGAGGTAAGCTTGTCATCACCCAATAATAGTCAAATAGCGCTTTAGCAATTCCTGACAGTATTCCTATTCTGGTAAATCTATTGCCTTGCCAACTACCGCTACCCTGCCAAAATGATGTACAATCTTTCATTGTATTGATTCTCCTTAGTTTAAATTAATCCTTGTACGTTTTTTGTTATTCATATTATATTTTCCCTCTCATGTTTCCATGCTGTTTGCTCTTGTTTGTAGAGCGACCAAATGGATAAGAAGCGTAACTACTCAAAATTTTTGATCCTTAGTTAATAGATGATCAATTTTATACTATCTCGTGATCTAGATCATAGTAGATTTCAAATTTAATAAATGAAAACAAATATGATCAGGCATATAGGAGTAAATAGGTTGCTAGAGAGGTAAAAAAATGCAACTATTTCGGAAATATAGTTTAGGAAAATAGGATTACATGATGATTCTGGAAAAATTAGTCAGATTGGAAAACGAAGCTAATCAATTTGGATTTAACTGGACAAAATCTGAACAAATTATGGCTCAAATTCAAAGTGAATGTGATGAAATTCAAGTTCATCTTGACGATGGCAACAGAGAAAAGCTTAAAGAAGAAATTGGTGATTTATTGCATGTTGTTTATTCATTATGCATTTTTTGTCAGCTAGATCCAAATGAAACTTTGCAATACAGCGTTAACAAATTTGAGCGACGTTTTAAACAAGTTAAGCAATTGGCAAAGGATAAAGGATTAACTGAGCTTAAAGGCTATTCTTTTGAGGAGCTCATGAGTTTCTGGAATGAAGCGAAGCAATTGGAGAAATGAGATCAAAAAAGAAATATCAAAAGAGTCGTTATGTTGAAATCAATTGAGTGGCCTGACAATAAGAAGTTCGCATTTACAATTTTCGATGATACAGACAATGCCAATCTGGATAATGTGAAAATTATTTACGATTTTCTAGCTGATTTAGGAATGCTAACAACCAAATCTATTTGGGCTCTACACCATTTTAACCGGATTCCTCATTGTGCTACGCTCGAAAATGATGCATATACCAAGTGGCTGAAGGAAATAGCTAGCAGGGGCTTTGAAATTGCATTGCATAACGTAAGTTATTACGATTCTTTGCGTGAGAGTACTGCTAAAGGGTTTGAAAGATTCTTTGATAATTTCGGATATTACCCTGCCAGTTTAGCAAATCATGATATAAATAAAGAAAGCATTTATTGGGGTCCCAAGCGTGTCACAGGTGTAAATCGCTTACTTTACAATATTTTGACACAATTTAAATATCATAAGTGCTATTTTGGTGAAGATGAACATTCCCCCTTTTTTTGGGGAGATTTATGTGAAAGACACATCAAGTATGTGCGAAATTTTGTTTTCCCTCATATTAATACTTTAAAAAAATGTCCAATGATGCCTTACCACGATCCACTTAGACCGCATGTTAATTATTGGTTTGCATCTTCAGAGGGAAGTGATGTAGATTCTTTTAACGCAACTATTTCAGAAGCTGCACAAGAGCAACTTATAGCTGAAAAAGGTGCTTGTATCATGTATACACATTTTGCTAGTGGTTTTGTTGCAGATGGTAAATTAAATCCTAATTTTAAAAAGCTGTTGATAAAATTAAGTAAAATGAATGGTTGGTTTGTGCCAGTCAAAACCTTGCTAGATTATTTGTTAATCAACCAAAGTTGCAAACATATTTCATCCAAAAATCGTTTTTACTTAGAGCTTAAATGGTTATATTACAAATTTCTAATTGGCATTAAAGATAAAATAATGTCATAGCGCTTTTCGCTCGTCGTTCCTCGCTATTTATTCTCTGGGTCACGCGAACAAGTCGCGGGACAGCGCTTGTAGAATGCTCAAAACTTCAGCAACCTTAGTTAATAATCCACAGCTTCAATGACAACTGGTGCATAAATTATTCGGTAACCTAGTGGATCCCAATAGGTTGTGGTAAACTTTACAACAGGATATCTTTTAATTTGACAGCATGGCTGACAACTATAGGCTTGAGTGCAACCACATCTATTAATACATAAATGATCTTTATAGTATCGAGCTGATGGAGTAATATATCCGTGCCGATAAACAAGAGATTTGGCATTAGAAATGTCGCAAATAAAAAATAGAAGAATTATTATTTTTTTCATAAACAAATTATAGAACAAATGTCTATTTTTTTCTGTAAAATTTTAGCTTTGTGCGGTTGCTTGATGAGTCTCATTTAGATAAAGTACCAGTTGGTGAAGAAATAATGAAAACTTCTCTACTACAAACCCAAAAGCCATAATGGCTATACTGGTTCTTAACTAAGCGTGAAACGTTCTTTCATTTGCCATATGCGCATTTGCTTGAGAAAAGAAGGTATTATAATATATATTTTTCTGGATTGGTGATGTACTGATTAATATGAAAAAACCTAAAGTTAAATTGCTTACAGACTGTCAAGAGCATATTTCAATGCTTGCTAAGCTTTGGTACGATGAAATCAGCCGACACTGGGCACCTGATGCTTCTATTGAAAAAGCAGAGCAAAAACTGGTTGCACATTTAAATAGCGATAAAATGCCTATGGCATTTGTTGCTCTATATGATTACCAGCCTATAGGCATGGTCTGCTTGCGTGAAAATGACGGTATTCGGCCTGGCGATACTCCTTGGCTGGGTAGTTTAGTTGTGCACCCAAAATATAGAGAATGCAAGGTAGGTGAAATACTTATTAACACTGTAAAAAATGAGGCAAAGAAATTAGGTCGCCAGATTTTATATCTATTAGCGTTTGATCCAACTATTCCCGATTGGTATGCAAAATTAGGATGGGCACATATAGGCTATGATGAGCTTTTTGGCCACCGTGTAACAGTTATGAGTATTAACCTATGAAACCTATATTACTTGATTTTGCCTCAGCCTATGTTGATCGCTGCTAACTTAAGTGATAATCAAGCTATTCCAGCAGAAAATTTAGCAAAAACAGCATTATGGATATATCAACAACCTCAAACAATTTGTGTACGAGATTTAGTTTTCGCACACACTTACTATGAGTCTTAATATGAATATTAATTTTAGAAAAGCGAACCGCACTGATATTCCTCATATTGTTCGACTTCTAGCAGAAGATACTATTGGCATTACACGTGAAAAATATGCAGATCCAATTCCAGCATTTTACTATGAGGCATTTGATACCATTAATGTAGATAAAAATAATTATTTAATCGTTGCTGAGTTAGATAATGAAATCATTGGAACATTGCAACTTACTTTTATTACTTATTTGACATATCAAGGTGGAAAACGTGCACTGATCGAAGGAGTTCGTACAGATGAATCTATCCGTAGCAAAGGTATTGGCAAGGCAATGTTAGAATGGGCAATACAAAAAGCAAAAGAAGAAGGTTGTCATGTTGTTCAGCTTACAACAGATAAAAGGCGACCTGATGCATTGGAATTTTATAAAAAGCTTGGGTTTATTGCATCACATGAAGGATTAAAATTACATCTTTGAAAAGATATCATTTTTTAAAAAATTTGTAGGAATTAAAAAATGGTTATAGAATTTATCCGATCATATTTTCATGATCTTATCGCGATGATTTCTCGTTTTGAACATGCGGGCGGTGATCCAATAAGCCATCCTTATCAAGATTTATTAAGGGAGTGCGGTGATAAGAGTTTTTTATCTGTAACGTAATGTAATGAGATAAGCAGTACTCTTTAACAAGTTAAAGCTTCGCATTTGAATTCGAAGATTGATTTTTCCATGCCAGCATTTATATTCATTATTGATCAATCCAATGCCGTAAGTTTCGTGCTAGTCGCCCTTGTCTACGTAACTCCTGGAACCCTGATTGGTCGACGCTATTCATAAGACGGAATTCTCCTAATACCGAGTGTATAGACCAACATTGTTGAATAATCGCCAGGATTTCGAATAAATGCTTTTGTGTATCAAATGCAAGCCAAGGTTTAAAGCATGCAAGTTGTAGTTGATGATGATGTTCATTTGATAATGAAAAATTCTCTTTTGCTCTATGAAGACAATTGAGAAATGAAAAAAATGGATGAGTAATGACAACTTCACCCAAATCTATTAATGTTGTTTGACTGGTATTGATATTTATTAAAATATTTTTATCATGGAAGTCAGCGTGACCAAATGTTTCTTTGATTTTGTAATGCGATAACTTCTCACAGAGTGAAATTAATTTTGGTTCTAATTGCTTCAATATTATTAACTCATCCTCACTTAATCCATCATCTGTCAAAAGAGTTTCATGAGCAATTAGGTCTTGATAGAGTTTTGGCAATTTGTCTAATCGCCAATCAGGCACTCCCATATCAAGGAATAGCCCTACTCTGTCAAGTGTCATTATTTGAAGCGTTGTATAATCTTGCATAGCTTGAATTAAAATATCAGCTTTGAAATTTACTTTGAAATAGGTATGTAGTTTAACTCCCGCGTCTTTCATTAAGAAACAATGTTGTTCGTAATTGTCTGCGATAATTTGCGGAACATTCGCATGGAATTCCTTGCATAAAATATTAATTATCTTTGGTTCGAGTGATAATGCTGGTGGCACTTTTTTTAAAAAGATAAAGCCTTGATTAGTTTTAAAACGGTAGACTTCTGACCATGGAGTGTTCTGAATGATTTCAGGAATAGAAGTATGAATCTGATATCCATTATTATTTAAAATATTGATAGCCCAATGTATCTGAGAATTATCCATTCGTTATCCGCTCCGTGAATCATAGCACATTTTCTATTATTCTCCTTGCTAATGCAGCCAAAACAGGGTTTGAGTGCTTATAATACGGCAGCATGATTAGCGCAATTGATAGAGCCCAACCTCGACCTCTTTCCCACGTATTATCATCAATATTTCCTAAATTCTCTCTAAAGACTTTTCTTGAATGCGATTTAAGCAAACTCCAAGCGATAACTAGATCACAAGCTGGATCACCTATACCCACATCGGAAAAATCGAGCACAGCGCTTAGGCGATTGTTTTGTACTAAAATATTACCGGGTAAAAAATCTCCATGTACCCATACAGACTCTTTACTCCATGATGGGATATTCGTTAGCTTTCTCCATAAGGAAGTGACGGATTGAATATCAATCTCTCCCTCTAATTGGTCTATAGCCTTTCTTGTTTCTACATCCACCTCTTTTAAAGGAACTCCGCGCCTAGAAGAGGGCCCATTAGCTAGTTTTATTCCGTGTAGCTCGTTTAAAAAATACGCCAAATCTTTAGCAAGTACTTGATACTCATTTTCCTTCTCAAAATTTGGATTATGACCTTCATTCCATTTAGTCACAGTCCAACCCCAAGGATAGGACTTATCAGGATTGCCTTTAAATAAAGGTTCAGAAATAGGTATTTTCAGAAATCGAGCAATTCTGGGAACCCATTCATATTCCTTATTGATACTTTTATCGATACTGCCAGGCACCCACTCGATGCGAGGAAGGCGAACAACGTACTCGTTGCCCAAGCGAAATAACGTATTGTCCGTGCCACTAGATACAATAATTTTTAATGGCAGATTAGACCACTGAGGGCATTGACTTTTTATAAGTGTATGGATAAGACTCTCATCTATTTCTAGCTCATTTTCATGCATTTTTACCATGATTTTTCTATCTCATCATCTCAAGCGATTGAACCAACAATCGCTTTATAGAAATTAATTACTTTAAATTTTTTCCAACTTCAATTCTGCTTCTAGCCTTAAAATCATCGTACTAATGATTGTTTTTGTAATACTTCCAACTCCAAATAACATTGCAGGTTTAATCGGATCTTTTCCATGCAAAGTTGTTGTACCGCTGATTAAAATATCTTTGTATGTTGGAGTATTGATAAGTAAGATAATCCCTGGAACGTCATTTTTTATTCGCCAATTATTTAAAGTGTTATGCAAATTTACCTTTATATCATCAGCGAAAGAAGCGGACGTAATAAAAAGAAATATGAGCAAAAAGTATTTTTGAATTTTTCTCATTACGTTACCTTGTTAGCTTTAATTATCTATTATTTAAGATGTAGTTTTAGTGTATCATGATTTGATCTTAAGATGCACCAAGGTCTACAGCCAAATTTTGATGGTCAGACATCCAAAGAATGATCTATAGAGACAACGCTGGGAAGGACTTATTATCAAGCAGGGTCTTGCAGCAACCTGCAAAGACTGGTACAAGGTAGGCAGAGATGGTAAGTTTGGCGCATGAGTCCGTAGTGGCGATGATCACTGAGTAACTCCAGTGTAAAGCGATCAGCGAGCAAGTGCAGCTTTACTCGGCTCTTTAGGTCGACTAGATACCACGGATGCAAGCCCGTTAAGTTCGGTAAATTTTTTAATATTAAATACGTTTTCAGGAGATACTTATGCCTATACCGCAGTATATACAAAATATTATTGCTAAAAAAGATATAAACGTTAAAGAAATTAAAATAAATTCAACTATTGTCGATAAAGATATTCCAGAACTTGTAAAACTTTTAAATGGAAATCCCTATATTACATCATTGAACCTTCATAGCAATTACATTGGAGATGTTTCTTCTAAAACACTATGTGATTTAAAGTATATAAAAAAACTAGATCTCAGTTTTAATAATTTCTGTGATAAAGGAATTAAACGATTGGTATTACACGTTGACTTTACTCATCTTGATTTAAGTGGAAATAATCTATCAGACAAGAGCGCTGATTTTATTTTAAAAAACGCCAAGCAATCTTGGATTGATGTGAGCAAAAATTTTAAACTCAGTGAAGCACTGTTAAAAAAAGTCAATGACAAAGTAAATGGAAAGCTGCACAAAGATGAAAGTATAGGGGGTGATAAATCAACGTACTTCTCTTCTCAAACTGATTCTAAAAAAAGAAAAAGATTTTGAAAACGAGATGCCAGCAAAAAGGGCAAAACTTATTTCAAATAAAGAAAATGATACCGTTTCTTTGTTAATAGCCTTACAGATAGACATAAAAATTGAAGAGGCTGTGGTCTACTACAAAAGCGGTAATGTGAAAAGTAGCTTAGGGCAGTATAAGGAGGCTATCAAAGATTACAGTAAAGTCATTCGTTTAAATCCTAAATATGCTTTGGCTTACACCAATCGCGGTACTGTGAAGAGTAGCTTAGGGCGGTATAAGGAGGCTATCGAAGATTTCGATGAAACCATTCGTCTAGCCCCTAATGATGCTACGGCTTACTACAATCGCGGGTTGGCGAAAGAGAACTTAGGGTGGTATACAGAGGCTAACGAAGATTTCGATGAAGTCATTCGTTTAGAGCCTGAGCATACGATGAATATCGAAAATCGAAAAAAAAATACAGTAGACTTATTAGTTTCCCAACGCTTTTCAAAAAGCCAGAGCATATTCGATAAAGCACTCACCATCGATCCTCAATATGCGAAAGCATTAACAGGAGAGAGGGCCCGTAAAGTAGGTGCCTCTTCCATAGCCTCTTCTTTTTTTAATGTAGGGGAAGAAAGCTTGTCCTCTCAGCCTTTTTCTAAAAGTGCGCACTTGTTTACGGAATTTTTTACTGTTCATTCCACTTTCTCACAAGGCGGCAAGCAAGTGACGCCTTATTTAACAGGGCGTGATAGGCAATCGATAGCGTGTGTCAACACAGCCTGTTATAGGTTTTTTAGGCAATTACCTGATCCTGCACAACCCTTAACCCACCTGTCAGAAGCAGAAGAAGAAAAAGGTGATGTAAGGGATAACATAATACCCTTATTGCCTCACTTCCGATAAGCTGCCCTTATACGAGGTTACCCTCCTTAATAATAAAAGGAGGGTATTTTCTATCGATGTTCGCTCCTATAATCCACATGAATTGTTATAACTTCTCAATAAATTAGGGCAATTATGGTGTGACTACTATTAAATTTTACGTTTTGATAATGCTCTCCTGTTAGTCCATTAAAACCGTGTAATAAATATTTCCGGTTGTATCCATAAATGTCGCAAAGCTCGTTTAAACTTTTTTCTTGGCTTTGCGGTTAGATGATCGAAGATAGCAACTACGAAACAGCTCAACGTTAAAGAGTTTTCTGGTTTTGCTTACAAATTTATCTTGGAAAACGTGCATTAAATAACTCCTGCAAATAGCATTTCATTTTGCCTGCTATTTGTAGAAGTTGTTTACCTGAATTCGGAGCCACTTTTACCCACTACATATAAGTAAAGGCTTTTTTCAGATATTTTACGTTTTCATAAATATAGTGTAGTGGGTAGGGGTGGTGATTAAGCGCACACTTTAATTGCTAGTAGGGCTGATTTGACTAGGCATGTCTGTATGGCGATTGGCTTGTTTATTCTAGTGATGTCGCTATAATTGCCTTTAATTTTTAGAATTTCTTTATCTGATAGCTGATAGAGATCAAATAGGCAGAGGCTAGAATAGAATGTAATAAATCTTTCTTACGGAGAAAAGAGAATAAGATGAGCTATGCATGGCTGCAACCGGCTAATTTAGTGAAAATAGCACAACAACTTTTGAGAATGGCAAGGGAAGACTTTGAGCTATGTTATCAAGAAGATGCGATGCTCCACTTAGCTAACCTTGAAAAAATTCTCTATCGTTATATTTTTCCAACAACCAAGAGCACGTATAATAAGTACTCTGCTGTTGAAGAGACAGAACAACAGTTTTGTCATTTGATGCGATACGTTCAATACCTCCTTTCTCTTCTAACGCCAGAGAAAATAAAGCAGCTACAATCTGATGTGGCGTTTAACAAGACTTCTCAGGAAGCACTCGAGTCATGATACCATCCCAATCTATTAAAAAATATAAAGACAATGGAGCAAAAAAATGGTTCAGTTTAAAAAAACAACCATCGAAAGACTGAAAAAACAATGAGATAAACCCTCTGTGCGTATCCAAGCAGCAGAAGCAAGAGCACAACAATCTGAACGCAAGAGGCAGGCTCGTTGTTTGAGCCAAAATATTGTTAGCGCCCTTAACAGGATAGATTTACTCTTTTTAAAAATAGCTACTTCAGGAAAAACAATATTTGATTCATATTTAAACTAAAATAATAACGGAATGAAAAAAAACTGGAGATTAGTATAATGGTCTCAAATAAAGTGAGAACTTTAGTTATTGAAGATTTGGAAATAGCTCAAGTAGTTGCAGAAAATCTCCTGGAAGAGCTTAATTCTCAGGTTTATATCGCTTCTTCTGCTTCCCAAGCTTTTGAACAACTGTTTAGTAACCATTTTGATATTATTTTTATTGATATCAATTTACCTGATCTAGATGGCTTTGAAATTGCTAGTACCATACGGATGATGCAACGAAGCAGCAAGCGTATACCACTTATAGCTGTTACCGCCAATTCCAGCGAAGACCTTGAAGCTAAAACAAAACGAAGCGGGTTTGATGATTTTCTCATCAAGCCACTCACACTTGAAACAGTACGTCATGTTATGTTTAAGCATTTAAATCGAACAAATTGACTTTAAATATCAGGGCTACATGCCCAGTGTCTATTATAAATCTCATTAGATTGTATGGATATAGGCGAATGATGATTGAGATTCTAACCAAGCTATAGTTTTTCAGAAAATTATTTTGACAAATAATGTCTCATATATTCCTCTGATGAATAACGCTAACACGATCTAGGTTAACGTATTGTCTTGCCTTCCAAAGCTCATAAATTGCTTGCATGCGCATCCAGCTTTCTGCGCTCCTACCAAAGGTCTTGCTTAGTCTTAATGCCATCTCAGGGGATATATCAGACCTACCCTTGATAAGTCTTGAAAAAGTTGATGAAGAAACATCAAGTTTTTGCGCAATGTTCCACCTTGATATGAACCATTTATCCAAATGGCTTTTTACCCTAAAGTAGATTTAAAAAATACTTGCATTCTTGAGATAAAAAATTTACTTTAGGCAGTCGAAATGGATATGTGATATTAGGAAATAGTCTTATTATGGAAATGAAGGGTAGGGAAAATTAAAAACAATAAACATATAAGTTATCAAAATGAAAAAAATACTAATTTATTTATCCCTTGTCGCTATCAATTTTTCATCAGTCGCAAGTGCAAATGTTTCGAATTATTTATGTCAATATAATTCAAATGGGTCTGGATTTTATTTAGGAGCTCAGCTTGGTGCCTTTGATAGGGATAAGTTCAAAAACCCTCTTTACACTGGAAAGTTATTAGGAGGATATAATATTAATAACAACTTAGGCGTTGAGCTTGGAGCATTTTTATATGGCTCTGGAAAATTTAAAAGAAACTCTAATTTCTATACAGAAAATTTTGACTTAGTGACTAAATTTTCTTTACCGGCAACAGCTAGGTTTAACGTATATTCTAAACTTGGGGCAGGATTCATACAAAATCATGTTGATAAAGAAGGAAAAATGTATAAAGACCATAATATCAATGTTAGACCTAAGGCTGGTATTGGAATGAGCTATTCATTTACTCCACAAGTTTCTGGAACTATTGATTACTCTAGGACTTTTACGGGTAATAAATTGAATGACGTTAATTTTGTAGGTGTTGGAGTTATCGTTAAACTTGGTAATTAGTTTTTTTGCTTATCAAGCCCATCCCTCCTAAGAGATGGGCTTTTGATAAGACCCCCTTATTGAGAGCAAAGTAGATTTAATTAGCTGAGCTATATTTTCATCTTTAATGACAAACATGGAATTTTTATAAGCTTTTATGCTCCTTTTTGCGCTAATATTTTCATGCACTTTACTATAATATTAAAGATTCAGAAAAAACTAAGCTATGATTAACTTTAAGGAGACTAAAATGAAATATAAATTATTGTTTCTCTGCTTATCCTTATCCTTTATACCTTTTTCACCAATCCTTGCTTTAGATGCTTCAGATAATGTCAATGAGTCTAATAATTCTCATATGGTTAATTACCATGAACCTAAGGCAGAAAGGCAGTGTGGAAAAATCCTAGCTACACTAATAACAATAAATAAAAATGAAATTGCCGCTGCAAAGGAAGCATTGAGCAGAAATAATCTTAACCCTATGGTTAAAGAATTTGCGCAAAAACTTGATAGAGATCACACACAAAATTTAAAAGCAACTGAAGAACTTAGCAAGGAAATTGGTGTAAAACCAGAAGAATCAAGTCTTTCGATCTCACTGAAACAAAAAGGCCATCAAGGACTTGCAATGCTCAAGACATTAGATACCCAAGCTTTCCAAGTAGCCTATGCTAAGGCTATGGTAAAAGGGCATGAAGGTGCCTTGAAAATTTTAGATAAGGGTATTGAAAATGCAAAAAATCCTAAATTAAAAAAGCACTTAGAGTTAACTCGGATTACTGTAGAACATCATTTAAAAATGTCAAAAATGCTTGAAAAGAAACTGAGATCTTAATCTTAATCTAATATTAAACTTATTGATTAACTTTGAATGGGATAGGGTGTAAAACCAACAACTGTGGTGAAACAATCAAAGGCGGGATATTCCCCGCCTAACCTATTCAAGAATTTAATTCGAATTTGTAAAATACTCGCGCCATCATTGCATATCTTTATGCATAAGTATGAAAGCCAAAATTGTTGATTTTACCAATTGTGTTGATTATATGAAGCATAATTTCAAAATAAATTATGTACTGTTTTATTTCCATTTTATACTACATCCCAAACTTGGTTTTTGATCAGCACAGACTGGTTTTCCAGCAAGTATGCGATCTAAAGCATTTTTAAGATGTTCTCCGGTGATGGGTTTATTATTTCCAGGAGTTGATTCATCAAAACAACCACGATAAACACATAGCAGATCCTGGTCGAAAACAAAAAAATCTGGTGTACACGCCGCGTGATATAATCTTGCTACTTCTTGTGTTTCATCATACAAATAAGGGAATGTATATTTAAAATTTTCTGCTTCAATACGCATTTCTTCTGGGCCATCGCTAGGGTATTTTTTAACATCATTAGAACTAATCGCGATGAACTTAACGCCTTTTTCTTGATATATTTTAGCTATTTCAACTAATTTAATTTGAATATGTTTTACATATGGGCAATGATTAGATAAAAACATGATTACTGTGGCAATGGGTGATCGGTACTCCTCAAGAGAAACAAGTTGATTTAATCGTGTGTCTATTAAAGCAAAATACTGTGCTTTGCTTCCAAGCGGGGACATATTTGATGCTGTTTCTACCATAATAACTCCTTTAAAATATATTGAAGACTATCGACAAATACGTGCAAACATACAAAAACAAAATTGATACTGTATGGAAATTATTGTCTCTGCGAATAGAAGCTTTGTTATTTTTAGAACCATCCATGGTCATGGTCATAATCAATCCTGATAGAGTTTTTTCTTACATCACAAGATAATGGATGGTATTCCTCTTAAGTTAAAATCTCATTTTACTTTTTGAATAAACCCTATATGGTCCATTAGCCAATCTGCTTCTTCTAGACAATCAAAATGTATCACTACCCTCCCCTTTCCCTTCGGGTTAAAATGTATATTCACTTTAGATGAAAGTTGTTTTGATAAGTTAGTTTCCCAGGTTGTTGCTTTTCTTTCAAATGCGGGATTGACACAATTTGCCGGATTTTCTGTAAGATCTTCATACTCTGAACTAGTTTTTCTGTTTCTCTAACTGATAGCGATTTACTAACAACTAACTTGGCCGCTTCGCTTTGCTTTTCAGGAGCTAGGCATAAAAGAGCCCTAGCATGCCCCATTTCCAGTAGAGATGAGTTAATCATTACTTTCACTTCTTGGGTTAAATCAAGTAACCTGAGAAGGTTGCTCACTGTTGTGCGAGATCTACCAATACTTTCAGCAACCTGATTATGTGTCATTGCACATTCTTCAATTAAGCTTCGTACAGCCTGCGCTACTTCCAGTGGGTTTAAATCGTCTCGTTGAATATTTTCAATTAATGCAACAGCCATCCTGCTAGATTTATCATAATCACGAATAATAGCTGGTATTGTTTCTAAGTCTGCTTTTTTTGCAGCGCGCCAACGCCTTTCGCCAGCAACAATTTCATATTCATCAAAATTAGATTTTTTTAAAACAATTATTGGTTGAATAACTCCTCGTTGTTTAATTGAAGCAACTAACGCCTCTAATGATTGTGAATTAAAGATTTTTCGAGGTTGATTTTGACTAGGACTAATTTGAGACAGAGGTATTTCAATGATCTCATGCTTTTGAGTATTATTATTTAAATCGATAGGCTCAAAAGCAGGAAATTTCATATATTAATCTTCTATATTGTTTTTTTTCAAAAAATGAAGCTGTAATTTTTGTTCACACTGCAATGTAACAGTTTTTATAATATTCACTTGCGAAGGATTATTACTGGTCTGAGCACATTCTAAAACTTTTTTCCAATGATTAAGATCATATTGTAAATGCTTAAGAGTGTTTTCCCATTGGCATGTTTTATTAGTCATAGTTTGAAAATTGGGTTGATCTTTATTTAATATATAATCGTCCTTAAGTGCAGTAATAAAATATGGAATAGGATAAAAACCAGAGTCTTCTTTTTTCGCAAACTTTTTTACATAATTTATCTTTTCATAGACATAATTTTCTGAATAATTATTAAGAATATTATTTAAAACTGAATCACTCAATATGCCAAAAGTGTCTTTAATCTCTTTATATAATTTTATATCTTCCCAACTTGTTGAAGTATTATCTAATTTCTTTAACATGTTTTTATTTTTTACAGTTAGCTCAAACCCTGAAACTTTTCTTCCCTGTTTTATACTCACGAGGTTTACGATGAAGTCAGCGCGATCGTTAACTTCTTCAATTGAAGAAGAAATTACATTTCTTGTAAGCTCTCGCATACTCTCATATTTATTTTCATGGACGCCCAATAATTTTCTAAATGTATTTAATTGGATAATTTTGCTTTTTTGAAGGTAAACAAAACGAGTGGCATTTTCATAAAGTGCATGACTGTATTTAGATTCAAATTGTGACTGAAGATCGATATCAATTGATCCATAGATTGATGGATTAGTTACCATATCGAGCATGATCTTGTGAAATGAGAAATTCAAAGTTTTATCTTGATAAAATGTCGGTGAACCATGGAGTACCCGTAGGTTTAAAAAAGATATCTCTGTTGGCACTTTATCTTTTAGCAGATTCCACTCAATTTTCAAAGAAGCTAGAGAATCTATTGTTTCTTTGAGGTATTGGGTATTATTACTATTGAATTTAATGGCTTTGCTCAAGCTATTTAATGGCATACGGCATTCGACAGCAACTGATTTGAAATGATTAATATGATTGCGGTTTTTAATACTTTCATATAATAATACATTAACAATTTTTCGCTGTAATGCACTCATCATCGAGTATGCATGAATAATTGCAACATGCTTTTTTATTATTTTTTCAGCTTGCATTACTTATTCCATATAGTTTATTTTTTCAAGTCTTTCTCATTAGCCGACTCAGTATAGCAGCGCGTATGATAGCCGCTTGTGGTCCTCTTATATCCGGATATGTTCTAACAACTTCATTTCTCATTTCAGCAAAGAAACATCTCTGTTTAAATGTCATATAGATCTTATCAAATACAAAATCTTCGTTATTACCTTCTGCGTTACATACCATTTCTTTATAATCTGGATTACTTTTTAACATCGTTATTGCTTCGTTTATCCAATCACTTTTTCTTTTCAAATTGTATTTATCTGAATTAATCAAAGTTCCCTTAAGTGATTCTTTAATTGCTTTATTAATTGTAAATGTAATAATTTTTTTATCATCATTATCATTACTCAAAGTCAGTCTGTTCATTACTATCTATTCCTCACCAAGTAAAGATATTATTTTTTTAAATGATTTTTCAACAGATTCAATATTGTTCCATTGTATGGAACTATTAATAATATTTATTTGTTCATTGATTTTTTCTTCTAAAAGCCTGCTCGATACCAAAGAATTCACAATTAATTTTATGATATTGGGTTTAATCTTACTTATCGTTAAATTCAATCTTTTATGACCTCTGAATTCTTTGCTACTTTTATTTTCTAATTCAAGATTTTTTTTTAACCTATTAACTGAATCAAATGAAAATCCTGCTAGAGCTGACTCTAGAAGTTCTGTCTGATGCTCAGTATTTTCAACTGTACATATTAATTCAATAAGTTTAATGTTTTCTAATTTCCCATCAGTAATAGCTTGCTTTATTTCTGGCTTGGATTGCAAAATAAGAATATACCTTCTTGCTTGAGTAATTGACATTCCCGTTAATTCACCTAGTAGCTTCGCTGTAATTCGTTCTCTATTATTTTTTTCTTTATTCTCAGATAGATATTCTTTGATAATTGCTTCAAGGCTAGAAATTCTCTCCGCTAAGTTGAGATCAACTCGCTCATTATTTTCAATCCACTGCAAAACTTTCAGTTTTGTGCCAACAGGCCGCTGACTGGCAATCCTGGCAATAATTTCTCTTTTGCCAGCAATTGCAGAAGCTAAAGTCCGCCTTTCACCAGCAATTAAACGACATTTGTTCCCATATCTATAAACGTAAATAGGATTAATCAATTGGTCATCGCGTATTGTATTTGCTAATGATTCCAATGATTTCCAATCTCGTTTCTTTTTTTCATAACGAGGATCTTCAGAGTCAATCCCATTGATCGCATCATGTAGAGTTAATGATAATTCGCGATTATTTTCGGGATCAAGTTCTATCTTATCTAAAGATAAGACTTCAATTGATAATTCGCCAGCATAGCTATTAGCAATCTGCTAATGTTCTAGTTATCTCGTCTTTTGTTTCAAAATTTTTTGAAACATCGAGTCTGAATTTACTAACCATCGGCTATTTCCTAGCGTTTATAGATTTACTGTAGTTGTTAGAAAAAACTCTTTCATAAACATGTGAGCACCAATTTTCACTTTCAATTCTTGCAGGGTGAGATGGAGATAAATTGAAAACACAATTAGGTTTTGCATTTTCAACAACCAGTTCAGTATAAATTGTTCTTAGTGAAATCGGTGGTAATAACCATTCTTTTGATTTTTCTATTGAGCGTAAATCGTTAAGAAATTTGTTATGAACAGCAGTTTGTCTAACTTGATTGGGAAGAATCCCTGCAATTTTTATAGTGTCATCTTTTGGTCTTCTAAGTTGCTCTTGTGAGATTGCCTCTATCATTCCAATTGTGCCATTAATTCCGTATTGTTCTAATTCTGTTGGTAACAATCCGTGTGTTGCTGCTCTAAGACCTGCCATGGTAAGTGGTCCAAATTGAGGGTTTGTATCGATAATAATGAACTCGTAATCACTCTGTGTTGATAGTAAAGTTGTAAATTCTTTTAGTCTGTTAATGACTTTTTCTTTTATATCTACTTTTAAGACGCGTTGTGCGTCTTCTAAAAAGGAAGCAAAAGATGGAAAGCACTGTAGATTATTCACCCATGTTGGGTACGGATAAATAGGTCTTCCAATAAATATATCTGCAATGCTGCTAATGCCATCCCAATGTGGATCATCTTCTGGAAGGTTATTTGGATCCCATTCTGGATGGGCTTTTGGCATATACCCTGTTGGGTGAGCTGGATCTCGGGTTGTTAGAATTAAACTAGACGAAGAATTTCCTTGGGGATCTAAATCGATGAATGCCCCTTTCATGTTTCTGCGTATTGCCAGGTATTGAGCAAGGGTAAGGGCAATAGTTGACTTCCCTATTCCACCTTTATTTCCCGCTGTTGTTATGACTTTCATTCATTCTCCTTGAAGAACACAGTGTACTATTTCCGTGTAGACTAACTTTTTGTGAATATCTTTGCAAGTGAAAATTTGTATTATAAAAAATATATATATTCTTTATTCTTATTCATAAGTTCTTGTGGATAACTTTCTAATAAGTCATTGTATTATATGAACTATTATGAAATTTATGGTGTAGGAATATGGGAGTCTTGGTGTAGGTTTATGGGATGATATGTGTAGGGATATGGGAAATATAGTGTAGATTTATGATAAGGTGTAGGTTTATGGGAACTCTTGGTGTAGGTTTATGGGATTTGTGTAGGTTTATGGGAAGAAACTGATTATTTCATTTTTTATCTTACAAAAAGTGAGAAAGTTTAGGTTTAAAATTATTGAAGAATTTATACTGAACTCCACATGCCTTACGCCCACAGTATCTAATACGGGTTAAGCTAGTTGGCGCTTTCAACGTCGTTCCTCGCTATTTATTCTCTGGATCACGCGAACAAGTCGCGAGACGGCGCTTGTAAAATGCTGAAAACTTTCATGCGAGAAATCCAGCGTTAATCTCATAAAGAAAGCTGATTTTTTCTTTCTCAGAAATAATTTTCAGTGCATTATTATGCTTCAATTCCAAGTATTGTCGTTAAATCGACTCCTGTAATACGGATTAAATGCGAGGTCTAGTCAAATAAAGGCGTATTTTTGCTTTTTGGTTTTTATTTAATTTCATTTGATATTTTAAAAAAATCCCTGTCAATCCTCCTTTTTCAAAAAGGAAAACTCTTGTCAACCACGAGAATTCCAGATAAGCCAAAGCTATTCTCTGGATGTTTGACCCAAAGGGGCTGAGTTGCTTGTGTATAAAAATTAGCAATTAATTAATTTTTCTAATTTCAGTATCATTTTAAATCTTGTTAAATTGTCCCCGGGGGATAATTTAACTAAGCAATTGATTACAAAGAAAAAAATGTGATTTCAGTAAAAATTATTTAAAAGGGAAAGGTGTAGTTATATGGGAATGTAGCGTTCTACATGTTAACACGGGTATATTTTACATAGCTAATATAATCCATTTGGGTTAGATAGAGTCTTCTAACCAATTTGAGGAATTATAGCGATGAAAGTTACTCCTATTATCATGCCGGACGGTTTTAAGGCTTGGAAGGTAATCGACGATAACAATGAAACAGTAGCGCCGATTTTTCAATACATCAGCTATCTGTACAATCTTCAGAAAAGTCCAAATACCATCCGAGCTTATGCTCATCACCTTAAGCATTTCTGGGAATATTTGTCAGATCTTGAGCTAAATTGGGCTGTCATTAAACTAGATCAATTAGCAGGCTTCATTACCTGGCTTCGTTCACCCTGCCAACGTGTTGTAGTGATTCATCAATCTGTATCAAAACGCACTGAAAGCAGTATTAATGCAGCCCTTGCTGCTGTTACTGCTTTTTATAAATTCCATGAACAAATAGGTAATGTGGCCCATCTTGAACTCTATACCACTAAAATTGCTATCAATCCACGTTATAAGCCTTTTTTAAACCATCTCAACACAACACGGCTTGCTAAGTCTAGGACACTTAAGATTAAAGTACCTATAAAGTTACCTAGAACTATTGATCACCAGCTTATCGAGAAGATGTTGCACGCTTGTTACTACATACGAGATAAATTCTTACTTTGCACTCTTTATGAAACCGGTATGCGCATTGGTCAATTGCTTGGCATATTACACCAAGACATTCAAAGTTGGGATAATGAGATCCAACTTGTCCCCAGGAATAACCATCCTAATGAAGTACGCTCAAAGTCCCACTGTACTAACATCTTGCCTGTCTCACAATCACTGATGAAATTGTATACCCATTATGTCCTATCTGAGCTAGATGAAATCAATTCAGAATACGTTTTTGTTTGCCTTAAAGGAAATAAGCGGGGACAACCTCTATGTTATACCGCCGTCCAAGATTTGTTTATGCGATTGAGTAAAACAGTAGGTCAAAAGGTTACACCACACATGATGCGTCACACACATGCAACCGAACTAATTCAACAGGGCTGGGATATAGCTCTTGTGCAAAAACGGCTAGGACATTTAAGCGTACAAACTACCATTAATATCTACACTCATCTCTCTTCTCAAGATATCAAAAATGCTTTTAAAAAATATACAATAAGGAGCTTGGCCAATGAACTTATCAAAACATGAAATAATTGTAGATAATAAACTAATAAAAAATCAACGTGAAATTGATTATAAAAAAAATATCTGGAGACTATGTGATATAGGTATAAAGCCACCGCCTTACACCCGAGCATCCTACATTAGTTTTGAAAAAATCAATCCTGAATGGTTACGTCAGCTAGCTAAAAAATTCATTCATTTTCAATCTTCTACAAAAGCTTTTTACACCATTCAACAGTATTTAAGATCGATTGGTCATTTTTCTAAATTTCTAAAAAAATATGGTCATTGTGTTCAATCAGAGGAAATTAATCGTTCATTGATGTTAGATTTTATTGAGTATGTCTGCGGTTTAAAAACCGTTAATGAAGCCAAAAATAAATTAATCACACATATCAAGTTGTTAATAACATTGGCCGCAGTGGAGGGTTGGGAAAGTGTAACCAAAGAAAAAATCATGTTTAGACAGGATCGATTACCGGTGAAACGAGCCAGGCCACGATACATACCTCATGATGTTTTAGACCAATTAAAGCAACATATCAATGGATTATCTCCTGATATAAGAAGACTCGTGATAATACTCCAACATACTGGCAGACGCATTGGGGAAATTTGTGCATTACCATTGGATTGTATATTGAAAGATGCTGAGGGTGATTTTTTTCTTCGCTACTACGAGTTTAAAATGAAGAAAGAAGAAACCATACCCATTAGTCATGAAATAGCGGCGCTCATTTTCGAGCAACTTGAGTATACACTCAACAAATATGATACTTTCGATGTTAAATACCTATTTACAGCAAAAGATTTAGGAGCAATACAATGCTTTATAGTGTCAGATGCTCTTAATAGATTGGCTGTGAAACATTTAATAAAAGGCCCTGGTGGAAAAATATGGCACTTTCAACTTCATCAATTTCGTCATACTGTTGGCACTCAAATGATTAACTCTGGTGTCCCTGCCCACATTGTTCAACGATATTTGAAGCATACTTCCTCTGAAATGACCATGAGTTACGCCCACCTTCATGATAGTACCATGAAAGCTGAGTTTGCTAAATTTCAGGGTAAATTAGTTGATATCACTGGTCATATTGTCGCGGACGAGCAAGCTATAGATATTCCGGCTGATCTTAAATGGTTAAAGCGCAATGTCTTAGCACAGGCATTACCAAATGGATATTGCGGCTTACCGATTCAACAAGGTGGTTGCCCACATGCAAATGCTTGCCTTAGTTGTAGCCATTTTAGAACAACAGGCCAGTTTTTAAATCAGCATAAGCAGCAACTAAACGAAACAATACGGATCCTAGATACCGCAGAACAAAACGGATGGTCACGACAAATTGAAATGAATCAAAAAGTAAAAGAAAGCCTTGAGGCGATCATTACAACATTAGACAACAAGTGAAGGCTCATTATGGATTCCAGGGTCTTATGCAACAAGTAGTTGAACCAGTGAACTAAGTAATGTTTTTCTCTCTTTCTTACACTAGAGTCTGTTGGCATTTCTACTATTCCGGCCATAAATCGTTGATTCTTCTTTGTCCCGCAGCTCTTTACATCTATGTAAACTGCTAAAGGCCCTCGACAATCAACAATTGTGGTCTAGCGAAATCTCAATAAACTCCAATGTAGGCTATATTTTGCTGCGAATTTTGGATGAATTACAGCCTTTTAGCAAGACCCTGGAATCCATAATGAGCCCAAGTGAATCACTGCCGCCTAAAGGCGGCAGCTTAGTGTCACGCTTGCAAAGCGGAGTTCGCTTGAAAGCGGTCTCTTCATGCTCAAGAATCAGGAAATTATCTTGCTTATGATGCAATTCTTGACTCTCACTTGCTGCTCATTTAAATTCAGTTGTATAGGTACCTTTTCTATAATTCTCCAAAACCCAGAAAGAATACTAAAGTGTTCTTTGGGAGGCAGAGTGTTTTCCATCCCACAAGAGACATAAAATCCAAAAGGCGTTCCACATAGAACAAATTATCTAAGTTTTAACCAGCAGATAGTTTGCTGCTTGTCCGAGGCTAGCAAAGTAGTTTTAATTATTTCTACATGATCCCCTTGATAATACG
>CAWFQC010000036.1:0-7448 GCA_963817645.1 uncultured Gammaproteobacteria bacterium | reverse complement strand
AAATTGATAAGTAAAGAGTTGGGTAGTTATAAATCATAATGAGGTGAGAATATGGATAGTGCACTGATCATTAATGATGTCCCTGTTGAATGTATTAATAAAGCCGCCATTCAATACCATATACCAGCAACCTTGATTATTTCTGTTCTTAGAATGGAAAATGGTCATGTTGGAGATGCTATTCGAAATAAAAATGGCACTTTCGATTACGGTCCGATGCAAATCAATTCAATCTGGCTATCGGAAATCAAAAAATATGGCTATACCCGTGAGGCAATTCAATTTGATCCTTGTGCAAATGTGAATGTAGGGACATGGCTGTTGAGTCGAGCTATTGCTGATGACAAAACATTGTGGAAAGGTGTTGGAAACTACCATTCACATACAGTTGACAAAAATACGGCCTATAGAAGTAGAGTGCAAAAAATATATACTTTACTCACTAATTATTTGAATCCTACCTGAAAGCCTTGTGCTTTTTAAACAACAGTCATATCCCTAATTTAGGAATAACCAAAATTGCATCTGTCACTGCACTAAAGCTTGGGACTTCTAATTGGAAATCTTTTCCTTTGGCAGACAATTGCGTTGAACTCCCCCCATCCAAATTGATGGCATTACAACACTCAAGACCTCCATCAATCTGACGCAATCTCATTAATCTTGCTAGCTGCGTAGTCGTTAATTTCAAATTATCAGTAACTGCAAAGATAATTTTACTGTTAGGTGTGATACCAATAGCTGTTCGATTATTTAACCCCGGTTTCAATGAAATAGGAATCCTATTATTAATAATCAACCTTGGACCACATTGGACTGCAAATTCAATTCGTTTGTTTGCTTGAAACTTACTTTGACTTACGATATAGGGCCTATCATTCAGCACATAAAAAACACCCCACCATGGCGTTGTTTTTAGTGGATATCTTTCTGTATAGCTAGAAATTCGCAAGCCAAGTGGTTTTAATTCTTGACTAAAGAATCCACCATTTATACCAATAACAGCTTGATACATAGAAGTCATATCTGCAACTCTGGCAATTTTATTACGCTGGTCTTCGGCAATTGCAAGTTCAAGTTTGTTTTGTGAAAGATCTATGCGAAAAGCATGTAGATAACCTATATGGAATCCAGATAGCATACTCAAATGGGTATATTCAATTCCAGGACTTATTAAACGCCAATGTGTAGGCGTTGTTACAGTCTGTTGTACAAAGTAAAATGATCAGAGCAGAAATTCTAACAACAGCATGCTTCATGGCGATCTCACCAATAGTTGGTAAAAATCATAAAGAATAAGGACTAATGCAACATAATGCATTGTTCCTTATTCCATGTTAATTATTCTCAATCTTTATGATACTATGGCTTGTTGTCAACAAATAGTGAAAAAAACGTTATGTTGCAAGCTGCACAACCAATTGGCATCTTTGATAGTGGTATAGGTGGCTTAACTATTGCAAAAGCTGTAACAGAATTTTTGCCACAAGAAAGTCTTATCTATTTTGGCGATACCACCCATCTTCCTTATGGCGAAAAATCAACAACTGCAATACAAGCTTATTCAGTTAAAATTGCCGATTTGCTCCTACAACATCAATGCAAATTAATCTTAATTGCTTGTAATTCAGCTTCAGCTGCTGCATATGAATTAGTAAAGGAATATGTTGATGGCAAAGCGCATGTACTCAATGTTATAGACCCTGTCATAGCCTTTCTTGGTCAGGCTTACTGCGGAAAGCAAATTGGCCTTATAGGCACCAAACAAACCATTAATTCCAACATATATTTAAAAAAAATTGAAAATTTGCAATTACCTATTCGCCTTTGTGCCAAAGCCACTCCCCTCCTTGCTGCAGTCATAGAAGAAGGCTTTGCTAATAAAAAGATAATTGATGAGCTGTTAAAGGAGTATTTATCTCATCCAGCATTAAATAATATTGATGCACTGCTTCTTGCTTGCACTCATTATCCTGTTATCAAGGACCAAATATCCAACTACTACCATAATGCTATCAAAGTGATTGATACAACTGATGTTATTGCAAGATCTGTTTTACAGTGTTTGCAACTTTATAAGTTAAATAACAGCACTCAATCGATTAACTACAAATTTTATGTATCAGACTATACTGATTCCTTTTGTCATGCAACGCATCGCTTTTTTGGCGAAGCAGTATACCTAGAACATTATCCTCTTTGGGGATAGGACTCATTGGGGCGAGAAATTTTCAATATAAGGAGATTATTCATGGCAACATTTGATATTGTTTCAAAAATAAATCTTCATGAAGCTAAAAATGCCATAGATCAAGCCAATCGAGAAGTTACCACTCGATTCGATTTTAAAGATACTCACTCACATTTTGATCTAAAAGAAAGTAAAGTTTTTCTCGTGGGACCAACAGATTTTCATTTAAGGCAAATGAAAGATATTCTAATTGCTAAGCTGATTAAAAGGGGAATTGATATTCGCAGTTTTGATTTTCATGAAGCAAGTATATCCTTGAAAGAAGCTAAGCAAGAAGTAGACATAAAACAAGGCATTGATCAAGAAATGGCCAAAAATATAGTTAAATTAATTAAAAATTCAAAAATTAAAGTTCAAGTCGCCGTTCAAGGTGAACAGGTCAGAGTCACTGGTAAAAAAAAAGATGATTTACAACAGGTTATTAGTTTATTGCGTGATGAAAAGCTAGAATTACCATTACAATTTGAAAATTTTAGGGATTAATAAATTTAATCAAGAATGTAAAAAGACTTTGTAATCTGTTGTGAGATGTTCTAGGCTGAGCTTATGTAAAAATAAAGAATAAGACATCCAGGCGCTGAGGGCAGCCAGATCTTTGAATTGTGAAGGCAAATAAAGAGGGGGCATAATTACTCCCCCCTCCATGAGGTCTGCATATATATGAAGATCCTCCAAAGTGGTTTTACCTAGAAAAAGTAAGGGTATATAATCCTGCAGCCCTTTTTGGATAGCAATCCGAATATAGTTAAAAATTAAGACAAAACCTTTGCTATAGGCTAAATCTTTTGTAAAAGGACCATTTGTTGGCGTACTACCTCGAAATATGCGTCTGGTACTTGAGTAGCTTTCGGATTCTGACATCCCTTGATCACTAAAAAATTCAAATACCTCTATGAAATTAGCACCCTGCTCTGCCATATGGATGCCGGTTATGCGATCTGTTAATCGTTGCACCCTATGAGGATAAGAAGAAAAGGTAAATATTTCCAAAATAATGGCTAGGCCTTCCTGATTAATTGTGGAAGAAGGAGGACCTTTACTCAAAAATGTACAAACAGGTTGAGCTAATCCATTTAGCGTTGTTCCAACGTGCACCCAGCCTTCATGCACCTCAAAAATCTTTAAATCTCGTTCACTGAACCTACTATCCCTACGAAGACGTATTGTATCTGCTCCTGCAGCAGCATCTGCAAGGGTATCATCACTTAATATAACGCGTACTCGTCTTTTCTTCCGTGAGGCAGTGGAAGAACTGAAATAACGATTTAATCGTTTGCTTAAAATGGCTACTGCTTCCTCACTGGTAAATTGTTTTACTTCATGAGGATCTTCATTTTGTTTCAAGCGAGCTAGAGTTTCTGAGACAAGTACCGCAAGATCTTTTAAGGTTGGAGCCCCAGCATAAAAAGCATCATCAGAACTACCATATAAATCTTGAGAAATGCGTGAAAACTCAGGCGTTCCCCTGGCAACTAACATCCGAATAACCTCTCGGTATTCACGACACATTCGTCTCATAATTCCACCAATGCCACTAAACTGTCCTAATTTCCGACGAATATCTAGTTCAATGGCATAAAACTCTTCGGTTTTCTTGTGAGGGTCAAAACTGAGATTTTCTTTATGGTAATACGCTTGGCTAATGGGAGGCATTTTTTTAAATCGATGAGCAAAAAAATACTCTCTAATTTGATCATCCCACTTGATGGAATTCAAAATTCGAATAGGTTTTTGTGCTGTCACAATCCTATCTGACAATTCTCGAATTATTATTTCATAGGGTGTTAAACTTTTATGGGCATCCATTTTATATCTACTCATGCTACTTGTTAAATTTTCCAAGGCAAGCAGTGCCGGTTTCTTCATCAGAAATATTAGAATCATTATTTAAAGTACTCGATGGCGCTCTTTGACTAAAGTAAGTAAAATTATGTGTAGAATTTTGCCCATTGGTTATAGGCATTATTTTTTGATCTGTTGGTAAACTTTGTGCTCTTCTTCTTTTCCTAATATTGCCATTTTCCTGTTGCAAAGGAGCTGGAGTCATAATCTTGAGAGATTCTTGGCTTCTGGCTCTATCTTTAACGACATTGTTTTCCTCATTAATCATTCGTATATTTTCTGGTTGGTCATCATTTGTTTTATTAAAAAATGATTTCTTTACCTCTTTTATCATTGCTGAAAAGCCTTTCGCAATTGACTTAAAGCCATCTTGTATTTTTGTCACTACCACTAAAGGTACTGTGGCTACTAAGGCACCTGCTGCATATCCCAAACCCAACACTAAACTAGGATTAAGAGCTATTAAAGATGACAGCAAAGGAACCACAGTGCCATGGGAAGCAACTATTAAGCCAACTATTAAGCTTAATCCAATTACACTTAGCAATATTAATCCAGTGATCTTCAAGATTTTTTTAAGATTGAATTCATCAACCAGTCGTCCATCCTTAAATTGATAACAAGTACTTATTTGTAATTTTTCAGATTCATTCAATACTTTTTTTTCAAGTTCCTTGTTTCCATTTGTTTGGTATAAACGCTGGTCTAGGGTTTCATCATCAATGGCGTAAAATTTACAAGCGAAAAGATCAACTTTTCTTTTGTCAAAATATCTTGCAAGATCTTGTAGATGATTAAAATCAGGAAGATAGTGACCACTATAATTTGATACAGCTAGCAACTTGCCACCCTTGGCAATTTTCATCTCTCCAGCAAAACGAACAGGTCCTCCTTGCATGAAACTTGAGTGCAGGAAATTCATATTATGGGAAGAAGCAAAGATCTCACCTTCTGAATTTTTTACAAAAGCAACCCAGCCATCTTTCTTATGTGATTTAAAGAATGAAGATGAAAACGGCGAAAGTTCTAGACCATAGTTGTCACTGGTACAGTCGTATTTTGATATAATATTTTTAATCAAATTCTTATCTTCTGATACTTTACCTACTTTAGGCAGTTGTCGAATAATATGTTTAACCTCTTCTTCTTTACAGGATTCTCCAATGACTTTGCCATTTTCTCTCCAATATGCCTCTAAATAACCCTTCTTTTTTATGATCACAAGAGTTTCGCTGTCGATATTGGTCTTTTTAAATGATTGTTCATCTAACACCAAAACACGGCTATACCCGTTGGTATCTTGATTTTCGACGAATAAGCGATTGAATCGTCCATTTCTAAGATGTACCCTATATTTATCACGCTCATTTTCATTTAGATATTTAGCAAGCAAAGATATGTTATCCAATTTAAAAAAATTAGGATGTTTTTTCTGATACTTTAAATAATCATCAAGCAAGCCAGGAGGATGGCTCAATACATTACGAATGGCATCAATAACATTGCTAAAATCAATACCATAATCTTGTTGGTACTCAGTAATTTGCTTCAATAGAGTATTTTGAATTTCATTAATAATTTTAATAGTAGGAAAATTTTGAGAATTCTTATGCGAATCAATACTGGCCAAAGTAACCTTTTTTATTATAGTAAAAAGTTCAGCTAAGCCTTTTTGTATATGTTCTTTCGTCTCTTCATCATGAAAAGTTAACTGCCCTACTTTATCTAAACAAGATTTGTAAGATCTTAATATCGAGGGAAGAGCCTGAGCGTTTAAGGAATTAAAATTTATCTCTTTAATGGTTTTAGGTAGAACCTCCTCCTTATAGTATTTTTTTCTGATCCTTAACAGGGTAGGGCTCCAGCCTATAATTTCCGAATCATTTTTAATTATACCCCCTTCTTCTATACGACAATGAATTTTAGGAGGTTTAATCTGAACAACATGCAATAAGATATTTTCCTTGACAGGTGAGGAGGGGTCTACAATTGTTAGTTTGTCCCCCACTGCCACTCTGTATTGCAACTCCTCAGAACAAAAGCCCTTTGCACTGACACCAACCATTCTATTATTGCCTTTTGCGGTCAGGGTATAGCCGCATAATAATGCAATATTCGCAAGAGATTGATTTGAACTGAGAATCTTGCTCCTCTTCCCCATTAACTTTAACACTTCACCTTTATTACTTTCTGAAACCTTATGAGGGATAAATCTGTCATTTTCAAACCAATATGCTGTCATCCTGCCACTTTTTTCCCGACACAAATAAATGGTGCTGGGATTATTATGCTCACCGACTCCCGGCTTAATATTGTCTGGCAACATCAAAACGCGGTTGCACTCTGCGGTCATAGTAGTATCAATAACAAATTTTTCACCTTTTACTAATGTAGCCCCAACCTGGGGTACATTATTAATTTTAACGATTGGTTTTAAGGCGCGAGCAAGAAATATCTTTCTGTTGATCCGATAATTATTTTTAAGTACTGGTTCATATTTGGCTAAAAACACTGCCTGCTTTAAATTAATGGCGTTACTAGCCAGTAAATCTTGAATATCTTTGGCTTGCGACAAATAGGTTTCTGCATCTAAAAGGCCGCAGCCTAATATACTTTCTAGTTCATCAGGTGTGAGTACAGTAACCAATTTTTTTACATTTTGAAGACGCTCCCAGCTAGAAAGAGCCTCATTCTCAATATTGGCAATACACTTTTGCAGGGAGCGAATATTTTCTTTAGATTCTCCTGCGGCCAAAAGTCGTTTTTTTATTCCTTTTATCTTCCTAAAGTTAAAATTTTTAGATTCTATAGATGGCATAACGTAACTGTCTAGCTCTTCGTTTGGAAGATAATTAGGTAGATAGCTAGAGTCAATTCGCCTTCGTAAATAAACGTTTAAAATATCTTGATAGGTAACGTTAGGCTTATCAATAATAATGCCTACCCATTTATAACAATCTTGGGCAATTTCTCGAATGGCTGGGTTCAATTTTAAGTTGGCAGGGGGGGCTGTAAGGAGACCTTGGCAATTCATTAAAATGCTAATGAAATTATCCAGTTTAGTTTTTAATGTCTTATTTCCTTTTATGCTTCGCTCTAATTCGATCAGCTCATTTTTGACCACGCCTTCGGGACATGATATTATCCTCTGCCGAACAAGGAACTTTTCTTTTTTCCCCCGCATAATAAAATGATCCTAAAATTAATTAAGTTAGTTTTTTTAATCTTGTGATTTGATTGTATCAGAGAGCAATTAATAATAAAGCATTTTTTATATGTCTCAATTTGCTTTGATCTATTTTCTCATTGGTTATTTTGGACGAAACTTAAGAATCACTTTAGTTGTTCCACATAT
>CAWFQC010000035.1:0-287265 GCA_963817645.1 uncultured Gammaproteobacteria bacterium | reverse complement strand
ATAAGCTATTATACTACATCAAAACTAAACCAGGCCAAGAATCTAACAAAGAAGAAATAAAAGGGAGTGAAAGAGCAAATAAAATCTTTTCTAAATTCCAAGTAGATAGTGAGAACATTCCAGAGATTTTAACATCCTTTAAATTGTAAAATTGGCAAATAATGTTGAGGACGTCGTCCTCGCCGCATGATACTAGTAAATGCTCAAAACTTTCATGCGAGGAATCCAGCGCCAATCTCATGAAGAAAGCTGATTTTTTCTTCGGAGGTGAATCGGGCAGACCTCAAGCGCTGGATTCTCGCCTTATTATAGGTTTTCAGAAATTATTTTGGCAAATAATATTGAGGACGTCGTTCCTCGCCGCATGATCTAGTAAAATGCTCAAAACTTTCATGCGAGGAATCCAGCGCCAATCTTATGAAGAAAGCTGATTTTTTCTTCGGAGGTGAATCGGGCAGACCTCAAGCGCTGGATTCTCGCCTTATTATAGGTTTTCAGAAATTATTTTGGCAAATAATGTTGAGGACGTCGTTCCTCGCCGCATGATACTAGTAAAATGCTCAAAACTTTCATGCGAGGAATCCAGCGCCAATCTTATGAAGAAAGCTGATTTCTTCTTTGAGAAGAGGCAGAATTAATTGAAGCCGCAAAACAGGATGATCTTGAAACATTTAACAGAATTATTTGAGGAGAAATAAAAATGAATAACATTGAACAATTAAAACGATATGTTGTGCAATCGAAAGATTTGAGGGAACCGCTCAATTATTTTTTCGATCTCACAGAGGCTAATGCGTTTTCCAAGATTAAAAGCCATCGTGTGGTAAAAAAAATTAACAAGCATACAGAATTGATGGCCGTGGTTCAGATTGTGCAAAAGGAAACTAACGAACGATTTGGCAAGTTCGTTAAGCAACTCACTCCTATATTCTTTGGAATACCAGAGCATCATTTTTTTCATGGGACATGTTTATCGAGCAATTTAGTTATGCCTTTGGTCATCATTTATTTTGCTGATATTAAGTCAGGAATATTTGCTATCGCAGATTCACAAACTGACATGATGCGTTTTTCACTCATGAAACAATCTGATATGAAAGAAATGCACTAAATTAGGAAAATTAAAAACTAAACCGCCAAAAAAACATATTACCAAACCACACGATCATTTTTTTCGTATGATGATGTCTTACAAGAGGGTCGCACGGGAATTTTTTGAAGCATATTTACCAAAAGAGCTGGAAGATACACGACAATATGTAATTCATTACCTTTTTAGACCTAATTTTTTATCAGTTTAACTCTTTCTCTTTTTCCTAATTTCTTCTTGTAAATCATGCCAAGCGTGGCTTACACAGCCCACTTTTTTTAAAGTGGGTGGATCAAAAAAATCGAAATATGTGCGTTGCAATATTTCGGTCAAGAAATAGAAATGCACGACAATGTGAAAAAGGTTGGGAACGAGAATTAAAACCTTGGTTTGTACTTTTTTGTAGGGATTCAATTAGGTTTTCCGGTGCACCTGCGGCGGCTTCGTAGACACCCAAACTCTCTGTTGAGACGGATGATTCCTGCGGATTTGTAACAGGAATTACTGCTATAATTTCATTGATACGCATCATCATCCTTTCTAATTTCTCCATTTTAAATGCTTGTTCCTCCTGTAAATGCTTGTTTGTATTCTCTAATTTCTTGAGTTTGGTGCTCTAATTCCTGTTTAAATGCTTGTTTGTATTCTCTAATTTCTTGAGTTTGGTGCTCTAATTCCTGTTTAAATGCTTGTTTGTATTCTTTAATTTCTTGTTTAAATTCTTCAATTTCTTGTCCTTGCTTTTCAACTGTTTGTGCTAATTTTTCAACTGCCTGTTTGTCTTCTTCAATCTCTTGCCTTCTCTTAGCATATTCTTGTTGAAGTCTCTTACAATCAACCCCCAACTGCGCAACTGTTTCCCATAGCTTATCACTTCCTTTGTCAATCAGTTTTAATCTGTTTCTAAGCGATTCAATATTAAGTTTTTCAAAATATAGAGCATTTGTATTTAAAACAAACTGCCATAAGGATACTCCTTGTAATTTAAAAAATTCAATCTCTAAGATCTGAGCTACAATTTCTTCTCCACCTTTATCAGGATGGTAACGTATGAGCATGACTTGCAAACATTGTTTAAGTTGTGATTCAAATAGTTCTTTGACTGTCGCTTGTTTATCAAATGAGTAATTATTAGCCTTAAGCTGCGATCTTGCCCATTTGGTTAAAGCCATTAGAAAATCGGTTAGACGATCAAAATCATCTTTCCAGTTATTTTCCATAACTTCTTGCGTATTGAAAATCTCTTTTTTAAAGGGTATTGGTGGTATAATAGTAACATCAGCACTTAAATTCTCTCTAGAACTAATGGGTGAGCTAGTTGTGATAGGGTTTTTGAATGCTGGAGAAGCTAATGTGGCGGGGGAAAACTTTTCATTTAAATCCGAAGAAGATGAAGAATGACTTGATGAGCTAGATCTCTTAACAGGGGTATATCTTATCTCCTTGGCCCGTTTTTCTATAGAATCAAGATGCTTTTTGCAATAAGCAATACAAAGCATCACAACAGCCAGTGAAAGATCCACCGCCTTTGGGCATAAATGAATTAACCGAAGAGAATAAACCTTTTATTAATTCAATTTGTTCTCGATAAGATTGTTTAACCTCGCCACAATTTGTCAATTTATATCTTTGATCATAAAAAAAGTTCTTAATTGATTCTAGTAACCTGCTATTTTCCGGTAAATATTCTAGTAATGCAATCATATAACATTGCAATGCCGCTTTCTTAAAGGCAATTGCATGGATTGGCTCTAGCCTTTTAGAGTAGCCATCTAAATACCCCAATTCTTTGATAACCGCTATAGCTACGGTATGATTGCTATTTTTGAAAAGAACGCGATTATTGATATAGTCAGTACAAGAAACTATTAATTTGTTTTTAGCATTATCAAAAAAATTGTTTTCATTATGTTCATGATCGGGTGAATAATTAATTTTGTAAAATTGGTCATCAGTCAAATTATCTTCATTATCTTTAATTGATTTTTCTTGAAAAGCGGCATTATCTTTTTCTGAATATACATTAGCTTGAAAAGCAGGATTCTTTTCAAGATAAGCTTTATATAAAGCATCATAACAGCCACCTACAAAACTTAAGCCCATAAATGAAGCTGGAGAGAATGTTCTCTTAATATAATCAATTTCTGCTTTATAAGATTTTTTAATTTCCTCGAAACTTGTCAGCAATGTATCTTTTTTGCCATTAACAACTAGGTCTATATTTTCCCGTAGTCTACTATTTTCCCCTAAGTATCCTTGTAGTGCAATCATATAACATTGTAATACTATTTTCTTAAAGGCAAGTGCATTACTTGGATCTAACCCTTCACAATAGATATCCAATTTATTTAATTCCTGAATAACATGCTTGGCGCAAAGATTATTACCTTTAAAAGAATGGCCAGGAGCATTTATGTAGGTAGTACAAGCATCTATTAAGCTTTTTTTAAATTATTAAGCTCATTTTTTTCATTATGTTCATTTTTTACTATCATGATTTCCTCAATATCGGTTTCGTAATTAACAATTTCGTATCATGCGAATATTAAAGCATGATTAAACCCACATATTCCTAGACCCTTAAAGCCATTTTATTTAATCGATCAATTAAACTTATTAACTCATGCATTATTAGCTTTATTTTTGCTTGTATTACTTACAACCTACATTCCTAGAACAAAAAATGAACTTTTTGTAATTAGCCGCTAAGCCAGCGGCATTTAGTTACCCTTCCACACAAAAATTGATATGCCATCGTTGAAAAACAAGCTATTTTATCTCCTTTTTAGCAAGAAAGGAGCAAAAATATCATGGAGATTGGTGGAGACGACATTCAAACGCTATCAATGGATCATCATGGATTAGTGGCAGCGACCTGTAAAGATTTAGGCATTGCTGAAAAAATTAATAGCCGAATAGGAGGTTCGGATGAAAGGCGAGTCGTATCGACGGGGAATGCTGCTGTAGCAATGATCTTAAATGGATTGGGATTTACAAATCGTCGCTTGTATTTAACGCATCAGTTTTTTTCCAGACGAAGCCAATAGAAATTTTACTAGGTGCCTCTATTAAGGCATCAGATATCACAGATTACACATTAGGTCATGCGTTAGATGAAATAGCGGAATATGGATCAAGTAAATTATTTGGAGAAGTTGCATTTGAAATTGCGCTGGAAAATAATTTATTAGGTACACTAAGCCACATAGATACAACAAGTATATCAGTAAATGGTGAATATGACGTTGAGAAGACTGGAGGAGAAGAACCTTCCGTCATTGATATCACTTACGGACATTCAAAAGATTATCGCCCTGATCTCAAGCAATTGGTACTGTCTTTGGTGGTGAATGGCCCGAGTGCAATGCCCTTATTTATGGAACCGTTAAGTGGAATATTCTGATAAAAATAGTTTTCATGAAACAATAAAAAAAGTGCGCGACTTTCAAAATCAAATTAATATAGAAAAGAATTTCAAATGGGTAGCGGATTCAGCATTGTATGCAGAAGATAAGCTATTAAAACAAAATGACTACCTATGGTTCAACTCGAGTACCGGAGACAATCAAAGAAGCAAAAGAACTTGTTAAAAAAGATGAGAAAGAAATTGATTGGAAAGAGCTAGGAAAAGGCTATAAGATTGCATCTTTTGTTTCTCATTATGGCGGACTTGAACAACGATGGTTGTTAGTTTATTCAGAGCAAGCTTACAAGAGAGAGGAAAAGACATTAGAAAAAAAATTAAATGGTAAAGATGATACTTTAAAGAAAGCATTATGGCATTTAGGAAATGAAATATTTGACAGCGAGAAAGCTGCACTCACTGCATTAAAGAAACTAGTAAGAAAAAATCGTTTGTATGTGATCGAAAGCGAAGTTGTTCCAGTGATGAAATATGCAAAAAAAGGTAAGCCAAAAGCTGGCGAAGAAAAGATTATTACTGGATATGAAGTAAAGTCTAGCTTCACAAGAAATGAGGAAGAAATAAATAAACTGTTAAATAGCAAGGGGCGCTTTATCTTGGCAACCAATGATCTGGATAAAGAAAATTACCAAGATCAAATGATGTTGGATGAATATAAAGAACAGCAGAATGTTGAAGGTGGATTCCGTTTTTTTAAAGATCCATGGTTTATGGTAGATTCAATTTTTTTAAAATCACCAAAACGAATTGAAGCGCTCATGATGGTAATGACACTTTGTTTGATGGTATATAATATATCCCAATATAAATTACGCGAAACACTAAAAGAAAAAAATGAAACATTGCCAAATCAACTAGATAAGCAAGTGCAAAATCCAACAATGAGGTGGATTTTTCAAGTCATGGAAGGAGTCAGCATTGTTCATTTTTATGAAGATAAAATTCATAAGCCAATCAAGGAAGTGATTACTAACTTGAATAAGCTTAGGATAAAAATAATTCGCTTATTTGGAGATACTGCCTGTCAGATGTACGGCCTAATTAAAAAAAGTCCAATGGAGATCCTAGGAATGTAGGTTACAATAATTATTCTGATAACAACTGAAAGTGATCCAGTAGTAAACATATTAAGTTTAAACATAATATTCCAATTTTTTGCAACTTTAAAATACTAAAAACCAAATTTTACACTAGGAATGCAGGATTAAAGGGTAATTTAATTATTATACGTATTAAAATAATAATTTCAATTTCTTTTTATATAAAAACATCATTTTTTAAGTGAGCAACATGGCAATTGCATCAAAACGCTATTGCAATTCAAATAGGAAAGGAGGGATATGATAGGTGCTCTTTATTATTCATGCTTGCAACAGTGCACAAATTATGAAGCAATTAAAGAATGCCCCTAGCAGGCGAGTAGTGCAACTGGATTTAACAACCTTAGAAAAGACAGGTCTAGTGAAGCGAGAAGGAGAGAGCCGGGCATGTGTTTGGTGTTTAATAAAGCAGTGAAATTGAGTGAAATTGAGTGAAAATAGATTATCAGATTACCGTTTAGCGCGAGCCATTCTTAGCCGTTTATTACTAAGTTGGAATTACATTTAAGGCATTGCCAACTTCTCACTTTCCATAGCGTTTGATATAGTAACCGTCAGCTACCATTAGGAGAAAGTGATGTTTTCATGGCTGATGGCAAAATTTTACGATTTTATGCTGCGTGATGCAGAAAAAAAATGTTTACAGGATTGGCGCAAAACGTTATTGCAAGATTTATCTGGGGATGTCATAGAGCTTGATACGGAAGAAAATATTCTTCAAGCTGGTTTTGCATGGCAAAAAATCACGCGGCAAAGTATACGCGGCGTCCCGCCGGTAGCACGTCCTGGTATCTGGGGAGAGGCGATAAAACTTTAGTTCGAATGGTTTTTAGAAAATTATTTTGGCAAATAATGGAATATCCCCGCTTGATAGTGATGAGTCCTTGAAAAATTAAAGCTGGCGGGGATGACAGCTTCAATATGCGCAACATCTGATTAATTTCTGAACTTACTAGCCATTTCTTTCTCATTTGTCTTGGCAATAAATTCATGCATATATTGTTCTGCTGATTTACCTCTTGCGTCTGGTGTAGTCTTATCAGCTCCCATTTCTTCCAAGAATTTGAATAAAGCTATGTTGCCATTTAACGCTGCATAATGAATTGCTGTGCGCTGATCTTTCCCAGGAGATTCTTTAAGATTAATGTTGAATTCGCCCTTGTATGAGAAAATAATTTTAATTAATTCAAATCCGATAGAATCTGCAGTTGTACAAGCTCTTCTTACTGCTTGAGAATAATCTTTGTTGTCTATAGATTCGAAAAAATTTTTAGTCAGAGTTTCTTTCCCTTTAGCAACTGACTTTAACTTTTGAACTAAAATGTCATGGTTGCGCCCACAAGATGTGATAGGAGAACACATGGCTGAGAGGATAGATTTGTTGTCTTTTTCTTTATTCTCTTGAGATAATGATGCTAAAAATTCCTTTAGATTAGTATGGTTTACAGCTTGTTCAAAAGTCAGCTTTCTTTCTCGTAGCGCTATTCAATCCATTAGGGGTCAGCAAAAGAGATAAATTATAATATTGGCTACTATCTATTCCTTTAGCTTGCTCTGGCGTAATCAAACCCTCTCTTAATGCTACTAAGCCAATATCAGATAATAATGCTCTTAAATAGCTAATATAGGCAGCTTGCTCAATCGTAAGAAGTTTTTCTCTTAAAGCAATCAATCCATTTGGTGTGAGCAAATCAGATAAATTGTGATAGAACAATTTAGCTTGCTCTGACGTAATCAAACCCTCTCTTAATGCTGCTAAGCCAATATCAGATAATAATGCTTTTAAATTGCTAATATGGGTAACTTGCTCAACTGTAAGAAGTTTTTCTCTTAAAGCAACCAATCCATTTGGTGTGAGCAAATTAGATAAATTATTTTGGCCAGCACTGATGTTACTACTATGATATAACTCTTTAGCTTGCTCTGGCGTAATCAAACCCTCCCTTAATGCTACTAGGCCAATATCAGATAATAATAGTTTTAAAGGGCTATGATGGGCAGCTTGCTCGACTGTAAGAAGTTTTTCTCTTAAAGCAATCAACCCATTTGGCGTGAGCAAATCGGATAAACTATTACCATAGAACCCTTTAGCTTGTTTTGACGTGATCAAACCCTCTCTTAATGCTCCTAAGCCAATATCAGATAATAATTCTCTTAAATCGTTAATATGGCGAGCTTGTTCTGACGTAATTAACTCCTCTCTTAATGCTACTAGGCCAATATCAGATACTAATGCTTTAAAACCGCTAATATAAGGAGCTTGTTCAACTGTAAGAAGTTTTTCCCTTAACGCAATCAATCCATTTCGTGTGAGCAAATCAGAAAAATTATCATATGTACCACCAATGCGGCCACTACCATAGAAAAGCGTCCTTTGCTCAAGTTCGATTAATTTGCTTCTTAATGCAATTAACCCATTTTCCTGGAGAAACCACATCCCGCAAGTGAGTTCTCCGCTAAGGAGAATGTCCTTCGGAAAAATACCTTCCGATTTAAAATGTTCGATTAGTTCCTTAGGTGTTAATGTCTTACGTAAATAATCTCGACCTTTTTTATCGCATCCAATACTGCTTGTTCTCGCTTCTGGATTTTCAAAGAAGATTTGTCTTGCTGTTTTGTTTCCTTTAACAAATTTTGAGTTAATAAGCTTATCAAAAGAAAGATTAATTTCTGAAAATAGTTGTAAGTAACGACAAACACTTTCTAGCACAACATAATGTTTTAGTTCGAGAAGCCCTAAGATATGTCGCAGAATTTCAACAGGTAAACCTAATAACCCCTGCAAGTTTGAAGCATCAGCTTTCATTGAATCAAAACGGGCCATGACGCTTGGCTCATCTTTTTTTTCTTTATCAGGAGGGATGATAGTAGTTGTACAGGGTCTATTATATCCGTGACCTACCGTTACAACAATGTTGCGAACAGCTTAGAATTTGTTCAAACTATCCTCAAATCTTGTCTATACAATAGCCCCGGAAAAAAGTTCATATATGACGGTTCGTTAATTAATTCTTCTTGGCAAATTGTTTGTGCAAGCATTGGTAATCTATTCAATCAACAGGGAGTAACAATATAGTGCAAAAAAAAATGGCATGTCTCTTGCAGCTACGAGCTGAATCGATTAGCTGTAAATAATTTGATAGATACTTATGAAAAATTATATCCAAGAAATAATTATAAAATAAATTCTAACAAAAAAATTGAAACCAATACGGATTTTGAATATAAGTCGAAACAATTACAAGGAAATTTAAAATGATTATTGCTGCATTATATGCAAGGGTTTCATCAGAAAAACAAGTACAAGAAAATACGATTGCAAGCCAAATTACAGCATTAGAAAATCGTATTGTGACTGATGGACATAAATTATTAGATGAGCATAAATTTATAGATAATGGTTATAGTGGTTCAAATTTAGTTCGTCCTGCTTTAGAAAAATTGCGTGATCAAATATCTTTTGGAATAATAAATAAAGTTTATATCCACTCTCCAGATAGATTATCCCGTAAATATGCTTATCAAATGATATTAATAGAAGAATTTGAAAAATCTGGTGTAGAAATTAATTTTTTAAATTTTCAGCAATCTGATAATCCGGAGTCACAATTACTATTACAAATGCAAGGAATGATTGCTGAATATGAGCGCTCAAAAATTATGGAACGTCATCGAAGAGGCAGAATTCATGCTGCTAAACGGGGATCTGTTAATGCCCTTGCAAATGCACCTTATGGTTATCGTTATATTGATAAACATACAGGGAGCGGTCAAGCATCATTTGAAATTGTAGAAGAAGAAGCAGAAATTATTCGTAAACTATTTAATTGGATTGCACAAGAAAGATTCACCCCGGGAGCTGTTGTTCGTAGATTAAAAGAAAAAAACATCTTGACAAAAACAAAGAAAGCTCATTGGGATAGGTCTACAATTTGGTACATGCTAAAAAATCCTGCATATAAAGGTCAAGCTGCTTTTGGCAGAAAAAAAATAGGAGCAAGATTACCCTATATAAGGCCACGAAGAGATTCTAGTGAACAACCTAAAGTGAATGTCTCAAGATATCCTGTAGAAAAAGAAAACTGGATATACATTCCAGTACCTGCAATAATAGATGAAAATTTATTTGATGCAGTACAAGAACAGTTAGAAGAGAATAAAAAAAGAGCTAGAATTCATAAAAAAGGAGAGACCTATTTATTACAAGGCTTATTGGTATGCAAATGTTGTGGTCGTGCTTATTGTGGTGGAAAGTCGAAAAGACATAATGCAACAGTAAGGATTTATTCATATTATCGTTGCACGGGTACCGATTCAGTTCGCTTTGGCGGTAATAAAATGTGTCACAGTAAACGAGTTGGTTCTCATGCGATAGAATTAGTAGTTTGGGAAGAAATAAAAAAATTACTTCAAGATCCACAAAGGATTTTAGACGAATATCAAAGACGGTTAATAAATTTAGAAAAATCTCCAGAAGATCATGCTTTCGCATCTATTGAAAAACAAAAAATAAAACTAGAAAGAGGAATTTCATTACTGATTGATAGTTATGCTCAGCAATACATTTTAAAAGAAGAATTTGAGCCTAGAATAAAAATAATGAGACAAAATTTGAAAAAAATTCAAGAACAACAACATAAATTAATTGAACAAAAAAGTTTAATAAGTCAGATGAGATTACATTGTTACTAATTTAGAAAATTTTACAGATAAAATAAATTTAGGGCTTGATCATTTAGATTGGAACGGTAAACGGGATATTATTAGACAGATTGTTAAAAGAATCGAGATCAGTGATGAGGAAATCCATATTGTATATAAGATAAACAAATTGCCTAGTTCCGAAACTAATACGCAACATTGTTGTAACGGTACAAAAGGATGCGATAGGTGAGTGGGAGGATAAAGAAGTAGGCTTGTGATGGCTAGTAGCTTGACTAGGATTCAAACTTGTAGGCATATTAAAAATGATTGGAGAGGGAATAGTCATCGGATTAGGCATTGCATAAGGGAAATGGCTTTCGAATGGATGTACTGGTGGCATTTCTTCAAATCCGTCAAATTCCAACGAGCTTCTTTGTTGAGAAGGAGGGATGATAGTAGTTGTATAGGGTCTATTATGTCCATGACCAAAGGATGCGATAGGTGAGTGGGAGGATGGGAAAGTAGGCTCGTGATGGCTCGAAAAAAAGGATGCATATTGGTAGCTTGACTAGGATTCAAACTTGTAGACATATTAAAAATACTTGGAGTAGTCCTTGGATTAGGCATTGTATAAGGGAGATGGCTTTCGAATGGATTTAACTGTGGCATTTCTTCAAAGCGGACAAACTGCAAACTTCCTATTAATAAAATAGCATCCGTTATCAGCTTGCGAGCGTCCGAAATTAAATTTGGATTATATAACCCTATACTGTGATTATAAAGTGCAAATTTTAGAACGACTTCTACTGTCTGATTCTTAAAGGGATCATGTGATGGTTGATTGTAGGCTTGCTCAAAGTTACTTGAATTCCAAGAAGAAGAAAAGCTAGATAAGTGATGCCTATTTGAGGTAAAATTGAATTCTTTGTCGGATAGTTTCTATCAAAAGAGGGGTCAACATTTCTTGGGATCTGTATGGTGAATATAAATTTGCATTAGTTTCTTTTACTAATAGATATAATACGAATTGAATGGCTTGTATGTGCAAGTGCAGTTCTAACTGTTCGCTCAGGGTCATCATTATAACCAGTTACTTTACATTTAATTATAGCTTTCACTTTTAAATCTCCAGATTAATTATTTCTTCTGCAACTGTTCAGTTTCTAGGCTGAAGGAAGCTGGCTTACTTTAACAAGGGGTTAGACTTATCATCAGTTAGGTTAGGGATTGTCATATCGCCATGCTGTCATCTCTCTGCTAGAGATCCTCGCCTTCGCGGTGGTGACAATAAAAAGAGACAGATGGCGAACATAAAGCCTCACGGTGAATTATAAAACATCATTTCAAGAATGTAGCTTGTGGATAGAGGCTATATCATAAATTAATTAAAATAAATTTCAAGAATTAATTTAGGAAATGTGCGTTCATCATATAGTTCAGTAACTCAAGCCAGGTTTATTGATGTAATATGAGCACAAATTTCACATGTGAACTGTACAATTTATTTGTACTTAAGGAACGCGTACGAAATAAGTTGGAATTACATTTAAGGCATTGTCAACTTCTCACTTTCCATGACGTCTGATATATAGATTTTCAGAATAATAACTTTTTTTTCTTCAAAAATGTTGCCTCTTCTGCTGTGAGAATTACGCTCGCATTCTGCTCTCCAGAAATAAGGAGCTTTTTTGATCTAGATTTCGCTGTAAAGAAAAAGTTTTCTGATCTCCTACAGATCTTCAGAAAATTATTTTGGCAAATAATGAAACATCCCCGCTTGATAGTGATGGTCCTTGAAAAATTAAAGCTGGCGGGGATGACAGCTTCAATATGCGACATCTGATTAATTTTTTAACTTACTAGCCATTTCTTTCTCATTTGTCTTGACAATAAATTCATGCATATATTGTTCTGCTGATTTACCTCTTGCATCTGGTATAGTCTTATCAGCTCCCATTTCTTCCAAGAATTTGAATAAAGCTATGTTGCCATTTAACGCTGCATAATGAATTGCTGCGCGCTGATCTTTCCCAGGAGATTCTTTAAGATTAATGTTGAATTCGCCCTTGTATGAGAAAATAATTTTAATTAATTCAAATCCGATAGGATCTACAGTTGTACAAGCTATTCTTACTGCTTGAGAATAATCTTTGTTGTCTATAGATTTGAAAAAATTTTTAGTCAGAGTTTCTTTCCCTTCAGCAACTGACTTTAACTTTTGAACTAAAATGTCATGGTTGCGCCCACAAGATGTGATAGGAGAACACATGGCTGAGAGGATAGATTTGTTGTCTTTTTCTTTATTCTCTTGAGATAATGATGCTAAAAATTCCTTCAGATTAGTATGGTTTACAGCTTGTTCAAAAGTCAGCTTTCTTTCTCGCAGCGCTATTAATCCATTAGGGGTGAGCAAAAGAGATAAATTATTATAATATTGGCTAAAAAATAATCCTTTAGCTTGCTCTGCCGTAATCAAACTCTCCCTTAATACTACTAAGCCAATATCAGATAATAATGTTTTTCTTAAATCACTAATATAGACAGCTTGCTTAACTGTAAGAAGTTTTTCTCTTAAAGCAATCAATCCATTTGGTGTGAGTAAATCAGATAAATTACCATATGGACGATTAGCTTGCTCTGGCGTATCGAACCCTCCTCTCTTAACTTTACTAATACTCTTCTGAAAAGGCTAAAATCGGCAGTTTGCTTAACTGTAAGAAGTTTTTCTCTTAATGCAGTCAATCCATTTGGCGTTAGCAGATCAGTTAAATTAATATATGGGTTATAACTGTCCTTAGCCGTAATCAAACCCTCTCTTAATGCTACTAGGCCAATATCAGATAATAATGCTCTTAAACCGCTAATATAGGCAGCTAGCTCAACTGTAAGAAGTTTTTCTCTTAATGCAATCAATCCATTTGGTGTGAGCAAAACAGATAAATTACCATATAGACCATTAGCTTGCTCTGGCGTAATCAAACCCTTTTCTGTTAATGCTACTAATGCTTTTCTGCTAAAACAGGCATTTTCCGCAACTGTAAGAAGTTTTTCTCTTAAAGCAATCAATCCATTTGGTGTGAGAAAATCAGATAAATTACAATATAGACCATTAGCTTGCTCGACTGTAAGAAGTTTTTCTCTTAAAGCAATCAATCCATTTGGCGTTAGCAAATCAGATAAATTATCATATGGACCACTGGCCCTACCACTATGATAGAACCCTTCAGCTTGCTCTGGCGTAATCAACCCCCCCCTTAATGCTACTAGGCCAATATCAGATAATAAGGCTCTTAAATTGCTAATATAAAGACGGGAAGCTTGCTCAACTGTAAGAAGTTCTTCTCTTAACGCAGTCAATCCATTTGGTGTGAGCAAATCAGATAAATTATTATGGCAGAACCCTTTAGCTTGCTCTGGCGTAATCAAACCCTCTCTAAATGCTATTAATCCATTAGGGGTGAGTAAAAGAGATAAATTATAATAATATTGGCTACTATGTATTTCTTTAGCTTGCTCTGGCGTAATCAAACCCTCCTCTCTTCTAAATAATGCTTCTAATAATAAGGCTCTTAATAATAAGGCTCTTAAATCGCTAATATGGGCAGCTTGCTCAACTGTAAGAAGTTTTTCTCTTAACGCAGTCAATCCATTTGGTGTGAGCAAATCAGATAAACCACTATGGCAGAACCCTTTAGCTTGCTCTGGCGTAATCAAACCCTCTCTTAATGCTTCTAATAATAAGTCTCTTAAACCGCTAATATGGGCAGCTTGCTCGACCGTAAGAAGTTTTTCTCTTAACGCAGTCAATCCATTTGGTGTGAGCAAATCAGATAAACCACTATGGCAGAACCCTTTAGCTTGCTCTGGCGTAATCAAACCCTCCCTTAATGCTATTAATCCATTAGGGGTGAGTAAAAGAGATAAATTATAATAATATTGGCTACTATGTATTTCTTTAGCTTGCTCTGGCGTAATCAAACCCTCTCTTAATAGGCCAATATCAGATAATAAGTCTCTTAAACCGCTAATATGGGCAGCTTGCTCGACTGTAAGAAGTTTTTCTCTTAACGCAGTCAATCCATTTGGTGTGAGCAAATCAGATAAATTATAAAACCTTTTAGCTTGCTTAACTGTAAGAAGTTTTTCTCTTAAAGCAATCAATCCATTTGGTGTGAGCAAATCAGATAAATTATTATGCTTATCACTTTTTTTACGATAAAGATATAACCTTTTAGCTTGCTCTGGCGTAATCAAACTTTCCCTTAATGCTACTAGGCCAATATCAGATAATAATGCTCTTAAACCGCCGCAAATATGGGCAGCTTGCTCGACTGTAAGAAGTTTTTCTCTTAAAGCAATCAATCCATTTGGTGTGAGCAAATCAGATAAATTATTATGCTTATCACTTTTTTTACGATAAAGATATAACCTTTTAGCTTGCTTTGGCGTAATCAAACTTTCCCTTAATGCTACTAGGCCAATATCAGATAATAATTCTCTTAAACCGCCGAAAATATGGGCAGCTTGCTCGATTGTAAGAAGTTTTTCTCTTAAAGCAATCAATCCATTTGGTGTGAGCAAATCAGATAAACTATAAAACCCTTTAGCTTGCTCTGGCGTAATCAAACGCTCCCTTAATGCTACTAGGCCAATATCAGATAATAATGCTGTTAAATCGGGAATATTAAGACGGGAAGCTTGCTCAACTGTAAGAAGTTTTTCTCTTAACGCAGTCAATCCATTTGGTGTGAGTAACTTAGATAACTTATGATATGAATCACGAGTGCCGGGATTAATAATGGAAAGAAGGTCAATATCATAGAAAAGCTCAATTTGTTCAGGTTCGATTAATTTGCTTCTTAATGCAATTAACCCATTTTCTTGGAGAATGGTAGACAACTTCCCCCAAGCGTGTTTTTCGCTAAGGAGAATGTCCTTCGGAATAATACCTTCCGATTGAAAATGTTCGAATAATTCCTTAGGTTTTAATTTTCTTCGTAAATAATCTCGACCTTTAATATCGCATCCAATATTGCTTATTCTTGCTTCTGGATTTTCAAAGAAGATTTGTCTTGCTGTTTTGTTTCCTCTAACAAATTTTGGGTTAATAAGCTTATTAAAATAAGGATTGATTGCTGAAAATAGTTGTAAGAAACTACAAACACTTTCTAGCACAACATAATGTTTTGGTTCGAGAAACCCTAAGATATGTTGCAGGATTTCAACAGGTAAACCCAATAACCCCTGCAAGTTTGGGGCATCAGCTTTCAGTAAATCAAAACGGTCCATGATGCTTGGCTCATCTTTTTTTTCTTTATCAGGAGGGATGATAGTAGTTGTACAGGGTCTATTATATCCGTGATCAAAGGATGCGATAGATGAGTGGGAGGATGAAAAAGTAGGCTTGTGATGGCTAGTAGCTTGACTAGGATTCAAACTTGTAGATATATCAAAAATACTTGGAGTAGTCTTTGGATTAGGCATTGTATAAGGGAGATGGCTTTCGAATGGATTTAACTGTGGCATCCCTTCAAATCGGACAAACTGCAACAAGCCTCTTAATGAAATAGCATCCGTTATCAGCTTGCGAGCCCGAGCCTCCGAAATTAAATTTGGATTATATAATCCTATACTGTGATTATAAGGTGCAAATTCCACAACGACTTCTACTGTCTCGTTCTTAAAGGGATCATCTGATGGTTGATTGTAGGCTTGTTGAAAGTGATCTAAATTCCTGGAAGAAGAAAAGCTAGATAAATCATGCCTATTTGAGGATAGCACTGAATTCTTGCTTGAATAGTTTCTATCAAAAGATGGGTCAACATTTCTTGGGTATCTGTATGGTAAATATGAATTTGCATTATCTTCGTTTACTTGAATAGATATAATACAAATTTCACCGGTTATGTGTGCAAGTGCAGTTCTAACTGTTCGCACAGGGTCATTATTAAAACCAGTTACTCTACATCTAATTATAGCTTTCACTTTTAAATCTCCAGATTAATTATTTCTTCTGCAACTGTTCAGTTTCTAGGCTGAAGGAAGCTGGCTTACTTTAACAAGGGGTTAGAATTATCATCAGTTGGGTTAGGGATTGTCATATCGCCATCCTGACATCTCTGCTATAGGGATCCTCGCTTTCGCGATGCGACAATAAAAAGCGACAGATGGCGAGCATAAAACCTCACGGTGAATTATAAAACATCATTTCAAGAATGTAGTTTGTGGATAGAGGCTATATCATAAATTAATTAAAATAAATTTCAATAATTAATTTAGGAAATTTGTGTTCATCATATAGTTTGATAACTCAAGCCAGACTTATTGATGTAATATGAGCGTAAATTTCACATGCGAACTGTACAATTTATTTGTACTTTAAGGAACGTGTACGAAATAAGTTGGAATTACATTTAAGGCATTGTCAACTTCTCACGTTCCATAACGTCTGATATAGCAACAGTCAGCTACTTATTAAGAGAGACTGATGTTTTCATAACATATTACTAGAGGTATTTGTTGCCGAATCATCTGGGTCTGGAGGCTTCTTCATATTATATACTGCTTTACCCATTAAATTCGAAAAGCTAAAAACTGGATTTTTTTCCTTTGATCGAGCAAATATAGTGGTTGTTTCCATATTGTTATTTTTATTCACTAGAACAAATTCATCGTCATCTACTGTACTCAATGGTTTTTCTTCTTTGTCTTCTAAAGTTTTCTTTTCTGATTCAGATATTCCAAATCGGGTATGAATTTCCGCACAGAGATTACCGATAAAAGATGTATAGGCTTCCTTTTCCAATAATATAGCTAATCTTTTGCATACTTGATTAGGTTGTGTTTCAAAAAAGCAAGCATGTTCTTGAGCTATATTTTGTGTCAGTTGCTGCCTCAATGCACATAATGCCGGTTCGATGTCACTAATTCCATAAAGATCTTTGCTATCATATATTATTTGAGAATTATCCAAGATAGGCTTAATAGCTTCAAGAACGATACGTTTTGCATAAGCCGCTTTTGGGTATGCTATCACATAATGCTTATAGTCTTCCTTTCTAAGAGCTTGTGCCGACTCCTCTATGCTCTCCTTTGATTCCCGAGTCCATGGATCATCGTCATACCACCACTTCGCCTCCTGGATAAAGTAGCGTTGTAAATTAGCTTCATAAATCTCTTTATCTTTATCCCTGCATTTATAATATCCAAGCGGTTGACACTCTTTCATGGCTATGTAAAATTGCTCGCTTAACATGAGAATGTTATCAAGTATTTGCGATCTTTTTTTAAATTGCTCATGTAGATCTAGTACCTCATTGTATTTTCCCTGGAGATGTTCACTAATAAATGCATGCAGCTTTTTTTCAAGACGCGCATTGGCACTCTTAATATCTTTTTCAGATCGCCATAACAACACATTCATGCTATGTTTTATGCATGTTCCTTCACTAGCATGTCTATAGTGAGTATTAAAATGGAAATAGTGAGCTAATTCACCTTCTACTCGTTTGCTGTATCAACATAATGTTGGGGAGTTTCGATCATTACAAGAGCCACTAGAGTGTAAAAACATATCTCGAATAGTTATATATGCTTCTGCCCCTGTTTCAGGGTTTTCTATAGACTGGATTGATGTAAAAATCTGATTTAGCAGTTTTCGTGAGTTTTCATTTGGATTTTTTCTTTCTGCCAAATACTTGTTAAGTAACGAAAACATTCTACCCTTAAGAGAATCTAAATCTTTTAAGAAACGATCTCTTTCCTGTTGATAGCGAATTTCTTCGCCATGCCAAATGTTGTATTTAAAAATTTTATTATTTTCATCGATGACTTGTCGCATGCTGTCTTGAACGAGAGCATCATAATGCTCATAGGATAAATCATGGCTTTGCATTGTGGTTCCCCAAGTTAGTGGTTTTAAAATTTAATGGATAGCAACACGCAATTTACCTATTTGTGAGGTTTAAGGCTGTCGTTAACAACTTGATCAATGCTCATTTTGATTTATTCATCATAAGGTAAAGTAGAAGGAAAAACAAGGGCTTTATTGTTAAATAATTAATATAGGTGTTAGCAGTGAAACAGCCGAATTTCGTGTGTAATTCAATAAAAAAAATGGCAAATTCAATTTATCGCTTGGCGATATTATCGTTATGAATTATTATCACTCTTAATGATAAAGACATTTAAATGCAAAGATATTGAAAAGCTATTTAAGGGAAAGTTTATTAAAAAGCTGCCAACAAAATTCAACGTGTCATTTCTTGCGTTTGCACAACAATATGGTGTCCATCTGTTTTCAATTGATTAGCAATGATATGTTGTTTCTTTTCATTTATTGACAAATTTTTTTGTTAGAAATAAAAAAATAAATTTCACAAAAGATTCATATGATTTTCCGTTAACATCAGAAGTGAAATATACATGCATAATGAATTTCTCTAATTTTATATTCAGCTACCAGTCTTAGTTCATATATTAATTTAATTATAATAAACTGGATAATTTTTTTTATATATTTTTTAATTATTTCTTGTTATAGTTTTTCAGAAAATTATTTTGGCAAATAATGTTGAGGGCGTCGTTCCTCGCTATTTATTCTCTGGATCACGCGAACAAGTCGCGGAACGACGGCGAAGAGGAAACGCCCTTAACTTAATGGCAGTGGGCCGACGTAGTGGGAGTTAATTGACGACAGACCCTAATACCGGTTACCTTCTTTTGCCAACCTCTCCTGTAAAGAAGCGCTCACAAAAGCAAGTTATGATTTTTAATACATCATGGTGCAACCACTTTGATTGCCTTTTTCTGTGTGCTGGATTTTATTATCTTTTGCTATTTTGCCTAGTGCTTGTAAAGGTATAGTTAAAAGGGTTGGCTCTAATACTTTCAGGTAACTTAATCCGTGACCTAATCCGAGTTGGCCAAAGTGATTATCTCCACAACCATAAATCAAACCATTGTTAAGTAAAATCAAGGTATGATGGTTACCTGCGGTGATATTTATAGCCTTTGTGGCTTTTGGTAGCCTCAAGCATTGTAGTGTAGATTGACTTTTCGTATGCCCCAATCCGAGTTGGCCATAGTGATTATATCCACAGCCATACACCGAACCATCGTTAAGTAAAAACAAGGTATGATTGCTACCTGCGGTGATATTTACAACCTTTTTGTCTTTTTTGTCTTTTGGTAGCTCCAAGCATTGTAGTGTAGATTGATTTTTCGTATGCCCCAATCCGAGTTGGCCATAGTAATTAAATCCACAGCCATACACCGAACCGTCGTTAAGTAAAAACAAGGTATGATCGCTACCTGCGGTGATATTTACAACCTTTTTGTCTTTTTTGTCTTTTGGTAGCTTCAAGCATTGTAGTGTAGATTGATTATCCCTATGTCTTAATCCAAGTTGGCCAAAGCTATTATCTCCACAGCCATACACCGAACCGTCGACAAATGAAATTAAGGAGTGATTCCTCCCTGCGGCGATATTTACAACCTTTTCGTTTCCTGGTGGCACCAAGCATTGTAGTGTAGATTGATTATTCCCATGTCCCAATCCGAGTTGGCCATAGCCATTATTTCCACAGCCATACACCGAACCGTCGTCATATGAAATTAAGGAGTGATTCCTCCCTGCGGCGATATTTACAACCTTTTTGTTTCCTGGTAGCGCCAAGCATTGTAGTGTAGATTGATAATTGCTATGTCCCAATACGTGGTCAAAACTTCCACCACAGCTATCCACCGAACCGTCGTCAAATGAAATTAAGGTATGGGACTTACTTGTGGCGATATTTAGAACCTTTTTGCCTTTAGGTAGCGCCAAGCATTGGAATGTAGATAGATTATCCTTATGCCCTAATCCGAGTTGGCCCCACTTATTATACCCACAGCCATACACCGAATCCTCGTCAAATAAAATTAAGGTGTGATCTCCTGCTGCAATCTTGTATTTAGCCAGTTTTTGCCAAATAATCTTGTCCAAATTTTTATAGAAAAATTTGGAGGTTAAAGATAAGCTCCGAACATCTCTTAGCGGCAAATAAGGGGCTATTTCTTTAATTATAATCTCATTAGGCAGCGTGGGGTTAGATGCGTTACTCTCTTTGGACTTGCTACTTATAATGCAAATCTCTTCAAGCTGTCCTAATACTGATTTTAACAAGTTAGCGCATTTGAATGGCTTAAGTGTTGAGAAAAGTGTTTCAAAAGATGCTAATTTATTTAGTAGCACTTCTACCTTATTTACTTTTTCCTGACCAGTTTCTAAGTCAATATTTAGATCAAATATCTGTTTATTAATATATTCAAGACCTTCTATTATGGGAATTAATTCATTTTTATCTAACTTGTAAAGTGGCTCTAAAAGTGCTACGTAAACTTTTTGCCAGGAATCAAAAAGGGTATCGAATTCATTTTTAAATTGCATATTAAATTACCTCAATATGAGTAAATAATTGCTGCTATTTCTCACTAAAAAGTAGGTTATTATGCAGCATAGATGTGTAAAATGTACTAATCCACTCTTTGGGGTAGATTAGCTTAAACATAAATTGTTGCTTCGTTTGGATAGTACTATCCTCGAAGCTGATTAATTTAATTTATCAAGAAATTGTTAAGGAAATATTAGGAGCTATGAAAATTTTCCAGCGTAATATATTAAAAATTGAATAAGAAGGGGATAGAAAGTTTTACATCTAATTACAACTTTCACTTTTAAATTTCCAGATTAATTATTTCTTCTGCAACTGTTTAGTTTCTAGGCTGAAGGAAGCTGGTTTACTTTAACAAGGAGTTGTTAAACTTATCATCAGTTATGGTTTTTCAGAAAATTATCTTGGCAAATAATATTGAGGGCGTCGTTACTCGCTATTTATTCTCTTGATCACGCGAAAAAGTCGGGACGGCGCTTGGTAGAATGCTCAAAACTTTCATGCGAGGATCCAGCACTAATCTCATGAAGAAAGCTAATTTTTTTTTGGAGGTAAATCAGATCAGACCTCAAGTGCTGGATCCTTGCCCTATTAGTTAGAGTATTTTTCTTTCATACGTCTTAGCAGGTGAGGAAGACGTTCCCATCGCAGCTTTAAATATATTTTATTTAAAATACCTTTGGTAAAACTTATTATTAAAAATATGTTGTGAATCATAAGTGTTTTTAGTTTCTATGATTTTTTTATACCCAGGATAAGCTTTTTCAAATTGATTTTTTTCTGCAAAGGGCTGGTATGGCAAATAGTAAGTTCCATTTACTGATAATACAGCATCAATTAAATTCTTGGTCCATAATCTTGTTTGCTTAATTCTATTCTGAGATAAATTTTGATTAAAATACAAAACAATAGCAAAGGAATCGTGCTTTGCATAAGTCAAGAAACTGCTTGGTTCTGCGGGCACATATCGTATACTAACATTCAGTAGATTGATGTCGTTTTCTAAAATATTTTTTCGTAGCATACTTATAAATTGTGAAAATTTATCAATTGGTATGAAATACTCCTGTAGCCAATCCACATCTTGTTTACTATGATAATCAGATGCAAATCTAACTGGCTTTTCCATGGCATTATTTCTTGTAACAACTCGTTTATTGTATAATCGTCTAAAAATTCTCTTTTCAAGATTCCAACGCCATTCTTTTCCTAGTTTTCCATGTCTTGATGTATTGAAAATAGGAGTAAGAAGGGCATTCCACTTTTCGGGATTGTCTAGCCGAATAATTTTATTTGACAATGTATGTGTATTTTTATACGTAATTGCGTACATGTTGCGTAAAAAATTAGTACCTGGCACAATGTTAAGGTGTGCATAAAATAATACTATGTTACTATTATTTAATATTTTTTTACGAAAAAAAGTGGGGAAACTCTCTACATTTGTTTCTTCATAATTACTAACAAGCAACGCATTATCAGTCAACTGTACTGTAACATCAGTAACTACTCCAAATAATCCATAACCTCCTATTACAGATGCCCATAAGTATGGATTTATATCTCGTGTTACAAATAGTTTTCTTCCATTTGCAAGCAGTATATGAAATCCCACAATGCTGTTGCCGACTGCGCCAGCTCAAAAATCATCTCCATGCGCATTGACACTCATTGATCCACCAACAGTGAAAATATTAGGTGACTGCATTGATTTAATCGCTAAATTATATTGATTAATGTATTTCTGCAGGTCGCCCCAAGTTATTCCACTTTCCACAGTGACTTGTTTTTTCTTTTTATCAATTCTTAGAACTTTATTAAAAGATAACATATCAAGTGCTATCGCATTTGGCGCAAGGGACTGACCACCTTGACTGTGTTGTTTACCCATAATAGCAATTGGGATATGTTTTGAACTTGCATCTTCAATTGCTTTTAAAATATCTGCTTCAGATTTAACACATATGACATGAGATATATTTGTAGGACTAATTTTTCCATTGTCATTCAATGTAATGGCAAAAGCTGGCGGACTTAAACCTACTGTTAATATTATTTGCAACAGAAGACAACTAGTTAAACATAGCAAACCTTGAAAAAATGGTCTCTTGGTATTGCGATTTGCCATTTTTACGCAAAAAAGCTTCTGTAATGATTCCCGTATTGGTTCAGAAATGGTAGCTTGGTAGCGATCTGTTAATGTTGATTCAGTTTGCAATGTCTTGCCCATTTTGTTTCCCTTGAAAATATAGAATGACTTCAATTATAATAATACGACTGCATTGTATAAGATTACTATGAAATTATTGTTTTAAATCAATTCCCCTGATATACTCTCTCCACTAAAAAATAACTTAAAAATTTAATGAATAACATTACTGATTTAGAATCATTACTCAAGCATAATTCTGAAGCAATCATATATAGATGTATTGCCGGAAGCCGAGCTTATGGTACATCGCACCCAGATAGCGACGAAGATATTCGTGGTATCTTTATATTGCCAAGGCATCGCTACCTTTCAATTACCGAACCAATAGGTATGACGTCAGATGAACGCGGCGATATTGTATATTATTCACTTTATCGCTTTATCCAATTAGCATCCAATGCGAATCCAAATGTTATTGAATTACTATTTATGCCTCGTGATTGTATTCAATTAATGACACCATTTATGGAGGCTTTGCTTAATGCGCGCGATTTATTTATAACTACGCAAGCATATGAATCTCACGTTGGTTATGCCCTTGCCCAAATAAAGAAGGCTCGTGGGCAAAACAAATGGATTAATAATCCACAACCAAAAACACCCCCAAAAAAAGAAGATTACTGTTGGGTTATTTTACGAGAAAATAACAACAATAATCAACCTTTCAGACCTGTATGTTTGGAAAAAACAAAAATTAATTTATCTCAATGCCATGTTTCATCACTCGAACACTGTCCAAACGTTTAGCTTGGGGTTTTGCTTCACCTGATATTGATTATGATATTAGATTTATCTACATCAATCAATTAGAGTGGTATTTAAAAATTGAGGATAAAGTCGATACAATTAATCAAATGCTACCAGATGAGTTAGATTTATGTGGTTGGGATTTGCAAAAGGCATTAAAACTTTTTTCAAAATGTAATTTATGCCTAAATGAATGGCTAGATAGTCCATGCATTTACTACAAAAATGAAACTTTTTATCGAAAATTAAAGATATTGATTCCTAATTATTTTAATCCAAAAAAAGCGATGCATCATTATCTCAGCACAGCTAATAAAGTGGTTGAAAATCATTTACTAACTAACTCAGTGGATATCAAAAAAATATTCTATGTGCTTCGCCCTCTGTTTGCTTGCATTTGGATTATAAACAGACGAACCATGCCACCAATGGCGTTTAAGGAATTATTTGTTCAACAGGATCTATCACGTGAAATTATTGAATTCATTAATCTCTTACTTGTAGAGAAAAGCGTTTCAAGTGAGAAACATAAAATCCATCTTCCGAAGGAAATATTAGTCTGGATTAATGAACAAATACTAACATTGACAACGGCAGCTAACGCGTTAACCACTATCAATAACATTAAATGGGAGCCTTTGAATGCAATTATGTTTGAAATGAATAACTTGAATTCGCCCTCTACAGATTGATTTATAATAGCAAACTCGTAAAATTGTGTTTCTGTTAATAACAATAAAAGATGATTATGTTGCTAAGATGCCATTTTGAACTTGGGAACAAATGAGCTTAGAAGATACAATGCCATCTCTTTCGATAATGGTTTAGATAACACAGCCTCCATCCCTGCTTGAAGACATTCCTTCTGATTCTCGTCGCCAACATGTGCAGTAAGCGCAACAATAGGTGTGTGCTTGTTTTGTAATATTTCCCAGTCACGAATCTGTCTTGTCACTTCTTTACCAGATTTATCGGGTAAGCCAATATCCATGAGGATAAGTTCATAATGATTGCTTTTCGCATACTCTAAAGCCAATTGACCATTTTTCGCTATATCGATGGTACAATTTAATCCCGCAAGCAATAATTCAGCTACTTTAGCCGGGATAAGTTGATCTTCGACTAAAAGAATGGAAATTAATTCTGAAGAAGGCGGTTTAACTTGAGCAAAGGCGGTGGTTTGCCATTTAGGGAAGGATAGCTCTTCTTTTGATATTTCAATATACGCCGTATCAGCACCCAACTGCTCATCGAGTAATGCTTCCTTAAGTGGAATCACACAGGTAAATACTGAACCTCTCCCTACCTTACTCTCAATATAAATTTCACCTTCTAAATCATCAATAAACTGTTTAACTCGTGCTAAACCCAAGCCTACCCCTGGATAGATGCCTTCATAGGAAGGGGTCAGTCGCTTAAAACGGGTAAATACTTCCTCTTGTTTATTACCACTAATCCCTATACCAGTATCGGCTACACAAATTTTTACGATGATGTTTTTTTCATTGCGTTGCGATAATTTAGTAGAGAGCTTGACATAGCCGTTACTCGTAAAATTGAGCGCGTTGGTGACCAACTCCAATATCATGCGATGAACACGGGGATGATCACCTATTAAGTAATGGGGAATTTGTGAATCATGTTCTAAAATAAGCGCTAGATTTTTTTGATGCGCTTTTGCTTGGGTAAGATCAATAATGGTAAGCAGTTTTTCTTTTAGATCGAACTTTTTCTTTACTAATGGAATTTCACCCTGAGTCACTTTGATTGTCTCTAATATTTCATTTAACAAGATAGTGAGAGCATAACTGGATGTTATTAAGCTATCAGCATATTCCTTGATTAGCGCAATTTTATGAGGATCATCAATATTGTCTTTAATAGCATGAGCACAACCTGCAATGCCAACAAGTGGAGTCCTAATATCATGGCGGATATTTTCCAGAAACTCTGTCTTGGCTTTATTAGCTGCTTCCGCTGCCTCTTTGGCTATTTTTAATTCTTTCTCAGCTTGCTTGCGGTGGGTGATATCTGTAGATGTTCCAATGATACCTGCAGTACGATTATTTTTATCAAAGTAAGGCGATTTATTGGTCAGCATAATTACTTGAGTACCATTATTTTTCTCAATGGTTTCCTCCAAGCTAATGTTTTCTCCCGTAATGAGTACCTGCTGATCAGTTTGCAAGAGATTATCTGCAACTTCCTTGCTCCATAGCTCATGATCAGTTTTACCGATAAACTCTTCTTGTGACAGTCCTAATAAGTTAAGCACTTGCACATTACATCCCAGATAACGCAATGATTTATCTTTCCACCAGACATTCCCTGGCATTTTTTCAATCACTGCTTCCAATGAAGGGGCAAATTGACTATTTTTCATTTTCTCGTCCTTATCATGAGACTATGAGCCGCCATTCTTGTGGAAGCCAAGACTGGATATTTAGCGATGGCTTTCTCATCTGCATAGGGTTCATAGACTTTCTCAATTAAAAATCCTACCTTAATGAGGAAATTAAACCAGGTGCTTAAAGGCTTAACGAAACGTGGCGTTTGAAAAGGCGCAATATCAGAAGAAGCATGGAAGTGTTGCCATTCATGTACTTCACCCTTTGATTCAAAAAAATACCGCTTCACCAAAAAACCACAACGATCACCCTGGTTATTTTTCACCCATTCACCGATAAATTCGTTAAAGCAGGGATGCGTAATAGAAAACTGTAGAAATCCGTTTGGTTTTAAAACCCGATAAATTTGTGACAATACTTTATTAATTTCGGCCATATCCATAAAAGCCATTAAGACAACGACAAAATCAAATGATTCGTTATCAAAAGGTAAATCGATGGCATTAGCTTCTTGAAAGATTAGATTGGCAGGAGAGTCCAGGCCCTGATTGTAAGTGATAAATTCTTCGCAGATATCAATGGCAGTTAACGTCTTACATCGTTTGGCGATCAAGCGCGAGTTATGCCCTTCACCACAACCAATCTCTAAGCCAGATAAATCAGTGATAGTTGGCAACATGTTTAAAAAAGCAGTGGTGTTGAGATGATCTCGCCAAACATCAAAACCTAGTTCAGCAGTTTTTATCCAGTGCTTTGCATTTTTATTCCAATATTTAGCCACTTTGCGATGCTTCATCTTTTTATTCTTGTGGCTAGTTTTAATTTTTGATGATACATAGAGTGATCCACCTTCGTATTAAAAAGTGTACTCTCACCCTCTATAAGGCATAGTTAAACAGATGATTGGTTGTAGAGGGGGAGTATTAAATTTAAAAGTTGGAAGCAGGATAGAACAAGAACATCCTGCTTCAACCCCCCTCTACTAGACTACCACTCCTTTTTCTACAGCTTCGAAGATTCCTTGATCAGACATGATCATACCCAATGCCCACAAAATCTCATGTGTTGCAGAGGGTTTACACAGGGTAAAATCATTTGCTCGTGCCTGCCTGAAAAAAGCAGATAGCATCTGAATCACTTGAGTCTTGAGAGAAGAAAAAGGTCTTTGCGTGAAAACGCTTTTGAATGGTATGCTTGAACTATCCATGAGTAACCTCGTTATTAGGTTATTTTGTGGTAGACCCTCGTAGGTGTTCTTAGCACCTTCGAGGTCCGCATAGTCCGATCTAAATGATCGGACTATGTGCCTACTATCTCAGATGTTATTTTAAAAAGCAATTATTTTTAATCCAGGGCTGCCTCAAGTTTATGAAGTCCCCGAAGCATTGCATTCTTTGAGAGATAACTATTCAATATAATTGAGAATTAAAGCAGATAAGCAATATCGTGTATTTTATGTTGCTAAATTTGAGGACGCCATTTATGTACTCCATGCATTTGTGAAGAAAACACAAGAGACGTCCCAGAAAGATATTGAGAAAGGTAAAGAACGTTATAAAGCTCTATTACGCTACCAGCAAGGGGGAAAAGCATGAGCAACAATGAATTTGTTAAAAGCTCTGGCAATGTATTTAAAGATGTTAAATTTGATGATGTAGAAGCCAAGAACCTTGAATTTCGTTCGCACTTAATGAGTATGCTTATGCGCTATATTCAACATGAGGGTTTAACCCAAAAAGAAGCTGCTCGGCGTTTAGGTATTAAACAACCTCGAGTGAGTAATTTAGTGCATGGGAAAATTGATTTATTTAGTGTTGGTATGTTGCTAGATATGATAGAACGCGCAGGATTTCCTATTTACAAAAAAATTGAAGCGGATACATACCAATTTTTTAGAAAACACGAAGGGCATTATTCAATGCTTAACAAGCAGATAAAGGTCGGCTAAATTGTAAAAATCTGAACTTCAAATACTAAAAAAAGCTGATTAACGTTGCCTTTGTAATAATTATATTTCTTAACTTTTAGTTGATAAATAAGCTGTAGAATTACATGTTTGGTTGGATATAAGAGCTACAGATACGAGGTCGCATGAGAAAAACTTATCATTAGGTACTGACATAAGCAAGGAACAGTTTTCCTGATTATGAAAATCATTATCACGATTTTTAATATTAATTGAGACTCAAGCAATTCCGAACTTGATGCATTATTCGTGTCGCTACACACACACCTGTCTCAGTAATCATGCTAAGGAACATGTTTGAAATAACTCTTACAACTATAGTATTTAAGAAAAATATTCAGAAAATTTATTTTGCATAAAATCCAAATAAAGCTAATATTTCATTTTATGCAAAATAAATTTTCTGAATATTTTTCTTAAATACTATAACAAAAGCATCTTTAAACGAACTTTCTTCAAAAAAACGTTTCTTTGGGCCGTCGTTCCTCGCCGCATAATCCGTGTAGAATGCTCAAAACCTTCATGCGAGGAATCTAGCGCCAATCCTATACAGAGCGCTAATTTTTTCTTTGTAGATAAGTCAAAGCTGAAGTTTGAACTACCCCAAGGAAAATCAGCATTCTTCATAAAATTAGCGCAATTCCTCGCATGAGGTTGTTGAGCATTCTACACGGATTATGCGGCGAGGAACGACGGCCCAAAGAGCGCATTTTTTCGAAAAAAGTTCTTTTAAATCTGCATGCCAACTGGGCGCTAGTTGTAAGAGTTATTTCAGACATGTTCCTAAGCTATATTAGCGTGGATTCTCAATGGATTACCGCTTTTTCGCAAGACTCTGGAATCCATAATGAGCCAAGAACATTTTCTATTTAATTTTGACAAGAAAAGGTTTTTTTCTTGCTATCACTCTAGATTTCTATTAAAATATAGCAATTATTAAAGAGGAATCTAGACATGCCCAAGACTTTAAGTAATCATGATTTCCAAATGATTTGTGCAAACCATGAGCTCGGTGAATTTAAATCAGCAACCAGCGTGGAAGGTGGTCGAATACATAGCATTTATAAAATGGTAGTGATTAAAGATAATCAAGTCCATCAATTTTCATTAAAAGTGCTAAATCCACTTACAATAAAAACAGAATTTGAAAAGAGTCGCTTTGTAATAACAGATAAAATTGCAGAAGACTTTAAAATCGCTGCCATTAACAGTGTTTCAAGTATTACGGGTAATGTTGAATCGTTTGGAGAAGGTAAGAATCAATTTAATTACATGCTATACAAATGGATTGATGGGAAAACCTTAAGCCTTGATGAGATTCAACCTGAGCATTGTTATGCTATAGGTGAGCAACTGGCAAAAATGCATCATTTCTTTCTAAACAAAGAGACAGCACCCTATCAGAATGATATGCAAGGAAAATATCATTTCGATTTTGAAGCTTATCTTCAAAAACAAACTGTAAGCGAAAACATAAAAATAATTTTATCTGAAAATATAAAAAAAATAAACGAAATCTTAAAACATTATATGATAGCAATCTCAACACTAGATAAGGAAGTACCCGTTAAAGCGCATGGTGATATGGATTCTAGCAATACTATTTGGCTGATGGATGCCCCTTTCTTTATTGACTGGGAAAAAGCAACAGCCGCAATAAGCCCCTCCAAAGATTACATGATAACAGCTATATATTGGTCAAGAACGTCATCAGGAAAATTTTCAGATGATAATTATTCAAGCTTTAATGATGGTTACCAACAATATTTTAAAAACCAAAATATACCATATCCAGAAATTAATCAAAATGCAGGAATTCTTGCTTTGCTTGCTCACTGGCTGATTTGGGTGGATTTTAATTTACAACGAGCATTTAACTGTTTATTGTCCTCAGATGAAATTGACATGGCTGAGCAGCAAGTTGAAAAGACATTAAATTCTATCTTTACAGTATATGAGAAATATTATAATAAAAACCAAGAACCAGTAAGTAAACACCTCTTGAATACAAAGAATAATTTTTTTAGCCCTATAGAAAGTACTACGGAAATTTACTTATCCAGTAATGGTAACGCCATATATGAACCTCTGGTGTCACAGGCTGACTTAGATGCGCAGCTCAGCTATTAATTATATTAGGCGAGAACCATACCAGTTTAGTTAGTTTGCTAATTGAGTCATTTGTTTTATTAATCTGTAATCAATTCAATATTTAATTAATGCTATCGGAAGTGAATGAAGAGTTTTTAAAGTTAATTAAACAGGGAAATAGAATCCCGAGTCGATTCGGAGACTGGGCAACAATTTATGAATGGTTCCATTTGCACATTCCTTAGGGTATGAAAATTTGGCTGTTGATCTTGGTGCATTCGGTGCTAAAAAAATAGGGAAAAAGTTTAATGCCTATGAAAACCTTAAACAAGGTTCTACAAGTTTTGATGGTACTTCTGATAAGGGCATAAAATATCGTGATGAGGTAATGCATGAGATAATCACGACAGGTATTCAGCAAAATGCAGTTCTAATAGTTGACGCTAGCCATCTCATTGGATTAAAAAATAAAAGTTTCATCAACCATCAGGTATTATTCATCAATGCAAAGGATTTCATATCAAAAAATCTAGATACAATTTTAAAACAACCAAATTATTCTTATAACGATTTTGATACCAAGGTTGCTTACCAATTTTTATTGACAGATAAATCAGTTTTCCATCCCAAAGAAGAGCGTCTCGACGGCATAGAATATTTTTGGCACCCTGTAAAAATTATTCAGGCAGCAAAACGAATACATGAATCCTATATCAATGAGATAAACACGAATGTAATGCCATCAATCAAATCACTATGTTCGCGAGTCGTGGTGTTCCATCGGAATCCACCTTAAATGAAAATAATGAGAATAGATGTTTAATGATGTAATTTTTGTGATAATTGTGTATTACAGTTTTCCTCATTATGAAAATCATTATCACGATTTTTAATATTAATGGAGACTCAAGCAATTCTGAACTTGATGCATTATTCGTGTCGCTACATACCTGTCTTAGTAATAATGCTAAACTATATTAGCGTAGATTCTCAATGGATGACCGCTCTTTCGCAAGACCTTGGTACCCATAATGAGCTAAGTTGATATCGATGAAATATTTTAAATTTGTCAATAGCATTTTGATGTGGTTGCCATGTTGTTAAATATTGTCATTTCTATTCTTAAGATTAATTTAATAAATTAAGTCTGTACTTTTTCATGAAAAGAGAGATGGAAGCAGTATAGCCTGTTATGCAAAAAATAAAATATTCTCACATTATTGCTAATAGGGCATTTTTATAAAATTCTTAACATTTAGGTATTTGATATGCAAAACAGAGAAGTAGCGACTATTGATTCTATAACTATAACCAGAGAGGAATGGGTAGAGTTTTTTGTAACACTATGGCAGAAAGCTAAAGTTTATATCATAGAGGAATCAGACAATTTAAATAATACTGAATTTAATTTGATACAACCAAATCTTGAGCTTATAGATGCTCTAATTGGAAACTTATTAGCATCAAAAGATAAAATCGACATAGAAAATTTGGAAAAAAGTTTAGACACACTTGTAGGTTTTTTGTCTAATAATGAATTAATGGATTCTACGACTTTCTTAGCGTCAATGGTAGAGCAGCTTAAATCAATTCTCCTGCCTATCAAGAATCTCATAAAGCTTCCAATTGACATCAAAACAGAAGAACCTATCAACAATCCCTTAGAGCTTCCAATTGAAATCATAACAGGTGAAATAGCTCCTTATTTATCCAGCAAAGCGATTAAAAACTTCGCTTTAACTTGCCAGTTTTTTGCAGGTAATCAAAAGTTAAAAGATATGTTTGTCAAATTGAAGTCGATAAAGTTAATTTCTGTAAGAAGTAATCATAGTTTCTTTGTAGACCAAGAAGATCAGTTATATGGCTTTGGAGATAATGAAGATGGCCAGCTTGGATTGGGTTTGCGTCTTAGAGACCCTGTTAATACCCCTCAACCTTTACTACAAGGAGAAGAAATAGGGCAAATTTCCTGTGGACGTAACTTTAGCCTTATTTTATGCAAAAACAAAAACCTCTATAGTTTTGGGAATAATCAGTTTGGACAACTTGGTCAGGGGTTTGATGTCGAGCTACGACGTATGGGGATTGTTAATCAAATATCTCCAAAACTTTTAACACTGCCAGATAATGAAAAGGCATTGGAAATTGCTGCAGGGCATGAGCATGCCTTTATTATCACTGAAGAAGGTTCGCTCTTTGCCTTTGGCCGCAATGATTTTGGCCAACTTGGATTGGGGAATGGTCGTCATTGTTATTATCCAAAACGTGTGGGATTACCAAACAGTGAAATTGTACATAAGGTTCACGCATCTGGGTATAGAACTCTGATAGTTTGTAAAAGCGGTGCAATGTATGTCTGTGGTTCGAATGAGTATGGGCAACTTGGATTGGGAAATGGAAACCATCAATCTATTTTACAACAGTTAATAATCCCAAACGGTCAAAAGCCAAAGGAAGTTGCGCTAGGAGCTCTTCACACTCTAATTCCATCTGAAAACGGTGAGCTTTTTGTCTTTGGTGCCAATATGGATGGTCAATTAGGCTTGGGCGATTATATTAACCGATCCACCCCAGAACCCCTGATACTCCCAAATAGTGAAAGGGCAAAGCGACTTAAGGCAGGCGGTGCACATACTGTTATTGAATGTGAAAGCGGTAAGGTCTTAGTCTTTGGATGCAATAAACTTTTCCAACTCGGGTTAGGGACTACAACTAATCAGCTTACCCCCCAATACTTAGTTTTATCAGAAGAAAGAAAAATAGAAAATATTGCTGTAGGGTGGGAGCATAACTTTATTTTATACAGAGATGGGACAATTGATTGCTTTGGTAGGAATGAAGAAGGTCAACTAGGACTGGGCCATTACGATAATCAACCTTATCCCATAATGGCAAAAAGGAAAGAGGAAAAAGGTAACTGCTTAATAATGTAATGCACACCCGGCAATTCTGGGTGAATATTCAACCAGAATTGCTTATGAAAACTACTGCCTAATCTTCCATTATGGCAGTAATTTCACAGCTTTAATAACCTCCTGAATGTGGCCATTTACTTTTATTTTTCGCCAGGCACTGTGGGGTACTCTATTTGGGTCAATAAGGAATGTGCTTCGAACAATTCCTCTAACCTGTTTCCCAAAGAAATTCTTTTGCTTAATTACATCAAAATAGCTACATAGTTCCTCAGCAATATCTGCGATAAGCTCAAAGGGTAGATTCAGCTTTTCTTTAAAACGGTGATGTGATGCTAAGCTAACACGTGATACTCCAAAGATAGCGGTATTATGCCTATCAAATACTTCAAAATTATCCCGAAAGGCTTTTGCTTCATCATGCATTAATATCTGATATATATTCTAAAATTGCCAAACTAAATGATGAAGAGTCAGCGTTATTTTTTTTTGCAAACTATTGGAGTGCAATTATCTGACACGGTCGAATTTAATTTTTATGGTGCACACAAAATTGATTTATAATCGATTAAGACAATAAAATTAAACAGCTATGCTCTAAATTTTACGCCATTTATTGAGATACTACAGTTTGATAATATGACCGAATTATAACAAGCCAAAAACGAAATACCGCAACTTTTTAAAAGTTATCGTTAGGTACTGATATAATGAAGGAACAGTTTTCCTCATATAGTTATTTCTATTCTTAAGATTAATTTAATAAATTAAAGTTATACTTTTTCATGAAGAGAGAAATGGACGCAGTCTAGTCTGTTGTGCAGAAATAAAATATTCTCACATTATTGCCAATAAGGCATTTTTATAAAATTCTTAAATTCTTAACACTGAGGTATTTGATATGCAAAACAAAGAAGTAGCGACTATTGATTCTATAGCTATAACCAGAGAGGAATGGATAGAGTTTTTCGTAACACTATGGCAGAAAGCTAAAGTTTGTATCATAGAGGAATCAGACAATTTAAATAACACTGAATTTAATTTGATGCAACCAAATCTTAAGCTTATAGATGCTCTAATTGGAAACTTAGCATCAAAAGATAAAATAGACATAGAAAATTTGGAAAAAAACTTAGACACACTTGTAGGTTTTTTGTCTATTAATGGATTAATGGATTCTACGGCTTTCTTAACGTCAATGGTAGAGCAGCTTAAATCAATTCCCCCACCTATCAAGAATCTCATAGAGCTTCCAATTGACATCAAAACAGAAGAACCCATCAACAATCCCTTAGCGCTTCCAATTGAAATCATAACAGATGAAATAGCTCCTTATTTATCCAGGAAAGCGATTCGAAGCTTCGCTTTAACTTGCCAGTTTTTTGCAGGTAATCAAAAGTTAAGAGATATGTTTGTCAAATTGAAGTCGATAAAGTTAATTTCTGTAGGAGGTAATCATAGTTTCTTTGTAGACCAAGAAGATCAGCTATATGGCTTTGGAAATAATAAAAATGACCAGCTTGGATTGGGTTTGCTTCTTAGAGGCATTGTTAATACCCCTCAGCCTTTACTACCAGCAGAAGAAATAGGGCAAATTTCCTGTGGACATAACTTTAGCCTTATTTTATGCAAAAACAAAAACCTCTATAGTTTTGGGTGTAATCAGTTTGGACAACTTGGCCAGGGGTTTGATACCGTGCTACGACTTATGAGTATTAGTGAAATCACTCCAAAACTTTTAATACTGCCAGATAATGAAAAAGCATTGGAAATTGCTGCAGGGCATGAGCATGCCTTTATTATCACTGAAAAAGGTTCGCTCTTTGCCTTTGGCCGCAATGATGTTGGCCAACTTGGATTGGGAAATAGTGAACATTGCTATTATCCAAAACGTGTGGGATTACCAAACAGGGAAATTGTACATAAGGTTCACACATCTGCGTATAGTGATAGTAATCTGATAGTTTGTAAAAGCGGTGCAATGTATGTCTGTGGTTGGAATGAGTATGGGCAACTTGGATTGGGAAATAGAAACAATCGACCTATTTTACAACCGTTAAGAATCCCAAACGGTCAAAAGCCAAAGGAAGTTGCGCTAGGAGCTGCTCACACTCTAATTCTATTTGAAAACGGTGAGCTTTTTGTCTTTGGTGCCAATATGTTTGGCCAATTAGGCTTGGGTGATAAAATTAACCGATTCACCCCACAACCCCTGATACTTCCAAATAGTGAAAGGGCAAAGCGACTTAAGGCAGGCGGTGCACATACTGTTATTGAATGTGAAAGCGGTAAGGTCTTAGTCTTTGGATGCAATAAACTTTTCCAACTCGGGTTAGGGACTACAACTAATCAGCTTACCCCCCAATACTTAGTTTTATCAGAAGAAAGAAAAATAGAAAATATTGCTGTAGGGTGGGAGCATAACTTTATTTTATACAGAGATGGGACAATTGATTGCTTTGGTAGGAATGAAGAAGGTCAACTAGGACTGGGTCATCGCGATAATCAACCTTATCCCATAATGGCAAAAAGAAAAGAGGAAGAAGATAACTGCTTAATAATGTAATGCACACCCGGCAATTCTGGGTGAACATTCACCCAGAATTGCTTATGAAAGCTACTGCCTAATTTTCCATTATGGCAGTAATTTCATAGCTTTGATAACCTCCTGAATGTGGCCATTTACTTTTATTTTTCGCCAGGCACTGTGGAGCACTCTATTTTGGTCAATAAGGAATGTGCTTCGAACAATTCCTCTAACCTGTTTTCCAAAGAAATTCTTTTGCTTAATTACATCAAAATAGGTACATAGTTCCTCAGCAATATCTGCTATAAGCTCAAAGGGTAGATTCAGTTTTTCTTTAAAACGCTGGTGTGATGCTAAGCTATCACGTGATACTCCAAAGATAGCGGTATTGTGCCTATCAAATATTTCAAAATTGTCCCGAAAGGCTTTTGCTTCAGAGGTGCAGACTGGCGTGTTATCTTTAGGGTAAAAAAAGAGCAAGATATTGTTATTTGAGCAATCTGATAAATAGTTGACCTTCTGATTGGTGGTCATCAATTTAAAATTAGGCACTAATTTATTAATAATTTCATTTGTGTCTTTCACTTACGAGGCTCCAGGGTTCCATCAAGGTTTAATTCATCACAAAATACGAGAAATTGTTCTCGAATGTCGGCAATGTTGTTTTCTGCAGGGATTTCAACATTCATTTTGATCTTGAGAATAGGCGTTTGCTGATGGGGCTTGGTGAATGTCTTCATATAGATGACTTGAACCTCAAGCGAATTAAAAAATTCTGTAATCTCATATATGATCCCAGGCTGATCAACTGCCACTATTTCGATAATATAAGGTAAATAGTATCGGTCTATTTTTTCTTCTTGCTGCCTTTTAAAAAGGATATCAACGCTTAAACGTTTAGAGAGCGCAGGTAAGGCGGATTCAATTTTAGCAATGCTACTCCAATTGCCGGTAATTTGCAAAGTTATGGAATTATCGGTTCCTAACGTATAAAGATGGCTGTAATTTATACGGCACTCATTGATTCCCGCCAATCTTGCTAATTCATTAAAAATATTATTATTAGAACGACAAATTGCTGTAATCAATAGGTTTTCCATCGTGTTTCCTTAATCAAGGCTATAATTTACCACTTTTAAAATCATGTAACTACTCTCTGCACCCCCCGCTCGTAATGACTGGCTGTGAATAAAAACAGATAAAGATAATTTTTTTCTTGTCTTTGTTAAAACGCCTAATTACTATGCAATTTTTTACTGCGGAGAAAATCCATGTTTCATGGAAGTATGGTTGCACTGGTAACGCCAATGTTTGATGACGGTACAGTGGATTTTAACAGCCTATCACAATTAATTGAATGGCATATTGCCAATCAAACAGATGGTTTAGTCATTTTAGGGACCACAGGAGAATCTTCAACCATTAATTTTGCTGAGAGAAATGATATATTAAGGCATGTCGTAGACTTAGTCGCAGAGCGTATTCCAGTTATAGCGGGAACAGGCACTAACTCAACTGAAACAAGCATTAAATTAACGCAGCATGCTATGGAGGTTGGTGTAGATGCCTGCTTATTGGTCACTCCTTATTATAATAAACCTACGCAAGAAGGCTTATATCAGCATTACATGGCTGTGGCAAATGCTGTTCCAATACCTCTTATTCTCTACAACGTTCCCTCTAGAACAGGTTGTGACTTATTACCAGAAACAGTACATAGATTAACTCAGGTCACCAATATAGTAGGGTTGAAGGACGGAACTGGTGACATAAAAAGAGAAAATCAAATTTTTGATTTTTGCGAAAATAAAATTGACCTGTATAGTGGGGATGATGCAAGCTCTTTAGATTTCCTTTTAGCAGGGGGCAGAGGGGTTATTTCTGTTACAGCTAATGTTTTGCCAAAAGAGCTGCATGATTTATGTCAGGCCGTTCGCGACAACAAAGTGGAAGATGCAACTAAGCTACAAGAAAAACTCATGCCACTACATAAAGCTCTTTTTATTGAGTCAAACCCAATTCCAGTTAAATGGGTGTTGCATGAGATGGGTAAAATTTCGAATGGCATACGGCTTCCTTTAACTAACTTATCGGAAAAAAATCAAACCCTTTTACGAGTGTCCATGCAAGCAGCTGGAATTAAATTAGCTAGGTAAATTACTGATAAATTAGGAGACTACTGATGCGTGCAATTAAAATTAGTATAATTTCTTTAGTTGCTATAGGTCTAACCGCTTGTAGCACAGTTAATGATAGATATGGTTTTTTCAAAGATGACAGTCAAACCTATAGGAAGGTAAAGCCTATTGAAAGAACCATTGTTGTCCCGCAGAATCTAAATGCTAGGGATGTTGAGGATTATTATGAAGTGCCACAGCCTGTACAACAGTCAAGTAATATGCAGCCTCCGCCTCCTATCACGCCCCCGGGCAGTAATTTAACACCGGTTAAGCTTAAGCCTGTACAGCCGGTTGTCATTTCTCAACAAGACCGAATAAGAAAAGCTGAAAATGCTAAAATTCAAGGTCATACTGCCGCTGCTGCAAATGAACCCACTCAAATAGGAGTAAATCTTGCTCAGGCATGGGTTAAGGTTGGCCATATACTCCAAGCTTCCAATTACAAAGTTGTAGAAAAAGATAAAGTATTAGGAATTTATTATGTTATTGATACAAGAGCTACAGGAGGCAAGGTTAAAAAAGATATGCCCATTTACCAAATTCATATGAGACCTTCTGGAAATTCAACCATAGTTACCGTTAGCCCAGCAAATGCTGTTTTACAAAATCAGTTAAATAAAAATTTAAATGACTAGCATAATTTCGGGAGAAACAGATGGCAGTAAATAAAGGCCGTGAATTATATTCAGGCAAGGCAAAGACCTTATACTTAACTGAGGATAAAAATAGTCTGATAGTACATTTTCGAGATGATACCAGTGCTTTCGATGGTGCGAAGGTAAAGCAATTAGCTCGAAAGGGCATGGTCAATAATTATTTTAATGCATTTATCATGGAATACTTAGAAAAAAATGGTTTGAAAACACATTTCATCCGATTACTGTCTAACACGGATGCGCTGGTAAAAAAATTATCTATGATTCCTCTGGAGTGTGTTATTCGCAATATTGCTGCTGGTAGCATTTGTCGGCGGCTAGGTATTCAAGAAGGCACCGAATTATCTATGCCTATTTTTGAATTTTTTTTAAAGAATGATGAATTGCATGATCCTATGATTAATGAATCTCATATATTAGTGTTTCAATGGGCGACTGAAAAAGAAATTGAGGAAATGAAAGCCTTGACCTTTCGCGTCAATGAGCTACTTAAGCCATTATTTTTAAAAAACAATATGTTGCTTGTTGATTACAAACTTGAATTCGGACGCTATCAAGGCGATATCTTGTTAGGAGATGAGTTTACGCCAGATGGCTGTCGAATTTGGGATTTGACTACCCGCGAGAAATTAGACAAAGATCGTTTTCGTCGTGATTTGGGCGATGTGATTGAGTCCTATGAGATTGCTGCGCAACGATTAGGCGTTGACATTCCAGAGTAGGTGTCCCCATTAAAACTTGACAAGATTGAGCGAAGATGAGATCTTAAATGTTCAAGTTATCTCGTTCATGTTCCCTTAGTTTCCATCTTTTAAATACTCATCTGATTCTTTTAAGGATAATTAATATGGAAAAAAGCCTATTCCTTAATCAAACGCAAACTAATTCATCCAGCTCCCTCAATATATCAATGAGTTCTCCTTACCACTCTAAGCAGGCATCTCAGGCACCACTTGTTCAGGATACTAGAAATTTTGGATATGCTACAGGAAGGCTAGTGAGAGTGCTTTTTAACCATGTGTATGATGCTTGGCAGAAATGGTGGCATGCCCCTACAGCAGAAGTTTTAGCTCAAAGACGTCAAATAACGATTTATAGAGAAGGGCTAAAATTGGCTGTTAATCAACTTGATTTGGCTATAGAGGATCTGAGCAAAAATCCGCGGGCTGCAAGTAGCCTTGAGCGTTTTAAACAAATGGTAAATGAGTATAAAAAATTTTTTGAGCCAGCACCGTTAGAGAAATCGCGTATTCATCAAGCACGTTTATTAAATCCAATTCGCACAAAAGTTCAACGCTTAAAGATAGCAGGTCTAAGAGAAATGATACTGGCTTATTTGCCAATAATACAAACTGAAAGACCTTCATCTGACCCAGTGCTTCCAGTCCCTGAAAAGCCCCCTTCAAGCAGTGAAAACAAACGTTTTATTTTGCAACAACCTGCTCCTGCATTTTCTCCAATGGTACCAGCTCCTTCTAATCCTATTTTCCCTCCTTCTTTTGACTTAAATATCTTAAATGGTGGTAATGGTTTTGAGGTTGAAGGTCTCAATCCCAATGATCATTTAGGCAATTGTGTTAGCTCTGTAGGGGATGTTAACGGTGATGGCCACAATGATTTGGTGTTGTCAGCTTATTTTGCTTCTCCTAATAACATGGCTCGTGCAGGTACAGTGTATGTACTATTTGGTCAGGAGAATGGTTGGAATGCCCAATTTAATTTAAGCAATTTAAATGGCAATAATGGCTTTATCATTGAGGGCCTTGATGCCAATGATAATTTAGGATTTTCCGTAAGCACGGCAGGGGATTTTAATGGCGATAGCAAAGATGACCTTGTGCTGGGAGCTGATTTTTCTTCCCCCGGCGGCCGTGGACTTGCAGGCACGGTGTATGTAGTATTTGGGCAGATGAGTGGCTGGACAAGTCACTTTAATTTAACCATTTTAAATGGCACTAATGGTTTTATTATCGAGGGTCCTAGCTCAGGTGATCGATTGGGCTACACTATCAGCATGGGAGACATCAACAATGATGGCAGAGCAGATATAATACTAGGTGCGTATGATTCTTCCCCCGGTGGTCGCAACAATGCAGGTACAGCATATGTGCTATTTGGCCAGGTAAGTGGTTGGACTAGCTACTTTAATTTAACCAACTTAAATGGTACCAATGGCTTTATCGTTGAGGGCCTTAACCCAAGTGATAATCTGGGCTATTCTGTCAGCACAGTAGGAGATATCAATGGTGATGGTACGACTGACATGGCATTGGGAGCTATTTCAACTTCTCCCAATGAAACTAGTGCAGCGGGTACTACATATGTACTGTTTGGTAAAACAATTGGATGGCCTGCTAAATTTAATTTGACTACTTTAAACGGTGCCAATGGCTTTGCAATTAATGGTCTCAGCTCCGGCGATGGATTAGGAAGTTCAATTAGCACAGCAGGGGATATGACTGGGGATAACATTTCTGATCTTGTCATAGCGGCTGGTTTTGCTTCTCCCTATGGGCTCAGCGATGCAGGAACAGTATATGTGCTGTTTGGACAGACGAATGGTTGGTCAAGCTATTTCAATTTAGCTACTTTAAATGGCTCCAACGGTTTTGCTGTTAACGGTATCAACGCAACTGATTCTCTAGGCTACTCTGTTGGCACGGCAGGGGATATCAATGGCGATGGCAAAAGCGATATAGTGTTAGGAGCTAATGGAAGGTCCATCTTCAATGGGTCTGGTGTGGGTGCGGCGTATGTGCTGTTTGGCCGGGCGAGTGGTTGGTCTTCTCCATTTAATTTAACTAGTTTAAATGGTACTAACGGTTTTACTGTTGATGGTGTTAATTCAGGTGACAATTTAGGGGCTTCCGTCGATACAGCAGGAGACCTAAATGGGGATGGGATTACAGATTTAGCACTGGGGGCTACTGGAGCTTCTCGTTCTGGACGCGCTTATGCTGGAGCGGCCTATGTGATTTTTGGTAAAGGTACATCTATCAATCCTTTACCAAGCAGCTCTCCGTCACCAAATATTTCTCCGCAACCGATTATCTCACCTAACCCAAGCATCTCTTCTATCCCAGCCCCTAACGCTTTACCCAGTCCATTTATTAAGCTTAACCTTACAGCTTGTTCAATGAATCAGCCTTTACAATGGTTATATCATAGTATTGTCATAGCAAAATCACAGGCGCTGCGCTTGAGCCCAGATGATATTGCAGCACGTTGTGGTAACTTTAGCAATCAGCCATATTTAGGAACTAGTTTTACGGTAACAGATATACAATCGGCAGCATTACAGCAGCTTAATGCTAGTGGGTTTTGGAACGCAGGTGTCTTAACCTTTTTAGGGAAAGATTTGGCATTAGGTCGTATCAGCTTGGTGCAAAATGGCAGTAATAACGCGCCTGCTTTAAATATCACGGCTACAGATGGGTTAACGATATTGTCTGACCAATCGGTTCAAGTCAATTTTACCTTAACGGATAATCCCCCAACAATTATTGGATTTCTGTTAACTCCGGTAACAGGCAATCAGCTTACGTTAAGTACTGGAAATCTGCTAGTAACTGCTGATGGCAAACTGACAAATTTAGTCTTTACGGTAGAAGGAGTGCAAAATGGCTATTTTGCACAAATCAATGCACCAGACGTTCCCATTTCAGAGTTTACTTACTATCAAATTCAAACGGGTCAAATTCAGTTGGTACAGAATAATAGTGCACCCATACAATTTACTATCACAGCAAGTGATGGTTTAAAGTCCTCTGTTCCAACATCGCAGATCCTAGACTTATTTGGCACGGCTGACGATCAGGTGAGTAAGACTGGAATGATTGCAGGTCTTTCTATTAGCGCTGGTATAATGGCCGTTGGTTCGACTGCAGCATTAATCTGTGGTTATTATAAACGACAGCAAGATAGGGAGCGAAAGCAGGAGAAGGAGAATTATGGACAGTGGGCTAAAAGTACTCAGTCAAGACCAAAGCCCGAAGATACTACTGGAAGTCATGACGTAATCTCTGAGTATAATGTGGAAATGACAGAGTTGACAGATAATAGAGCAACATTATCTTCCTAAGGCAGATTATTTGGAGAGATACCGAAGCGGCCAAACGGCACCGACTCGAAATCGGCTGGGGCTAATGCCCACGAGGGTTCGAATCCCTCTCTCTCCGCCAAATTAAGATTTAAGGAAAAAATAAGTTCTAAGGCGAATTTTTAAGATGGCTAAAATGGCGTAGATTCGTGATCTTTCCGTCATCTGTAAAAATGCTTAACGGCAAATCTTAATTTTTAACGCATGAATTTCTGAGGGGATTACTTCAGTCAAAGCACTATAAATCATTCGATGGCACTCAATGATTGGTTTTTGTTCAAAATGGGAAGAGGATATTTCGATAGAGAAATGACCTCCGCCATTTTTTGCTCCCTCATGCCCAATATGCTTTGCACTGTCATCATTAATAGTAAGAAAGGTGGGTTGCAAAGCAGATTCTAGTTGACTGCGAATCCATTCGAGGCGCACTGGGTTAGTCATCATAAGGGTACTCTCAAGTTTGCTGAATGTAACTATACGCTATCACTGTTTTGCTTTTCTGTTTTTAGCTCAATATATTTGTACATATAGAGAGTTTGTATTACCACAAATAGAACTGTTAGACCCAAAGATCCAAACATTTTGAAGTTTACCCAAGTACTTGTTGAATAATGATAAACTACAAATAAATTTGCAGCGCCTAAAAAAATGAAGTATGCTGACCAGATCATATTCAGCCGCTGCCAAATGGCGGGAGGCATTTTAATATTTGCTTCCATAAGCCTCTGAATGAGTGGCTTTTTACTAATAATCGAACTGCCTATAAATAATAGGCCTAATAGCCAATATAAAACGGTAGGCTTCCATTTAATAAAAATTTCATTATGCATTAAAAGCGTGGCGCTACCTAAGATTAAAATTGAAAAAGCGGTAATGACATGCATTGTTTCAAAGCGTTTATGTTTCAATCGATAAGCAGCAACTTGTGCTAAGGAAGCTATCATAGCAATGCCTGTTGCCACATAAATTCCATAAAATTTATAGGCAATGAAAAATAAGAAAATGGGTAAAAAATCAAATAATAACTTCATCTGAGCACCAAAGTCGAAATAAGACTATTATTATACCATAATAATATATCTGTAACAGGTACCAGACTAAATTTAAGATAGCAATGACAAAAGACGTCACGCTCACAATCTAGCCTTTGTGTTTATTGCTTCGCCTTTGCTACACACTGTGTGTGGTTACAAATTACAACTTAATAAAGGTTGCTAATGGCTAAATTACCATTACACTAGAAGAATTATAATTGTTGAGTATTAGATGAAAGTACCTGAAATGCTACTCGAGCCCGGGATAAAGCAAGCTATTGCCATCATAGATGGTCATGCGCTTACAAAAATTCCCCAGGATCTTTATATACCTCCAGATGCTTTACGGATATTCTTAGAAGCGTTTGAAGGTCCTCTCGACCTTATGCTGTATTTAATTAAAAAACAAAATTTAGATATTTTAAATATCCCGATTGCAGAGGTAACTCGCCAATATATCGAGTATGTTGAACTAATGCAAGAATTTAACCTGGAGCTTGCTGCAGAATATCTGGTTATGGCGTCTTTTTTGGCTGAGACTAAATCTAGATTTCTCTTGCCACAACGATCATTAACCCAAGAGACAGAGGGTAGTGACCCTCGGGCAGAATTGATTAGGAGATTGCAGGAATATGAACGTTTTAAAAAAGCAGCTGAAGAGATAGATGTACTTCCGCGAGTTGAAAGAGACATCTTTTTGACAACCGTTGACGTGCCTCTACTCAAGAAAGTTCAAGTACAGCCTAAGATTGAATTAAAGGAATTGTTAGTCGCTCTTGCGACTGTTTTGCAGCGGGCAAAACTTAATAGCCATCATCAAATAAAATTAGAAGCATTGTCCGTTCGAGAACGAATGATCGAAATTCTAAACAAAATTCGACGTGATGTATTTACACAATTTTCTGAATTATTTTCATTATCTGAAGGCCGCCTTGGGGTAGTAGTAAGTTTCATCGCCATTTTAGAGCTTATTCGACAGTCTATAATTGAAATTGCTCAAGCGCAGCCTTATGCTCCTATCTATATCCGTGCCGTTAGCAACTCTCTGGAGAATTAAAATTGGATGCATTAGCACAAGCCCAACTAAAGCGAGTCATTGAAGGTGCCATTTTTGCTTCTGACCAACCGATAACTGCTGAGCAATTGGTTAAGATTCTTGAACCAGAATATACCCAAAGCTTCCAAGACATTCGTAACATAATTAAGATGATTGAATCAGATTACCAAGGTAGAGGCATTGAGCTAAAGGAAGTAGCCAGCGGATTTAGGTTTCAAGTTTGCCAGGACCTCTCTCCTTTTATCCAGAAGCTTTGGCAAGAGCGTCCTATAAAGTATTCTCGTGCTCTCCTAGAAACTTTAGCGCTGATTGTGTATCAACAGCCTATTACTCGTGCTGAGATAGAAGAAATACGGGGTGTGGCTGTGAGTACTACAATTATTAAGACTCTTTTAGAGAGAGAATGGGTGCGCGTTATGGGTTATAAAGAAGTGCCTGGTAAACCTGCCTTGTATGCAACTACCAAGTATTTTTTAAATGATTTTAATTTAAAGTCATTATCTGAATTGCCGCCATTAGTTAAAATTCTTGATATTGAACAGATGGCGCAGCAATTTGAACAACAATTACCTGCTGCACAGTCAGGGGCGTTACTTAATAATTAAAAACACTGATAGCGCTCTATGCAAATGCAGCGCTGAAAAAAATGTTGAAATGTGATGAGTGAAAAATTACAAAAAGTACTTGCCCAAGTGGGTCTTGGCTCCAGACGAACCATTGAAAAATGGATTGATGAAGGGCGCATAAGTGTCAATGGCCATAAAGCAAAACTTGGGGATCGGGTGGAAAAAAATGCTCACATATGTGTCGATGGGAAGCCTGTTTTATATATGTTAAAGCAAAAGGCAACTACCCGGGTATTGATTTATAACAAGCCTTTAGGTGAAGTCAGTTCACGAAAAGATGAGAAAGGTCGCCCTAATGTATTTGATAATTTGCCCAAGTTAACTGGGGATCGTTGGATTGCAATTGGTAGATTAGACATTAATAGTTCTGGCCTAATATTATTTACCAATGACGGTTATTTTGCTAATAAATTGATGCATCCCTCTACTCAAATAGAACGAGAATACGCTGTGAGAGTTTACGGAGAGGTAGATAAAAAGATGCTCATTCAAATGCGCAAAGGGGTTCAATTAGAAGATGGTCCAGGACATTTTGAATCTATAGCTTATGCAGGAGGAGAAGGGACAAACCATTGGTATCACGTTGTGGTTAAAGAAGGTCGCAATCGACTTGTGCGTCGCCTTTGGGAATCGCAAGACGTTAAAGTCAGCCGTCTGATACGTATACGCTATGGCAATATTTCATTACCCAGATCTCTTCGCACTGGCCGATGGTTAGAACTCGAAAGATCTTCTCTTGAGGGATTAGAGAGACTTATTGCTAAGCAGGAGTCGCATCGGCCGCTGCCATTAAGTTAAGGAACATGTCTGAAATAACTCTTACAACTAGCATCCCATTTGGCAAGCATCTTTAAACGAACTTTCTTCGAAAAAACGTTTACATAGAACAACTATGCGCGCATTTTTTCGAAAAAAGTTCGTTTAAATCTGCATGCCAACTAGGCGCTAGTTGTAAGAGTTATTTCAGACATGTTCCTAATTGACGAGAAACCAGAAGAGAAATCGTCTTTAACAAAAAACAAAATCCAGAACGTATAACTTTTTTCCAGGGCTGTCGCATTTAAAATTGTTTGGCATAAAGTAATCAACGATATGGATTGTGAAAAAATTATTTCTCTGACGTTTTTTAAAAAAATAATTGAAAAAAAGAATTTTTTAAATGGAGGAAAAAAATCGGTTATTTCTTCACGTTTTTGAATTATCGTGCAATGCTTTTAATTCATACAAAATTTCTAATGCTTCTCGAGGACTGAGTTTGTCTGGCTCAATACTTTCTAATTTGCTAGTGATCTCTTGGTTAGTTGTCTGCTGAAATAAATTTAATTGTTGAGGGAATTGTTTATCTTGTTGGCTATTTTCCAAAAGCACAAGTTTAGCCTTTGCCATCTTGATAACTTCTCTAGGAACGCCAGCAAGTTGTGCAACCTGCAGTCCATAGCTTTGGTTAGCAGGGCCAGGCTTTATGGTATGAAGAAAAATAATTTTATCTTTATATTCCATAGCGCTGATATGCATATTTTGCATCTTACTGTAACTCTGCGGCAACGCTGTCATTTCGAAATAGTGAGTAGCAAATAACGTAAAAGCATTAATTTTTTCGGCAATAAAAGCAGTACAAGCCCAAGCAAGCGATAAGCCATCAAATGTACTAGTGCCTCGACCAATCTCATCTAGTAAAATTAAGCTCGATGCTGTGGCATTATGCAAAATATTGGCCGTTTCAATCATTTCAACCATAAATGTTGATTTTCCACTTGCTAAATCATCAGCTGCTCCAATACGAGTAAAAATTCGGTGTATAGGGCCAATCGTTGCACTTTGTGCAGGTACATAGCTTCCAATGTAGGCTAGTAAAACAATTAAGGCCGTTTGCCGCATGTAAGTTGATTTACCACCCATGTTTGGTCCCGTGATAATGAGCATCTTTCTTTGGTCATTTAGCGATAAATCATTTGGAATAAAAGGATTTTTATTCACCTGCTCAATGACAGGATGTCGTCCCTTAATAATTTCAATTCCTGAATTTTCGGACAGAGTAGGGCAATTAAAATTCAAACTGACTGCTCTTTCTGCCAGATTACATAAGACATCAATTTCAGCTATTGCAGTTGCCATGTCCTGTAAAAGGGACAGTTCTTTAAGGATCCTTTCCAGCAGTAATTCATACAAAATTTTTTCCCGAGCTAGAGCCTTGCTTTGGCTGCTAAGGACTTTTTCTTCAAATGCTTTTAGTTCTGATGTTATATAACGCTCAGCATTTTTTATGGTTTGTCGACGAATATAATCTATGGGGGCAGAGTCTGATTGACCACGGCTAATTTCAATGTAAAAACCATGTACGCGGTTAAATCCAACTTTTAAGGAATTGATTCCTGTACGCTGCTTTTCTCGAGCCTCTAATTCAACAAGATATTGGCTGCAATCAATACTTAAATTTCGAAGCTCGTCTAATTCCTGATCATAACTTTGTGCGATGACTCCTCCATCTCGCAATATCACCGGAGGGCATTCGACAATAGCTATCTTTAAAGTCTCTTGCAATTCACTAAAGTCATGTATTTTAGCAAGGAGCGTTGTCAATAAATTTGAATCAACATCACCTGGTAAGGCTACTTTTATTTCTGGCAGTAAGATTAAGGTATCTCGCAAAGTAGCAAGATCTCGAGGGCGTGCCGTTTTTAAAGCTATTCTTGTTAAAATACGTTCAATATCTCCCATTTTTGCTAGATGTTCTTGAAATCTTTCATAACCATTGCCCTCCAGAAGACAAGCGATAGCTTGCTGCCTTGCAGTAATAATTCCTTGATGCCGTAAAGGTCGTAATAGCCATCTTGCGAGGAGTCTACTTCCCATGGCATTTTTAGTATTATCAAGGATAGCCAGCAAAGTATTGTCACGATTACCATTAATATTTACAGTTAGCTCCAAATTACGTTGCGAGGCCGCATCAATAATGACAGTATCATCTCTATTTTCTAGCTTTATGGCTCTGATATGAGGCAAGGTTTGTTTGTGGGTATATTTTAAGTATTGCAAAAGGCATCCATGCGCATAAAGCCAAATTGTAGTCTTTATTAATCCCAAAGCCAGTTAGATCTTGAGTATTGAATTGTTCGCAAAGAAGCTGTTTGGAAATGGTTAAATCAAAATCCCATTCGGGTCTTACTCGCAACCGATTAAAAGTTAAACGGTCTCTCAAGGGTCCATTATCCATTAATAACAGCTCTTGAGGATTGAGTCGTTCTACCTCACTTAGAAGAGCTTCTAATCCATCCAGAATAAAAATGGCAAAATGTCCTCCAGCAACATCCAGATAAGCAACGCCATACTGATCTTGGTTAGAATGTACAGCAACCAGCAAATTTTCTTTGCGATCTTCTAATAGCATTTCATCACTAACTGTTCCGGGAGTGATAATGCGAGTCACCTTACGCTCTACAGGTCCTTTGGAGTTGTTGGGATCTCCAACTTGCTCACAAATCACAATGGATTCACCTAGCTTAATCAACCTACTTAAATAATTTTCGACGCTATGGTATGGCACGCCAGCCATTGGAATGGGAGTCCCTGCAGACTGACCACGTGCAGTGAGGGTAATATCTAGAAGTTTGGCTGCTTTTTTTGCATCTTCAAAAAAAAGCTCATAAAAATCACCCATGCGATAGAATAACAAGAGGTCAGGATATTCTGCTTTAATGCGTAGATACTGTTGCATCATCGGAGTGTGATTAGTATTTGATTGTTTTTCTTCATTTATCATCGGCAAATTGTACCTGAGGGATTTCATTGAAACTATCCCTTTTTAATTAAAAATATGGCCGCACTCTGGACGTTATTGCTTTTTTAAGATAATACTGTGCCAAGGAGCGCGTGAGAAATCCTCCTACTTAAATAACGTCAGTATTATAGTTAAGGATATGTATCTCTACTGCCGTCGTCCCGCGACTTGTTCGCGGGATCCAGGAGAGGGGCACTTCCCTAGATTCCGTGATTAAACCATCACCGGACGACAGATTGCTTAACTTAATAGCAGTGCGACGGCAAGGAGCGATGGCTTTTACTTAATGGCAGGGGCCCTAATCCACTCTACTTCTGCCGAGATTCGTCGAACTGACGTTAAATAGGGCGTGTTTGCCACCTATTTATTTAAGGGGGGTTAGAATGGATTTCTCACAACTCTTAAATTTTTTGTTGGGAAAAAATACATGCATTCACACCTTGCTTTTATTTTAGAGGAGTTAGGAAAATTCTGCATGGAGAATTCGTTAACTATAACAACAGCTGAATCCTGTACGGGCGGAGGCGTTGCTTATGAGATTACCTCCTTACCAGGGAGCTCCCATTGGTTTGATCGGGGCTTTGTAACCTACAGCAATGAAGCCAAAATTGAGATGTTGGGTGTAAATTACGTTGATATTAACCAGTTTGGAGCTGTTAGCCAGGAAGTGGCAAAACAAATGGCAGAAGGTGCTCTCAAAAATAGCCACGCTTCTTTGAGCTTATCAATTACAGGAATTGCTGGTCCAGAAGGAGGGACCCAAGAAAAACCTGTAGGATTTTGTTGGTTCGCTTGGTCTAGCCTTTTATTTGGAACCTATTGTAAGAAAGCAATCTTTTTAGGGGATCGTCGCATGGTAAGGGATCATGCTATTTTATTTTCCCTTGAGCAGTTACTAATGTATTTGCGGAAATATGATTCCTAAGCTGAGTTTTTTTGCAGAACTACTGTATGTCAAACTCGCTTATTTATGGAATAATATGAATCTTTAATTATCTTACAACTTTTTTTTGAGGATTTACGATGGATGATCATAAACAGAAAGCTTTACAAACCACGCTAGGCCAAATTGAAAAAGTGTATGGTAAAGGCAGTATCATGCGGTTAGGTGATCAGCCTGCCGGTGGTGAGGAGGTAATCCCCACAGGCTCCTTAGGGTTAGATATTGCATTAGGCATTGGCGGTTTGCCAAGAGGAAGAATCATCGAAATTTACGGGCCAGAGTCTTCTGGTAAAACAACACTGACTTTGCAAGTCATTGCTGAATGCCAAAAAAAGGGGGGCTCAGCCGCTTTTATTGATGCTGAACATGCATTAGATCCTACCTATGCCGAAAAATTAGGTGTCAATGTAGATGAGTTACTAGTCTCTCAACCTGATACTGGCGAGCAAGCACTTGAAATCACCGATATGCTAGTTCGGTCAGGGGCAATTGATACAATAGTGATTGATTCTGTGGCTGCTCTAACGCCCAAAGCTGAAATTGAAGGTGAGATGGGCGATCACCATATGGGCGCGCAGGCAAGGTTAATGTCGCAGGCTCTTCGAAAACTAACAGCAATCGTTAAACGATCAAATACATTAGTTATTTTTATTAATCAGATTCGTATGAAGATTGGAGTAATATTTGGCAGCCCTGAGACAACGACTGGAGGTAATGCCTTAAAATTTTATGCTTCAGTGCGCTTAGATATCCGACGAATTGGCTCAATAAAGAAAGGAGAAGAAATTTTAGGCAGTGAGACTCGAGTCAAGGTAGTGAAGAATAAAGTCGCCCCCCCTTTCAAACAAACTGAATTTGATATCCTTTATGGAGAAGGTATTTCTCATGAAGGCGAAATCATTGAGCTTGGCGTTCAAAATGGCTTTGTTGAAAAAGCAGGTGCATGGTACAGCTTCAAAGGAAACCGGATTGGTCAAGGGAAAGATAATGTTCGTAATTTCTTAAAAGAAAATCCAGATATCACAGCAGATATTGAGATGATGATTCGTAATAAATTGGTCGCACAACAAGCCGTCACTATCACGAATAAGTCTAATATTTTGGAAAGTACTGAAGCTTGATCGTGACGGGGAATTTTTAAATGAAAGCCATGAATACCAATGAACTAAGAAGAAGATTTTTAGATTATTTCCAGAATCTAAACCATCAATTCATTCCCAGTAGTTCGTTAGTACCAGAGAATGATCCTACCTTGCTATTTACAAATGCGGGGATGGTGCAATTTAAAGATTATTTTCTAGGCAAAAAAAAACCTGAATATTTAGCTGCTGTAACGGCTCAGCCTTGTGTGAGAGCAGGTGGTAAGCATAATGATTTAGAAAATGTTGGGTACACAGCAAGACACCATACGTTTTTCGAGATGTTAGGTAATTTTAGTTTTGGTGCTTACTTTAAAAAAGAATCAATAGAATATGCTTGGCAGTTTCTGACTGAAATTTTAGAGCTGCCTGCTGAGAAATTATGGGTGACAGTTTATAAAGAAGATGATGAGGCGGCTGATATTTGGCTAAAAGATATCAAGATAAACCCCTCTCGGTTTTCTCGTTGCGATGAAAAAGATAATTTTTGGTCAATGGGTGATATTGGTCCTTGTGGTCCTTGCACAGAAATTTTTTATGATCATGGACCTGAGATCCCAGGAGGTCCTCCTGGGTCTCATGAGGCAGATGGTGACCGCTATATTGAACTATGGAATCTGGTTTTTATGGAGTTTAATCGTACTGCTGAGGGAAAGCTTTTGCCCCTTCCCACCCCTTGCGTAGACACAGGCATGGGATTAGAGCGCATTGCCGCTGTGGTACAAGGTGTGCATAGTGTTTATGATATAGATTTATTTAGGCGTTTAATCTCTGAGATTGCAAGGGTTGCTGGCGTGAATGATCCAGATAATACCTCGTTACGGGTTATCGCTGATCATGTTCGTTCTTGTTCCTTTTTGATTGCTGATGGGGTTATTCCTTCTAACGAAGGCCGTGGTTACGTATTGCGTCGTATCATTCGAAGAGCAATTCGACATGGTAATAAGCTGAAACTAAACAATCCTTTTTTTTATAAACTTGTACCTTTCCTGGTCAGTGAAATGGGTGAAGCTTACTTCGAATTAAAAAGATCGCAGGCAATGATTCAACAGGTTCTGCTACGAGAAGAAGAGCAATTTGCTCATACTTTGGAGCAAGGTCTAAAACTTTTAGAACAAGAAATTGCTATGCTACCTAACAACATTATACCTGGTGAAGTTGTTTTTAAATTATACGATACCTATGGTTTTCCTCCCGATTTAACAGGGGATATAGCTCGAGAAAAGAATCTTATTATCGACTATCCTGCCTTTGAAAAAGAAAGACAGCAGCAAAGAGAAAAATCGCAAGAGGCGAGTCGCTTTACTATTAATTTTGAAAATGATCTGCAAGTAGAAGGGGAAACTGACTTTACAGGTCATGATTCTTTAACTGATCAGGCTATAGTCACAGCCTTATTAGTTTCTAGTTCCCCCGTCAATGAAATTCACGGAGGGCAGGAAGCAATCGTTGTTCTAAATAAAACACCTTTTTATGCTGAAGCAGGTGGGCAAGTAGGAGATTGTGGCCAGCTATTTTTTGAAACTGGTTCTTTTAAAGTAAAAGATACTAAGAAGAAAGGCTTAGTCTATTTGCATTATGGTCACATAGAAACAGGCATTTTAAAGGTAGGAGACACCGTTGATGCCGAAGTTGACTCTGCTCGTACAGCCATTATGCTCAATCATACTGCCACTCATTTACTGCATGCCGCTTTAAGGCGAACATTGGGAGAGCATGTTATTCAGAAGGGTTCTTTAGTTGCAGCCGATAGATTACGCTTTGACTATACTCATTTTGAGCCATTGACGCCTGAGCAGATTTTTGAGATTGAGACATTGGTTAATAAGCAAATTGCAGCTAACTTATTGGCTACAGTCCAATTCATGACACCGGAGCAGGCAGTTAGTAAAGGCGCTATGGCATTATTTGGTGAAAAATATGGTAAAGAAGTCAGAGTTATATCTATTGGTGAATTTTCTATGGAATTGTGTGGTGGCACACATGTAAAACACACCGCCGAAATTGGTTTGTTCAAAATTATCTCCGAAACAGGGATCGCGGCTGGCATTCGTCGACTCGAAGCCTTGACCAGTAACAAAGCATTTGATTGGGTTCATCAAACGGATCATCAGTTACAACAAATCACTGATTTACTAAAAACTTCGCGGCAAAATATAATTGAGAAATTAGAAGTAACACTTGAGCGTAATCGTACTCTTGAAAAAGAGATAGAGAAATTTAAACAGCAATTTGCAATGTCCAGAAGCAGAGATCTAATTCATGATGCTATTGAAATCAATGGCATGAAAGTATTGGTTAAAATTTTAGAGGGTGCCGACTCTAAGGTTCTTCGAGAGACTGTTGATAATTTAAAAAATCAAATGGTTTGTGGGATTGTAATGCTGGCTTCGGTCAGTGGAGAGAAAGTTTTGCTGAATGCAGGAGTGACAAAAAACTGCATAGAAAGGGTTCATGCAGGTGAACTTGTTAATTATGTGGCACAGCAGGTAGGAGGAAAAGGGGGTGGACGGCCTGATATGGCGCAAGGTGGTGGTGTACAAATAGGAAATTTAGTAAAAGCGCTTGAGTCTGCAGTGCCATGGATAAAAAATAAGGTTGCAAGTCGGTCGTAAATATGAAATTATAATTTATTAGCTTTAAGTTAGCGTAATTATTAAATTTTATTAATCAGAAATTAAAAACGTAGAGAAGTATGGCTTTAATAGTACAAAAATATGGAGGAACATCAGTCGGTAATTTAGAGCGCATACAACATGTTGCAGAAAAGGTTATTAACGCTAAACAGCAAGGTCATGATGTAATCGTTGTGTTATCTGCTATGACTGGAGAAACCGATAGGCTTATACAACTTGCAAAAGCCATAAACGACCAGCCCAATCCTCGAGAATATGACGTTCTTGTCTCAACAGGTGAGCAGGTTACCATTGCCTTATTATGTATAGCGTTACATGCACGTGGTTTTGAAGCACGTTCCTATACGGGATGGCAGGCAGGGATTGAAACTTGTAGTAATCACAAGAGAGCTAGGATCACTAAGATTAATGGTCATGGCATACAAAGCGATCTGTCTCAAGGTAGGATTCCCGTTATTGCTGGTTTTCAAGGTATTGATGACAGTGGAAACATTACTACCTTAGGGCGAGGAGGTTCAGATACAACCGCCGTGGCTTTAGCAGTTGCTTTTAAGGCGATAGAGTGTCAAATATTCACTGATGTAGATGGTGTTTACACGACTGATCCCCGAATTGTCCCTGAGGCTAGACGTCTGCCCATTGTCACCTTCGAAGAGATGTTGGAGTTAGCTAGTTTAGGTGCCAAGGTGCTGCAAATTCGAGCCGTTGAATTTGCTGGCAAATATAATGTCCCTATCAGGGTGTTATCAACATTTACCGATGGCTCCGGTACTTTAATCACTTTTGAGGATACAGGTATGGAGCAAGCACTTGTTTCAGGAATTGCATTCGATCGGAACCAGGCAAAGTTAAGTATATTGGGTATTCCAGATGAGCCTGGTGTTGCAATGTACATTTTGGGTGCTGTAAGCGAAAAGAATATTGATGTGGACATGATAGTTCAAAATGTCCCAGGCAGTGACCAGACTATTGATTTTAGCTTTACCGTACACCGTGATGATTACTCTTCAGCTTTTGGGATATTAGAGGAGGTTTCAGGGCAGCTAGGTGCAAAGGGGGTATTAGGCGACGATAAAATAGCAAAGTTGTCAATTGTAGGTGTAGGTATGCGTTCTCATTCAGGAGTAGCTACTACCATGTTTAGGGCTTTGGGGGAGGAGGGTATCAACATCCAGCTCATTTCAACCTCCGAGATAAAAATTTCAGTTGTTGTAAGTGAAAAGCATTTGGAATTAGGTACTAAGAGCTTACATTCAGCTTTCGGGCTGCATTTAGAACCAAACAATGAGGTTAATAAATAATACTAATAAAAAATTTAGGTTTGTTTTTCAAAAAAAAAACTTAAAACTAGTCTACAATATAACAAGTTTTAGATTAACTAAGCTACATGCTCAAAATTTGTTAATTTAAATGCTGGTCTGTTAAAAAACCTTTTAGGAATGTAGCTTCCATGGCAAAGCAGTAGATAAATTAAGTTCTTGATAGAATGATGATTTTACATTGAGGAACATATTGGCACTTATCAAGTGTCAATGTCGGTTTAATGGGACTACCGTAAATATTTAATTCTAAGTAACTACTTAAGATTCAGTTAAGTTTTTTTGTCTATACTAGTGGAAGTATGTATTTGAATTCTAAATAGCGGCAATTTTTTGCCACTAATTAGAATAAATAAAGGAATTGATAGGAGAATTGTAATGCTTATTTTAACACGACGTATTGGCGAATCAATCATCATTGGTGATGATATCACTATTACGGTATTAGGGGTAAAAGGTAATCAGGTGCGTCTTGGTGTTAATGCTCCAAAGACAGTGTCTGTTCACAGGGAAGAAATTTACCGTCGTATTCAGCAGGAGCAAGGCACAAATAATACTGAGCCACTTGTTATAGACACAGGCTCTAACGAAAAGCCAGAAGATAAGGAAAAAGGTTCAGAATAACCCATTATCCTTCAACTTATTCGCTTCAATTGCATTGTTAGTTTGAAATGGCTTGCTAAAAATTATCTTAAGCACGTCTCTTTCAGAAATAATTCATTTAAAATTCGAGCAGTGTATTTATTACTGAGCAGGTCGGTGATATTATTTCATGCCATTGGAGAGATGGCCGAGAGGCTGAAGGCGCTCCCCTGCTAAGGGAGTATGGGACAAAAATTCCATCGAGGGTTCGAATCCCTCTCTCTCCGCCAGCATATATGCGCCCGTAGCTCAGTTGGATAGAGTATCTGGCTACGAACCAGGAGGTCGGAAGTTCGAATCTCTCCGGGCGCGCCATCCAAGCTAGATTACCACTAGAAACCAAGAGCTATCATCATCTCAAAGCTAATAGAAAGATTCCCGGAGAGATTCGAACGAAAGAGTTCGGAAAAAATGCAGGATAGCATTTTTTGACATTTGCGCAGCAAATGCCCCGCAGGGGCGAGGGCCATGGATGGCCCGAGTCAATCTCTCCGGCCAACCCTGTGGCAACTTCATCCATTGGCACAAAGCTTTCAAAAAGATTCCCGGAGAGATTCGAACGAAAGAGTTCGGAAAAAATGCAGGATAGCATTTTTTGACATTTGCGCAGCAAATGCCCCGCAGGGGCGAGGGCCATGGATGGCCCGAGTCAATCTCTCCGGCCAACCCTGTGGCAACTTCATCCATTGGCACAAAGCTTTCAAAAAGATTCCCGGAGATATTCGAACGAAAGAGTTCGGAAAAAATGCAGGATAGCATTTTTTGACATTTGCGCAGCAAATGCCCCGCAGGGGCGAGGTAGCTCTTATCAAAACCTTTCGCCATGTATGATTATTACTGATAAGCATCGCGGCTTAAATTTTGATATAGTTTCCGAATATCAAGTACAAATTCATCAACTGTTTTTTTGCACCTCTTTGTGAAGCTAATTTTCCACTTTTCCCTCTTATGAATTGATTAGTCTCGCAGCTTCCATTAATGGCTTTTTCAAATGTCTTTTTTCATTCAATTGCTTCCAGGTAAGGTCGAATTACATTAGCTACACGACAAACTTTTGCAAAGTGCCAAAGCTCATCAGTAGATACTTTCATTTTTGCACGTGCTTCTCGCAGTGCCTCAATTGCCACATCAAGTCCAATTTTATTACGGTGTTTAAAACAATCAGCGATCGTTTTGGCAGGGTTATATATGCGTAACATTATATTGTTATAATTAAAAGTCTCTATACCTTCCGTATACGCACTACCAGAATATTGCACCATTTTAATTGGAGGATAATCTAATTTTGGTGAGTGACTACCATGAGGCATGGCAATCCATACTTGACGAGATAATTGAGTTGTAAGTTGATGAATTTGTAAAGCAGTGAGTAAGCAAAAAACAGCTTTAGGAATTCTAATAGCAACGATAGCCAGGCTTTCTTTTTCTGAAAGTCAAATATTGGGAATATGATAAAGCCCCCTTGCAATTTTTTCCGAGTGTCCACTTGCGGTAAGGCGGGTAAGTACTACACGAGGAATGTTCTCTTTAGCTAGATCACTAGGCCGTAACATTCCAAGCTTTTTTGCGAGTCGTAAAGTGGCATGCATTCAACCAAAGATAATCTGGTTTTTCCTGAGGGAAGTTTTTCCTCCATAGATCAACTTTTATCTGATCGTGGAGTCTTTGTGCCGCTTACATTTAAATAGCTGCATGAAATTAATGAAATAGCGCTAGCATAATTCGTCGGCATAAAATTTTAATTTTTTTGATTAGGCTTAGAGTGGAAGCTGGTCTGTCGATTTCAGTTTTTGTCATGTGGGCTTCTATTGAAAAATTTTTTGATTTTATCTTGTCATTTTTATCATAATCCTGCATTTTTTCAGTGGTTGGATCAGCCATTGTTTTATCCATTTTAATGGTACTATTATCAGTGGTTAATCCTCAAAAAGTATCAGTATCAGTATCAGCTGAAATAGAAGGGCAACATTCAGCGCCATATTTAAACTTACCAATTGAGTTAATTACCCGAATTCACCCCTAGTTTTACCCACCAGGATGTTAAAATACAATATGGATATCTTATGGCTTTTATTAAAAAAAGCAAGAAAAATGGAAAAATTTATCTACGCGAAGTAGAAAATAAATGGATTGACGGCAAGTCTGTTCAAAAACATATTCGCTATATTGGAACTGAAGTAGATGGCGAAACAAAACTTGCCACGTCAATTTCCGATATTAAAATTGAGGACGTAAAAGTTTTTGGACCGCTGTTCGAGAAACTCGTCATTCTGAAATTAAAAACGAGAGAAATTGCTAACCAAGACCTTTAACATCTCGCTTGATAAAATAAATTTCCTTACATATTTATTTTCAATCCAAGCTCCTCCTGTAATTCTTTCTCAAGGAAGTCTTTCATTTCTGTTTTCGTTGGTAGCTCTAATTGATATTTAGAAACAAATAACTGTTCACTTTTCTCGTCACCAAGAGCATATTCAACGAGAGCATGATTTTTCTCTGTACATAATAAAATTCCAATTGGTGGATTATCGCCTTCTGACATCTCATGCTTTTTATAATAATTCACATATGTTTTTAGTTGCCCAATGTTCTCATGATTAAATGCATTTAATTTTAATTCAATTAAGATATGGCATTTTAAAATTCTATGGTAAAAAACTGTATCAATGAAGAAATAATCATTTCCAATCAAGATTCTTTTATTACGCGCCTCAAAACAAAATCCTTTGCCTAATTCCAATAAAAAGTCCTGTAATTTATCGAGTAAAGCATTAGCCAGATCAGACTCATACATGACTTCTTTTGGTTTTAATCCTAGAAATTCGAAAATATAGGGGTCTTTGATTATATCATCGGCAGTAGTGGATGCTGATATGTTTTTTTCTACATAGTGTGCTAATTTTTTCTTGTCTTTGGATAGAGCTGATCTTTCATAATATAAGCTAGCTATCTGACGTTTTAGCTCTCTGATTGACCAGTTTCCCTTAATAGCTTCAAACTCATAGAAGCACCGTTTAAGTGGGTCATTTATTTTTATTATTTCGACGAAATGACTAAACGATAGGTTTTTCACAAGATTTTCTGGAGGTATAGAAGGAATCTCAGTTTTCATAATTTCAGATTGGGCAGACAGTGTCTGCCTAATTTTAAAATCATGCAGAGTGTTTATTAATTGGGCAGACGCTGTCTGCCCAATTAATGGGTAGCATTGATAAAACTGCCTATAGAGCTTGAGACTTCTAAGAGATGAAGAAGGTATTTTATTTTTATGCAATTCTGTTGCCAGAGTATCAAGAAGTTTTTCACCATATTGAGCCCTGTCATTTCCTCCAAGCTCGTACTCTTGAATATAGCAACCAATCACCCAATTTCTCACAGTTAAACAAACATTTATAGATTGTTTGGCTCGATTTGTGAGTAAAGAATTAACATCTCGAATGGCTGTCGCCAGCTTATTAAAATCCATCATTTAATCTCTCATAGTTGTTTTACATTTAGATTCAGGTTATTAGCTGGTAATTGGTTACCTAAGTGCTGAATTTCTCTATTTTTTCTATTCAGTTTGATAAATTCTCTTCAGTCATAGAGGAAAGTTTAAGTGCTCCATAAAAAAGAGGGTGATTTTTTTATCATTATCTACTACTTGTACTACTAATGTGTACCATATATGGCGGCATGCATGTACCAGTTACATGTACTATTATAACGTACAAATATTATGCACTTAAATTATACTCTATTTTTTAGCTAAAAATAGGGTATAAAAACGCATTAAGTGGACCAACATTCGGTATTAGCGAGAACTAATTACTTCCCTTACCATTCTCTATATCTAAAAATTTTTTGAGAATGTACCTCTTAAAAAAATTATCCAGCATACTGAATTACCAACGCTCGACTATATACCAGAAATACCTGAGCTAAATGCATTAGAAAAATCACTTCGTAATGAAAATCAAGGAGGATATTTTATAAAAGATCGTTTGATAACAAAGGTAGAAAATTATGAAGTTATTATTTTTGATGATAGTCCACATTGGAGTTGTGCAACACAGGTTTTAATAAGTGTTTGGAATTTAGGTAAATGAACTTTAAATTCTAGTGATTTTGATTCTCTTTCAGAATATATCGGTTTCATAAAGCTCTCTTATTTTGCACCACATTGCACCAAGTACAAACTAATTGCACCAAATGCACCATAAAATTTTATATTGCACCATGATTATGTTTGATAACCTGGATGTTTGTCTTGAGCGATTTCTTAGCTATTGAAATTTGGCATAAAGAAAAGGCCGCCCGATAACTGTGACAAAATTGTGACAAACTGAAAGTAATTTACTGTCATTTTTGGTCACTTTATAGACTTTTAATGATCTGTGTTTTAATAACCCTGTAAAGTAGGTGGATATGGCACTCGAGCAGAAAACAAAGCCACTGATGGAGAGCTTTAAAAACTGGTTGGATGATCTTTATCCTATCAGAATATGTTTCCAGTATTATGTCAGTCGCTATTTAAAGACCAAGAAGACAATCGCTACCTTTTTTTGTTTTGATTGTCTCAAATGTCCAGTTAAAAACTTCTCTTGCTAACCCTCCTTCAACTTTATTTTTTTTCCCATTAAATTCGCCTGCAAAACAAACGTATTTTTGTTTAGCCATTAATTTATGCCACCGGGTAAAACTTTCTTGATAGCTAGCGAGTGGATATGCTCGCCGCATATAATAGTGGTGAATAATATTTGGCTTTATATATATCTTAATATTTAAGTCAGCAGTGTGTCTGTCCAACCCCAGTCCTCAGAAGAATACCCCATGTCTTCCAGAGTCATATAAACTGATTCACGAGGAAAACATTGCCAATATAATCCACCCATCTCTCTCTCAGAGAAAGGTTTTGTCCTAACTACTTTGATGTAATGGCCTAAATCCCCTTCATTAAGAATGCCGTAATCATTAGTAATTAAAGAGTAAGGGTATTTCTTTTTAGCTGCAAAACTAACAGCTACTACATTACTCGACAGGCTCAAGCATAAGATGAAAATCAGGATTTTTGTTTTCATTATTATTTTCCTGTAATAGATTATAGTATTTTTTTATTTTTTCCATTGGATCATGGTTGTAAGGCTTGTTGTCAAGAATTTCATCTAGATAATTTTTATAATCTTCTATCGAACAAAATGCTGACCCATAGAACAGCGACGCCAAGGATGTGTTTTTTTATTTGAACTACTTGAGGTTTCAACTAAGGATGGCATTATCTGATCCTTGTCTGACAATTATAGCGAAAGTTTATGCTAAAACTTAACTGAATGCAAAGGTATTGCAATTTAGTAGGTTTTGGTTATGATGGTAAGCAATGTGTTGGCATTATTGATAAACAATACGAACCAAATGCCTAATGCATTTTTATCAATCAACGGAGAGGAAATAAAATGGGTGCCTATTACAGACTTGGTGTTATTCAGCAATTTACTGCCGAATCAAAAAAAAAATTGTCAAAGGAAAAATGGGAACAGATATTAAATGAGAGGATAAACATCGAACTTTTTGAAATCGAGTTTACAAATGAGAAAGTTAGTGGTGTTTTAAAAGACAAAATATTTGAAGATAATATTGAAGACTTTTACTATAAATTAAAAAAAATTACAAATAATAACGACATAGATTATTACTTCAACGAAAACGGTGTACAGCTTGACAATTATGACTTGGATAGGGTAAGAATGTATTTATGCGATGATGAAAATGAAAAAGTAGTGATAAATATTGAATATGTTTTGCTATTTACAGAGGGTAAAGTGATGGCTGAAGAGTTTAATATTGAACCAATGCTGATAAATTGGTTATTTAGACATTGTGATTTTGGTAACTGTTTAGCAGGCTGTATCATAAGCACCATTGATTAAAAAATTCAGATGGTTGGTTTCCTATAATACCTAAATATTGCTATCAGTTCATTATCTTTAGCAAGGAAGAACTGAAGGAGATCCCATTGTTTAGAAAAAATGCTTAATTTAAAATGTGATGGATACATCAAAGACCCAGAAGGCAATCGCTGCCTCTTTTAGTTTTGATTTTCTCAAATGTCCAATTATAAATCTCTCTTTGTAATCCTCCCTCTACTTCAATTCCTTTTCCCTCGAAGTGTGCAGCAAAACAAACATATTTTTGTTTTGTCATTAGTTTATGCCACCGTATAAAATGCTTATGATATTCACCAAATGGATCAGCTCGTCGCATATAGTAATGGTGGACTATGTTAGGCTTTATATATACTTTAATATTCAAATCAGAAGCCGTATCGTCCCAACCCCAGTCTTCTGAAGAATAACCCATATCCTCTAAAGTTATGCTAATTAATTCACGGGAAAAGCATTGCCAATAAAATCCACCAAAGGTTTTTTCTGAAAAAGGTCTTGGTAAGCATACTTTAGTGTAATGACCTAAATCTTCCTCGTTAAGAATGTGATAATCGTCTGTAATTAAAGAGTATGGGTATTTCTTTTTAGCTGCTGAACTCACAGCTATAACATAACTGGGGAAGCTCAAGCATAAGAGAAGGAGCAGGATTTTTATTTTCATTATTATCTTCCTGTAAAACTTTATAATATTTGATTAAATCGTTCATGAGAATAAGTGCTTTAATTAAATTTGGATCAAGAGGATCATCAAGCTGAAATACTTCATTCCAGTATTTAGTCCAGCCACGAATTTCCTTGTCATAATTATCAAGTTTTGGGTATTCCTTTAATAAGATTTTTGAAGTAGGTGGTCCCAGCAAAGACCCAAAATATGTGTTAGTAATGTATTGAATTTCATCGTAAGATAATTCATCTTTATGAGAGCGATTAGCTGCGCAATGAGCATGACGAACTGTTATACATCCATTAGGATTTTTCTTGCTAGGAGGAATATGTACAGAATATTCTCTAACAAAATGTTTCCCTATAGGACATCGACGCCAAGGGTGGGCTTTTTTCTCGGGGTTGGTTGATGCTTTGACAGGAGGTGACGACATTTAGACTTATCCTTGTCGAAAGAATTTTCATCATCTTACAATAAATTATCTTTAAAGCAATAGCTTTTAAAAATTTAATGCTATCTTTTGCAAAGTACCAAATCTTATCAATATCAAGAAGCATCCATTTTCAGGAGGCTATCGCTCAAGATTGCCAATTACTCAAGATCAGATAAAACATATTCACTGGTTTACCCAAATGAAAAGCTTGGAAATTTATCTCAGGTGCAAAAATAATTGGTTCGCCATGAACACTCTTACGGAAACTGTCATTTTAAATGTGTAATTTGATGTGTAGAATTCTTTGTAGAGAGGCATCCTGCTCAAGCATATTCGCAAAATATTATTTTAGTGAAAAGTTATTTTTGTACAATCCCTTAAAAAGGGTTAATATGTAATCACTTTAGCCGATCTATTTTGGATGTAATACTTATGCCATATTTACCGAAACTAATATTTACTGAAACCCATGCAGATCCAATTGTGCTTTTAGAGTTATTTGGTTTATTTAATGATGAAAAAATTCAATTAAAAAAAGAACACTATAATAGTTTTTTAATGGTAGCTGATAAGGCAGAAAATATTTACTATGATTTACGTGGTGTAACTGAGCTATCAGGCAAGTTCTTGGAAACCTATTTATTAGAAATGGAATCTTCGGATAACTCTCTGAAAATGATATAATCGAGTGGTACACATGTTGGTGGATGCGGTCATTTGCTTAGTAATTGGTTCCTCATCGCTTCATCCGTCATTTTACCCATCGCATCAAGCTGCATTATCACAACTTGAATGGACGATTAGTTAGGATATTTTTAAATAAATTGTTTGTTTCTTCATTAGCCGATTCATTAGCTAAACCTAAAGCAGTTTGACCGCTCTGATTTTTGATATTAAAGTCTGCACTGAATCCTAAAAATAATTTAATAAGTTCATTGGATCCATTTTTTTTAAGAAAATGTGAGCATGAAACTTGAGTAGACTTTTTATATAAAATGTTAATGTCGGCACCAGATTCAAGTAAATTTTCTACAATATCTTTGTCACTGTAAGCACAAGCATACAATAGCAACGGAACACCCTTGTTATTAGATGAGTTTAGGGTGCCATTACTGCATTGTGGAATGATAATTTTTATTAATTCAATGTTTTTTACTTTCATAGCACTAAATAAGATTTTTTTAAGCGTTTCTTGGCCTTTCTGGCTGTCTTTGTCAAATCTAATATTAGGAATAAGTAATTTATATTGTTCTTCCTTTCTGTCTTGCGATGAAAAGCTATCCTCGATTATATCAAAAATGGTTTTACCTTGTGCAGAAGTTATATTCAAGTCAGCTTTTTGTTCAATTAATGTATTAAGAATTAACTTGTGATTACTGTCAGAAATACAATTACCATAATATAAATAATGAATCAAGCTGTTACCTAGATCATCAGGTTGATTAAGATCATGAATATAAGGTAATACTCCTTCTATAATTCCTTGGTCACTTTTTAAAATCATTTCAAGAGGTGAATCCCAGAAAGCTTCTTTATCCGCCTTAAATAATGAAGCACCATTTTCTAATAGTAATTTGATAAGCTCAAGTTCGCGTGTTTTGATAGCAATTGTTAGTGCAGAACCTTGTTTTCTAAGCGTATTAATATCAATGATGTTTAAAGATAAGAACCGTTTAACAACTGCCGTATCTTTATTTCGAATTGCCTCAAAGAAAATGGGTGGCAAATCAATCTTGTCATAATACTCAGATAAAATTTCAATTAATTCTTGGTTATTATTTCTATATGCAGTTAGAAAGGATTTGCTATCTGCCAAATTAGAGGCATTATGCGCCATTAAAAATAAATTAATCAACTTTTTGTTTTTAGAGTTTAAAGCAATATCTAATGCAGTTAAACCAGACTTATTTTTTGCGTACAAACTTCTGTAGCCTAATGAAATTAAATTTTGAGTTGTAACAACTGAACCAGTTAAAACAGCAACGTGTAAATGTGTATAACCATTAGGAGATTGTTCTTGGTATTGTTTTGCTTCTTGCTCGCTATGAGGTAATTCTTCCTCACTAAAGGTTTCATACTTTTCGAGCTTTTGAACTAATTCTGGATCATCATAATAAAAGAAGTACATATCATTGATAAATTTTGCATCCCATGAAGACGCTTTACCAAGCGCAATTATCTTCGTATCAATAACGATTTTAGCAAATTCCGCTGCATCTTTAATGGGACGAGCTTTGCGACTAAAATTAGAGTCATAGTAACTGAATTCATTTTGTGCATTAATATAGGTAGAGGTCACATGACTACCTCCAATTTCAAGTCTTATATCAGGCAGCATTCTCTTGCTAAAAAGATTAATGTCTTCTGTAAAGCGTTCAATATCAGTGTAACCGTAACCAGGGTTTGAAATGAGTACAGGTCTCATTTCTGCATTGCCAATAATTTGATACTGAAATGCTCTATTCTTTTGATCAGGTTTTGTTCCCTCTGCATACAATTTTTCAACAGTTGAGTGCTGAAACCAAATAATGTCATTTGTCCATTGTTCAAATAATTCTGCCAAGTTTTTATAATATTTTGATTGCGGCATAGTGTTATCAAATGGTTTCTCTAACGCTTCTTGAGTGCCATCCCATGCCACCATTAATCTTAGTGTGTCAAAATAATAATTTCCCATCCCTTTGTATGCATACATATCGTGTAAAGGATCAAAGCCGTTACAATGACCTATCGTAGAAAAAAAATCTAAATCTCGATACTGACTCGATAAGTAGTAGCGCATTTTCCGCATTACTGGATTCTGGTCAATTGCTAAAAAGGGAGCAGATTTCCCAGTCAATTCTTCTCGACTTGGGTCAAGGAGCTTAATAGCTGGGGAATAGTTCCTTGCGATGGCATAATCCAACGGAGTCATACCATATATATCTTGAGTTTCTAAAAGTTTTTTCGCTTCAGGTTGCTTAAGCAAAAGCGAAATCATGTCGGTATTATTTTTAATTGTTGCATAGTGAAGCGCGGTATTACCAATTGTATTAGTCGATAGCAAGTCTGCCTTTTCTTCAATTAAACGCTCGACTATTTGTAAATGACCTGAGGATACTGCAGCTAAAAAAGCAGTTTCTTTGTTTTTACCCTGATAATTAATGTCAGCACTATTTTTTATCAAAAAATTTAGAGCTTCTAAATTATTATTTTTACTCGCAGCAATTAGCGGTGACTCAGAGAATCTCAATTTAGTGTTTACTTTTCCTTCATGATTTACTAGCCATTGTAGTAAGTCCGCTCGATTGTTACTTGCCGCGTGAGTCATCATTGAATCTAATGACCATTTACACCAGGTTAGAAAGGTATTATTTGAGGAAAGTATGCTTTCTAATAGGCTGATATCTCCTAATTCTGCCATTCGATCATGAATATCTTTTTCTTCTTCGCTCTTTTTCAAAAATGTATTTTTTTCAAAAAGTTTATTAGGAGGCTCATCAAAAAACATTGTTTGTGATTGTGCCGATTGCAAAGCTTTCTCCACACTATCCTGCAATAAACCCTTAAAATATTCTCGGCAGCCTGTATCTTTAATATTACTTAAGCTAATAGTCGTAGCATTTTCACCTTGATTATAAAGATACTGAGCTATATCACGATGACCAAGTTGTAGAGCTGCCTTTAACGCATCTTTAGACCTTGCACCCTGCTCATATAATTTTGTAACCTTTTCTTTGTCTCCTAAGTTAATAGCCAACTCAATCAGGGTTCTACCTTCAGCATCTTGATAATTAAGTGTGGTTTTATGCGAGGCATAGGGTTCAGCTGGATTATCAGCTTCAAAAGCTTGCCGCTTTAGGATGATACTGTGTAATTTATCATATGCTTCCTGCCAATTTTGTTTCTCGTTCATTGTTTCTCGCTCATTGTTTATTGGCTAATCAAAATAAATATTTTTAAATTAATAGATATAGCTCCTTCCTATATGTCATAGTTAAGATTATACATATTCAATATTAAATCTATATTAAGTAACCGAATGTTTTGAGATAATAGGCTGAAAAGTATGGCTCTTCCGGAATTGCCGTGATTAGCTCATAAAAAAAAATTAGCATTAGTAAATATACTTCTAAATCATAATGTTGCATAAAGTTCATCAGTCAAGGATTTAGTAGAATCACGGCAATTCCTGAAGAGCCAAAAGTATTCTTTGAATCATATTAATTTAATTGATCAGAAGTTTTAAAAAGCAGAGTTAATATAATGATAGAAGACAAACAGCAGTTATTGATCATTTTGCTGATCGTTTTTATTGGATTTGTTGGAACATCAATCGCCTATCCTATCTTTCCACCCTTATTTTTACATCCAACTCACGACTCGATTATCTCGTTTACTTGGTCAGTAAATGTCAGAAGCATTTTCCTTGGTATTGCTTTAGCTGCCTACCCCCTCGGTCAATTTATTGGATCCTCAATTTTAGGTGGCTGCTCTGATCGATATGGTCGTAAAAAATTATTATTAATTAGTCTTATGGGAAGCACAATAGGGTATCTTTTTTCGGCCTTGTCGCTCCAATTTAATTGGTTGTGGATGCTATTACTCAGTCGATTTTTTACCGGGTTGATGGAAGGTAATCTTGCTATCGTGAGAGCGATGGCAGTTGAATTAAGCAGTATTAATAAATTTAAATCAATGGGCAGAATTAACAGTGCTGCTGCGATTGGCTATGTGATAGGGCCTTTAATTGGGGGCTTTCTCTCAGATACTAATTTAGTACCCTGGTTTTCGTTTTCATTTCCATTTTTTCTCGCGACAGCAATTTCTATCTTGGCTGTCTTACTTGTGGCTTTAAAAGCCGTAGAGAGAAAGCAAATCAATACTTATTCCGACATATCGATATGGCAACGATTTAATCTGGTTACACGGTTTAAGCTGTTATTTAGAAAGAATGCAACTTTGAAATATTTACTGATTGCTAGCACCATTTTTACATTTTCTGTAGATATTTTTTACGAATTTGGTCCTGTGTATTTGACAGGTTTATGGGCGATGAGTCCAGGAAGCATCGCTGTCTACAATGCAGCACTTTCTTTGACATTGGCAATTGGTGCCGGATGGCTACCACATCATCTATCGCTTTATTTTTCAGTTGAGCGTGTTATTGTGAGCGCCATACTCGTGACAGCTATTATGTTTGGATTAATGACGATTTTACCTTCGCCTGTTCTTGCATTTATTATATTTGCACTGATTGGATTCAGCATTGCAACAGTCAATACAAATATGACAATACAAGTTTCTAATTCAGCAGATAGATCCATTCAAGGTGAAGCAATGGGTGCTCAACTGAGTTTGCGCATGTTGGGAGATGCGATTATTTGTTTAGTAGGCGGTTTCCTTATCGCTTCATCCGTCATTTTACCCATCGCATCAAGCTGCATTATCGCTACTTGTGCCTTAGGTATTTATATTTCGCGGTTTTTTAGCAAGAAAAAGATCAGTATATTTTATGAGTAAATATGCTAAATCAAGACAATCTTATCGATATCTGAATGTTCAACTAACGCCTCCTTGGATAAATCGATAATTTCCAACCGATCAAATCTAATCTAGATTTATTGAATTTTTGAATCGGCGAAATTAAAAAAATGGTTTATAAAGTATTAAGAAAAATAATTAATGAATTACTTATTTAGACGCTTTGAAAGTATTGGACTCTGGTCTTTCTCATTTGCTAGTAATTCTTGCTTCTCATATTTGTTACTCTTTTCGGCTGATGGTCGAAACCAATTAAGATTATATCCACTCCGAGTTTTTAAGATTTCTTTTGATATGGTCTCTTCTTTCTCATTTAGAGGATTTGCATCTCCTCGTTGCTTAGTCAACTCTAAGAGCCGATTTTGTATTAGTTTGATTGCCTGGTTCCATGTGCGAGTATTGCCATACCATTCTCCTGGAATTATAGTGTTCCGCTCAAGCCGAATGAATGCGTAGGGATTATTTTTTTCATGGTTTTTAGTTTTGATAAGGTCATATAACTGATTAACTTCTTCAATAGACTGAAGTTTGGGAACCAGTTGGGTTATCACAAAAATAGCTCTTTTTTTTTGTGTTATCCAATGTTCGTTAGTTTTGATAGTGGTAGGCTTTTTTTGATCACCAATAGCCCTTAAGACCTCAAGAATAAATTCACCGAGATTATTAGAACAGTCTTGACGAGCTAGAAGGGTAGCTAAATGGGTGTTACGCCAAGCTTTAGATAGATCTTTCTCTAAATTAGCAAAGTAGTGGATTAAACGAGGTCTAAGCAACGTTTTTTCAATTACTTGTAGGTTAACACTGCTAGTATCTGCTTCTTCATTATTGGTTGAGTAAGTTTTATAGGCATCTTGTGTTGTCAAAGGTTTGTGCACTAATTTATCTGAGTGTTCAATAAATTGCTTTTTATCTAGTGCTTGTAAATCTTCTTTTTGGTTCTTTAAATTCTGTTTAAGAGTAGCAAGCCGTAACCTATGCTCAGTGACGCTTAATTCTTTAATTGCACCGCTCAGATAATTCTCCATTTGATTCTTCCTTTCATTCAATTGGGTAATATGCTCATCAAATTGCTTTAGGGCCTTATGGCTTTTATATGCTTCTCCTCCAGCTCTAAGTTGTTTTGAAGCTTGCTTTTTTTGCTGTATAACTTTATTAATACAGGTGTTGATAATCTCATTACATTTTTGTTGATCTTCACTGCCATACCAACTGCGTGATATAAAGTTATAACTATTTTGTCTTTGGAGACGATTGAGTATGTCGTTATAATTTTCTTCACCAAGTAAAAGTATTTTACTTTCTTTTTCAAGACGAAATCTTTCATAGAATACCGAAATCCTTTTTTCGCTAAATGCTTTTTGCGCCATATGTTGTAACTGTTCAAGTTCTAATTGATCAGATGAGGCATAAACTGCATGGTGATGTTTAACTATAGACTGTAGGTTTTCTTTCACAACTTGTTGTTTTTCTTTTATTCCACCATCACCATCTGTGAATTTACCATTCAGTAGATTAGAGAGAACCCTGGATGAAACGTTAAATCTTTCAAGCAATATTTTTCGTTGTTCGCCCAACTGGCTAATTTCATTTTTGATATTGGATAATTCCACATTGTTATCTTTTATAGTATTTTTTAATATAGACTCTTTTGATTTAAGTTCTTCAATTTTTTCTTTATTTTCAGTTTCTAGATCCACTTTGCGTTTTTCAATTTCTGACGAAATCTTATTTAAAGATGGACCCGCCAAACTCAACAATTTTTCGGTAATAGTTTTATAGATTTGACTTTGTTTAAAATCATCTAAAAAATCATCCGCAGGACTATTTATTGTTAAGTCTTTATCGATTATCCATTGGTCAATCGCCGTTTGTGGATTAGCAGCCATTTTTAGATCGTTCTGCAATTGATTGACACTTGAAATAGGATCAGTTAGTTGGGTTTTATCTGCAATCGAAATTCTTTCAAGAAAAGAATCTAAATTTTCATTTATTGCAAGAATTTTTCCATTTTGCTCAACAAATTTTTGTATTATTTCAGCGCAAAATTTTTGTCGAGTTTCAAGGTTAGTTTTTATTTTATTTAAATTATTCTCAAATTGTTTGAGATAAATGTTCTTAGTACCGTCTGATTTTTTTACCTTATCAGGATCATCGTATTTAAATTTAATCTGGGCTATAGCTTCAGAAAAGTCAATTTTGTTTAAGTCTACCAATGCGACGTCATAATTCTGATTGAGATTCGCATTTTTTTCGATAGCAGTTATTTGCTTCATCATTTCCTCATATTTTTCACCTAAATAAAGGTCATTTTCTAGCACATATTTAAACTCAGATAGTTGACTTTCTGCCTTACCAATTGCCCCTTCAAAAGCTTCAGAAGCCTTTTTAGCTTCTTCAATGGTCTCTCCTTTTATTTCTAATTTTGTTGCGATATACTGTTTTTTCATTCTTCGGGAGTTATAGACAAGCATCCTTTTTGGCAATGTCATCTGTACACGGGCTTCTGCTTCTTGGGGGAAAGTGTTAACGAAATTATCAACGAAATTTTTTGTTCGTTGATAGCTAGGTAAGTCCTTCTCTTCAATATCTTTTATAATCTCGATAGTTGATTTGGTATTTTTTAAACTTCGTGTGGTAGCATGTTGATATTTGTTAAATTCGCCCATAGTAGCTTCGTTAAGTTCCTTTGCGCAATTCTGAAGGATACGAACCTCTCTATTGAATTTAATTTGGTTGTTATGAAAGTCTACACTTAACCAAGCCGGATCTGTATGTCCTTTAATGGAACAAATATCATCATGTATTTGCTTATAGTTCTCTTTTACCTTAATTTCTTCAATTTTTGAGGCAAAATTTAACGTATTATATAACTGAGGGTTTAGTGTTTCCGTTAATTTAGGATTGCCATCATGATCACGACCATAAATAAATATGTTGTTGTTGTACTGAATGGCCATTGGTATTTTGTCGGGATACTTTGCTGTTAATTCCTTTAATGTAGGGGAAATATCCATAGACATATAACGAAGGAAATAACCTCCTTTAGCAGCAAAGAGCAGGTTGTTTTTTATTGTGTTGATGAACTGTTTCAGAAATTGATTAATTGTTATATTCCTCATAGGAATATTCCGCTTCAGTATATGTTCAATTGGATTAGGCACTTGATTATCTTTTTTGTTGGCAGTCTCTACCAAATTGCCTATGGTTTCTGCGAAGACGCTTGAGGCATAATAACTACGTCTGCCAGCAACAGTGGATAAATTGAAATCCATATCATAGAGAGCATTGATGTGTTTGAGCAATGGACCTTTGGTCAGTTCTATAGTAAGTTTGCCTAACAGAAATATGCTGTTCTCTTCGATAATAGGCAATAGCTGCATTTTTATCAGCAAGGTCAAATTATATAAATGTTGAACGATTTCAATATCACGTGTTTTATCAAATTTAGAGATCAGCTCATCAACCCTGTTAGCTCTATTTGCTTCTGGCAATAACAGCCTAAGATCTGTCAGTAGACGATATAAACCTTCTTCAATATATTTTGGTACACTCATTAGTGTATAGCTCTCTACTTATGCATAACTATAAACAACGCTAGACTTGCTAATTTTGTAACATAAATGCTTGGTTGCTTTATTTTAGTATAGTTGGAGAGTATTATGTTTTTTGATGGCAGTTTCCTGTTTTAATTTGACGAACATATGGGAGCGGATGTTACATCATTATGATCGTACCAATTTGCTCAATCTATCAGTACTATTAACAGCATGGCAATGTGCCATCGTAACCGAGGGAGTATTTATTGATGAGATCAAAAGTATTAAACTTTTTTAGTACTAAATCTGTGAAAGAGAAAATCATTACGAGTACTTTATATGAAGGCCAACTCTTCTTATATTTTTATTTGATAACCATTTATGATGGCATTGGTTTTATTCAACTATGTTTCTCGGTTATTGGAAAAACACTAACTTTTCTGGACTATATGAATATTTGGCAATACTTGCTTGTAGCAGTGATTGGGTTAATTGTTTTGTTTACAGTTAATGGGGGTAGCAAAGGACATAATTTTTTACAAAAATATTTTTCTTTTTCATTCACAGTGGGTGTTAAGTACGCTATTTTATATATTATTTTGGAGTCACTACCAAATTATATATCTCTTTTATCATCAGCGTATTATGAAATACCTGTAAATATTTTTGTTAACCTATTAATGGTAGCAAACATTGCCTTCCGGATATATGAGACTCGACTTAGCGATTTCGAAATCAGAGCAAAGTACTGCCAAGAATCGTCTTATGAAAATAGTATTACTTATCCCTGACCACACTTTATATAAATATCTTTAGATAATGGTAAGCATTTCTTCGCAAGCTCTCGCTAGAGAGCACTAAATTCCGGGATGACGGATTACTTACCTCTTAGACAATACTCACACTCAATAGCATTTTTGATGCAATCACCCTATAAAATTATTTATTTTTAATAAAACATTAATGTAAATATTATATTATTTATAAAGTATAAAATTTTTGTATTGTGTGCTGGAGAATGAATTAGAGAAAATGGGTTTTCAGCCTTACCTAGGTAAAGCACTGGGTTTTCTTTTCACATAAAGATTATCCTAAGAAAAGATATGAACTATCTGAAAAAGCCGATAATTTACTTATACCCTACATATATGGACCCTCTAAGTAATTTTTTTGAATTAGACCATACATATAAGCGGCTTACTGGCTTTGTTTCAAAAAATTGATGTGCTAAATATAAACATCTATTACGCTAGGAATAGGTAATAAGAAAGTTTAAAAAAGTTTCCGAGATTGTTACATTTACAATTCAATTTTGTTAAAATTAAATTTTTGTTTGCTTAAATAAGGTTGAATTTGACTATAAATTCATGGTTTATTAGATTTTCTGATGACTTATGATGATAGGAATCAATAGAGGATTTATGAAAACGTCACATAGCCACGCACTTGGTTCCACGCAATTGCGTTCTTACTCGTCGCAGACTTGTGCCCATACACACGATTATTACCAATGGGTGTTGCCGCTTACAGGTTACTTAGAATTGGAAATTGGTCACCAAGGTGGTTTTGTAAATTCAGCACAAGGTGGATTAGTGCCACCCCAAGAAAACCATTGCTTTGCTAGCAAGAATGACAATCTATTTATAGTTCTAAATATCCAGCCAGGAAAGACTTGGATGGACAATTTAGTTATTCCTGTTTTTTGGGATTTATCGCCAACTATAAAAAAATTTCTACACTTTGCAAAAGATTATATTACGCAGCAACAAGAGGATCCTACTACTCACATTTTAGCTGGGGACTTTCTACAAAAGCTCCTCATGCAGCATTTTCTGACTAACTGTGACCCTGTCATTATGAAGGCAAGAAACTGGATAGAAATGCATTTTGCAGAACCTATTAATCTAAATATGCTGGCCAGGCACTGCTGTTTAAGTATCAGTCAATTACAACGCCGCTTTAAACGGATGATGGGTCAAGGAATAGGTGAATATTGGAGAAAGCAACGTTTACAACAAGCACAACTATTGCTTAAAAGAAATACAACTTCTATTGAGGCTATTGCTTACAGTGTTGGCTACGAAAATTTAGCTGCTTTTAGTCGGAGTTTTTCTCTTGAATTCGGTTTGTCACCGTCAAAATGGCGAAATATGACGCTCTTAGCAAAAAATACGCTTCTGGATGATAAAGTATCAAAGATAAGTTAATGCTAAACTACCTCAATATTAATTAATTATTTATTGAGGTTATTATGCAAGTTATCTCCTGGGACGATTTTGTTAAAGTTGAGCTACGTGTTGGTACTATTCTTTCTGCAGAACACTTTAAAAAGGCGCGTACCCCAGCCTATATCATTACCGTTGACTTTGGTGAGGAGATTGGGATTAAAAGAAGTAGTGCTCAAATCACGACTCTCTATAAGCCTGAAGAATTGATCGGGAAGCAAATTATTGGTGTGTTAAATTTTCCAGTAAAGCAGATTGGTCCAATCAAATCAGAATTTTTAGTGACTGGTTTCTACCGAGAAGATGGTGTGGTTTTAGCAGTGCCTGATTTGCCAGTTTCTAATGGTAGCAAAATTGGATAGCCACTATGAGTCAAGAAAAAAATCAAATATTCAACTAAAATCCTTGCCCAGAAACGAAATTATTAAAAAATCATTAGCCATCAAGGGTTTCAGGAAAAGATTTTCGTAATCTTTTTTCTGAAGTGATTGATGAAATCAAGCCGCTACAAATAATCCTTGATATTATATGATGTGGAATTTTTTCGCTTTTCAAAATCAATGCATATGCGCTATCACGAATAACTGGATGCGAAATCTTCACTCAACTGAGATTGTTACCTAACTTATAGCGAAGCATAACTTAAGCCATATTTGTTTAATATCTCTTCTAATATTTTTCTTTCAGGACTATTTGGTGCGAGGATAAATGCTTGTATCGCTTTACGCATAAGCTTATCTCGCCTAACCATAACACTTAATGCTTCCTTAATTACAAGATGATGTTCTACAAAGATATCTTTTAGAGGGCCTGCTGCTACATATGCAATCTCATTATCATCGCGACAGGCATGAATAAGCTCAAATACAAATGACAGATGCTCAGGAGAGCGCATTTTATCCACCTCTTCCCAAGCCCACCAATATTCTTCATTTTTTGTTCGATAGAAGTTTAAATAAGCATCAATTATTTCTTCAGTAGTGCGCTGTGTTCGGTTCGTATTTTTCACTATTTATGCCTTATGTAAGATTACTGGTTGTGTCGCAATTTTTTATGGTGCTTGAAAAATTCCGTCACGCAATTATCGTGGGTGCAGTTATGCTGCTTAACGCTGCTTTAGACAATTGTCCAATTTTCAACCAAATACTTTTGGCCGTTAGTAGCTAAAATTATACTTTAGGACGACAGTAATGATCCTCAATTATCTTCTTAGATTCTAATTCATTATAAGAATGCGGGTTTCCTGTATGGGATATAATCTTCTTAGTTATTTCCTCTGGAAAAGTAGATTTGAAAAAAATATTACTCTGCTGATTGGTAGCTTGATAGAGTACTCTTGCATCTTTTCTCATCTCGAGAAATGCTTTTGTCTCGTATTTTTTCTGTACTTCCCAAATTAAATCTTTCAAGAAGCCAGTATAACTGAAACCATATGGATAAAGTCGAATGGCTTTATTCTCGCAAAAATTCAAGTTAATGCTCTTAAAAAGAAAGGTTTTAAAAGAATCCGAATCTTCGTTTCCTTTGTTAATCATTTCTTTTAAAACATAAATAAGCTCTAACGTATTATTTGATTTTTGTATTTCATTTTGTAATTCTTACGCTCGGTTCCGACCCTGACTACGAAAAAATTTATGTTTGATTTCGCTAAGATACAATGTGACGGCGGTATTGATTACCTGTTTTAACTTATCAAAATCAGCAACCATACTTTCTGCGGCTCTCTTAAGAAATGGATCGTATTTTCGACGTTTGGCACCCAATTGAGCCATATAAATTTTATCGCGCAATATGTCTTGCTCTTGGCTCCTTAAACTGGGGGAATTAGAAAACATAATATCATCTCCTCGTTTGGTTAATTGATTTGAGAAGTATACCTCTTACGCACAAATGATATAAGTATGCACAATTTTGTGGTATAGTATCTAAAATTATACTGCTTACACATAACAGTTATCTTTACATGAAAAACGATCAAAATTTTTAAATTACCCAGAAATCAGCCTATGAAAACAAAAAACAAACGCCGTACCAATAACTGTCATTATGGTTGTGCCATAGAAGCAGCGCTGGATGTAATCGGAAATAAATGGAAAGGGGTGGTTCTGTTTCATTTACTGGATGGAAAAAAACGCTTTAATGAACTTCGTAGACTCATACCCAGTGTTACTCAACGAATGCTAACCTTACAGTTGCGTGAATTAGAAAAAGATGAAGTGATCTCACGAAAAGTTTATCCTGAAGTACCGCCAAAAGTTGAGTATTCATTAACACCTTTTGGTTTGGAATTAAAGCCCTTATTATTTTCGCTGCGGGAATGGGGTTCGCGTATTATGCATAAATAACAAAAAAATAATCGGGAAAGCAAGACATTGAGATTTGTTCACTGGCGAGAAAGCAATTTGATTTATGAATACTTACTGGCTGGTTTTTTTTGATAATCCTTAAAATCGTTTTTTGGAGACAGTGTAAAAGTTTAAAATCCGTCAGCAGCTTTACTAACTTTACTCCTATAGCGAGGACGGTGGCTTCCAGAGTATGTCAATTATTTGCTTTTCATACCAACTAATCTAATAGGCGCTTCGGTACCACCCTGAATTTTTATGGGTAGGGCAATACTATAACCTATCGCTCCTAACTTTTTTGCATTAGCAATATTTTCGATAATGTATTTGCCTGCACCTAAAAATAATTCATGCACAGGAAATCCTGAGTTGGCAGTATCTGGAGAAAGCGTATCTATTCCTAGCCCCACAATATCACGAGCTAATAGTAGCTCTGCTGCTCGCTTAGAAACACTAGGAAAAACAAGTTTATTTCGGTACTTCTCAGGTTGGTCCCACCATTGATCCCAGCCTGTATGTATAATAATAAGTGTTCCTTTTGGAATCATTCCATATTCATCTTCGAATGTTTTAATATCATCAGTAGTGACGCAGTATCTCTCATGCGTTTTATCAGATACATCAATGACCCTACAAGGCGTAATCAATGATTGGAGCGGAATCTCAAGAATAGTAGCAGCGCCTGGTATGCAATGGGCTGGTGCATCCATATGAGTACCAATGCCAGCAACCATTTGAATGCTTTGAACCCGAAATTTAACATCTGTCACACAATTGGAATAATCCATTTCGTTTTTATATTGAAAGCCACATTGAAGACCCCAGTGAGGGATATCAGATGATAACGGGTGAGTAAGATCGATAAAGTCAAACTCTTCCAAACTGAGCGTTTTTTGCATATAGACCATTAAATTATGAGGATCATAGGTATACATTTCAAACAGCGATTTAAATCCTGATTTGCTATAAAAAGAATAAGTTTTTAAATAATGTTCATCATTTTGTTTTGGGCTTAGCGTTTCAACTGTTAAAGAAGAGCATCCACGCTCGTGGCAACAATTTTCTGCAGCTTGCAAAAGTTTTTTACCAATATGTTTACCATGATAGGCTTTGTTAACCGCCATCCAATAAATGTTAGCATTATTAGGGTAGGGGAATTCAAGTGTAATCATTCCTAAATAGTCATTATCAACGCTTGCTGCGAATGAGATTCGCTCAAGCATACCTTGCTCATATCGGGCATTTGCCTCTGGAATGCCGAACCATTCAGGTAGGGTAGTTGTGATCAGTCGACAAATTTCTTTCGCAAGCAGTGGATCAATTAATTTAACCATTATGTTTTTCATATCTTCCCTCGTGACAAAATAAAAGTATCTTTGTCCTTTTTTTCATTGTCATCAACATTCGCATCTTTATATTCTCCATGATGACCAGTTGCAAAAATATCTCTGAAAAAAACATTTCATGAACATGTCTTTTTATATCTTTAGTTAAACAAAACCACCATTGGCGCGTAGTACTTGACCATTGATCCATCCGCCATCAGGACTCGCAAGAAAAGACACCACGTTGGCTATATCTTCCGGTTGGCCCAGTCGCTCAAGTGGAGCAAGTTTCGTTAATTCATTGATCTGTTCTTCAGTTTTACCCTGTAGAAATAGCTTAGTTGCGACTGGACCTGGTGCTACTGCATTCACTGTGATGCTGCGACCACGTAACTCATTGGCTAGTACGTGCACTAGTCCCTCAACACCCGCCTTGGATGCAATATAGGCACCATAAGTTGGAAATGCTTTAGCGATAACGCTGCTCGAGAAAGCTATGATACGCCCACCTTCTGCAACATATCGTGCCGCTTGTGTAAAAACGATGAAAGTCCCTCGTAGGTTGGTGGCAATGACTTTATCAAAACTTTCTAGATCGCCCTCCTCGATAGGGCTCAGGGGCATGATGCCCGCGGTATTCACCACAACGTCAATCCTGCCAAAGGTTTCGAGTGACTTCTTAAATAATCTTTCCATGTCGGAGGGACTGGCCACATCTGTCTGGATGGCAATGGCTCGACCGCCAGCATCCTCTATTTCAGCTACGATTTTCTCAGCTGATTCACTGTTACCAGCGTAATGCACTATAATCGCGAAACCATCGTATGCCAACCTTGTTGCCACTGCCTGCCCGATCCCACCTGAGGCACCTGTGACAATTGCACATTTTGTTATTCCTTGTTCCATAAGTTTTACTCCTCCTAGCTTGCTAACTTACTATGTACCTCAGTAGTAAAAGACTCTGTAGTGAAAGCTTAAATAACCTAAAAGAAGATTCTTGTTATCTTCGAGGAGGACTGTTTGGTTTAGGTGGAGAAAGGCAAGATGCCTCAGTATGGCCTTTATCGCCACAATTTGCACAAGCAGGCATTTTTTGCTTTTCAGTCTCCTTTTTCTGTTCTTCCTCTGTTCGCCTGAGTTTAGCAAGCTCTCCTTCACGCCTTTTTGCTTCTTCACCTTTATTTAATTTCATACTTTGCCTCTTAAATTATGCTGTTAACTTTTTAATTTTACTCAAGGAAATATTAACTAGCAAGCGCTAAATTACGCATAGAAATCACTTTATATATGAGTTTTTTATGTCTAGAGCCAAGCAAAAAATCTATTTACCAGACAAGATTCTAATTATCATTATCAGAGGCAAGACTTCGAATGAAGTCCAATCAAGAATGTCGAAACTTACATCACAAGGCATTGAATATGAAGTTAAGGCAATTACTAGCGAACAACTTATTCACCGAAGCGTGCATGAGCTGGTGACTAAAGTTAATAATGGAGGTGAACTCTCATATGTTTTTTTTTACATCTTGTGGGCAATGGTTAGCAAGAGAAATTGCATTGCATTAGCAAATCTTGAAATAGTTTTAATATGGTGTTAACATATTGCGCTTGTCTTTATTTGCAGGAAGGTAAGTGATTCTGAATGAAATAATTTGCCAACTATTTTTTTAGTCAAATTAACCGCTTTGTGATCCTAAAGTAATTTAAAACTTCGATAATAACTGAGGCATTAATAATGAAATTAAAAACCTTTTTGACTTTGACTGGAGATGATAAAAATATTTGTAATTCGCTTATAACCCCTCAACTTGATGAAAATACACTATTCAATATAGTAACCAATTCAAACATAATTCAATTAATTAAAATTGCATCCATTGATCCTCAGATTGATAGCTTACTTAAGGAAAAAATTTTTGATTTACATTGGTTTGGCATTTGGCAAGAATGTCGCAATGAAAACGAATTTAAGTTAAAGGAATTAAATACTATCCATTCTTTTGATCTCATTAAGGGAAATTATTTTTTTTGGAAATATCTTGAATTAAAACAAGACAATTTAACTGATGCACGTGAATATCTAGAAAAATCAGCCGAGTATGGGCTTTTTCCTGCTTGCAACAGCTTACTCAAATATTACTTTGGTGACTTAAAAAATAACAAAGAATCCCATTCATCACTTATTAATAAAATCATACATATCAGTGATCTCATTGCTAAAATAAATTGGACTCCAGGTTATATTATTGCCTGCTTAACTTATTTTTCTTTGGCAGTACAAGTAAAGAAAAATCTGCATGAAGGCTTATCAAAGAAGTTTTTTTGTAAAGCATTATACTCAATAGATTTGGCGGAAGCGTTAACTGAATATTCAACCCCGATGATTCATAATGCATCCCAAGGTAGAGGCTTAGATTACATTATATCCCAAATTAATTTCTCATTTCCAAACATGAGAAACCGCATTTGTAAGATTGCTGGACCCCTCCTAACTAATACAGATATTAATAATTGTCTTGAAAAATCAAGTAATAAATTTAATGTAATGGTAAATTTATATAACTTAACCACTGAATTTTGTCCATTAGAATTAAGTTCCCCCTCCGGAACCTGTGGTTAAAAGAACCTCGATTTATGTTGTGTCTGTTGTCACCTTGTGATAAAAATAATTTACGAAGATTATTCACTCCAAGGAGCAACAGATTAAATTATTTGTTTAGTCCGTAGCTTTGAGTGCTTTCTTCTGTAGTATCAGATTCTTCATCACAAGTTATTGTAGAGAAAAAATCCCAATCTTCTTGTTCCTCTTTCTTTTCTTCCTTTTTAATCGAGATAGAATTTTCGGCTAAAAATGTAATTGTTTGATTTTCGTTGCTAAATTTTTTAGAAATTTCAGACTGAAAAATCTTTATTAATAGCTTTAATTTCCCCTAAAAAGCTTAATAACCTATTTATGTCAAAACTTGTAATCACATTGTTTGCTCTTATATGATAATGATTTTCATAATTGCCAGGCTCACCATTTGGATGAAATTCGTTCTGGCTTCCATCTCTATGATCTTCTTGGTATTGCATATTTTTAAATTTCTCTTCAATGTGATCCTTAAGTTGCGTTCGTATCTTCTCTGAAGTAGCTTGATGCTTCGAAAGATGACCGCGGTCATAAATATTAATGAAACCCCTCCCATCACTCATATTACCAATTTGAACTTTCCTAATGGCAAATCTCGTATCATCATGTTTTTCATCATTTAAGTCTAAACTTATCTTACTTTTTTTAATCGTCTCATCTTTAATATTCATTTCTTTACCTCACATTAAATATATAAATAATATACATTTTAAATGAAAAATATTAAAATAATATTAAATTAGAGGTGTTTTCCAGATATTCATGACAATCCGTACCTTACGAAAATTTAAGTTAACTTTATTCGCAGAGAATTGCTGGTGATAGACAGATATTCAATTAAAATGAGCTTTCAATCTTCAGCCTCTTCGAGGGGATGGGCGTTCCTACCCATATTAATGAGTGAACAATTAGGCCTGAAGCTTATATCGTTACTGCGTATTGTATATAATATGTTCTTTTTGTGTCTAAAAATGACTTTATTGGGAAGAAAATTACACAATGATTATGCAAAGTCACGCTCATGCTAATGAACATCATGGTGAAGTGGTTGTCCTTATTCATGGCTTGCTTCGTTCGCATAAAAGCATGCATAGGTTAGGTCAGTTTCTTCGGTATAATGGATATGAAATAGTATTATATGATTACCCATCAAGAAAATATTCTATCACCGAACATGGTGTTCGACTAAATGATTATATCGCTCACTTATTATCAAATCATCCCACAAAAAAATTCCATTTTGTTACTCATAGCCTAGGTGGAATTATAGCTCGAGAAGCGCTAAGTTATCTTACAAAAGAACAACTCAGCAGGTGTGAGCATTTAATTATGCTGGCACCTCCCACCCAGGGTTCTTCATTGGCCAAATTATTTATAAAATGGTTTCCCTTTGTGACTTTTTTCATTAAGCTGCTAGCGGAGCTTAGTTCTAGCCAGGCGGCGTATGTCCATCAAGTCGCTATTCCTGCTGGATTGAAAATAGGGGTCATCGCAGGAAGATTTGACGCAATGACACCACCACCAGTCACCCATATTGAGGGGGAAAAGGATTTTATTGTGATTAATGCAGCTCATACATTTATAATGAACCACCCAAAAGGAAGGAAAGCAATTTTAAATTTTTTACGAAAAACGTCGTTTATTGATTAACTTGTATTAAGTAAACCCTGTACATTCGTGGGCACCTGCCATTTTTATAAGCTGTGTCGCAATGAAAACGAATTTAAGTTAAAGGATTAGGAAAAAAAATATGTCAGTCAGCCATATCAGAATTAGAAAAGATGGGTTTTAGCGAAATGATTGTTTGGGTATTAAAAGAAAATGATCAAGCCAGAAAATTTTATGAAGCCATGGGTTTTAATGAAACTGGTCATTCAAAATTAGACCTTTACAATAGAGACGTTTTTCTTAATGAAGTGAGATACCAAAAAAGATTGATTCCTCAATTTTCATTCAATCCATTACAGGAAACAGACTTAAATCTATTATGTAACTGGTTTAATAAACCACATGTTAAAGAATGGTGGGATGATAAATTAACTAATGAAGAAATTAAATCAAAATACAAAAAGAGAATTGGAGATGAAGGTGTTGTACCATTTATAGTTTTCTTGAATGATAAGCCAATCGGGTTCATTCAATATTATCAAGCCGATAAAGTTGGTGATGGATGGTGGTCAGACGAAGAAGAAGGAACCATTGGCATTGATCAATTTATTGGTGAGAAGAATTTAATTAATCGCGGAATTGGAACAAAAATGATACGTGCATTTATCGATCATCTTTCTCGTAACCATCACGTTAAAAAAATCATTACAGATGTCGATCCAAAAAATTTCCGAGCTATTCGTTGTTATGAAAAAGTAGGTTTTGAATTTGTTAAAGAGATCATGACACCTGATGGATTCGCCTATTTAATGGTTCTGGGTAAAAAAAATGCTCAATCCTAATCATCATCAAAATACGATACGATTTGAAAAAGCAGCTCTACAACACCAAGATATTATATTTTCTTGGCTATCAGAACCACATATGCAGGAGTTCTGGGACAATAGCCAAGAACATAAAGATGATATTCTTAATTTCATTCATGGTCGCAAACAACATTATTTTTATGGAACGACTCAATATTGGGTTGGTTATCTAGATGATCAACCATTTTGTTTCATATTGAGTGATCAAATCTTAAAAGATCAAGATGATTTATCTGATCCTCATCGCGAATATTTATCGAAAAATGGCCATACTATCTCACTTGACTTTGGGATTGGTAATAAGAATTTTTTAGGAAAAGGACTTGCTGCACCGACATTAAAAGCATTTACTGAATTTTATAAAAATAGAATTGATACAAATGCAGACACATTTTTTATTGATCCGAATACAAATAATCCTCGCGCATTTCATGTGTATGAAAAAGCAGGATTTGAAATGATAGGCTTTTATCACGCAAAACAAGGCTTTTTTAAAGAAGCAAAATCATGTCTCATGGTAAAAAAATTTTCGGAGAAACCATGATTATATCTATGAATCACATTACAGGAACCCAAAATCATGAACGATAAACATAAGCTCGGTTTACCACTCGAATATCAGCAAATGCCAGAATATTTCGACGCGCACAATGTGAGTGAGGAAACAGAAGCTAAAAATGCTGTCATTGAGAAGCTATTGAATGAGCAACGTGTTAACACTGTATTGGATATGACCTGTGGTACAGGCTCGCAAGTGTTTTATCTGGCTAAGCGTGGATATGAGGTGGTCGGTAGTGATTTTAGCCCTGCTCTCATAGAAATTGCTCGTAATAAAGCCGAGAAGACAGGAAAAAATATCACCTTCATAGTAGGTGATATGCGAGAACTGCGTGTTGGAAAATTTGATGCAGTCATTACTATCTTTAACGCTATCGGTCACCTTACCAAAGCAAATTTTGAAAAAGCTCTGCAGAACATTCACGTCAACCTAAAGGATGGCGGCGTATATATTTTTGATATTTTTAATTTGCAGGCTATTACCGATGATATTATAGATGGCTTTGCGATGGACATTGAAAGCGTTGTAAATGGTGTCAAAATCCGCAATGTTCAACATTCTGAGATTGACAGAAAGAAAAAGCTTCTTACTTCTCATGACCACTATACGATTTTGAAAGATGGTGTCGAACCGGAAATACACACCAATACTTTTAGCCTACAAATTTACACTGCCGAAGAATTGCAGATAATGCTTGCCAGGAATGGATTTGAAACCATCCATCAATATGACATGGAAGGAAATGATTTTATACCGGATAAAAGTCTGAATGTTTTAACTGTAGCAAGGAAAAAAGCGGGATAACCAATAGAAAATAACATAGTAGAGAAATATCATGATAACTGAACCTGTATCAGGAAATGACAATCTGAATTAAGAAATTATTCTATGGGGTAGCAAATACCTTTCATCTCATGGATATACACTAAAAAACAACTTGCCAGAAATTGTGCAAGATACGGCCCAAAGAAACGTTTTTTTGAAGAAAGTTCGTTTAAAGATGCTTACCAAATGGGATGCTAGTTGTAAGAGTTATTTCAAATATATTCCCTATAAAATGCATTTAACCACGTAATTTGCTGCATTTTATTTATAGTTAGTAGTAAAATCCTAGTGTATAAAACTAGAGGCGAATTCAGGTAGCAGATTTATTATTTCATCTCCTGATTCTGTTAGAAGCAAAGAACCTAACACTATCTCATATTATAGATGTGCTTAAAAAAAGGAATGCTGACGTATGACAAACTGAAAAGAAATTACGCATCGATGTTAGCCCTGGCATGTAGTTACTTATGGTTGCCAATGTGAATTGGCAACAGACCCTCTAAACAATTACAAGTTTTTATTTAAAATAACTCTACTTGTTTTTTTTGAGCTTCAAATATATATTGTATTTGGCGACCTAGTTGTAAAATAACCTCGCCATCTGAATGAATGTAGGGAACTGTTCATAATCTTAATATGATGTTAGTATAAACAAGAAATGAAACGATAGATTTTACTATGATTATTATTGCCTTAATAACAATTTTTTTGGTTCTTTATTTCTTCAATAAACTATGTTTGTGGCTAGAGCGAAAAGGCTGGATTTACTATCGCCATAAAAAGCCGCAAGGTGGCATTATGGGGAACGCACTTCTAGAATTGCAAGCTTTTTTAAATCCAAGTGCTCGTTACGCGGTTGAAGTTAAACAAAACAAAATAAGCCAGCAACGTGAAACAAAGGATGGTGTCGATGACAAAGCAGAAAATTAAAATACGGACTTAAATTCCTTATTAGAGATATCTTTATCTTTCTCTATCTTCTAAGCACCTTCTGTAATAGGTCAGGTCCCCCTCCTCTAAAATGGCACAAATGTCCAGTCTTGCGCCAAATCTGAGTAAAAATTTGCTGAAAATTGCTCAAAAAACACCCTCATCCGGCCTGACGGCCACCTTCTCCCGCAAGCGGGAGAAGGATAAAGAACAAAAAGGTATTATTCCCTTCTCCCGCTTGCGGGAGAAGGTGGCCGTCAGGCCGGATGAGGGTGATTTTGAGCAATTTTCATCAAATCTGGCGCAAAACTGGGACATTCGTACCATTTTAGAGGAGGGGGACCTGACCTATTACCACCTTCTTGGTAACCCAATATATTTTTTGAAATTTTCTGCAATGTTGCGAATGATTTAAATTTTCAACTTCCGATCTTCAAAATAACTTTACCAATTGTTTTACGTCCTTCTAGTAAGCGATGGGCCTCGTCTGCCTTCTCAAGTGGTAGCACGTAATCAATTCTAAGTTTTAACCACTTTTCACGAATGCCATTTAATATATCTTTGCTACGACGTAATAGCTGTTCACGAGTGCTGATGTGATTAAACAAGCTGCCACCTGAAATGGTAAGAGATTTTGCCTGGAGTGAGTTAGGGGCAATGGGATCAGCAGGCCCGCTGGCTGAACCAAAAAGACAAATATGACCAAGCATTTTTACTGCTTCCAAATCTTTGTTGAAAGTAGTTTTGCCAACACTATCGATAATATAGTCAGCCCCGATCGAATTGGTTAATTTTTTGGTTTCAGCTACAAAATCTTGTTGGGTGTAAATAATGATATGCTCAGCACCTGCTTCATAAGCAATTTTTGCTTTTTCATCAGTAGAAACCGTTCCAATGACACGCGCACCTAAATGTTTAGCCCATTGCACCAGCAGTAAACCAACTCCTCCGGCTGCCGCATGGATAAGAATGTTATCACCCAGTTTAATTCTATGAAAATCATGCAGCAAATAATGCGCGGTCATACCTTGTTCCAGAAAGGCTGCACCTTGCTCAAAACTAATATCGTCCGGCAGCGGGACGAGCCATTCAGCTGGTACTACATTAAATTCGGCATAGGATCCAAGTTCTTTTATCGTGTAAGCAACTCGATCGCCAATTTTTACATCTTTAACATCTGGACCTAGCTCCTTGACTATACCTGACCCTTCCAAGCCAGGTGTGTAAGGAAGAGAGATGGGATAGCGTCCAATTCTTTGATGGATATCAAGAAAATTAACTCCTGCAGCTTGCAGTTGCACCAGTACTTCGCCAGGGCCTGGGACTGGAGTGGGAACATCTTGGATTTGTAAGACACTGGCATCGCCATTGCTTGTGACACGAATTGCTTTCATGGACTTCTCCTTGTCAAAATTGATGTGAATGAGGAGCGTTAGCTAATAATATTATAGAATAGCATGAAATTTTCAGAACATTCTATTTAGCGTAAAGTTTCATAGTCCAACTTTTGCCAGGAAGAATTAATTTAGCTGATCCTTTTGAGGTAAAACAAAAGGTAAATTGAATTAGTTTGGTACAAAGTTCTTATGATTAGAAGGTTTGTTTTTCCCTACTAAATATGATTGACCAATAAACTGATTAATATTTTGAGGTCGCATTCTGGCAGCAAGAGGTTCAAACATTGAGATACTCCTGTAGCACAATAGCATTGTTGTGTTCTTCGTCTTTAGCCCCATAAACCAGAGTTACCGAATGCTTCTGAGCTTTTTCATGAATAACTTGAATGTATTCTTGTTTCGTTGTTAATTCGTTGCAATAACGCTTTTTGAATTCAAGCCATTTTTCAGGTTCGTGGTTAAACCATTTTCTAAGCTCATTACTAGGAGCTATATCCTTTAACCACAAATCTATTTTAGCCTTTTCTTTTGTCAGGCCACGTGGCCAAATTCGATCGACAAGAATGCGATAGCCATCATTTTTGTCAGCATGTTCATATACTCGTTTAGTTTTAATAATCATTTTTCTTCCATATAGTTTTTCAGAAAATTATTTTGGCAAATAATGTTAAGGGCGTCGTTCCTCGCTATTTATTCTCTCAACTATATCTGATCATAGTAGCATAAGTATAAAACACCTTCAAAATTTAGTGATATTATTGGCTTTTGTTACGATCTTTATCCCGGATGTCGGTCAATTATTTGGTGGTAAATTGAGACACGCTTTTTGCTTTTTTGGGGTTATCCCTGCTTTCTATAGCGTGCCAGAATTAGCTATTAATTATAACTTTATATATCTACAAATAAACCCACCATCTGGGCATTATTCACTTTTATTGGCGGCGATTGAAACAAATAAATTAGATGTCGTTAAACTATTAGTTACCGCAGGAATGGATCCAAATAAATACTCCAACAAGATAAAAATTCTCCCCCTAGGGTTAGCTGCAAAAAAAAACCACTTAGCGATTGCTGAATATTTGCTCAGTGTGAAAGCAGACCTCCATTTTCAGGATGAGGCTATATCTTGCAGCCCGTTGCATGATGCAGCTTTCTCTGGCTCTTATGATGTTTTTAAATGCTTTCTTTTACATAACGCTGATATAGATTTAATTACCAAAGGTGGAAAAAGTGTCGGTGATTGTGCTAAGGGACATCCAAGTTGTGTCAAAGTGTTTAATGCTGCTAAGGGTTTTAGAAATGCTATTGCTGAATTTGAAAATGGTAATGTTTTTTTAGCAAGTAAAAGTTTAAGTGGTGCATTCTTAAATGATTTAAATTTTTCCTATTCTTTTTTAATTAATATGGCAATTGCAGCAAATTTACGCGGTCAGGATCTGGCATATGATGAATCTTACTATCATCCAAAACTCTTAAGAATCGCCATTAAATATATAAAAACCTTCATAAACTCATTGCCTCCTAATTTTAGTAAGGTCCACTTTCCTGACGGTTACAATGAGTTAATTCTTTACCTCACTGGATATGATTGTGATTCAAAATATTTTGATCGCTCTGAATTAGTATTTGAGTCTACAAAAGATAAGATGAAAACGCTGAGGTGGTTCGCAAAAGCAACCAACCTCTTTGAGGAAACACAAGGGAAAATGAAGGAAAAAGAACTTATTAATGGTAAGAGTGAAGATGAAATGCAGCAAAGAGAAAAAGAGAAATGTGTAGAGAAATCTATAATTGAATTATTGCGTTCACTCGATTCTCCGATTTTAGGTACTAGAAACCAGAATTTAAATAATGATCCTCTTCCAATTTTAAATACTGAACAAGAAGAAACATCTCAAATCACTGTCAGTCAGTACTAAGTGATAGGCAAAACAAAGGTAACTACTCAAACCCTGTCCCTCAATTGCAAGCCAGAGCACAGCAAGGGCGAAGCAATTGAGGGCGCATTGGGCAAAATCAGTTACTGGAAAACTTGATTATAAAGTTAATTTTTAGATACTAGGGCCTGTTGTCAAAACGTCGTCCCACTGCTATTAAGTTAAGCAATCTGTCATCCGGTGATGGTTTGATCACGGAATCTAGGGAAGTGCCTCTATCCTGGATCCCGCGAACAAGTCGCGGGACGACGGCGAAGTCGTGGGACGACGGCGAAGTCGCGGGACGACGGCGAAGTCGTGGGACGACGGCGAAGTCGTGGGACGACGGCGAAGAGGAAATGTCCTTAACTTAATGGCAATGCGACGTGGTGGGAGCTAATTGACGACAGGCCCTAGATTTTTCATTACTCTTTTATTTCATTTCCAAATCCCTGATGAAAGCAGCTAAAAACCTCGCGCCTTCGCCACCCGTAATGGCTCTATGATCAAAGGTGAGTGAAATCGGCATAATGCGGTGAACTTCCGGTTGACCAGCTACTGCAATCACTTCGTCTCTTATCTTCCCAATACCCACTATTGCAACAGTAGGTGGAATGACTATGGGATTTGCATAGCGACCAACAAAAACTCCAAAATTTGATAAGGTGATGGTTGCACCCTGTAACGATTCTTTTGAGAATTCTTGTTCTACAGCTTGTTGCTTAAAGGCATTTATTTGCCCTCGAATTTTCTCATTTGAAAGTGTTTCTGCGCGTTTAATGACAGGAACATAAAGACCTTTGGGAGTATCAACAGCAAGACCAAGATTAACCTCGCTGAAAACTCTTCGGCTTAGGTTCTTACCATCAAAATGAGCATTTAATGCAGGTTCTATTTTGCAGGCATTGATAATTGCACGAATTAAACGTGAGGTCACATCTTCCTCTTTGGCAAATCCTTGAATATCTGCATCATCCATTACCGTAACTGGAACGACTTGCACTTGAGCTTGTACCAAATTAATTGCCATGAATCTTCGTACGCCTTGAAGCAGTTCAAAACCTTCTGCTAGATTGTCCTTTTTTTCACCTGCATTTTTAACGTCTTGTAAAGTAACTGTTCCTCTTGGACCCGTGGGTATAATTTGGGCAAGGTCGACATTAAGCTCTTTGGCCAGCGCTCTCACAGCAGGGGTGACTCGAATATTGCCTGGTACTGATGCGCGTGGTTGAATTCCACTAGGTGATTCCTTTAATATTTTGTTGCCAACTTCGATGCTGCCAACGACAGTGCCAGCATCACTTTCTGAGTTTTCACCACTCAAGGATTTAAATGCAACTAAAGGACTACCTGTTTTAATAGTATCTCCAGAGTGCCCATAGAGTTTTGAAATAATCCCACTATAGGGTGAGGGCACATCAACTAAGGCTTTAGCAGTTTCCATTGATACAATAGGTTGATCGATTTTAACCTCATCCCCTTCTTTAACCAGCCATTCACGAATTTCTCATCAGGAAGACCTTCACCAAGATCAGGTAAATAAAAAATTTTCATTCATACTCCATGATGTTAGACACCGCATTAAGAATTCTTTCAACGCTTGGTAAATATAGTTTCTCCATTTTGTAATAAGGCATGACAGCATCATAACCTGTCACTCTTTGAATAGGGGCCAATAAACTCATTAGACCGTGTTCTGCAAGTAGGGCTGCAATTTCAGCACCAACCCCTCCAGTTCTGGCTGCTTCATGAATAATAATACAGCGACCTGTTTTGGCCACTGAGGTGAGAATTGTATCAATATCTAAAGGCTTGATTGTAGCTACATCAATAACTTCAGCGCTTATGCCCTGTTCAGTTAACTGCTCTGCTGCTAATAAAGTTTCGTGTGTACTGGCACCCCAGGTTACTAGCGTAATATCGCTTCCTGCTTTTAATATGAAACATTTATCTAATGGCAATGCCTCACCATTATCTGGAGCCTCTTGCTTTACCAATCGATAGATACGTTTAGGCTCTAAGAAAATGACAGGATCCGGATTGCGAATGGCTGCTAGCAGTAACCCGTAGGCTCTGCCTGGAGAAGAGGGTATAACAACTCTTAATCCAGGAATATGGGCAAATAAAGCTTCAGTGCTTTCAGAATGATGTTCAGGGGCCCTAATTCCTCCTCCAAAGGAGCTCGAAAGACTAAAGGGCAATGGAGTCTACCACGTGTGCGATTTCTAAGCCTTGCTGCATGGCATAAAATCTGGTCAAGACCTGAATAAATAAATCCCATAAATTGGAATTCAGCAATGGGTTTTAATCCTTGGGCAGCCATGCCCACAGCCATGCCTGCAATCATAGACTCAGCTAGGGGCGTATCTATAACACGGCTTGGACCAAAACGGTCATAAAGGCCGACGGTCGCACGGAAAACTCCACCGTTAATGCCAACATCTTCACCGAAAACGATAACATTTTCGTCAACAGCCATTTCGTAGGCAAGTGCTTGTGTGACTGCTTGGATAAGGGTTATCTCAGGCATGTATCGCTCCTAGTTCATCCCATTGATCTTGAAGATTTTCTGGCCACACCTCGTAATGATAATTGAGAATGGCAGTTGGTGGTTGGGGTTTTGTATTTAAATAGGCTGCCACTGCTTCATCGATCTCTGCAGCTAACTTTTTGGTTAATGCATCCTCTTTTTCAGATGACCATAGATTGTGTTCGAGTAAATAATTTTGCAGTCGTTTAATAGGCTCCAAAGTCCAAGCAGTATCAATACAAGCTCCATCCACATAACGCTTAGCGTCATCTGCAGTTGTGTGGTCACAAAGACGGTAAGTGAGCGCTTCAATTAGCGTAGGACCACCATCTGTTTTTGCTTTTTGAAGAGCAATACTCACTGCTTCACGAACGGCAATAACATCATTACCATCTACTTGGATGCCATCAAAACCGCAGGCAATAGCTTTTTGTGCCAAAGTTTGACTATGTGTTTGTGCGCTAAGAGGAACTGAAATAGCCCATTGGTTATTGTTTATGACAAAGACAACAGGGAGATTCCACGTGCCTGCTAAGTTCATTGCTTCATAAAAATCACCTTTTGAGGTTCCCCCATCACCAACCGTTGTTACCACAGCTCGCTTCTCATTTCGATATTTTATTGCATAAGCACAGCCAGTTGCATGAAGACATTGGCTAGCTACAGGAACAGCAATAGGAAAATCTTCACGTGGCGTTGCAAAATCGCTGCCTCTCTCGTCTCCTCCCCAATACATCAGAATTTCTTGCATTTTGACACCGCGCAGAAACATGGCACCTTGATCTCGATAATAAGGACAAAAAATATCATCTTTAGCCATGACATGCCCCATCCCGACAGAAACTGCTTCTTGTCCAAGGGAGGAAGGAAATGTTCCCATTTGCCCTGTTCGTTGCAGTACGACAGCTTTGCTATCAAATAAGCGAGTCTTCACCATATTGCGGTAAAGGTCTAATAAGAGCTCTTCATCTTTTGCAAAGTCGGGTAGTGATTGCATCACTTTCCCTTGAGCATTGAGGTATTGAAGGAATTCAACCTTAAAATTTGCCACAACAGTCATACACTTTCCTAAATAAAATTTAATTTGGTAGCTAAAAAATTTACATTAGCCTTTCTTCAGCGATAATTTGAGCTATATAGTGGGTAGGTTTATTTTCATCTCTTGCTCTTTCAAAGATAGTCATGGCTGCGTCGTAAATATTATAAATTTTATCTTTCGCTTGTTCTAAACTTGCATGGTCATAAGTCGCCGCAGCATGGATAAGTCCGCCTGCATTAATTAAAAAATCAGGGGCATAAAGAATACCTTTCTCAAAAAGAGCTAAGTCATCTTGCTTAAGATCACGCAACTGATTGTTTGCAGAACCGGCCACAATAGAAGTATTTAGTAACTCAATGGTGTTAGCATTCAAAATGGCTCCTAACGCACAAGGTGCAAACACATCGCATTTAACCTGATAAATATCTTCTGGAGAAACAGTTGCCACTCCAAATTCTTTAACACATTTATCAAGATGTACTTTATTAATATCTGCCATTGTCAGGCGAGCACCAGCCGCTATGAGCTCACGTGCTAAGAAATAACCTACATGCCCCGCACCTTGGATGGCAACATGTATCCCTTGCAGGCTGCTTCGATTTAATTTGAATTTTACGGCTGCCTCTATGCCCCGCCTCACGCCAGTTGCAGTGAATGGAGAAGGGTCGCCACCATCTATGTTAGTAGTGCAGGTCACAAAATTAGTTCGAGTTGCAATAATATCCATATCCATTACATTAGTACCACTGTCCATAGCTGTCACATACTTGCCATTTAATTCATTGACAAATTCAGCGAAAGCTTGAAAGTAGGCCGTGCGGTCAAAAATAATTTCTGGCTTCATGAGAACGGCTTTTGCCCCACCATGAGGTAAACCGCAAATCGCTGCCTTGTAACTCATCATGTGAGCCAAACGCAAGGCATCGACAATGGCTGTTGACGTAGAGGGATAAGAAATACATCGGCAACCTCCAATAGCAGGACCTAGCTTCGTGCTATGGATAGCAACAATGGCAAATAAGCCAGTTTTTTGATCTATCTTAAAGTGTAATTCCCCATACTTTAAATCTTGTGCGTATTTAAATACATCGTCGTAATGTAGGGTATTAGACTGAGTAGGCATTGCCATGATATCCTCATGATGACTAGGGAAGAGGTCATTAGAAAGTTCTTTAAGTTCCATGTTGACTCCCAGAAAGTAAAAATTGGGTATGGCCTTAATCATAATTTCATGGCAACTTTGATGTTATATCAAGAAGAATAAGTGCCATGATAATATATTTGTCAAGCCTCGATACTAAAGAAGGTGTCAAAAATAACAAAATTCTTTCCTACTTTTTTAAAGGAGGTTTAGGAAAGATTTTTGTTATTTCTGGTTACATTCCTAATCAGCGAACTTTAACGAATCGAAGTTATAATCGCAAGGGGTTTGATAACTGCTCATTGAAATCTACCTAAATTCGTGTAAAGGAGAAATTTTTAGTGGCATTAGCATGGATAGTCATTTTAGCTACTTTATTTTTGATTCTAAGTTACCATCGAGCTTCATTAATTGTATTTACAATTGCCTATGGTATTTATTTTATTGCCTTGACTACGCTAGGTTCATTATCATCCATTGCTATTATTTTAGCTTGGAGTTGTTTTTTTTCATTAGCTCTTTTGCTGAACATTAGACCTCTACGAAGAGCACTTATTACTCAACTTGTTTTTGACAAATTTCGCCAATCACTGCCTAGTTTATCTCATACTGAACGTGAAGCTTTAGCGGCGGGAACAGTCGGTTGGGATGGGGAGTTATTCTCCGGCATGCCAAATTGGAACAAATTTCTTCAATTTCCTGCCCCATCGATGTCAGAAGAAGAATTGGAATTTTTAAATGGCCCTGTATCTGAACTTTGTTCTATGATCGATAATTGGGATATCACGCATCGATTTAATTTACCTGATGAAATCTGGGATTTTCTTAAATCCCACGGTTTTTTTGGAATTATCATATCTAAAGAGTTTGGTGGAAAAGGCTTTTCAGCTTATGCTCATTCGGCAATTTTAACGAAGATTGCCAGCAAAAGTATGAGTGTTGGCACTGTGGTGGCGGTTCCAAATTCCTTAGGCCCTGCTGAATTATTGCTACATTACGGGACAATAGAGCAAAGAAATTATTATCTTCCAAGACTTGCTCAAGGAATTGAAATACCCTGCTTTGCATTAACTGGTCCGGAAGCTGGTTCTGACGCAAGTGCAATGCCAGACTATGGAATTGTGTGTAAAAGTCTTTTCAAAGGTAAAGAGGTTATTGGGATTCGATTAAATTGGGATAAGCGCTACATCACACTTGCTCCAGTTGCAACTGTTCTAGGTTTGGCTTTTAAACTCTATGATCCTGATCATCTCCTAGGAAATAAGGAATCACTAGGTGTTACTTGCGCATTAATTCCAACAGATCTTCCTGGCATCAGTATAGGGCGTCGGCACTATCCCCTTAACTCTCCATTTCCAAATGGTCCAACTCAGGGAAAGGATGTTTTTATTCCTACTGATTGGATTATCGGTGGTGCCAACATGGCTGGTCAGGGTTGGCGCATGTTAATGGAATGTCTTGCTGCGGGGCGTGCTATTTCATTACCGTCAATGTCAATCGGTGGAGCAAAGGTAGCAATGTATACCTCAGGTGCTTACGCTGGGATACGAAATCAATTTCATCTTCCTATTGGCAAATTTGGGGGAATAGAAGAAGCGTTAGCTAGAATAGCAGCTTATACCTATATAATGGAAGCAACCCGCCTCTTTACAGTTGCTGCAATAGACCGAGGGGAAAAGCCTGCCGTGCCAGCTGCCATCAGCAAATATCACGTGACAGAGATGGGTAGAAAAGTAATTAACGATGCCATGGATATACATGGCGGAAAGGGGATTTGCATGGGTCCTCGAAATTATCTTGCTATTACCTATCAAGAGACCCCGATTAGTATTACCGTGGAGGGTGCTAATATCTTAACTCGCAGCATGATTATTTTTGGCCAAGGTGCTATCCGCTGTCATCCATTTATTTTAAAAGAAATGGAATCGGTCAAATGCGAAAACCCCCGAGAAGGATTAAAAATATTTGACCAGGCTATTTTTAGGCATTTTGGCTTTATATTGAGTAATGCTATAAGAACCGTGGTCATGGGGTTGACGCTTTCCAGATTTATAAAAGTGCCTGATAAGCCGTTAAAACGTTATTTTCAATACATGACTAGATTTAGTTCTGCGTTAGCTTTTGCAACTGATATCTCTTTTTTTGTATTAGGTGGCAGCTTAAAAAGAAAAGAAAAGTTATCTGGCCGGTTAGGCGATGTCCTTAGTATGTTATATCTAGAATCAGCGGTCTTAAAACAATTTGAAGATAATGGGCAACCTGAAGATGAAATTGCTGTTGTTAGCTGGGCATGCCAAAGCATATTATATACGGCTCAAGAGAAACTATATGCCGCCCTGGTTAACTTCCCTCACCCTTTAATTGGTCGGTTGTTAAGGCTATGGATATTTCCACTAGGTAAAAGACATAGGGAACCTAAGGATAAACTAGGTCAACAACTCGCACGTTTAATGATTTGTCCCAATTCCTTTCGCTTGCGCCTTGCAAAAGACGCTTTCCTTGTTTCAAATAAGGAAAATCCTGCTGGTTATATAGAAACTGTTCTAAAAAAAGTCATTGCAGTAGAACCTTTGGAGGAGCGTTTTTATCAAGCGGTTCGCGATAAAAAAATTCAGGGTTATACCTATGAGCAAAGAGTCAAAAACGCTGTGATAGAAGAGCTGCTAACTCAGGAAGAAGCAACTATGTTGTTGGATGCTTACCAGATGCGCAGAGAAATACTCAGTGTTGATGATTTTACACTTGAGGAATTGGAAAAATTCTGAAGTAGGGTAAGGGGGATGGCTCACAGGGCCATCAATCTTCATTATGTTTGGCTCATCCTCTCAAAAACAAAAAGAATAAACAATGAAACCTAAATATTCTCAGGAAGAACAGCGTTCAATTCTAGTATTGATCTGTTGTCATCTCGTTCCACTTCTAATCTGACCTCATGTTCATTGATAGGTAAATAACGAGAGATAACTTCAATAAGCTCTTTTTGGAGCTTATCAAGGTCTATTCTATCTATTCTTGAATGTATACGTTGATCAACGATCAATTGTAAAAGTCTATCTTTTGCGATATTAGCGGATGATTTTTTGTTGCTTCTAAATAAATCTAATATGCTCATATATTCACTGCATCCCTTTCTTTACTAAATAATCTTTTTAAAAATCCTTTCTTCTGAACATTTAAAAACCTAAATGGTATTTTTTCACCTAAGAATCGTGTTACTGCATCGGTATAAGCCTGACCGGCATCACTATTTTGATCTAAGATAACCGGAATGCCTGCATTTGATGCCCTAAGGACGGCTGGTGACTCTGGGATAATGCCCAATAAAGGAACAGCCAAAATATCGTTAACATCTTCAACACTCAACATATCCCCTCGTTCTACACGGCTAGGAGAATAACGAGTCAAGAGCAAATGTTGAGGCGGAGGCTCTAGTCCATCTTCAACCCGTTTTGTTTTGCTGGCAAGAATACCTATGACTCTATCGCTATCTCTTACAGAAGAGATTTCAGGATTAGTGACCACGATTGCTTGGTCTGCAAATCGCATTGCCATTAATGCACCTTTCTCAATCCCCGCAGGTGAATCACAAATAATATAATTAAATTCATTTCGTAATTCATTTAGAACTTGTTCGATTCCTTCCATGATTAATGCATCTTTATCTCGCGTTTGAGAAGCGGGAAGGATATATAAATTATCATTCCTCTTATCTTTAATTAAGGCTTGACGTAACTTTGCTTCGCCATGAATAACATTAATAAGATCATATACCACTCGGCCTTCACAGCCCATGGCTAGATCTAGGTTACGTAGACCAACATCAAAGTCAATAAGAACAGTTTTAAAACCACGAACAGCTAGGCCTGTACCAAATGCGGCAGTAGTGGTTGTTTTCCCAACGCCACCTTTTCCAGAAGTTACGACAATTATTTCTGCCATTTCGATCCTTTAAATGTATTTTTTAAAGATGGATTTTACTTCCTTTTATCAAACAGTGGAAGCTGGAAGTTTGTATATTTCTTCTTAATCCTTTTTTTCCAAGGGGGGAAATATTTACCTTTGGAAAGAGGGATTAAGGAGGATTTTTTTATTTAGGTTATGTTGTTAACTAATAGGTACAACCACAAGCTGTTCTTTTTCTAAGAAAACTTGGGTACTGGTAGAGGAGTCATAGTCTGTTAAGTTTTCTTGTAGCTTATAATAACCTGCGATAGAAACTAATTCAGCTTCAAGCCTATGACAAAATATTCTTGCTTCTTTGTCGCCTGTAGCGCCAGCAATGGCCCGACCTCTTAAAGTACCATATATATGAATATTGCCGTCAGCTAATACTTCTGCGCCATTACTCACTGAGGTTAAAATAATAAGGTCGCAATTTTTTGCATAGATTTGCTGGCCTGATCTCACCGGTTGAGTGATGATTTTTGATTTTTCCTTTCTAATAGGTGTTTTTGGCACTGAGGAAGTTCTTGTATTAGGCAAAATTCCAAGTCCGGCTTGAGTCGCGGCTGCTACTTGTTTGGGATTTGCATTAATAATTCCTACTGGCACTAGGCCATTTTTTCTTAAGAGTGCATTGATTTCTTCAAAATTGATGTCATCATCTTGCGAATATATTTTTTGTAAGTCGATGATAACAGGCATATGCTTAAAAAAATTAGTATTTTTTTGGACTTTTTCTTCAAGTTGTTGTTGAAATTTTGAATAGTCTAAGGTAAGTACTTGTATGACGCTAAAAGTTAAAACACTTCCTTTTAATTTAAAAGTGGGTCTATCAATTTGCTGATTTTTGACATTCATTTTGCCTAACCCCCTGCTGACTTATATTTCAAAGATTAGTAGTACCTTAAACAATGGTCAAGGAAAAGGAAATAATTTATGGAAAAACTTTGGTTAAAGAATTACCCCAAGGAGATTCCTCATGCTATTAATCCAGATGAATACTCTTCTTTGACAGCATTGCTACTAGAGAGCTGCCATAAGTTTGCCAATAAGTCTGCCTTCCAAAACTTAGGAACACGTTTTACCTACCAAGCAATTTTGGAAAAAAGTATACAGTTTGCTGTCTTTTTACAAAAAAGGTTAGGGCTTAAGAAAGGGGACCGCCTTGCCATTATTTTACCCAATATTGTACAATATCCGATCATTCTTTTAGCTGCCTTACAATTGGGTTTGATCATTGTTAATGTTAATCCCTTATATACAGAGCGAGAATTAATCTCTCCCCTTCAAGATTCAAACGCCAGGATTGCGGTTGTCTTAGCTAATTTTGCTAGCGCCTTGGTAAAAGTTTTACCTCAGACACAACTAAAACATATTATCATTACCGAACTGGGGGATGAGTTTGTTGGGCTTAAACGTTTTGGTATCAACAGTTATTTAAGATACATTAAGAAAATGGTTCCTGCAATTAATCTACCAAATGCTATACACTATAAGGATATATTTAAATCCATTAAAAATTGCTCCTCTCTTGACCCTGTCAAGATCCAACCCTTTGATATCGCATTTTTGCAATATACGGGTGGCACGACTGGGATACCCAAAGCTGCAGTGCTTACTCATCGCAACTTAGTGGCCAATGTCTTGCAGTGTGTTGCCTGGATAGATAATGTTTTAGAAGAGGGCAAAGAAGTTGTAGTAACAGCCTTACCCTTGTGTCATATTTTTTCATTGACGATCTGTTGCTTTACTTTTATGAAGTTAGGTGGACTTTCGTTGCTAATCACCAATCCACGGGATATAAAAAAATTCGTCAAACAGCTCAAAAAAGTCCCTTTTACTGTATTCATAGGTGTTAATACGCTATATCAGGCTCTTATCCGAAATGCTAATTTCTCCAAACTTTCTTTCAAACAAATGAAATTGTCACTAGCAGGAGGCATGCCGGTATCAAATAAGGTTGCAGAAGAATGGCAATCCCTTACAAAGAAACCAATCATAACGGGATATGGGCTGACAGAAGCAAGCCCAGTTGTCACGATTAACCCCCTTAACTTAAAAGAATTTAATGGCAGCATTGGCTTACCTGTTCCTTCAACAGAAATTGCCATTTTAGATGAGTCAGGTAATAATGTACCCTTAGGTACAGCAGGAGAGTTGTGTGTTGCAGGTCCGCAAGTCATGCAAGGTTATTGGCACCAGCCAGAAGAGACTAAACAAGTTTTAACGGCAAATGGTTGGTTGCACACGGGGGACATTGTTACGATGAATGAAGCGGGATACCTGTATATAGTGGATCGCAAAAAAGATATGATCTTGGTTTCGGGATTTAATGTCTATCCAAAAGAAATTGAAGAAGTCCTTTTAAGCCATTCAGGAATTTTGGAAGCTGCCGTTGTTGGCGTCAATTCTGAGTTAGGAGAAGTGGTAAAAGCCTATATAGTGCGTAAAGACCCTCAATTGCAGCAAGAAGATATATTGCGTTTTTGCCGAAAAAAGTTAACTGGGTATAAGCTGCCAAGGCTTATTGAATTTAGAGAGGAATTACCTAAGAGCAATCTAGGAAAAATTTTAAAAAATGAACTTTTTTAGGAAGTCGTATGTTACAAAAATGCGCAGGTTATCGTTTTCGCCAGGCAATGGAGGAAGAAAAACCTCTCCAGATTGTTGGAACTATCAACGCATATTCCAGTCTTCTGGCCCAAAAATGTGGATATCGGGCAATATACTTATCAGGAGCAGGTGTTGCTAATGCTTCCTATGGATTGCCAGATTTGGGTATTACCAGCTTAAATGATGTTCTTGAAGATATTCGTCGCATAACCTCAGTTTGTTCATTGCCATTATTGGTGGATGCAGATACGGGCTGGGGAAGTATCTTTAATCTTCAGCGAACAGTTAAAGAGATGGCCAAAGCAGGTGCGGCAGGCATTCATATTGAAGACCAAGTTGATATTAAACGCTGCGGTCATCGGCCTGGAAAAATTTTGGTCAGTCAAGAGACTATGATTGATCGCATTAAAGCTGCGCTAGATGCAAAAGAAAATTCAAATTTTGTCATAATGGCGCGCACCGATGCTATTGCTAGTGAGGGAATAGAGTCAGCAATCGCCCGTGCCAAAGCTTACGTTCAGGCTGGGGCAGATATGATTTTTGCAGAAGCTGTTACCAGTTTAAATCAATACCAGCAGTTTGTAGCTGAAATCCCAGTACCCATATTGGCAAATATCACTGAATTTGGCAAAACACCCTTATTTACAGTTGAAGAGCTTGGAAAAATAGGTGTCCGCTTAGTGCTATATCCTCTAAGTGCATTTCGAGCAATGAGTGCTACCGCCTTAAAAGTATATGAAGCTATTAGGCAAAATGGCTCTCAAAAAGGGGTAATTGACCAAATGCAAACTCGAGATGAATTGTATGAGTGTCTCAATTATCTTTATTATGAACAATTAGCTGATCGATACTCCAAGAGCAATCAGCCCTAAGTAGGAGCAAATAATGTCAAATAAAATATCTGCAGGTTTAGTTGGCATTATTGCCGGAGAAACTGAAATAAGCAGTGTCGGCAAAGAGGGGATGGGCTTGAATTATCGGGGTTATTCCATCTATGAGTTAGCTGAGCATGCAAGCTTTGAGGAGGTGGCTTATTTACTGATCCGTGGTAAGTTGCCCACGATGCAACAATTAAAAAATTATTGTAAAGAATTAAAATCCCTCCGAGAATTGCCAGAGTCATTAAAAAAGGTGTTGGAACTCATTCCCGCGGATGCCCATCCTATGGACGTATTGAGATCGGGTTGCTCTGTATTAGGTAGTATTGAACAAGAATCAGAAAAATATAGTCAATACTATATCGCTGATCGTCTCATTGCATGTTTTCCAACTATGCTATTGTATTGGTATCATTTCCATGATAGTGGCAAACGAATTAGTTCTGAAACTTCAGATGAAAGTATTGCAGCTTATTTTCTACACTTACTACATGGCAAGGAGCCTGAACCCCTGCAAACTAAGGTAATGAATGTTTCTTTGATTTTATATGCAGAGCATGAGTTCAACGCTTCAACTTTTGCAGCCAGAGTAACCGCTTCAACAGGGGCAGATTTCTATTCAGCTATTTGTTCTGCCATTGGCACATTGCGAGGGCCACTTCACGGGGGCGCCAATGAGCAAGCAATGGAGCTTATCGAGAAATTTAATTCCCCAGAAGATGCCCAAACTTATCTCCATGAAATGTTAATGAATAAGACGTTAATTATGGGATTTGGTCATCGTGTCTATAAGACTTCTGATCCGAGATCAAATATCATCAAGAATTGGTCTAAGTTGCTGGCAGATGCTATTGGAGATGAAATTTTATTTCCAGTGTCAGAAAGAATTGAGAAAGTTATGTGGGAAGAGAAACGCCTCTTTCCCAACTTAGATTTTTATAGTGCATCAGCCTACCATTTTTGTGGCATTCCAACCAATATGTTTACTCCCATATTTGTTTTTGCTCGAACAGCAGGCTGGGCAGCTCATATTATTGAGCAGCGAAATAACAATAAATTAATAAGACCGTTAGCAGAATATACTGGTCCTTCTCCTAGACCCTATGTTCCCGTTGAGAAAAGAATAAACCCTTAGGAGTAAGATATATGTATAAGAGGCGTAAAAGTATCCCTGTCATGGTTGGCAAAGTGACAGTAGGGGGGCAGGCGCCTATAGCTGTTCAATGTATGACTGATACAGATACTTCAGATATTGCAGCAACTGTCAAACAAACGCTGGAATGTGTGAATGCCGGATCTGAATTGGTTCGTTTTACAGTCAATACAGAAGAAGCCGCAAAGAGTGTACCTAAGATTAGGGATATCTTAAGAATGCAAGGTTGCGAAGTTCCCTTAGTAGGTGACTTTCATTATAACGGCCACCTGTTATTAACAAAATATCCAGAATGTGCACAGGCGCTTGATAAATATCGCATTAACCCAGGAAATGTAGGCTTTGGGGAAAAAAGAGATAAGCAATTTGCCACTATGATAGAAGTAGCGCTAAAAAATAATAAGCCAGTGAGAATCGGAGTGAACTGGGGCAGTCTGGATAAGATGCTGGTAGCTGATCTCATGGATAAAAATGCCAAATTAGAAAACCCAAAAAGCGCTAAAGAAGTGACTCAGGAAGCTTTGATTCTATCGGCACTTACCAGTGCGAAGCTTGCCGAGTCGATGGGACTTGGAGCGAATAAAATAATTATTTCTTGTAAGGTAAGTGCTGTTCAAGATTTGATTGAGATTTATACAGAGTTGGCAAGACAATGTGATTATGCATTGCACCTGGGTTTGACTGAAGCAGGGATGGGATCTAAAAGCATTGTTGCCTCCAGCATTGCGATGGGTATTCTTTTGCAGCAAGGTATTGGAGATACAATTCGTACCTCCTTGACGCCAGAGCCTGGCGCGAAACGTTCTAAAGAAGTTATCGTTTCACAAGAAATTTTGCAAACTATGGGGCTTAGGTATTTTAAGCCTATGGTTACAGCTTGTCCTGGTTGCGGTAGAACAACTAGCTCTTTTTTCCGAGAACTTGCTCAGGAAGTTGAGATTTATCTTCAAGAACAAATGCCAAAGTGGAAAGAAGTACATTCTGGGGTTGAAAATATGACAGTGGCTGTAATGGGGTGTATTGTCAATGGGCCTGGAGAAAGTAAACATGCAAATATTGGGATTAGTCTACCGGGAACAGGTGAAGAGCCATCTGCCCCTATCTTTATAGATGGCAAGAAGCATATAACACTACGTGGTTCCAATATCACCCAAGAATTTAAAAATATCATTCAAGACTATGTGGTAAAAAATTATGGATCAATTTCAACATGAAGAAGTAAGCGTATCTTCTGAATCCAATATTCGACCAGATTTTGATCCTGAAATTCTCGTTATTGCTGATTACATTGCAAAAGAAAATATTACTTCACCTAACGCCTATCAGACAGCTTATTACTGTTTAATGGATTCTATCGGATGTGCCTTGCTTGCATTAAAATACCCCGAATGCATAAAATTATTAGGTCCTCAAATACCAAATGAAATTGCACCCAATGGAGCCAGAGTTCTAGGTACTCAACTACAATTAAATCCAATACAAGCCGCATTTAATAATGGATTATTGATTAGATGGTTAGATTTTAATGATACCTGGTTAGCTCAAGAGTGGGGTCATCCTTCTGATAATTTAGGAGGGATCTTAGCAGTATGTGATTATATTTCTCGTTGGCATCTATCTATAGGGAAAAAACCGCTCACAGTGCATAATGTGCTAACAGCCATGATCAAAACTTACGAAGTTCAAGGTATTTTAGCTCTTGAGAACAGTTTTAATAGAGTGGGGCTTGATCATGTTATTTTGGTTAAACTTGCAACAGCAGCAATTGCCACTAATCTCTTGGGGGGAGATTATCAATCACTTTGTAATGCCATTTCCTTAGTCTGGCTTGATGGTCAGAGCCTTAGAACTTATCGCCATGCACCAAATACCGGCACTCGAAAATCTTGGGCGGCAGGCGATGCTACTAGTCGTGGAGTCTATTTGGCATGGTTGGCTCTTAAGGGCGAAATGGGTTATCCCAGTGTGCTGTCAGCAAAAAAGTGGGGTTTTTGTGATGTTTATTTCGGTGGAGAACCTCTTAAACTTGCTCGCCCGTTCAACAGCTACGTGATGGAAAATATTCTCTTTAAGGTTGCTTATCCTGCCGAATTCCATGGGCAAACCGCTGTAGAATGTGCCCTTAAGTTACATAATGGAGTAAAGGGCAAACTACACAAAATTAATAAGATTATCATTAAAACACAAGAGGCGGCTATGCGCATCATCAATAAAAGCGGGCCGTTATACAATGCTGCTGACCGTGACCATTCTTTACAATACATGGTTGCTTTAGCGTTAATTTATGGCGAATTAACAGCAGATTATTATGAAGATGAGATAGCGCGTAACCCCTTAATAGATCAGTTACGTGAGAAAATGGAAGTTATAGAGAAGAAACAATTTAGCCGTGATTATCTAGATCCGGATAAAAGGTCAATTGCGAATTCATTGCAAATTTTTTTTAATGATAATACTGCCACCTCAGAGGTTAGTATTGAATATCCATTAGGACATCGACAGCGACGAGAAGAGGGAATTCCCTTACTAAAAGAGAAATTTAAACAAAATCTTGCTACTCGATTTCCTAAACGACGGGCTATTGAGTTAGCAAACAAGTTCAATCACCAAGATGCAATCCTAACAATGTCTGTCAATGAATTGATGGACTTATTTGTAATTTAAAGTGAAAGTATGCAAGTTATTTTTGGTAATTATGGCGATAACACGATTGCACTCATTCAATGGGCTCATGAGCATAAGCTTTCCGAAATCACAGTAGTCCATATTGAGACAGGATGGGCAGCCTTATCTTGGCAAAAGCAGGTAGAGCAGGGCCAATTACTTGCTAAAAAATATGGTTTTAACGTGATTTCCTTGCGCCCTCAAATTCCATTTGATGATTTAGTAAGAGATCGCAAAAGTTTTCCTAATGCAAAATTTGGATGGTGTACAACTTTTTTAAAGACATTGCCATTGCTTGCTTGGTTAGACGAAGTGGATGATCGTTGCGAGGCGACTATCGTTTTAGGTTCACGACGTGCTGATTCAAGAGCTCGCATGCAGCTTGTTGAGAGAATAAATGAAAGTGAGCATTATGGAGATCGACAATTATTTTTTCCACTCTGTCATTACTCGGATGAAATGAGAAATGACTTAATTAAGCGGGCAGGATTTTTGCCACTGAATCATCGCAGCTTAGAATGCGATCCTTGTATTCATAGCCGAACCTCAGATTTTATTCGTTTGGAGGAGAACAGCATTTTTCGCATCGCAAATCTTGAGCGAGAAATAGAAACTACCATGTTTTATAAACCTATCGATGCTTTGGTTGTAGAAGCAAATCAAAAAAATAATAATGATAAAAACAATCTCCTTGAAGTTTTTGATATGGGTTGTGGCTCGCGCTATGTTTGTGGCGAGTAAAAGATAGTTAGTCAGTGTTTTGATTTAACGATATCTATCGATTACAATTATGATATACAAATTACTTATCGATGAGAATATCACCATGCAAACAGTTATTATTTCCCCCAAATATCAAATTGTCATTCCAAAAGAGATTCGCGAAGCACTTCATTTGCGGCCTGGTGAAAAGCTACATGTTTTTCGTTATCAAAATCGATTTGAGTTTGTGTCTGTTAAGGATATAAAAAAAATGCGCGGATTTTTAAAAGGTATTGATACAGTGATTGAACGTGATGAGAATTGATTCTAAAAAAAATGTGGTTGATTCTTCTGCCATTAAGTAAAAGTCATCGCTCCTTGCCGTCGTCCCACGGCTTGTCCGCGGGATCCAGTTCTCCTTCCTGGATCCCGCGGACAAGCCGCGGGACGACGGCAGTAGAGATTTTTTGTTTAGATTCGTCGAACTGACGTTATTATCTAAAAATGGATCATTCGCGTTATAAATAAATATTAATTTAAGATTAATTTAATATTATTTATTTAAAATATATTGGATAAGAGCTGTTCCCCCATCCAAAGGGTGGTAAGGTGTGCTGAATAGCAAATATAAATCAGTTTCAAATTAAGATTGTTACTTAAATTTTAGAGAGGCATTGAGAACATGAGCAATGAAAAAATAATTGCTGCTGAAGAACCAAATAATACCGAAAATTCTGTTCCTGAAAATATACATCATTTAGAACGCGATCTAAATGAGTTATTACCTGAAGATCGTTTATTAGATAGCCCCAAAGATGCCAAGAGCGTTAGTATGTTTTTTTGTACTAAACCAATAAGTAGTCCTGAAGAAAAGCCCAGTGCCAAGCTCAAAAAAATCATCGAGGAAAGAATCGCCTTTGAAAATAAAAACCCTTTTCCACCTTACAGTACCCATAAAACAGATATTAATTATCTCGATATTGATGGGAAAAATTTGTTACATTATGCAGTTGAAGAGGGAAATTTAGATGAAGTCAAGCGATTGATTGACGAATGTGGCGCAGATATAAATTGCAAGACAGCCAAAGAGGTTCGCATTAGGAAGCAGCCTATTAAACTTGCATTGCGGACTGGACAAATTGAAATTGCAAAATATTTATATGAAAGAGAAGCGCATTGGAAAGATATTCCTGCAGTAGCAGCAAAAAAAGGACCTTGTCGTGAATGGTTTTACAATATCATTATTAAAAGTAAAAATGATGACTCATATTATTCTTATTCTAATCGCGCTGCTGAAACGGGGGATATTAATTATTTTGAAGAAAAAGAAGCTCGTGGTGTAGATTTAGATTGTTGTAATTCAACCATCCTTAATTTAGCCGCTGCGAATGGTCAATTAAAAACTGTTGAATATTTACTGTTAACAGGCTGCTCAATTAATCCTCCTAATAAATATTCAGATAGCGCACTACATGTAGCAGTCGAAAATGGGGAATATGAAACAATAAAGTATTTACTATCAAAAGGAGCTGATATTAATTGGCAAGATCAGATGAAAGAAACTCCTTTGATGGTAGCAATTGAGAAAAAGGATGAAGAATTAGTTCAGTATTTATTAAAAAATAATCCAAACACAAATCTAACCAATATTTTAAATGATACAGTTCTCCATAAAGCAATAATCGCTGATAATTTACCTATCTTCTGTTTGTTGAAAGATCATTGTGACAAATCGCTCTTGTCGGTCAAAAATATTTATGGTGAAACTGTACTGGACCTTGCTAAGAAGTATCAAAATGGCAAGATAATTGAATTGCTAGACAAAAGTGTAGCAAGTCGTCAAGAGAAATCTAGTAAAGTAGAGATTAGCCAAGCAAAAATGGTAGAACGATTATCATATTATATGCGCAGCCATTATCGTGATATGGATTTTTTTTCAAGTGATGGATATTGTAATGGATTAACTTTCAAAGAGCAAAATGATGGAGACTCATTTTATGAAGAAATGTCATATATATGCCAATGGGATGGATACAGCGGCTCTTCATTTCCTCCTAAAGATATTCCTCGGATAGAGCAATTTATATATGAAACAACGTGGTTCTTAGCGGGAACAAGATTTTTCGAAAAACAATGGAAAGAAGAGAAGGGTTATGATGAAAGTGAAGCGTTATCAGTAGATCAACATGCTCGACTTGAGCAGTATTTAATGGTTAGCCGTAATACTGAAGGCGTGCCTAATATCATCTATACCCATGGCTATATTGCTCTTATCATTGGCGAGGGCCCACATTCCAACGAGGAAAAGTTGAAAGAAATTACTCGTTTATTTTTTAAAATGCCAGCAGGTGCTCGACTTGAACTTCATGGTGCCGGTCATACCACAGGCGCATACATCGATATAGATAGTACTGTTAAATACTATGAGTCTAATCTTCCGCAAAAAGCGGCACCTATTTTTATTGATAATCCTGATCAATTGGCTGAGGTTATCATAAATACAAAATATATTCCTCGTGGAAGCTATAATGGAGACTTCGATAATCATTTTTTATTATTTTACCGAAACAAGGACAAAGATAAATTTTTATCTGCTAATTATCATATTTTTTCTGAAAATGAATTCCCAACCAGTAAAGAAAACGCGATGGAAATTTATCAAAAATCCCCTAATAAATTAACCCATCTGCATATCGCCATTATGACTCATAGCTTGGCATCACTTAAAAAACTACTACAAGATGATTATTGCGAAATTAATGCTAAGAATGCTATTAATGAAACGCCATTAGAAATAGCTGTAAGAAATGGATTTACCGAAGCCTCCATGCTTTTACTTGAACATCCTCATATTAATCTCACAAATCATCCGGCTGCTGAATTGGCTTATCGTAATAATAATCATGCTGTCTTGAATAAAATTATTACACATCCAAACTCAAGATCATTAGCAGATTTGTTAATGAGAGCCATTTTAAACAAAGATCATCAGTTAGTTGACCAATTAATTACGACACAAAAGGCAGAAGTTAATGATCAACAAAATACCCCACTTTTTTTTGCCGTTGCGCTAGCTGAAAATGAAATAATAGTAAGGTATTTACTGGAAAACAACGCAAAAATAATTTCAGATACCCCTGTTATGTCTAGTGTATTAGAAGAAGTGATTAGAGATCATAATGAGTATTGGGGAGTATTGCTGGAATACATGAAAGATGTAAATCAACTTGATAATCATCGTGATTGGAAATGCTCTGTGAGGAGAGATGCGGCTATCCACTATGCAGCAGAATATGCAAAAGAAAATATTTTACAATCATTAATCGAAAAACAAGCTAATTTTAGACTGAAAAATTCTTGCAATGAATCCGTTATAGAAATACTAACACGTTTCAGTGAGGATGAAGATAAAGCAATCAGGATTTTTCAAACAATATTACCATACTATCAACTTAATCTTAAAAATGACGAAGATATTCAAAGCCTACATCGCGTTTTGAAAGTATGCATGTCGTCATGCAATTTAAAAGTAAAAATATTTGACTTTGTTTTGGGTTTATCAAATAACGAAGTATTAGATCAATATGATGATGATGCAGGCACACTGCTGCATGACGCGGTGCTTAATGAAAACTATGACTTCGCTGCTAAATTAATTAATGCTGGGGCTAATATTAATTCCCAAACAAAAACCACTATGGTTTCAACACCACTGCACATCTTAGTTCGCTTTCGATCGCATATAGATGAAAAATTTTTTCAACTGTTCTTTGAAAATAACGTAAGAATAGATATCCCAGATGGGAAAGGCAAAACTGTTATGGATTACGTGGACGAAACAGACAACCCGCAATTAAAATCCATTTTTAATGAATATCAAGATAAACTAAGAATTAAATTTAAATAAAGCCTCACAATTGACTCTATTTTCAGTAATTATTTAGGTATTTAACCCTGAGATCCCAGTCTGAGTAAAATAATGCCTTTTTCTACTTTACTCAAAAAAGGGCCTCTATTTAATTTTTAAAAACGAATAAAATGAATGGTACTTCCAATTGTTATTGAAGTTTAAAAACATTATATTAGTTTTAAACTAGTTTAAGAGGTAATTTTGTCTACAGTAGGTGCTTTTGATGCAAAAACGCATTTTTCAGAACTTCTAAAGGAAGTTGAGAAGGGAGGGCAGGTTATTGTCACTAAACATGGGCGTCCAATTGCGAAGCTGGTTCCTGTTCAGGGCGCAAGTAAAGAGGAGGTCGTCTCTGCAATCCAAAATCTTTTAGATTTCTCCAAATCACATACTTTAGGCGGCCTTGACTGGAAAAAATTAAGAGATGAACGTTTCTTTGGGCCGTCGTTCCTCGCCGCACAATCCGTGTAGAATGCTCACAACCTTCATGCGAGGAATCTAGCGCCAATCCTATACAGAGAGCTAATTTTTTCTTTGTAGATAAGTCAACGCTGAAGTTTGAACTACCTCAAGGAAAATCAGCATTCTTCATGGAATTAGTGGTAGGTTCCTCGCATGGAAGTTGGTAATATTTTAGTTTCAGCCGAGCGACACAAGATTTATTGCAGCAAACACATCACTATGTCCCTCAATCTCATGCTGACATACAAACTTATCTTTAAATCATTCTTATGACAAATCAATCGGTCAGAATTAAATTGAAACGGTACTAGTATACCCAGGTGCTTTACTTCCTCTAACGGTGAGCGTAGCTATACCTTAGGCATTTTTTAGATGTACAACATTTTTCAATGGCGCTAATTCATTTAATTTATTAGTTAATTCCTTAATATATCTTTGGTAAGAAGCCCTCATGGCATTAGCATCATCATTATCTTTCGGGTCAAAAGCAATTATCTTTCTAAGAGTTGAAGGGCTTAAATTGTCTTTGCCGGGAGCTTCAAAGCATTTTCTCATAGTTTTTCTATCATGACACTCGATCGCCACACCTTCTTTTTTGTCTTCAACAATGAGAATCACTGGATCACAAATCAATTGCGACAGTAGTATAGGGCACATAAACTTCAAATAGATGTATCCTTTTGCATCTTCCTCAGCCAACCCAGCCTTAACTAACTTAGCTTGTTCTTCTGGGCCTAACGCATTAAAGTTTCCGTATAGCTCGTCAAGCAATGTTCGTTGAGAGGCAATGGATCTTTCATACCAGAAAGAATAAGCACTACGATAAGCAGTACCTGGAGTAAGACCCACCAAGTGCAGAGTAGAGTAACCAAGGCATATGGTTCCCATCATAAATGTAAACCAAAGGTATAGAGGATCGAATTTTTCATCAACCTGGGTCATTTTTTTATATACTTCACGTAGTATGAATAAACTATATAAGATCGCTATTACATCCACACCTTTTAAAAATCGTTCTTGCATAGCTTTCACCTTTATATACAATAATTGAGTTATTTATAACTAAATTTAATATAAATGCAAGACGAAAGTCAACAACTTTATTTAATTTTATTCAAATTCAATAGGATTGATAAATAAAGCATTTTGTTCAGAATTGGCTTTCATAATAAATACACTCACTATATATAAAATATTAATAATATATTAACAGCGAATGATTTATTGCGTACCGCTTTGCACAGGACAATTTTTAAAGAGGAAATGAATAAATAAAGAATAACAACCTACAGCCCAAGTTGTCTAAATAGCCGTGAATAGCCCCTTCGGATCAAACATCCAGAGAATAACTTTTTTGTTCTTCCGAAGTCTGGAAACCGTCGTCCTCATGAAAAATACCCTATCTAATTTCTATCTAAATTTATATTCTATTTTTTAATTTCTCCGCGCATAAATTCACGGCTAGTTTTCCTGCATCATTTCTCGATGTGTTTTAACCATATTAGATAAAAATCAACCTTGTAGTTAATCGTTTCTTAATCTTAATTCTGTATGATAGTTATTTAGGATATGGAGATTGTCATATTAGTACAGTAAAACGAGGTTAAAAACACTATGCTCTTACAGAAAAATCTATATTCACAGCATGATCTATATACCAAAATGATGAATTTTATAAATAAAAATAAAAAAATTCCGGCTTTTTTAGAGCAAACAATGCAAGAAGAAGACCATCTTGCCAACGCAACAGCGCTAGAGGAAGCAATTAGCAAGGGCAAGGCCGACGATCCCATTTTTAATCATCAATATGCCAACATGTATCTTCTTTATTTGATTAAAGAAAAACGCATAGCAGATGAGCAAGCGATAACAGTACTAATCTTGCTCACCGCAAAAGCTAGTCCGCTCTATGCCAAGGACATCCATGTCATTTCCATCAATCAGAATTCAGATATGCGCAATGCTTGGTTCGAGAATGTTTTCCGTTCTTTTGTATTGCCCATTAATAAAATGCAATGTTCGCAGGAAATAGAAAGTTTTTCTGGTATAGATGAATGGATGATCGCTCTACCACGATTATCACGAACTGATCCTAATTCAAGCGATGAACACAAATTTTTAAATGAGATTAGTCGTTTAGTGCCATATTTAAGTGCAAATATAAATGGAACACAATGGATTCCTTCTATAAAAATAATGGAAGTATTTGCTCGTCAGATCAATCCTACACCTATCCAATTTTATCCTATGTATGGTAAGATTAATCTCCGCACCTTGCATGATATGCATGCAGAAGGCTTCCATCCTCTTGCACTAAATGGTGGCGAGTTTGTTAGAGATAACGTGAATGCAGTGCATGGAATATCATCAGTATCACCCTTGGTTATTCTGATGCATGATATTTATCATACATATTCTGGTACCTTACTTCCTAAAGCACAGCACGATTTTTTATATAAAATATTACTGCCATTTTTAAGAGATATCATTAAGCAGCTTGAGACAACGCAGAAGCTAAATGATGAATCATTTCCTGATCTTATCGATGCATTAAATAAATTATGCAATGATTTGATTGATATGGATTTGGGTATTCATTGTAAGAGCGATGGCTACAGTAATGAATTATTGATTGCAGGGATCAGACGCCGAGATGCTGATTTTGACAGAAAAAAACATGACCCTGAACAATTGACAATATTTTATCAGGAATTGTACCAGCTACCAGTTAAGCATTATGAAGAAATTATCAAAGCCGATATCGATATTTTGAAGGTCATAGGTGAATTGGAAACATTCCATCCACAAATCGCCGAAGAAGTGGGAAAAGAGCAAAAAGAAAAACACAAAGAATTGTTCGAACGATTCGAAAAAAATCAGCTTGCCAAGATCGAAAGGAAAAGGGAGGCTCAGATGGCTAAGGACTCTAAAGCTAGCTTTTTTGCTAATCCACAACCTATGAGTGCCGTTGCAAGGGCAGCTCAGTATAAATATAAATTAGCTCGGTTTTGAAACCTTTGTTGTGGGCTTTAGATAACCTAATACCCTTCTAAGAGGCTTATCAAAAGCCTTTAGGGAGAATTTTAAGTAGTTATTACTGCTAGAGCCCTATAGCAAGGCTAGAATTATAAACTTGCTGTTAAGTGGACTGGAATCACTATTGAATTTAAACTATAATTTACAGTTAACATTGATTTTAAAATAGAAATATTATTTTTGAGGTAATTTATGATCGGGACAACGTTAGCTAGAGAGGATATTGACTTATTAAATAAGGCTATTTCAGAGGCTAAGGCTAATCTAGGTCATTCTAAAGCTGGCATGAATAATATACAAATGCTTTCTACCAATCTTAAAGGCCTTCAGCTTCTTCCTCCTAATAAAGGGTTTAATCCTCATGAAAGTAGTTTATTGTTATTTTCACCAAATAATCTAGATGAACAATTAAAAAATCCAAACAGTATATTATTCAAATATTTTACTAGTATGATTATTAATTTTGTTTCAAAGAAAGAAGAACTGACAAAATTATTTTTTGAACGGGCACTTAAGGAAGAGAAAAAGAAAATATTTCAAGACGAAATGATTGTAGAGGGGAGAGCTCTTGCGGAAAAAGAAAGAATAGGACGGTCTAATATAGAATATGAACGTAATATCAATAACTTAGAAAATAAATTACGACAATCAAATCGAGGAATTGAGCTTAATCTGTGCAAAGCTAAGGAGCTTAATCATTGGTTAGGCCTTCTGGCTAATAATCCAGATCTAGATGAAAATGATTTAGCTCAAGCCCAAGACCTAATTGAAAGCCGCTACGATTTAATTCAGAAAAATTTAGATACGCTTGATCAATTAGAGTCACACGATAATTTAACTGCAGAGCAAAAAGCTGAAGTAAAAGATTCCAAAGCTATTTATGAACGCCATCTAGACTTATCAACCTTTGAAAATATGAAAGAAAACTTGAAGAAACACTCTGTTGATATTGAGAGCAAAGATAAAGACCCACTGCAGGTACTCAGGAAACTTAAAGTGCATGAAGAAGTGTTTGAAAAATTTCATAAAAAATTAACTGACAAAATTATTGATAGTACTACAAGTGAAGGTAGAGATATATCTGATGCAATTAAAAAACAAACCGCATCATCTGGCGAAGAAAAACAAACCACAAGCTTTTTCCAACTACTTTTTTCTGGACTTAATGATGCATTTGAGAAGTTTTTTAAAAATAACCCAGATCCTTCTTTCCTCTCTGGGCACCCTGAAAACCGCAATAACCAAAGTATATTTGATGATGTGCTTGAAATATTAAATTCTATAACAGAAATAAAATCCCCAGACGTAGCCAAACATGGGGAAATGATTAAAAAAATTGACGGTGTCATAGACAAACTAACAGAAAATGGTATAGAAAATTGCAAATTCCCAGAACTTCTTAATTTCTTTACAAGTTTTAAAGCAAAAAACCTGGCGGAAGAAAGGACAGAGTCAGAAAAGCCCAGTTGGACCAAATACTCGCCTCCTATAAATTTTGAATTAGCTACTAAGTTGCCAAAATTTTAAGATATTCAGGAGATAATTCTTCGTTCCATTCAAATGAATTTATGGATTTTTTAACTTATTTATGAAGAAAACAATTCAGCTTCTTGAGGTGAAATTATGGAGTTCGCCCCTAGTTTTATACACTAGGATTTTACTACTAACTATAAATAAAATGCAGAAAATTACGTGGTTAAATGCATTTTATAGGGAACATGTTTGAAATTACTCTTACAACTAGCATCCCATTTGGCAGCATCTTTAAACGAACTTTCTTCAAAAAAACGTTTCTTTGGGCCGTCGTTCCTCGCCGCACAAGCCGTGTAGAATGCTCACAACCTTCATGCAGGAATCTAGCGCCAATCCTATACAGAGAGCTAATTTTTTCTTTGTAGATAAGTCAACGCTGAAGTTTGAACTACCTCAAGGAAAATCAGCATTCTTCATGGAATTAGCGCTAGGTTCCTCGCATGAGATTGTTGAGCATTCTACACGAATTGTGCGGCGAGGAACGACGGCCCAAAGAGCGCATTTTTTCGAAAAAAGTTCTTTTAAATCTGCATGCAAACCGGGCGCTAGTTGTAAGAGTTATTTCAGACATGTTCCTAGGGAAGTTAATAGATTTTAAATTTCATGATCTAGTGTACATATTGCACACTAGACTGCTTTTAAAATATATAAATTCCTGGAGAAATACGCTGTAAATTTCCTAGTGTATAAAACTAAGGGCGAATTCAGGTATATCTTTTTATCGGATAGAGTTAATTACTTTATCTTCTGCGTCATAATTGAACGAGCTATTATCGATTTGACTGGGCTCATGGCTGCGTAACCAATCAATGGATTTTTTCATTGCTTCTTTGGGTAAATATAATTCTCTATAATTAAGCTCACGGCGTATTCGAGTGGTATCAATCGTTAAATCTTGTTCCCAAGCTAGTGATGGTTCTGCTAAATGAGATGGAAGCTTATCCCGCAATACCATAATTATTTCACCCTTCCACCCAGCAACCTTACCAATTAGCTGAATCCATTCTATTTCACTATGAGTCCCAATTTCTCCAACGTTATAAATTCGGTTGCCTTCGCGAGAATCTATTGCTGATAACATAATTGCATTTGCGATATCTTCTACATATCCGCGGCAAAAGCGCCATTTAGCTTTATTTTCATTCAATAATATAGGCCGATTATCATCCATTCTTTTTAGGTAGGGATAAATACGGGAATAATCACCTGGGCCATACACCATCGGTAAACGTAGTATAGTGCTATTGATAGCACTGCATGCACGAACAGTATTTTCAACTAAAATTTTTTCGTAGTTATAACTCCAATCATTCGTCTGGGAGGCCATGATTTTTCTATAAGGATAAAAATTTTCTCTTAACGCAGATTTTTCATTTAATGGCATCGAAATGAGCTCATTAGTAAACACATTCCATAATCGATCATAAGCGCGATATACATCACAACTACTGATAATGATAATGCGTTTAACAATTCCTTTAAAAGTCTTTGTTAATTGAATAGCATCGTCCTCAGAATACGGAACCATATCGATGACAACATCAGGAGATAAAATTGAAAATTGTTTTCTAAAATCTAAAAGATTAGATTTATCACCGTTAATGTAATTAACGTGGAAGGGAAACAGATATTCTGTTTCACCTCGATGGAATAATGTAATCTGATGACCATTTTCATGAAGCAACCGTACTACATGAGGCCCTATAAATTTTGTTCCGCCTATAATAAGAATATTCATAACTATATATATACTCGTCATTCACTTTATTAAAAATTAATTTTAATTCTTCGACAACATGAGTGTTAAGGGCAAGGTAGCCATTAATTTATTATCATCTGTAGCTTAGCAATCGCCTACCTTATCACGATCCATATAAATTTTAAAGTTAAAACTCACCTGGAAATGGGGCTAAGTCATTGATTATATGGCGCGCCCTGAGAGATTGACTCGGGCCATCCATGGCCCTCGCCCCTTCGGGGAATTTGCTGCGCAAATGTCAAAAAATGCTATCCTGCATTTTTTCCGAACTCTTTCGTTCGAACCTCTCCGGGGAATCTTTCTATTAGCTTTGAGATGATGATAGCTCTTAGTTTCTAGTGGTAATTTAGCTTGGATGGCGCGCCCGGAGAGATTGACTCGGGCCATCCATGGCCCTCGCCCCTTCGGGGGCATTTGCTGCGCAAATGTCAAAAAATGCTATCCTGCATTTTTTCCGAACTCTTTCGTTCGAACCTCTCCGGGAATCTTTCTATTAGCTTTGAGATGATGATAGCTCTTAATTTCTAGTGGTAATTTAGCTTGGATGGCGCGCCCGGAGAGATTCGAACTCCCGACCACCTGGTTCGAAGCCAGATACTCTATCCAACTGAGCTACGGGCGCAAGGATTGATGAATTATACTCGTTTTTTTTAAAAAATATATAATCGATAATCAATTTTTTTGTTAATCTGCCACTGTGCGCATTTTTTCGAAAAAATTGCCTCTTCCAGAATCCCTGTGGAATTTTAAAAAAATTCCCCTTAACCCCCCCTTTTTCAAACATAGGTATCTACATAAGCTCCTCGACCTCCCAAAGCAACGGAGGTCAGTATTAATTTTCCAAAAGTTCTATTAAATGAAAGCAAGGACCATAGACCAGCGCATAATGCAGTGCAAGTCAACCTTCATTATGTAAAAACAAGCCCATCAACACTTTGAAAAAGTATGTTAGTAGTATCAACTGGTTTTTGTGGGTCTCGGTATGCCTGCGTGATATTCGCAGGCTTACCGAGACCCTATTTTTTTGGTTTTTAACAAAGATAGGTGAGTTTTTCTATAAATAATTTAGAAGTCTTAATAAAACGCTAATTTTTCTTCGTTATTGTTAAACCTTTTAAGCCCTTTATCTTAATACCAACAGGAGAGTCAAATGGAAACAAAATTCGATGATACCAATTATGAAGATATTTTAAGGGAGTTATTCCATGATGATGAACGATTTTATATTTATGCGGCTAATTTACGTAAAATACCTGATAAAGATGATAAATTGTACAACCAATATCTTCTAGACCTCAAGCTTGCAAATGATAATTCATATACCTTTGAGCCTAAAACTCAAACACAAGTGCCAAAACCTTTACCAACTGAAATTACATATATTAAAGCTAGAAAAGCATGGACAGATGCCGTATCACGTTTCCAACAACTAAATGAAATCTATAAAGCTAAAATGAAAATCAAGATAAAAATTTTTAATCGGTTTAAAGATTTTGGTTACACCCATGGCATTGATAATATTTATAATGATTGTATTGATTATCTACAAAATAATTCGGTTATTGTTTTGACTTTTAATGCTAGTTTTTTAATAAAAGGATTAACAGACTATCAACCTCTCAATGTATTTGAAAGATTGAACAAAAACTTTTTGTATAATCAAAAACGTGAGTCAGTAGAGAAAAGATTATTTCAACCTCTTGATCAAGAACTCAGAAGCGCAGTACTTGATAACATACACGCAAGACCTTGTTACGCTGCATTTGTTTTACTAGACAAAAATCACAGTATTCAAGCAACCTTTGGTTATGGTACGTCTTATATAGTACTACATGATATTGTAAAATATAACAGTCTCTATAATTCAAATGATTCGTTTGGAAGGAACTATAGACCCTGTTCTTATCATGATATGGATTTGATTTTGTTAGAGTGTGGCAATGACTTGTTTAAGGCACTTTTACAAAGAGTAACTAAAGGAGCATTAACCAGATATAGGGGATATGTTGAAGCAAATGATCCCCCATATTGACTTATCGAATCCACAATTCGTACGACATATGCATATCAATGAATGGGAATATAGATTGACAGAAGAGGACAAAGTAGCATTAAAAAGACTTGGCATCAATTTTACCAATAATAATAATCAGATGATTTATCATGGCCTTTGTAATGAATTTCTCCGAGCCATTGAAGAAAATAATGTTCAACATGTCGAAACTTTATTAAAAACAAATCCCTCATTTCCTTCCTTAATCCATGTCACTAATAAATTCGGATATGAACCGATTCATATTGCAGCTAAAAAGGGGCATATTGATATGGTCCGCCTTCTTGCCAACTACTCAATTGACATTAATAAATTAGCACCGGATGGTAAGGATCCATTAGATCTTGCTATTGAGAGTAATAATATAAATCTTATTCAAATGTTGCTTGAAATGGTTAAATCCAATAATCAGCCTGATCAGAAATTTGCCCAATTAAAAAAATATTTTATTATAAATGTCCTTTATAAGTATATACCATCTAGCCCTATGCGAAATAAATCCCTTGAAGATATTAAAACATTATTTGGAATTCTCGAAAATCGAAATGAAATCAAAAATAAAATTGAGATCCTATTAGGCGTGTTGATAGTTGAGTGTGAAAAAATCAAAGAGCATTACAACAAAAAGCGGTTTAACTTGAATAATAAGCCCTCAACACTCGTCACCTTGCTTGAAGATTTTAAAAATACCTTCCTGGCTTCTTTGAGTAAAACAGGGGTAAATATGACTCCTTTTTCCGATGAAAAACTTAAAGAGGCTTATATTAAATTCCAAGAAACACCAATCGAAGAAAACACATTCTTTTCAATCGAAAATGACACAGTAGTTCAAATTGAAGGAGATCCAGATCCATTCGTTCTTATGTAATTGCTAGTTCTCCAATGGTACAAGTCTCCAAGAGATACAACATGGAGGCTGGGCATACTAAGACCCTGAATCACCGTGAATTTGTGAATGAGATAGGGTCAGAAGCTATAAGCTTAATATTAAGTTATGCAAAAACCTAGCATTTACTTCTAGTGCCTCATCAGCATTAAATTTTAGGGTAAATTGATGTTGTGTATTCAGTGCCTCTCCACACTAAATTGCATGTTAACCTAAAATGTAATAGGTCAGGTCCCCCTCCTCTAAAATGGCACAAATGTCCAGTCTTGCGCCAAATCTGAGTAAAAATTTGCTGAAAATTGCTCAAAATCACCCTCATCCGGCCTGATGGCCACCTTCCCCCGCAAGCGGGAGAAGGATAAAAAACAAAAAGGTATTATTCCCTTCTCCCGCTTGCGGGAGAAGGTGGCCGTCAGGCCGGATGAGGGTGTTTTTTGAGCAATTTTCATCAAATCTGGCGCAAAACTGGGACATTCATACCATTTTAGAGGAGGGGGACCTGACCTATTACCCTAAAATTGAATGTTGATAATGCACTAGCCTATGATGAAAACAACTTACCTTTGCCTAAAATGCCTAAAAAGAAGGAAGAAGTTTCTCAGGTTTTGAGTTGCGCTAGCGCCTTAGAAGCCATTTCTTCTTAAAAGGAGAATTAACACAAGCCCACAAAAAGTGGCCTGGGGTTTATTGGTTTGTTGTTAAAAAGATTTAAAACAGGTTCTAATGACACTTAAATGTTAGTAACATTTTAAAATTGTATTTTCAGAATATCAAATTTTATGTTATATTATTAAATATAATATTAGGAAGAAGATTTATGTCTAGTCATACTATTAGTGCAACTGAAGCAAGCCGTTCTTTATCGAGTATTTTAAACAAAGTGCATTATCAGGGTGAAATTTATGTGATTAAACGTGGTAAAGAGGTGATTGCTAAGATTGTTCCCGCTGCTCCAAAGAATACAACATTAAAGATAAGTGCGCTTAATGAACTATTTAAGCATTTTGCCCATTTGGATGAAGATGATCAGCAAGCTTTTGAAGAAGAAATAAAAAATATTCGGTCTCATATGAAAATTGAGGATGACTCGTGGGATTAATACTAGACACGTGCATTTTGATACGTGCAGAAAAGTCTAATTCTATTAACTTTGATCAATGGGAATCTTATGGCGAAGTTTACATCAGTTCAATTACTGTTAGTGAATTATTGATAGGTGTGCATCGTGCTGATAATGAAGCACGGCGGTTAAAGCGTGCTGCATTTGTTGAGTCCATTATAAATGAAATACCCTGTCTTGATTTCACTGCTGAAGTTGCGCGCATGCATGCAGAAATTTATGCTTCGCTTGCTCGGCAAGGCCAGCTTATTGGCGCTCATGATTTGATAATCGGTGCAACTGCACTGTCTCAAGGACATGCATTATTAACTGCTAATCACCAAGAATTTAATAGAATTCCCGGATTAAAAGTGCTTACTTTATAAGTATGTGAAAATTTGAAAGGGAGATAAAAAGTTAGGCAATGCACTTGGATTAATGCAACTTACAGATAGTACATTAAAGATTATCAAAGATCACAAAGGAGAATTAAAAGATCACTTCGTTTATATTTCCCACAATGATGCATTTGACCCATCAGCGAATATTTGTGCAGGTGTTCGCTGGCTTTTTAGGAAAAAAGTAATAGCTATTGAAAGATTGGGTCATGCGGCAACATGGGAAGATGCTATAGCCGAGTATAAGGGGATATTGAAGAGTATTATTACAAATAAAAATCCTGATCCGAAAAATGAAATGCCCATATTCCGTTCTTTCTATAAACGTTTACTAGAGCGACAAGAATGAAGAGACGAATTATTATTTTTACATTAATTTTAATATTTTCCAATCAATATAGAGCAGATGCCCTAAATGCAGCTGCTAGGCAAAAATATCCCTATGAATTATTGACTGATGACTATGAAATACTCAAGGAAGAAGATTTAAACACTTATAAGGAAGGGGTAAGACCAGCGCCTTTTTCCCCGAAAGAAGGCTTTGGTTATATCTATTGGCAGTGTTTTCCTCGTGATCATGTTTCGATTAATCTTGAAGAAATGGGATACTCTTCAGAAGATATTGGGTGGCACGAAAATTACAGTAATTTAAAAATTACAGCATATAGCAAGCCAGGTGTTTTTCATGACTATATTATGCGTAGGCCTTGGCCAGTTACAATTTATGAAAAGCGCTTTAATTTATGGATAAAATTAATGAAAGGAGAACAATACGTTTGTTTGGCGGGAAGCTTTATAAAACATGAAGAAGTAATAAAAAATGGAGCAAAGCAGCAATTATACCTATGGGAATTTGATAAAATTAAAACGAAAAAAGGTAGCGATTCGTATTTTAAAGGTTTTTCATTTTAACGAATTACTCGACATATAGTATTTAAGAAAAAAAAACAAGTTATTTTTCTGAAAATCTATAATAGGACTACATCTGTATATTTTTTTCCTTAAAGGCAGTTGCAATTTCTTCGTACAAAGTATCGGCTAACATATCATGTTCCTTTTGGTTTACCCAAACTGATAAAGTTAAATAAATTCCAGCACTACCTATTTCTCGGATAGAAATCGAAGGAAGAGGGGTTTTTAAACTCAGTTTATTTTTCTTAATTATGTCTAGTAATAGCTCTTTTGCCTTTTTTAAATCTTCTTCATGACTAATCTTCAATGCAAGATCCAAACGGCGATTTTCAAAGCGGGTGATATTCGTAATCTCAGATTTAATTATTGTCTCATTTGGGATGCGAATTAAGGTATTATTGGGAGTCAAAATTTTTACAGACAATAAATCAATCGAGGAAATTGTCCCTATTGTGTTACCTACCTTAATGCAATCTCCTATTTTAAAAGATTTTTCCATAATGAGAAATAAGCCACTTACAATGTTTGAAAATGAAGTTTGCGAGGCAATTGCAATAGCCGCTGTGACAATTCCAGCTGAACCTAATAGAACACTGAGCTTAAACCCAAGTTGTTCCATGGCAGCGACAATAAATAAGGTAAGAATAGTAAAATAAATTATTTTTTGCAGAATCATGGCCTGTTGGGAAGAAGCATATCTTCCAATAACTTTATGACAGGCATGGCTGCAAATTTGCGCTATAAAAAATCCAACAATGACTAAAAGCAGCGTTTTGAGTATCGCCATTATTTCTGGTCGTTCTACATAAGTAATAAAAGTATATGTCTCTAGCATTATGCTCTTAGATGTTATTTTAATTGTTTATTTTCAAGTATTCGCGTTTATTAGAAATTTCTTTCCAATCATCAGCATCTTCTGGAGCATCTTTTTTGACTGTAATAGGAGGCCATTTTTTTGACAAGTCTGCATTTAACTGAATAAATTCTTTCTTATCTTCAGGGACGTCATCATCAGCAAAGATTGCATCTACCGGACATTCCGGAACGCATAAATTGCAGTCAATACATTCATCAGGATCAATCACCAACATATTGGGGCCTTCTCGGAAGCAATCGACAGGACAAACTTCGACGCAATCTGTGTATTTGCATCTTATGCAGTCTGTCGGTGACGACAAAGGTCATTTGGAAACTCCTTGCAATTAACTAAAGTTCAATTATAGTAGAATAGCATAAAATTACTAGCAGTTTTCTTTTAAAATCAATATAATATATATTAAATTTTATTCAAAATTTTGAGGTTTTTATGATCACACCTGACTCTATTAAGTGCTGGATTGAAAATGGTTTACCAGGAGCAAAAGTAGAAGTTCAGGGTGATGGTCGTCATTTTGAAGCAGTGATTGTTTATGAAGGGTTTAAAAATAAATCGATGCTTCAACAGCATAGGATGGTTTATGATGCTCTCGGCGACAAAATGAAGCAAGATATTCATGCCTTATCGCTTAAAACCTCTGAAAAGTAACAACATATTATCACCTTAGGAGCCAATATGCTGACAGCACAAGATCGTATTAATAAACAGCTTAGTGACAATCGAGTAGTTTTATATATGAAGGGCACACCCACTTTTCCACAATGTGGCTTTTCAGGTAAAGTTGTATATATACTCAATGAATGCGGTGTAGATTTTATTTCATTTAATGTTTTGGAGGATCCAGACCTTCGGGAGGGGATTAAAGAATATGGGAACTGGCCTACCATCCCTCAGCTGTATATAGATGGAGAGTTAATTGGTGGTAGTGATATTATCACTGAACTCTATGAGAATGGAGAATTACAAAAGCTATTAGGGTCTGTCGTCAATTAGCTCCCACTACGTCGTCCCACTGCCATTAAGTTAAGGTTTTTTTCTTTCCTATGTCGTTCCGTAACTTGTTCGCAGAATCTAGGATATATGCCACTTTACTGGATCCCGCGAACAAGTCGCGGGACGACGGTGCGACGGTGAAGAGGAATTATCCTTAACTTAATGGCAGTGCTACGACGAGGCACTGCCATTAAGTTAAGGGCATTTCCTTTTCGCCGTCATCCCGCGACTTGTTCGCGGGATCCAGGAGAGGGGCACTTCCCTAGATTCCGTGATCAAGCCATCACCGGACGACAGATTGCTTAACTTAATGGCAGTGGGACGACGTAGTGGGAGCTAATTGTAGAACAAGAGGTCTAAGAAAAAAACTCATCTTCATGAATATTTGCAGCAACTGGATGGTCTCTTCGAGCGTATACCTGCTGATATTTTTGAATTTCTGCAAGTTGTGATTCCGATTTTGGGTGCGTTCTGTCAAACTCTTTAAGAAAAAGATCGATGTCGCTTATATAGTTTTTGAATTTTTTCCGAAACACGATTTTGCCTTGTGCTATGTTAAACTTCTTGATAGCTTACTTGTTTTTATATAAAAGTAAATGTTTAGGAGGGTGCATAAAATAACTTGCACGTTCCTCATGATTTCCATTTATTGCCTGATCAGTTACCTCGCTTGGAAGCTGGCGAAAGCCATATAAGGGTAACACTGTATGAAGATTGTTAGTATGCAAATTGAACCAAAGCTGCAACTTAATGGGTTCACTTTTAAAGAACTTTTTCAAGTCGAGGGATTGGAACGCCTTGATCAACAGTTCTTACATTATCTAAGCCTTCACGTACCTGCCTTGAAAGAAGCTCTGTTAGCTTATCGTTTTAATCTTCAGCATTTTGAACCAAAAAAACTCAGTAATCTATTAATCGATTGTGGAAGGTATCTGGAAGCTTTTGTAGCTAACTTATTTAATATCGAAGAAGCAGTAGATGAAGCCCAAGCCTGCCTATTGTTAAATAATCCTATTTTTCGGTTTAAACAATGGTATGTGCTACGAGAAGCCAAACGCAAAATCAATAAGCAGACAGAGTATGGTGACTTTGCAACCCTTACAACCTGGTTAATAAAGCGGCTAGCTGATCTGAAATTCAATTTTGATACAGATATGGAACTAGCTGTTGCTAAATTAGGAGAATATTTTTTAAAAGATGAAAATCAATATGCATCTGATATCGAAAAATTAGTAGCATGGTGCGTTAAAGCGTTGACCGACCCTATTGGACAGGAATTTACCAGGCACTGGTCGTCCTTTCACTTGCCTAATAAAATTGATTATTCCCACCTTGTACCTATGCAGTCTGATCCTGAGGATGTTTTAAATCGCTTTGAGGCCAAACCTAAAAACCTGCGGCAAAGAGATGGTTTTAAGCTGACCGATCATCGCATGAGTCAACGTGAGGTGCTAAGTGAAATCCACTATTGTGTCTATTGTCATAAAAATGAAGGTGATTTTTGCTCAAAGGGTTTCCCCGTTAAGAAAACAGAACCAACATTAGGGTTTAAAACGAACCCGTTACAAAATATTTTAACGGGCTGCCCCTTGGAAGAAAAAGTTTCAGAAATGCATGTATTAAAAAAAGAGGGGTTTAATATAGCGGCACTTGCCATGATTATGGTAGACAATCCTATGTGTCCAATTACAGGTCATCGAATATGTAACGATTGTATGAAAGCCTGTATCTACCAAAAACAGGATCCGGTCAATATCCCACAAACCGAAACTGGGATTCTAATTGATGTATTAAAACTACCCTGGGGTGTGGAAATCTATGACCTTTTTACACGCTGGAATCCATTAAGGAATACCCAATGGATACCTAAAGCTTATAATGGTTTAAAAGTATTAGTCATGGGCATGGGACCTGCAGGCTTTACGTTAGCACACCACCTAACTATGGAAGGATTTGCTGTGGTAGGAGCAGATGGGCTAAAAATTGAGCCGCTGCCACCTAAGTATATTCATAATCCTATCTACAGCTACCAGCATATAAAAGAGGACTTAGATACTCGCATATTGGCTGGTTTTGGTGGCGTTGCAGAATATGGTATTACAGTGCGATGGGATAAAAATTTCCTTAAGCTTATTTATATAAGCCTATCGCGACGGATTCATTTTCAAGTATTTGGCGGAGTGCGTTTTGGTGGAACTGTAACTATTGATGATGCTTGGGAACTTGGTTTTGATCATATGGCAATCGCTGTTGGTGCAGGTTTGCCTAAAGAACTTAATATACCTGGAAGTTTGGCACCTGGAATGCGCCAAGCAAATGATTTTTTAATGGCGTTACAACTAACTGGTGCAGCTAAGAAAAGTAGCTTAGCAAATTTACAAGTTAGATTACCGGCTATTGTTATTGGTGGAGGATTAACAGGGGTGGATACCGCCACCGAGGTTCAAGCCTATTATATAGCACAGGTTGAAAAAACATTAGAGCGTTATGAGACATTAATATCTTATTTTGATAAAGAGGATGTTGATCTAAATTTTAATGCTAACTCTTCTTTAGTATTGCAGGAGTTTATTGCGCATGGCTTGGCTGTGCGTAAAGAACGTGAGTTAGCTGCCAAAGAAAATAGAGCAGCAGACTTTATTAAACTGTTAAGAGGTTGGGGAGGGGTCACAATTGTCTATCGACGTTACTTGCAAGAATCTCCAGCCTATACACGAAACCACGAAGAAGTCACTAAGGCTTTCGAGGAAGGTATCTACTATGTTGAAAAACTAGATCCTATTTCAGTGGGCTTAGATGAATATGGCCATGTTTCTTCTTTGATCTGCCAAAAACACTCTCCTGAAGGAGAGATTATTGAAGAAGTGTGTATACCCACTCGCTCAATATTTGTCGCTACAGGAGCAAGACCTAATATTGCTTATGAATTCGAGCATAGGGGCACCTTCCATCGGGAAGGCTCTGAATATCAAACCTATTTAGAAAAAGATGGAAAACTAGAGGTTATCTTTTCTGATGGCAATTGCAAAGTGGAAGAATTTGGTCCTTTTACAAGCTACCAATCCAATAGCTATAAAGTGACGTTTTTAGGCGACACTCATCCAATATTTCACGGAAGTGTTGTAAAAGCAGTTGCCTCTGCTAAAAGAACTTATCCAAAGATTGTTGCCCTTTTTGAAAATGAAGTATCTGCTGTTGGATCTATTAAAGAATATGAAAAGTTTAGAGAAAAAATTTCTTATCTATTTAACGCAACTATTCAAAAAATTAAGCGGCATTCATCTACTCTTATACAACTAGATGTTAAAGCCCCAATGGCAGCTAAAAACTTCAAACCAGGGCAATTTTATCGTCTACAAAATTTTGAAAGTTATGCACCCTTAGCGGGTAAAACCCGTTTGCTTTCAGAAGGGGTAGCCTTAATTTGTGCCAAAGCTGATAAGGAACAGGGTATACTTTCTTTCATGGTCCTAGAGAAGGGTACTAGCACTCGACTTTTTGCAACTTTCAAGGAAGGAGATCTCATATCCATCATGGGACCAACAGGCGTTAGAACTAAAATACCTCATGATAAAGAGGTTATATTAATCATTGGTGGTCAAATGGCTAGCGCTCATTTAAGAGCAATAGGACCCGAACTTCGTGAAGCAGGCAACAAAGTTTTCTTTGTCGGTTTATTCGACACCTCCAAAGATGTTCCATTCAAAGAGGAATTGGAAGCAGCAACTGATTTTATTTATTGGATAACAAAAAGCGGTGACCCCATTATTTCAACTAGAGTGCAAGATCAATCGGCAACAGGTGATTTTATTTCACTGTTGACAGCATATGCAGAAGCCTCAATTTCAATTGAAGGTTTGTTGCCTTTATCTACCATCAATCGAATTCATATAATCGGTACACATCGACTGGTTAAATTATTGCAATCTGCTCGTAATACCATTTTTAATGACTATTTAAATCCTAATGCTGTGTTTATTGCATCTATTTATGGTCCAATGCAATGCATGCTCAAGGGGGTATGCGCTCAATGCTTGCAATGGCAAATTGATCCAACAACAGGAAAACGAACAAAAGCAGTGTTTGCTTGTTCTTGGCAAGATCAGCCTTTAGATATTGTCGATTTAACCAATCTAGATGAGAGGCTAGAGCAAAATCAAATGCAAGAAATTCTTGCAAATTTATGGCTGGATTACTTATTGGCACATCATGAGGTATCTAGAGTTTAACAAGGACAATGTTTTTGTTTTATATTTTTAATTAATAATCATGAGGAAATGAATCATGGAAAGAGCTCAAAAGAAAACAGGCTACTCCGGACACCCAGGATCAAGATATAAAGGTGGAGCTCGTCCTCAAGGTAGCAGCCTAATCAGTGAGGTATATTATGCCGGAAGTCGTCGATTGAATCGTGTTACTAACCTGGAATTATTCCTATTGGCGATCCTTTCAGGTGCTTTTATGTGTGCAGCTACTTTGTTTTCATTACTACTTGCTTCTGAGACTACAACAGCAGGGGCTGCGATTTTATTGGGTGGATTAGGTTTAACAGCAGGTCTTTTATTAGTGACTTTAGCTAAAGGGGCTCTCTTCTCAGAAGCAAATATCTATGTACCCGCCAACTTCTATCAATTAACAATTGTAAAAGGGACATTAAGATTATTTCGCTTTTGGCTCATCACCTGGATTGGAAATTTTATTGGCGCATTACTTTTTGCCTTTTTAATATATCTATGCCAAGAATATTCTGTCGCATTCAAGCAAATATTAACTAATCTTGTTGCTACTAAATTAACGCATCCTAATGGCAGTTTAAGAGGAATGGGAGAATTAATTATCTCAGGTATGCTTGCAAATTGGTTAATTGCATTAGTTACTTTTTTTTCTTTTGCCTCTAGAAATTTGTTTAATCAATTTATTATCTTATTCTTAATTCTTTCTTTGATTTATGCGACAAATTTGCAATATTTCCCCATCAATTTAGGCTATTTTAGTTTGGCTACTTTTTTAGCCACCCCAGTTGGATTATTTCGCGCAGTCTTTTATAATTTAATTCCTGTGTCTTTAGGCAATATTTTAGGAGCTGCTCTTTTAGTAGGTTGCCCATTATTATTCCTTTCAAGAAAACGTTAACATTTTAGGTAAAGAAATGATTCACAGTTTTAAAATTCCAAAGACTGCTGAGAAGATACTTTCCAAAGATCAAGAAACTGGCCACTTAAATAGTATCAAAAAATTATTAAATGAGCATAATGCAGTACTAATTGCACATTACTATGTAGCTAAGGAAATCCAGCAATTAGCAGAGGAAACGGGCGGAACTGTAGCTGATTCCCTAGAGATGGCTCGTTTTGGTCAAAATCATCCCGCGAGTACCTTAGTGGTTTCGGGAGTTAGGTTTATGGGTGAAACAGCTAAAATCCTGAATCCAGAAAAGCGAATTTTGATGCCAACTTTAGAAGCAACTTGCTCTCTTGATTTAGGCTGTCCTTTTGAAGAGTTCAAAAAATTTTGCCAGTTGCACCCAGATAGAAAAATCGTAGTGTATGCGAATACATCAGCGGCCGTGAAAAGTATCGCCGATTGGGTGGTGACCTCTAGTATTGCGATTGAAGTTGTGGAATACCTTCATTCTGAAGGTCATAAAATCTTATGGGCACCTGATAGATTTTTAGGAAATTATATAAAAAGTAAGACAGAGGCAGATATGATTTTATGGCAAGGAAGTTGCATTGTTCATGAAGAGTTCAAAGCCTCTGAATTAAAAAAATTAAAAAACATATACCCAGATGCTGCTATTCTAGTTCATCCAGAGTCACCTGCCGATGTAATTGCATTAGCAGATGTAGTAGGTTCAACATCAAAATTACTTAAGGCAAGTCAAGCCCTGGCCAATGAAAAATTTATTGTTGCCACCGACCGAGGTATTTTTTATAAGATGCAAAAATTATCTCCTCAAAAAAAATTCATTGAAGCCCCAACAGGTGGTCATGGTGCAACCTGTCGTAGCTGTGCCCATTGTCCTTGGATGGCAATGAACAATCTTACCAATGTAGAGGATTGTTTGTTAGATGGTGAAAATGAAATTCTGCTACCTGATGAAATTTTAAAGAAAGCTAAGGTTCCTCTACAACGAATGATGGACTTTATGAGATAAGGAAATAAAATGCGAAATCATTTAGCTCAAGAGGTAAGTCCTTATCTTAAGATGCACTCAGAAAATCCAGTCGATTGGTATCCTTGGGGTGAAGATGCACTTACAAAAGCTAAAAATGAAAATAAACCCATCTTATTGTCTATTGGTTATACAGCCTGTCATTGGTGTCATGTCATGGCTCATGAATCCTTTGAGGATTTAACCACAGCAGAATTAATGAATAAGTATTTTATTAGCATAAAAGTTGATCGTGAAGAGCGGCCAGACCTGGATAAAATCTATCAATTGTCGGCTCAGCTATTAACTCCTCAACAAGGAGGATGGCCATTAACTATTTTTTTAATGCCTGATAGCCATATTCCATTTTTTGCTGGTACCTATTTTCCAAAAACGAGAATTGGAAATTATCCTTCTTTTAAAGAGGTTTTGTTGTATGTTGCTTACCTTTTTAAGGAAAAGAAAAATGAAGTTGCACAACAAAATATTTCCTTTAAAAATATCTTAAAAGAATTAGAGTCTCAAGCGAGATTAACTTCTCCAACCTTAAATCCATCTTCTATAAGCCAGGGTCTTTTAATCTTAGAAGGTGAATATGATCAAGAAAATGGCGGATTTGGTGGAGCCCCAAAGTTCCCAAGGGTATCCTCCTTGGAATTTTTACGCATAAGTGCTGACGCTCATAGAAAAACATCAAATCAAAAAGCTAATGAAATAATAAAGCACACCCTAACTAAAATGCTGCAAGGGGGGATCTATGATCACTTAGAGGGAGGATTTTTTAGATACTCTGTTGATGAAAAATGGCAGATTCCTCATTTTGAAAAAATGCTCTATGACAACGCATTGATGTTAGCCTTAATGGTTGAAGCTCGTAGCTTAGTAGAGTCAGAGATTCTTTTACAAGCCATTATTAAAACAGCCCAATGGATGACAACAGCAATGGAAGCAGCAGAGGGTGGATTTTTTGCTACTTTGTCAGCAGATACCGAAGGAAAAGAAGGTAAGTTTTATATTTGGAAAAAAGAAGAAATAGAAACAGTCTTATCATTTGAAGAATATCAGATAGTTTCTCTTTATTACGGAATAGAGCAAGCTCCTAATTTTGGACATTTCTGGCATTTAAGAGTGAGTTTACCTATTAATGCTGTGGCAAAAAAAATAAACAAGGATGAAAAAAGCATTGAGCAAATGATCGAAACAGCAAATAAAAAATTATTAGATTATCGAAATCAAAGACCCAAACCTCAAAGAGATGAAAAAATCATTGCTGGGTGGAATGGTTTAGCTATTAAAGCAATGGCATTAACTGCTCTTGCTACAGGTAACGATGAATATATTTTCTGTGCACAGAAAGCAATAGATTTTATTGAGCAAAAATTATGGTCAGATAACAAGCTTTCATCCGTTTACAGCGATGGAAAAGCTATAAGAAATGTGTCGCTAGATGACTATGTTTTTTTGATAGAAGGGATTTTATATTGCCTTCAAACAAAATGGCGGACAAAAGATTTTAATTTCCTTCAAGCGCTGATAACAACTTGTCTTACTGATTTTGAAGATGAGGAGTCGGGTGGATTTTACTATACTCCTACCAACCATGAGACACTTATCTATCGAATGAAGCAATATATTGATGAAGCGCTACCCGCTAGCAGTGGTATTTTTACCTTTATTTTACAACAAGTAGGTTATTTATTGGGTGAGGATAAATATCTTATTGCTGCCGAAAAGAGCTTAAAAAATGTCTTCCCCCATCTGCAAAGAGCTCCAGATGCTTATTGCAGTTTTTTAACAGCATTAAAATTTCATTTTAATCCCACTCAAATCATTATCGTAAGAGGGAAGCAAGAAGTTCTTGTAATTTGGCAAACAGTATTTAAAAAATACCTTCAGCCTAATCGTTTAGGTTTTTTTATTGATAGCGATGAAACGTTACCTGCACCCTTAAATCTAAAATCCCCCCAGGAAGAGGAGGTTATTGCGTACTTTTGTGTGGGCCACAGCTGTCTTGCTCCCATTTTAGATATAGAGGAATTTGAAAATGCATTGCAATCAGATAGATTCTGAGTTAGAGGAGAGAGCAGAATTACTAGGAATTCATGCTATTAAGAAGCATATTTTTCTTTGCTGTGATCAGACAATGCCAAAATGCTGTACGAAGGAGGCTGGCCTTCTTTCTTGGGAATTTTTAAAAACTAGGCTAGAAGAGTTGTCATTTGGCATTGGCAAAGGAATTTACCGTACAAAAGCAAACTGCTTGAGAATCTGTAAATACGGGCCAATTGCTGTAGTTTATCCTGATGGAATCTGGTATCATTCCTGTACGCCTGAAGTATTGGAAATAATAATTCAAGAACATCTTATTCAAGGTCAACCCGTTGAAAAATATGTCATTAAGAGCTTGAAATGTGAATGATTATCGGTCAAATTAAAAAGCTGGTTGCAAGCTATAGCAAAAACCATCCCATTGAATACTATCTCCCAGCTGGAGAAGGAAAAATCCCTCTTAACCCTTTAATTGGAAGCGTTATTTCCCTAGAGTTTTTACAGGAAATAATTTGCATTCAATGTAGTCGAATAACTAAAAAAAGTTTTCAGCAAGGCTATTGCTATCCTTGTTATCGTAAGTTAATGGACTGCAACTTATGCATGATTCACCCAGAACGTTGCAAATATCCCCAAGAAAATTGTCCAGATACCTGGGAGCATCAGCACTGTAAGCAAGATCATATTGTCTATTTGGCGAATTCATCAGGTATTAAAGTTGGCATAACAAGATTAACTCAAACCCCAACCAGGTGGATTGACCAAGGTGCTATTCAAGCGATTACATTGTTTAAAGTAAGCAATCGCCAGCAGTCAGGAGTTTTAGAAGTGATTTTAAAGAAATATGTCACAGATAAAACCAACTGGCGCAAGATGTTGACAAAAGATTTAACTTTTTTTGATATGATAACTGTCAAAAGAGATTTATTGGAGAGGACACATCATGAAATTTACAGCCTGTCCCAACAAATGAACATAGAGAAGCTAGAGGAAGAAACCCTAAGTTTAACCTATCCCATATTGAATTATCCTGAGAAGCTAAATGCTCTTAGCCTTGATAAAGAACCATTTATTCATGGAAAGCTTATAGGGATTAAAGGCCAATATCTACTTCTAAATAATGGGGTCATCAATATTCGTAAGCATGCTGGCTATAAAATTAGGTTTAATTTTTGAAATTCCTATTTAAAAATGTCTTTGAAAAATTTTGTAATTGCGATACTATGGCGAAGATTTACAACTTTCTGATTAAGTTGGCTCCACCAGCCAATATATTTTTTTATTATCACGATAAAAGATAAAGAAGGCTACCGCTAGAAAGCATTTAATTGTCTTTCTTCAATATTTTAATGGTCTAATGGAAGAAATTTTATGTATTGATATATTTAGAATTGTTACTTGCTTATCCGCAAAAATAGCACAATACCATAAAAAATAGGGTTGTGGGTTAATATCAATCTAATTCGTTGTTATTGCTTTTTATTAAGAATATTTTCCCTCTTATTCACAGTCAAAATTTATCCAACACTTTTTTCTTGCAGTAAAAAAAAATTAATAAACTGGTTCTTAAAACTCATCTAAGAGATTGTAAATTAGGTTATTTTCATATTGGACAAATAATGTTCATTTTGTACAAAAGCTATTTATGACAGGGGATTTTAGCATCTGCGCACTAACTATTAACAGAGTTATCCACAGCTTCTGTGGGTAACTATAGGCGATGTCCTCAACCTTAAATTTCAGTAAAAATAACAGTGACTTCCAAGCCACTACCTATTTCTGGAGCACTCAACAGTATTTGTGCATCATGTATCTCAACAATTTGTTGGACAATCCCTAGCCCAAGGCCGCTACCAGTTGTTTTATTTCCCAACGCTCTAAAGAACCTTTCAAATACCCGTCCAAGCAATTCTTCAGGGATGCCAAGGCCATTATCAATCACTTTTAAATAAACTTGGGTTTCTTTGGAGTAAATAACAACTTTTATTAGACTTCCCTGGGGAGTATAACGAATAGCATTATCTACAAGATTTCTAATTAAAATGGAGATAGCAGTGGGATAGCCCAAGATAATAGAGTGAGTATCTGCTGCTATAAGCTCTAAATCCGTATTCTTTTCTAGGGCAACAGGAGCTAAATCTGCAATAACTTCTTTGGCTTGCTTTACAATATTGACTTCCTGGAAGTCTTTAATAATAGCTTGTGGCACCATGCGACTAAGCGTCAATAGCTGATGTACAACATGAGAACTACGATCGACTCCTTCAAGTACTTTGTTAAGAGCTATGCGCATTTCTACTTTACTTGATGCATTCATGGCAACTTGCGTTTGTACCCTTAAGGCAGCAAGAGGAGTTCGTAGCTCATGGGCAGCATCAGCAGCAAATCTCTTTTCTCTTTCAAAAGCTTCTCGCAATCTTTTAAACAACTTGTTTAATTCATCAATTAAAGGTTTAATTTCAGTGGGTACAGCTTCAAGGTCAACAGGTTCTAAGTAACTAGGTACACGTTGCCGGATTTCTCTGGTTACCTGCTTAATGCTATCAAGCCCCCTTCCCACGATGATCCAAATGAGTAATCCTAAAAATGGATAAGTAAGCAACATAATAAAAATAGAGTCTTGAGTAACACGACCTTCCAACTCTTCTCTGAAATCACTTCTTTCGGCTACATCGACAGTCAATCCTGTATTTTGGTTGATGGTGGTGAACACGTGCCATAATTGGCCATCAATCCACTTAATACTGAAGCCTGGTTTGCCACTTGATAAGGATTGTTTTGGTGCTGTGCTTGAGCATAATAATAGGTTACCCCTCCTATCCCAAATTTGAAATTGGATGAGTTCGTAAGTAGGACTAAATAATTTTTTATGGTCATTCTCATAATAAGCTCCAGCTATTTGAGGTAACTTATTGATTTCATGTTGAATCATACTGATATCACGTTTATGGATATCATCGCTAACAAAGGCTTGAATGGTGAGAGCGCCAATAGTTAATTGTGCATTAAGATGTTTTTGGAGATCCTTGTGTTCAAGGAATAGGTTGCCAATAATAGCAAGAGAAGTAATCAAGGTAATACTTAAAAGTAGATTTATTAGTAAAAAAGTACGTATTGATGGCGTCATTTAAGTTCAAAATTTAAAGATGTTAAATAAAATCTACTTTATCCCCTTTAAAAGATCCCCAATAGGCTCATCATAAGGCTTATTGGGTTTTCAAGTTTCATGGGAAGTTATTCAAGCTAATTTCTTTCAAAAGAAATATCGAGTAAGCTAAAATCTATTCCTCTTTATCCACCTCTTTATTTACTGCCTTATCTACCATATACCCAACGCCTCTGATAGTACGAATTAACTTGGTGCCAAACTTTTTTCTCAAATTGTGAATGTGCACTTCTAAAGCGTTACTATCAACATCGTCCCCCCAGCCATAGAGGGTAGAGGTTAAAAGCTCTCGAGATAATACCCGTCCGGCATTTTCTAATAACTTTTGAAGCAATGCAAATTCCCGACGGGAAAGATTCATTAGCTCACCGTTAATGTGTACCATATGAGAAGCTGGATCCAATGAAATTGAGCCATAGGATAATATAGGGTCTGCCCTTGAGGTAATTCTTCTTTGTACCGCACGTATTCTAGCGCATAGGGCATTGAGATCAAATGGTTTGGTGATATAGTCATCTGCGCCAGCATCTAAGCCTGTAATTTGGTCTTCAACACTATCCCGTGCTGTCAGAATGACAACTGGGGTAGCAATATTTTTAGAGCGCATCGATCTTAAAACATCTAGCCCGGAGCGTTTGGGCAATCCGATATCTAAAACAACCACATCGAAAGTTTCATTCAAAATAGCTTGTTGGGCGCTTTGTCCATCAGTTGCCCAATCAACAGTGTAGCCAAATTCCTTAAGTCCATTGACTACGCCATCGCCCAATAGTTCATCATCTTCAACAAGTAAAACACGCATTTATAATTACCACCTACAATTACATATGTTAAGTATAGTCCTTGCAAAAGTTTTTATGCTCCTTCAACAAGGCCTGAAACATCACCGACACAAGGGTGATTTTTTTTTTGAAAAGACTTGCTAAATAGCAATAATCCTTACAAAATCAATAGCAATTATCCTACAATTATGGAAATATAGCAAAGAAATATATTAGCAGCAGCTTGGAAGCGATTTTGCAAAAAGCTAAAAGGTAGGCTATTCTTACTCGAATTAACCTGTAATCAATATCAATTGCAAGGAGCGTAAGCTTTGAGCTTAGCTATAATGCTCCGCAATTTGCCAAGAGGTTATAACCTCGCAGTTCGATAAGTAGCCAGTTTCGCAACAGCAATTAATAATTGACTAGTTTTTCTTAAACTAAGGAGAATAAATGTCTTCTGTCAACTCCCCCAGAAATGCCGTAATCGATCGCAAAGAGATGATTGAAAAAATAGTAGCTTATGCTAAAAAAATGGTTGGAACGGATGAAAGCAAACTATTAACTTCCTTCATTAGGCAGTATTTCTCAAATGTGCCTTTGGAGGACTTAAGCTCAAGAAAAATTGAAGATAATTTTGGCGCTGCCTATTCACATTGGAAACTCCTAAAAATAAGGCAGCCTCAACAATGCAAAATAGCTATTTTTAACCCTACGTTTGAAAATGATGGTTGGCATTCTACACATACTATTGTAGAAGTGATTGATGATGACATACCTTTTCTAGCGGATTCCTTACGAATGGAAATCAATCGCCTTGGGTTTACTATCCATCTTAGCATTCATTCAGGGGGTATGAAGGTTTACCGAGATAGTTCAGGGAACATACAAAAAATTTTCCCTTTTAATTCAAATATTAAAGACGCAATAGTTGAAGCGCCTGTTTATCTTGAAATTGACAAGCAAACAGACCAAAAAGTATTAGATAATTTAAACAGTAATTTATATAGAGTGTTAGGAGATGTTCGTCTTGCCGTAGACGATTGGCAAGTTATGAGGGAGAGGGTAATCAATTTATTAGAGAAGGTCGGTCAAGTTAAGCCTCCTTTAGATCCAGAGGATATAGAAGAATCTAAAACATTTCTTAAATGGTTAGTCAATGACCATTTTACTTTTTTAGGGAGCCGAGAATATTCAGTTAAAACGATTGAGAATAAATTAGCTCTACAATTAATACCTAATTCAGGGTTAGGTGTTTTAAAAGATGAATTGCGTAGTAAAGTAGTTCGTTACTTCGATGAATTACCTTCTAAAGCCCGTAAACAAGCCCTTTCCAAGCAAATGCTTATTATTTCTAAAACAAATACAGTATCGACAGTCCATCGTTCAACTTATACGGACTACATTGGTGTTAAAATATTTGATAAGAATGGTGAGCTTATTGGCATTACTTTACTCATCGGTCTTTATACTTCTGAAGCATACAATAGCAAACTAAGCGATATCCCATTCATTCGCCGCAAGGTTGAAACTATTTTACAAAAATCAGGTTTGACTCATAGCGCTCATGCACTTAAAACCTTGGTAAATATTCTGGAAACATTTCCACGTGATGATATTTTTCAAGGAAGTGTCGATGTGTTATGTGAAATAATGGTTCGGATATTACACTTACAAGATCGCAAACATATCCGATTATTTGTACTTCCTGATGTATATGGGCGATATGTTTCTTGCTTGGTATACGTACCAAGAGATAATCTAAATACAGATCTTATCTACCAAATGCAAGCCATTCTTATGGAGTCCTTTCAGGGTCGTAAAGTTACTTTTTCCACCTACTTCCCAGAATCGGTCTTAGCCCGAATTCATTATGTCATCCGTATTGATTCGAAAAAGAAATTAACTTATGACATTAAGGAGATTGAAGATAAGCTTGTCGAAGTAGGGCGATCGTGGAGAGATGAGTTACGAGAAGAAATTTTAGCTGCGCTGGGCGAAGAGGTGGGAAGCCGAATAATTCAAAAATATACAAGGGCATTTCCAGCTGGCTATCGTGAAACATACACGCCTAAGCAAGCAATTTATGACATCCAATATATTGAAAAGCTTACTCCTGACCAGGACTTAGAATTAAGTATCTATAGACGATTTACAGCGAAATTAGAAAATCTAAATTTTAAGCTGTATCGATTGAACAATTTTATTCCATTATCAGATGTTTTACCCATCTTAGAGAATATGGGGCTTCGTATAATAGGCGAGCAGCCGTTTGAAATAATTCTTAATGAAAACTCAACGGTTTGGATTAACGATTTTAGTATGGAATATACCGCCGATAAAATATTGAATATGGAAGATATAAATAGCATCTTTCAAGAAGCATTCTATTACATCTGGTATGGGCATGCAGAAAATGATGGCTTTAATAGACTTGTTCTAAAGGCAAAACTGACTTGGAGAGAAATTTCAGTTCTAAGAGCTTACGCTAAATATCTTCGCCAAGTTGGTTTTACATTTAGCCAGCACTACATACAACAGGCTTTTTCGAATAACCCAATTGTCGCCAGGTTATTGATGGACCTTTTTAATCTCACCTTTGATCCTCACATTAGAGAAAAATTAGATAACATACGCGGTATAGAAGAAAGATTAGTTGAGGAATTGGATGAGGTTGCCAACCTTGACGAAGATCGAATTATGCGACGTTATTTAGAAGTGATAAAAGCCACTCTTCGAACTAATTACTTTCAGCGCACTACAAAAGGAGATTTTAAACCTTATATTTCGTTTAAATTTAACTCTTCCCTAATTCCTGATATACCATTGCCCATTCCCATGTATGAAACTTTTGTTTATTCAACTAATTTTGAAGGGGTGCATTTGCGCACAGGTAAAGTGGCAAGAGGAGGCTTAAGATGGTCAACAAGGCGTGAAGATTTTCGAACTGAAATTTTAGGTTTAATGAAAGCACAACAAGTTAAAAATGCAATAATCGTTCCCTCTGGAGCAAAGGGGGGATTTGTTGTTAAGAACCTACCCGTTGAGGCTAGTCACAAAACTGTCATGGAGTGTGGCATTCACCGTTATAAAAATTTTATTCGAGGGTTGTTGGACTTAGCAGACAACATAGTTGCTGGAAAGGTCATTCGACCAGAAAATATAGTATGCTTTGATGATGAAGACCCCTATCTGGTGGTTGCTGCCGACAAGGGCACAGCTACATTTTCAGACATTGCTAATGAAATTTCTCATGAGTATGGTTTTTGGTTAGATGATGCTTTTGCATCTGGGGGATCAACTGGTTATGATCACAAAAAAATCGGTATTACAGCCAGAGGTGCTTGGGAGTCAGTAAAATGCCATTTTCGGCAACTTAATATTGATCCATACCATACTGATTTTACGGTTATTGGCATTGGCGATATGGCAGGAGATGTATTCGGGAATGGTTTATTATATATTGATCGAATCAAGCTCATTGCAGCATTTAATCACACACATATATTTCTAGATCCTACTCCTGACACAAAGTTAAGTTACTTTGAGCGTATGCGTTTATTTCAATTGCCTTCCTCTTCCTGGGAAGATTATGATCGAAATCTTATATCGCAAGGAGGTGGGGTATATTCTCGATTCATGAAGTCAATCAAGCTATCACCTGAAGCAAGATTAGCTCTGGGTATTAACAAAGATTCCATTATCCCAAATGATTTGATTCGCGCTATTTTAAAAGCCCCTGTTGATTTGCTTTGGAATGGAGGTATTGGCACTTTTGTCAAAGCAAGCTCAGAATCCAATAACGAAATTGGTGATCGCACCAATGACCCATTAAGAGTAAATGGCAATGAATTGCACTGTAAAGTTGTTGCAGAAGGAGGGAATTTAGGTTTTACCCAATTAGGTAGAATTGAATATGAACTATCAGGTGGTAAAATCAATACAGACTTTATAGATAATTCTGCTGGGGTTGACTGCTCTGACCATGAAGTTAATATCAAAATTTTCCTCAACCAATTAATTACTGAAAATTTATTGGCTGAAAAAAAGCGTAATCAATTACTTTCACAAATGACAGATGAAGTGGCTCAACTGGTTTTATATGATAACTACTGTCAGACACAAGCAATCAGCTTTGCTGTGAGTAAGTCTATAGAATATTTAGAGCTTCATCGATTATTTATGTCTGCACATGAGGCAAATGGCAATTTAGATCGTACGTTAGAATTTTTACCAGATGATAAAACCTTAAACGAGCGGAAAGCAAATAATCAAGGTTTAACTCGACCTGAAATAGCAGTATTGATGGCATATAGTAAAATAATACTCAAAAAAGAAATTCTTATGTCTAATCTTCCAGAGGATAAGTCTTTAGCAGAGTATGTGTCATTTGCTTTTCCCAAAACACTTTCCAGACGCTATCAGCAGCAAATGCACAATCATTATTTGCGTAGAGAAATAATTGCTACTCAACTGAGCAATCGAATCGTCACTGAAATGGGAACCACTTTTATATTTCAAATGAATGATGAAAGCAATTGTACCACTGCAGAAATTGTCCGTGCTTATATGACAGCGCGTAAGCTTTTTGATCTTCACTCCCTGTGGAGCCAAGTGGAATCATTAGGTCAGAAAATTTCTGTTGAAGTACAAAACGAAATGCTCCTAGATGTTATTCGCTTAGGAAGAAGAGCGGCTCGATGGTTATTGCGGAATAAAAATAGTTATTTTGATATTAGCGAACTGACAGCTTATTACTTACCCTATTTAAATAAAGTAGCTAATATTCTGCCAACAGTTCTTACAGGTAAAGAAGGAGAAAAATTAGACGCTAGAATAAATTATCTTATGAGTGAGGGGTTCCCGAAGAAATTGCAAAGCGAATAGCTGTGACTAGTCCAGTTTACTCAACTTTAAATATTATAGAAACTGCGACAATAACAAATATAGATGTCATTGAAGTTGCCAAAGTATATTTTAAATTAATGATGCGTTTAGATCTCTTTTGGTTTAGGGAGAAAATTAATGATTATCCAATTGATAACCAATGGGCTGTTTTTGCTCGAGCTGACTACAAGGGAGACTTATCCCATTTACAGAGAGCATTAACCATTAATGTCCTTGGAGTATCAATAGAATCAGATAAGTCAGAAGATAAAGTGGATAAATGGTTTGAGACAAATAAAAAATATATCAAGAGATGGAAAACAGTCTTAAATGACATAAAAACAGCAAGCACGAATGAGTTTACTATGCTCACAGTAGCAATGCGCAGACTATCAGATCTTGCCCAACAAAGTCGTCATGATAATCAATTTGAAAGGCTTAGCACTATGCAGGAGACATAGACATGGATGTTGAACAAAATATTCCTGAATGACGTCAGTTCGACGAATCTAAGAGAGGTGTGGTGGATTATGGCCACTGCTATTAAGTAAAAGTCATCGCTACTGCCGTCGTCCCGCAGCTTGTCCGCGGGATCCAATTCTCCTTCCTGGATCCCGCGGACAAGCTGCGGGACGACGGCAGTAGCGATGCCGCCTTTATTCGGTCAAAAAATATACACCTGGTATAATTCGTTAAAAAAAAATATTTAAAAACATACAAATAGACAATTTTTTGTAAAAAAGAAAGATAATTTTATTTTTTGTAAATTTATACTTGCATTTCATTTCAAGATCAGTCTAAATACGTTGGTACAGAGCAATGGACATGCTGACTATCAGCTACCATCTCTAAACATATTTCATTTATATGGAATGTGTGGATTCAAAGTTTTTCTAAAAAACTTTTTGGGATTTGTCTTTAACTCAAAATAAAGAGGGAAGTGAATTATGAAAACTGGTTTAATTACTGCAATGGCTGCTGGCGCTATGTTACTTGCAGGTTGTGCTAGCCAAGTTCCATGTGACTCAGGTTGTTGCCCAACAAAATGTGCTCCGTGTGCTCCATGCCCAAGCTGCAAAGGAATGTCTTGTTGCAAGAGTAAATGTGCCCCATGCGACAACGGCAATGGTGGAAATTCTTGCAAAGGCGAATAATTGCATTTACAAAGTAGGAATTTCTAAAAAATTCCTAAGTCAGTCGTTAGCCGAGGTCATTCTCGGCTAACACATTTCTTAAGAAGCTTATTATGCAAAAACATGATTACATAGGCTTTGGTTTAGGTTTACGCCCAATTCACTATCAAGCCATTCTTAATACAAAACCCAATGTTGATTGGTTCGAAGTGATAACAGAAGATTACTTAGTACCAGGTGGTAATCGTTTATATTATTTAGATGCAGTTCGTGAAAATTATCCCCTTGCTATGCATGGGGTTTCTTTATCAATTGGCAGTTGTGATCCTTTAGATTGGAACTACTTAAAAAAGGTAAAGGATTTGGCAAGGCGTATTAAACCGTGCTGGATTTCTGATCATTTATGTTGGACTGGTATCAATGGAATTAATTTGCATGACTTAATGCCTTTACCTTTTACCGAAGAAACTGTAAAACACGTTGCCGGACGTATTAGCCAAGTACAAGATTATCTCCAGAGCCAAATACTTTTAGAAAATGTTTCTAGCTATGTTCTTTATAACCACTGCGAAATGACAGAGTGGGAATTTATCAAGAATATAGCGGAAGAGGCTAATTGCCTTCTTCTATTAGATATTAACAATGTTTATGTAAGCGCTTTTAATCATCAATTTGATCCCTTGGATTACTTACGTGGTATTCCGCCTAAACGGGTACAACAATTTCATTTAGCCGGTCACAGTAATTTCGGAACACACATTATTGATACTCATGATCACGAGATAATTGACAAGGTGTGGGATTTATATGCGTTTTCAGTACGTCATTTTGGTTATGTTTCCACAATGATTGAACGTGATGATCATATTCCACCTATTGAAGATCTTCTCCTTGAATTACAAAAAGCTGAATCGATTGCTGAAAAAATTTATAATGAGTGCGAAAAACATGACAGTGTCACTGCGTGAGTTACAAAAACAATTTCAAGCTTACATCCTTCAAGCAAAAGATAATAATATACTTAAAACAATCTCTACCGAACAAGCAGATGCCAAACAGCGTATTGATATTTATCGCAATGGTTACTCTCTTAGATTGCTTGAAATTTTAGAAAAAGATTTTCCAAACTTTAGAAAGTACATTGATGATGAGCTTTTTGAAACAATAGGTCGCGGCTATATTAATAGCTACCCTTCTGACAATTTTTCAATATGTGTTTTTAGTCGTCATTTTAATCAATATTTAATCGAGGCTAACTATGAGCAGCATTGGCCAGAACTTGCCCAGTTCGAATGGGCATTGTCATGCGTTTTAGACGCACCAGATGCTCCACATATTACCATGACAGACCTAGGATCTGTTGCTGGTGATGAATGGCCCTATATCCAATTTTCGCTGCATCCTTCGTTCCAGATCCATGAATTCCACTATAATGCTCCTCAAATTCTACATGCGCTGATGGAACAACGTGAACAAATTCCTGAAGTCAAACAGAATGAATCACCCCTTAATTGGATTGTCTGGCGCTTTGAAATGAATTCTTACTTTGAATCAATCACACCTGAACAGCTATGGATGATTGAAGCATTGCAAACACAAAGTACATTTGCACAAATTTGTGAGGGTTTATGCCAATGGATAGATGAAGAGCAGGTTGCGCAGTACGCTGCTGGATCTTTGCGTAATTGGATTGAAAAAGGCATTTTTTCTGCTTACTCAATATCTTCTGAACTTACTAATTGATTTACTCCTAACTCTACTTTCTCTATTTTGATGAAACGATTTGTTAATTTTTTTGAAGATTTATGCACCTCTTCTACATCTTGATATGCCATTTGAATATGTTTTGCCAAGTTATTTATCCGTTTTTGAAAGCGGTCAAAATCTTTCCCTAGAAGGACTAGATGCTCTTGGATAATATGTATTTGTTGACGGGTTGCTGCATCTTTTAATACTGCACGAGCAGTATTTAGAATTGCCACCATAGTGGTAGGGGAGACTAACCAAACGTGTAATGAATGAGCAAGATCAATAATTTCAGGGAATCGTGAGTGGATCTCGGCAAAAATAGCCTCAGCAGGAAGAAACATCATAGCTCCATCTGAGGTTTCTCCAGGAATAATATATTTTTCATGGATATTTTCGATATGCTTTTTAACATCAATACGGAATTGTTGCTCGGCATTCTTGCGATCACTTTCGGGAAGGTTGATATCCGTGTAACGGCGGTAACTTTCCAATGGGAATTTGGCATCAATAACTATATTTCCCGTTGGCTCTGGTAAAAATAAAATGGCATCCGCTCGTTTATCATTAGATAAAGTAAACTGTAATTGATAAGCGCAATCAGGTAAGACATTTTTGACCAAATGATGTAGTTGTACTTCTCCAAAGGCACCTCTTGATCGCTTATCTACCAGGATTTCTTGCAAACTCACCACATTAAGAGAAAGTTCGGTTATCTTTTTTTGAGCTTCATCAATGAGTGCAAGTCGTTTGATAATATCTATGAATGTTGCTGTCGTTTTCTCAAAACCATCTGCAAGTCGTTTATCAACCTGTAAGCTAATTTCTTTCAATCGCTGATCAGTGTCATTTGTTAATTTATCCATTTTTTGACTCACTAAATTTGTATTATTATTTAGTGTTTCACTTATTTGCTTGCGAATATCACTCATGCCATTTTGCAAACTTTCCTGCAGCATTTTGAATGCATTAATTTGGTGAGCATCAAATTGTGAACGTTGTTCTGAATTAGCTTTTTGTTGTTCCGAAAATAAACGGAAAAGATAATCACGTAGGTCATTCAGGTTTTTATCTCTTTCCTCAAGGCGTACTAAAAATTGGTCCAATATTTTTTGATTGATGATAAAATCACTTTGTAATCTATTAATTTTTTTCGTCAAACTCCAATATAAAATAATTGTTAGAGAGCAAACAACAAGAGCTAGAAGATCATTCATTTTTTCCTCGCGCAATAGTTACTAGCAATGTTTTGTTTCCTTTGGAAGTGATATTTCCTATAATCTTTCAGAAGGCATACGGCCAAATCAAATTCTCCAAGAAACGAATGATAACAGGAAGCCCATGAATATAATTGAAAAAATAGCCTCAAATCTGGCACTCAAACCAAGCCAAATCTTAGCTGCTGTCAAACTTCTTGATGAAGGCGCAACAGTTCCTTTTATAGCTCGATACCGTAAGGAAGTGACAAATAATCTCACGGATAAGGACCTTCGTGAGCTGCAAGAGCAAGTCACTTACCTACGTGAGCTAGAAGAAAGAAAAGAGGTTATTCTAAATAGTATTTCAAAACAAGGTAAGCTGACAGCGGAAATGGAGAAATTGCTCAAAGAAGCAGATAATAAAGCGCGTCTGGAAGATTTGTATTTACCCTATAAGCCTAAGCGAAGAACTAAGGCTCAGATTGCAAGGGAAGCAGGACTAGGGGATCTTGCTGACAAATTATGGCGGGAACCTACCCTTGACCCTTTAAATCTTGCTATAAATTTTATAAATGAAGAATATGGGATTAGCGATACAGCAAGTGCTTTAGAGGGGGCACGTCAGATCTTGATGGAGATTTGGTCTGAAAATCCGGAACTTACTACTCTTCTTAGGGAATTTTTGTGGGCAAATGCTGTGGTTAAATGCAATGCAATACAAGGCAAAGAAGAGGACGGAAAGAAATTTGCTGATTATTTTGGTTACCAAGAAGGTTTAAAGCGAATTCCTTCACATCGTGCTTTGGCTATATTTAGAGGACGACGTGAGAAAATCTTGAAGGTTTCATTGGAATTACCTGAGAACCAACAAAATTATGCCCAACAAACCATAGCAGCCTATTTTAAGATAGAAAATAAAGGGCGTCCTGCCGATGCCTGGTTGCTTGAGACTGTTCATTGGACATGGCAAATTAAATTATTTACGCGCTTAGAATCTGATCTTATGAGTCGTTTACGTGAAGAGGCGCAATTACAAGCTATTCAAGTTTTTTCAAATAACCTAAAAGATTTACTGATGGCTTCTCCTGCGGGTGCAAAGTTACCATGGGACTGGATCCTGGTTTCCGCACTGGTGTTAAGATTGCCATCATTAATGAAACAGGAAAATTATTAGCATATAAAACTATTTTTCCTCATTCTCCACAGCAAGAATGGGATAAAGTCTCTGGCAACCTTAAAAAACTTATGTGAAGAGTATAAAGTCGAACTTATTAGCATCGGTAACGGAACTGCTTCACGAGAAACCGATAGACTTGTCATCGAATTTATTAAAATGCAATCAAATTTAACCATCCAGAAGGTAATTGTGTCAGAAGCCGGAGCTTCAGTCTATTCTGCTTCAAAAATCGGTTCAAATGAGTTTCCTGACTTAGACGTTTCTTATCGCGGTGCTGTATCAATTGCTAGACGGTTACAAGATCCCCTGGCTGAATTAGTCAAAGATTGAACCGAAATCAATTGGTGTTGGCCAATATCAACATGATGTGAGTCAAACCCAGCTCACAAAGAACCTTGGCGTGGTAGTAGAAGATTGCGTCAATGCGGTGGGGGTTGATGTGAATACAGCTTCGCCTTCTTTACTGGCGTATGTCTCTGGTTTAAATGGTGCTATCGCCAGTCAAATTGTACAATACCGTGATGATCACGGTGCTTTCCCGGGTCGAGGAATTTTTTGAAAAAGGTTCCCGGTATTAGGAGATAAGACGTTTGAGCAAGCAGCAGGATTTTTACGAATTGTAAATGGCGATAATCCATTGGATGCTTCTGCCGTTCATCCGGAAGCATATCCTGTTGTAACGAAAATATTAGATAGGAATAACCTACCTATTCAGGGGATTATGGGTAACACTGAAGTATTAAGAGAATTAAAGCCACAGGAGTTTACCGATGAAAGATTTGGTCTGCCAACAGTAATAGATATTATTAAGGAGTTAGAAAAGCCTGGACGAGACCCTCGCCCAGAATTTAAAACGGCCAAATTTAAAGAGGGTGTTGAAAAAATTGAGGATTTAAAAGTAGGCATGGAGCTGCAGGGTGTTATTACCAATGTAACGCATTTTGGCGCTTTTGTTGATGTTGGTGTTCACCAAGAGGGTCTTCTCCATAAATCGCAACTTTCCAATCGCTATATTAACGATCCCCGAGAGGTTGTAAGGGTAGGGGACATTGTTAATGTAACTTTAGTTGAAATAGACATTGCTCGTAAACGGATTAGTCTTACAATGTGTAAGAGCACTAGTAAGGAAACTCTCCCTGAAAAGAAGCAAAAAACAGCAATTGAATCGCCTGCAAGCAGTCATTTAGCGCTTGCTCTCAATAAAGCTCTAGATAAAAAATCCCGAAAGAAATAGGAAAGAAAATTATAGGAGAGTACATTTTGGTTTATAGAGTAGATCATTTTATTAACGGACAACGTACTCACAATGACCTGGAACAAGCCATGATCTTATAAATCCAGCAACAAATGTCCTGCAAGGAAAAGTATATTATGCTTCGTCAGATACCCTCAATTTTGCCGTAAAAGCGGCAGCGGATGCTTTTACTACTTGGTCACAGGTAACCTTGGCGAAGAGATCACAAATTATATTTCGTTTTAAGACACTTGTTGAAGATAATATCAATGATTTGGCTGCATTGATTACTAAGGAGCATGGTAAAACCATAAATGATTCCATTGGGTTAATCCAGTGGCGCCTTGCAGTTGTTGACTATGCTTGTGGTATTGCGAATCATTTGAAAGGTGAAATGTCAATTGATGCTAGTATCGGAATAGACTGTTATTCATTGCGTCAACCACTTGGTGTCTGTGTTGGAATAACGCCTTTTAACTTTCCAGCCATGATACCTTTATGGATGTTTCCTCTTGCCATTGCATGTGGCAATACTTTTATCTTAAAGCCTTCTGAAAAAGATCCTTCCTGTAGTTTGCGTTTGGCTGAGCTAATGAAAGAAGCAGGGTTGCCAGCAGGGTATTGAATGTGGTTCATGGTGAAAAAGAGGTGGTAGATGCGTTAATCACCCATCCTGAAGTTCAAGCAGTTAGCTCCGTTGGTTCTTCTCCTGTGGCAGAACATATTTATCTAACAGCAACAAAACATCATAAGCGTGTACAAGCTTTTGGAGGAGCTAAAAATCATTGCATTGTAATGCCTGACGCTGATGTGAAATATACAGCTAATTCAATATTGGGGGCTGCCTATGGATCGGCAGGGGAGCGTTGCATGGCGATTTCAGTGGTAATCGCTGTGGGCGACGCACTTGCGGATAAATTAGTTGAAAAAATCTCGTTGGGAATAAAAAACTTATCCATAGGGGAAGGCACGCAGCAAGTTGATATGGGACCTCTCATAACTAAGGCGCATCTTGAAAAAGTTAAATCTTATATAGAGGAAGGTGTCAAAGAAGGTGCCAAGCTGGTAGTAGATGGCCGACAACTAACTTTAAAAACATCTGGCAATTTTTTAGGTGCAAGCTTATTTGATCACGTTAAACCCTCCATGAAGATATACCAAGAGGAAATTTTCGGTCCAGTCCTTTCACTTGTACGAGCCCCTGATTTTGCAACTGCCATTGACCTTGTCAATAAACATCAATTTGGCAATGGTACCGCTATTTTTACCAAAGACCCTAATATTGCTCGAACTTTTTTAAAACAAGCCCAAGTAGGTATGATAGGTATTAATGTGCCTATACCTGTTCCAATTGCCCAATATAGCTTTGGTGGATGGAAACGTTCTTTATTTGGCGATATTCATATGCATGGTCCGGAAGGGGTCCAATTTTATACTAAATTAAAAACCATCACCTCTAAATGGCCACAAACGCAAGAATCTCATCCTGAATATAAAATGCCGGTCTAAAAAGGAGAACTATATGACCAAAATTGGCTTCATTGGTTTAGGGAAAATGGGTATGCCAATGGTAGTGAATCTATTAAAAGCAGGTTATGAAATCCTTGCTTATGATATTTCAAAAGAGGCGATAAATATCGCTGTAGACCAGGGTGCGAAACCGGCCTCAAGTGCACGAGAGGTAGCTAAAGAAACTTAAGTTGTATTCACCATGCTACAAACCGGCGAGCAAGTAAGCCAAGTTTGCCTGGGAGAAGAGGGAATTTTTAAAGTTTTGTCGCAGGAGAGTTCATATATCGATAGTTCATCGATAGATGTCATTACTTGTAGAAAGTTGCATCAAGCAGCTCAAAAAAATGAAATTAATATGATTGATGCACCAGTCTCTGGCGGAGTGTCTGGAGCTCAAGCTGCCACATTGACTTTCATGGTAGGAGGAAGCGAAAGTAGTTTTTTTCGTGCTAAAAAGATTTTAGAAAAATTAGGGAATAAAATAATATATGCAGGTCCTGCTGGAAATGGCCAAGTTGCAAAAATTTGTAACAATATGATTCTAGGCATTTCAATGGTTGCTGTTTCCGAAGCTTTTATTTTGGCTCATAAGCTAGGTCTTGACCCTAAAAAATTTTTCGAAATTGCTACGAATTCCTCAGGGCAATGTTGGTCAATGTCAAAATATTGCCCTATGCCAGGAATATTAGAAAATGTACCTTCCAATAATGACTACGTACCTGGTTTTGCGGCTGGCATGATGTTAAAAGATCTTCGCTTAAGCCAAGACGCTGCTTTACAGGCAGGTGTTGCTACACCTCTAGGAGCGCAGGCAACAGCCTTATATACTCTGTTTGTGAATCAAGGTAAATCTCAAAGTGATTTTTCAGGAATTATTAAGATGATTGCAGGGGAGGAGGGTGATGCACTGCCATTAAGTTAAGGGTTTTTTCTCCCCTATGTCGTCCCGTGACTTGCTCGCAGAATCTAGGATATGTGCCACTTTACTGGATCCCGCGAACAAGTCGCGGGACGACGGTACGACGGTGAGGAGGAATTATCCTTAACTTAATGGCAGTGCTACGTCGTCCCACTGCCATTAAGTTAAGGTTTTTTTCTTTCCTATGTCGTTCCGTAACTTGTTCAGAATCTAGGGATATATGCCACTTTACTGGATCCCGCGAACAAGTCGCGGGACGACGGCACGACGGCGAAGAGGAAATGCCCTTAACTTAATGGCAGTGCTACGTCGTCCCGCGACTTGTTCGCGGGATCCAGGAGAGGGGCACTTCCCTAGATTCCGTGATCAAACCATCACCGGACGACAGATTGCTTAACTTAATAGCAGTGCCTCGCCGTCGTTCCTCGCCGCATGATACTTGTAGAATGCTCAAACCTTTCATGCGAGGAACCTAGCGCCAATCCTATGAAGAAGGCTGATTTTTTCTTGGAAAATGAATCAGATTTTCGCAAATGCATTTTCTAGGTCTCTGCGAAGATCACCTACTGCCTCTATACCAACTGACAAGCGGATAAAACTATCTTTAATACCTAACAATTCTCTTTTTTGTTTCGGAATAGACGCATGAGTCATGATTGCTGGATGTTCTATTGAGCTTTCAACTCCCCCCAAGCTCTCTGCCAGGGTAAAGAGTTCACAGCGCTCTAAAAATTGGATGGTTTCAGCCAAATTGGCCTTTAACACAACTGAGATCATTCCACCAAAGAGCTTCATTTGTTTTTTGGCAAGTTGATGTTGAGGATGAGATTCAAGACCTGGGTAAAAAACAGTTTCTACTTTAGGGTGTCTGGCTAACCAATTTGCTATTTCATCCGCATTACTGCAATGTCGCTGCATTCTAATAGACAGCGTTTTTAAACCCCGCAAAGCTAAAAAGCTATCAAAAGGGCTGGCAATAGCACCTACTGCATTTTGTAAGTAGGCTAATTTTTCACAAAGTTCTGATCCTTGTGCCACTATAACGCCTCCTACCATATCTGAATGACCATTTAAATATTTTGTAGCTGAATGCATAACAAAATCAAAGCCTAATTCAAGAGGACGTTGAATAATAGGGGTTGCAAAAGTATTATCAACAACCGAAATAATATTGTGTTTTTTGGCAAGTGCAGCAATTTTTTCTAAGTCAATTATTTTTAGCATTGGGTTTGTGGGAGTTTCAACCCAAATAAGTTTTGTTTGCGATTTGATTGCATCTGCTACTTTATTGATATCTGTAAAATCAACCAAAGAGAAGTCAAGACCACTAGATTGTTTTTTGACATTCTCAAAAAGCCGATAAGTCCCACCATACAAATCATCACAAGCGACGATGTGGTCACCTGGTGAAAATAATTCTAAGATAGTTGCAATAGCAGCCATTCCAGAGGCAAAAGCAAAACCACGTTCTCCTGATTCTAAATTTGCAATACAACGTTCATAAGCAAAGCGAGTAGGATTTTGGGTTCTAGAATATTCAAAGCCTTTATGCTTACCTGGACTTTCTTGAGCATAGGTCGATGTTGCATAAATAGGTGTCATGACCGCTCCAGTGAGTGGGTCAGGGTGCTGCCCTCCATGTATTACTCTTGTGGCCAAATCGTAATTATATTTATCGTCCACTTATTTTTCCTTTATATAAATTTTTGTTGTTGCATCCACTGATCATCAACAAATTTAGTTAAATAATTGCGAATGGAATCTGGCAGTATAATAAGACATTTTTGGCTTTTATTGAGGTTTCTTGCCGCTTGTAGTGCAGCCCAAACTGCAGATCCTGATGAGCCACCTACCAACAAACCTTCTTCTCGTATTAAACGACGAGCCATAAGAAATGAGTTTTTATCATCTACTTTTATATACTGATCAATGAGACGATTATCTAGAACCTCAGGAAAAAAGTCGTAACCTATCCCTTCCACCAAATAGGATTTAATTTCGGCACCACCGCCTAGGATGGACCCATAAGGATCTGCACCCACTATTTTTATTTTAGGGAGCGATTGTTTGAGTCGTTTGCCTACACCGGTAATAGTGCCACCAGTTCCAACACCTGCCACCAGCATATCTAGGGTACTCAGGTCATCTAAAATTTCTTGAGCGGTGAATTTGAAATGTACCTCGGGATTAGAAGGATTTGAGTACTGATCTAATATATAAGCATTGGGAATTTCATCACATAATTTTTTTGCCAATGAAATATGGCTATCAGGAGCATCCCATGCAGCTTCGGTAGGGGTTCGATAGATTTTTGCGCCTAGTGCTTCTAAAACTACCTGTTTTTCATGACTCATTTTTTCTGGCATAGTGATTATAACAGGATACCCTTTTACCGCACCGGCAAGGGCAATACCGATTCCAGTATTACCTGAAGTAGGTTCAATTAGGGTATCACCAGGTCTTATCTTACCGGTTTGCTCCGCTTTCTCCACCATGTAGTAACCTATTCTATCTTTAACTGATCCTCCTGGATTTAAGAATTCACATTTAACATATAACTCACACTCAAGTTCCTTTCCAATATGATTTAAACGAATTATGGGCGTCTTACCGATAGCCTGTAGAATATTATCAATAACCATGTAATCACCTTGTTATAGAGAAGGTGGCAAAAAAAAGTAATTATTCACAACCATGCCGTCATTGCGAGCGAGGGTGAAGCAATGGCGGCATAGTTGTGAGTAGTTACGGCAAAAATTTGATTTTATTACATGTACACTAATTGGTAAATAAACCAAGCATAAATCTTTTCTTCGTCTGTCAGATCATGAATGATTTTTTCACGCGGCAAATCAGCAGGCAATGCTTTTCTAACAGGATGCTGTTTCGTTGGTGGTTTTTTACTTCAACTATATTTTGTTCTTCTTCTGCTTCTTCGCTTTCAATACCTGCTTCATCAAACAAATCTGCCTGATAAATATTTTTTTCTGTACGTGCTGCAAAGCGTTCTTCTTCGCTCATTATAATAAAATTCCATAAGTTAATATTTCCTTAATAGTGATATGTTTTAATTATAAATTAGTACTTTAGATAGTTAACTCGGAACGCACCTTCATTGCTCTTAGGGTATATCTCAATTACTTATTACATAAATAGCTAATTTTAACCAAGACTAGGAGTGAATATGATTCGTGAAGATGAAATTAAAAAAATGGCCTCTTTTTATCCCCTTCGGCTAGACTTTCAGTCTAAAGAGAACATAGGGGGACTTGATGATAAGCAACAAGCCGAATATCTATTACAACTAGTAAATTTTTTGTGTCTAAATGGATATGAAAAGGTAGGGCTAGCCGTATCTACGAATTATCAACAAACCAAAGGAAAAAAAATATATGGAAGAGGCCAAGCTAGTGTTGTTAATTTGATGAATGAACTATTAGATAAGGATAAGAATTACAGCCACTTAAAAGGTAAAATCAAATTTTTACCAATTACAACTTGTGAATTTGGCGGCAACAAGCGCGGCGAACTTAAGATGGAATGGGTAGTTGATGATATAAATGATGTAAATGATTTTAAAAGACAAGAAGGTAATATTGTTATTGGATGGAAAAATCAGAAATCTATGGACGAGTATGCTTATGGTGGTGGAGTTGCAGGTAACCTTCCTCCCGATATCCATAATGCTATTCAAACAGCGTTTAAGGGCTTTGAAAAAGAATACAAGGAAAAAAAATCTTCTCAGATATCTATTCCATGCCCTCTTGCTCTAAAATACTGTAATCTCTTTCAAGTTTATGCACTTAGTTGTGACAAAGCACCAGATCCAAATCGTTTAGATGATCCTTGGCAGTATGGTAAACAATTAGCAGAAAGATTATCAAAATGCATTTTCATTTCCCCTATTGAGGATATCGAAGATGATGATATCGAAGGAGTGCTTACTATCCAAAGTGTGCTTACAAGCTATTTATGTCGTCATGTCAGAGAACACTTTAGTAATACAGGCTCTAAATTAATTAAATTAGTTGATGGTCTGCAAAAAGAGGCAGTTCTTGAAGATTGGCATAAGATAGAGGAAGAGAAGAATCCTCAGGGAGAAGATGATTGGATTCTGGTAAAGAGTCCTCAGGAAGAGATTAATAGACACTTTGAAAAAGGAAGAACCATGTTTTTCGGAAGTCCAAAAATTCTGTATGGTGAAGGAAACAAACAAGAATGTATTAGTGATTGTATTAATGGTCTTAAACAGTTAAAAGTTGCTGGCAAGGATAAAAATATCCAAAAAAACTTAATAGTATACCTGGAGAAGAGAGACGATTCTAGAAGTTATAAAGAGATTTATTACCATATAATGTATGAGCTAGAGTCTGTTAAGAGCAATAACGGCTTTCCAATGAACAAAAATCTAAAAACATTTTTGAAAAACTTTCTAAATAATATGAAAAAGCCTGACATTGAGCTTACTGAGAAAGAGCGCAAATATAAAGAAGTAAAATGTATGAAATACCCTGAAAAGCCTACTGAGGGAAATGGCAAAGATAGAAAAATAAAAGAAGGAAAAGAAAAGGAAGAAATTGAAATACTAACTGACCCAACACTGCCCCCAGCTGAGCGTATTCGATTCTTTAAAAAGATGTTATCCAATCCTCATTTTATAGAATTAATGACAACAAAGAATGACCGTGTGAAATCTTTAAGAAATGTAGCGCTTAACACGCTTGACATTCTAATTAATGATCCGACTAACTATTCTGAGGAAGATGTTCGTGATCACATTGAAAAAAATAAGATGCTTTTTAGTAATCCTATTTATTTTCAAGGATATTTTAAGGCACCAAGTGATCAGACTTCAGGAGTGAATAAAATACTCGAGGAGTTTAACACTCATTGTCAGAATACCCCTAAAAAAACACTCTAAATGATAGTGACCATTTCCCCCTTTGAAAAGGGGGATTTCTTTATTTAGAAAGTTTAGTGCCAACGGAAAAGGGGAGAAAAGTCCAATATTTTTTTTCCCTGCCTGGGACAATAGCTTACCGATTCATAGAGGGTTGATTTTGTTGTAGAACAAACATTTCTCTATATTTTTTTTGCATTTGCTCCGGCATGCCGCTTCCTTCGATTCTCATATATTCCCCTCCACCTATTTTATTGTACAAAACATTCTTACAATCAATTAAACGATTAATAATAGGGCCTCGATGGTTAATAAAATAAGCATCATGCCATAAGATTATCTTTATTATCTAATGTAATTTTTTCGCTCTCAGGATAATAGATATAAGTTAATATCTTTTCCACATCCAATTTAAGAATTTTATTGGTGTCATTCAAGTAGCAAATAAAGCCCTCTAGTAAAATAGTCATTTCTTGAACTTTATCAAGATCCTCTAATCTGGAATTGTGCTGTATATAGCTAGTCTGACGTAAAATATAATTTATTATTTTCTTTTGCGGTGGGTAGTTTTTTACTTCAACTGTATTTTGTTCTTCTTCTGCTTCTTCGCTTTCAATACCTGCTTCATCAAACAAATTTGCCTAACAAATATTTTTTTCTGTACGCTGCAAAGCGTTCTTCTTCGCTCATTATAATAAAATTCCATAAGTTAATATTTCCTTAATAGTGATATGTTTTAATTATAAATTAGTATCTTAAATAGTTAGCTCGGAACGCACCTTCATTGCTCTTAGCGTATATCTCAATTACTTATTACATAAATAGCTAATTTTAACCAAGACCAGGAGTGAATATGATTGCTACAGATGAAATTGCTAAAAATAAAACAGCCTCTTTTTATCCCCTTCGGCTAGACTTTTATTCTAAAAAAGAAAACCCAAGCGGACGTACTGATCTGCAACAAGCCGAATATTTATTACAACTAGTAAATTTTTTGTGTCTAAAAGGATATCAAAAGGTAGGGCTAGCCGTATCTACGAATTTTCAACAAACCAACGAAATAAAACCAATACATGGAAAAGGGCAAGCTAATGTTGTTGATTTGATGAATGGACTATTAAAAACTGAGGATTACAAACACTTACTAGATAAAATCAAATTTTTACCAGTTACAACTTGTGAATTTGGGGGCGGCAAAGGCATCCTTGAGAGGAAATGGGTAGAGTCAGATCTACAAAACGTAAATGATTTTAAAAAACAAAATGGTAATATTCTTATTGGATGGAAAAATCAGACATCTGGCGATGGGTATGGTTATGGTGGTGGAGTTGCAGGTAAACTTCGTGAAGATATCCATCAGCTTATTCAAGAAGTATTTAAGCGCTTTGAAAAAGAATACAATAATGAATCTTCTGAGATATCTATTCCACACCCTCTTGCTCTAAAATACTGTAATCTCTTTCGAGCTTATGCACCTGGCCAAATAGGTTCTGTTTGGCATAACGAATTAGTAAATGAATTATCAAAATGCAAATTCATTAATGAGATCCAAAAAGTGCTTGATACCTCATTAGCTAAATTTTGCGAACAATACATAAGTAACTCAGCTATTTTTGGTAATGCAGGCCCTCAATTAATTAAATTAATTGATGATCTACAAAAAGAGGCAACTCTTCTTCTTGAGAAAGATCAGTCTCCGATAATAATGGAAGAGAAAAATCCTCAGAAAGAAGAAGAAGAGACTAGTAGACACTTTCAAAAAGCAAGAACCATGTTTTCAAGAACCACGTTTTTTGGAAGTAATATAATTCTGTATTCTGAAGAAAATAAACAAAAATGTATTATTGATTGTATTGCTGGTCTTGATAAGTTAAACGTTGCTAAAAAAGATGAAGGTTTTAAAATCAGTTTAATAGACTGCCTGACAAATCTAATAGGGAAGGAATATAGTCTTAGCAAGATTGATAAAGAAATAGGGTGTTGGCTAGAGTATATTGATGGCAATAAAGAGGGGGGCTTTTCGATGATAAAAAACAATAACCTAAAAACATTTTTGAAAAATTTTCAAAATAGTATGAGAAAGCCTGACGCTGAAAAGCCTACTGAGGGAAAAATGGCAAAGATAGAGAAATAAAAGAATTAAAAGGAAAAGAAATAGAAGGAAAAGGAAAGTAAAACCATTTTAAAAAGAAATAAAGGACACTGCCATAAGGATTAGAAGTAATCCTGGCAGATGTCCTCACCTCATCTATCTGGTTGTAGAACAAACATTTCTCTATATTTTTTTTGCATTTGCTCCGGCATGCCGCTTCCTTCGATTCTCATATATTCCCCTCCACCTATTTTATTGTACAAAACATTCTTGCAATCAATTAAACGATTAATAATAGGACCTCGATTGTTAATAAAATAAGCATCATGCCAAACTCGAACAATTCCCGCCTTGCTACCAACCATAAGATTATCTTTATTATCTAACGTAATTTTTTCGCTCTCAGGATAATAGATATAAGTTAATATCTTTTCCACATCCAATTTAAGAATTTTATTGGTGTCATTCAAGTAGCGAATAAAGCCCTCTAGTAAATTAGTCATTTCTTGAACTTTATCAAGATCCTCTAATCTGGAATTGTGCTGTATATAGCTAGTCTGACGTAAAATATAATTTATTATTTTCTTTTGCGGTGGGTAGAGTCCATATTGAGACTTAGTATGCTTATTATTAATAATGCTAACTAACTCATGGATTTTTTTTGGAGTAAGCATGATGACAACTCTCCTTTTTAATTAATGGTTATAAGCTTTGAGTTGTACAGTACAATACTACTATAGTTTAATATTTATTAATTTGGAAGGATACATCTATGAGAAATATCAATCACTAGCAATTAGCAATACACTTTGACAAATATAATGTAACTATATATGGTTACATTCATGAGTAAAAAAAATAAATTACTAGAGAAAGAAAATAATAATCCAGATGAGCTTTCCATCGATGATTTTTGTACACTGATGAAACATCAAGGATGGATTTTAGACCATCAAAGAGGTAGCCATCAAATCTGGTATTCGCCTAAATCTCATCGGCTCTCAGTACAAGACAGAAATGGCAAAGCTAAAGGCTATCAAGTAAAACAATTCTTAATTAGATTAGAATTAGAAGAGGATAATGGCAATGCATAACGAATTTGATGGTTTTAGCATTTATCTTTTTCAAGATAATGAAGGTGATTTTGTCGCTCATTTTGTTGAATTGTCGAATGTATCTGCTTGCGGTTCTACTGCAGAAGAGGCATTATCAGAACTCAAAGAAGCTTGGGAAGCGATGAAAGAAAGTTATTATAAACATAATGAAAGCATTCCAATTGCTCCAAGCCAGAAAGAATACAGTGGTAAATTTAATGTTAGAATTGATAAACGTGACCACAAGGCATTAGCCACCGAAGCAGCCAGAGTTGGCCTCAGCTTAAATGCATTAGTTGCACAAAAACTCCATCAGGCTGTAGTCTCACAAAGAGATAGCAATGAATAAGGCCGAATCTTAAGCAAAGTGCATCATTTGGTTTATATAACTTGATTATTGGTTGCGTAATACATGTATTAGTTGTAAAATACAACTTTTATATTAGTCTGAGGTTTAAATGCAAGTAGATATTCAAATTTCCCAAATCAGATCTGCTTCCAGGGAAATGGTGAGACAATTTGGTTTTCTTAATAATCGTTTTTCGTCAATTGGTTCAACTTCACAATGTCATGCCTTAGTAGAATTAGATTCTCAGGGGGTAATGAACTTAGGTCAGTTATCTACCGTCCTAAATCTTGAAAAATCTACTACAAGCCGTTTAGTTACGCAATTATGTGATAAAGGAATTTGTCATATTCACTCTGATGAAAATGACCGTCGAAATAAGTTAATTTCTCTAACTAAAAAGGGATTAGAACTAGTAAATGCAATTCATCATGAGACTAAATTACAAATAAAACTAGCCTTAGATATGATGAACAATGAAGAACGGGCTATCGTCGTTAAAGGATTAACTATTTATGCTAAAGCACTTAAACGCTCAAGATTACAGAACAAATATAAAATCCGCAAACTAGTCAAGGATGATGTGCCTCAGTTAGTAAATTTGATAAAAACAGTATGGGCAGAATTTGGTTTTGACTCAAATCATCCATCAGCTACGATTTTTGAAGATGAACTGCACAAAACATACGAAATCTATACTTCCAAAAAAAGTAATTATTATGTACTTGTAAATGATAAAAAAATAATTGGTGGCGTCGGTTTTGCCCCTTTAGTTGGTGTAAATGAAAATATTTGTGAATTAAAAGGTATGTATCTTTCTTCTCAATTACGCGGTTTGGGTTTAGGTGCAGTGCTTTTGAAAAAAGTTCTGCAGGAAGCTAATAAAGAAGGTTTTAAAAAATGCTATTTAGAAACAATGAATTTTATGCATGGAGCAAATACCTTATATGAAAAATTTGGTTTCATGGGATTAGATAAACCGATAGGGAACACAGGACATAGCTGGACAAATTGTTGGTACATTAAAGAACTGGATAATGAGAAAGATAAAACATGAAAAAAAAATGCAAGACATATAGATTTGTGTGATCGAGGCTCAAGCAACATTAAAAATGAAATTGCTAATGATATTTTAACTTTTTTGAATAAAAAGCAAATAAACGTCTAATGAGAAAGATTAATCAGCATAAGAGATGGCAGAAGAGATGTTTGAATAAAGTACAGTTGCAGTTATTTGTTGAATCCCCCTTGTAATCATTCCTTATATTACCGATAATCTCTCTTATCGGTAATATAGGAAAAGCCATTATGGATACCAATTTGTCCTTCCCAAGTCCTTTATTTGACACCTTAGAACATCTAAACAAATTAAATGTTAGCTTTCCTGAATTAACTGAAGGTAAAGCTAATCTGGACTATCAACACGCGACAAATTTTCTCTATCATTATCGCGGCAGCCTAGCGACATTCAACGCCTACAGGCGCGAAATTGAACGTCTCTTGCAATGGTGTTGGTTTATTCAAAAAAAATCCTTTAATAAAATTAACAGAATGGATTTTGAAGCATTCATTGAGTTTTGTCAGGCTCCGCCTAAAAACTGGATCGGCATACAGCATGTCGATAGATTTATCGAAAAAGGTGGATTGCGACAGCCTCATCCAGACTGGCGACCCTTTGTAGCCTCCGTCAGTAAGAAAGCGTTTCGCGATGGTAAAACTCCTAATGCAAAAAACTATTCTCTTTCAAACAGCTCACTACAAGCTATTTTTTCTATCTTAAATAGTTTTTATAATTACTTAGAACAAGAAGAATATACATTTAGCAATCCTGTTGCTCAGATACGCCAAAAAAGTAAATTCATAAGAAAACGACAGCAAAAAACTCCTGTTCGACGTCTGTCTGAAATTCAATGGGGTTATACCATTGAAACGGCCGAAACAATGGCACAAGAAAATCCAACTGTACATGAACGTACCCTCTTTATTATGAATGCTCTATTTGCTATGTATTTACGAATTTCAGAACTAGCTGTAAATAAGAATTGGGAACCACAAATGGGACATTTTTTTAAAGACATGGATAATAATTGGTGGTTTAAAACAGTAGGCAAAGGTAATAAAGAACGTGATATTAGCGTTAGTAATGCCATGCTAGGGGCATTAAAACGCTATCGTGCTAGTTTAGGCTTGTCTTCCCTACCCTCACCTGGTGAGCAAATACCTCTTATTCCTAAAATACTAGGAAAAGGTCCCATAAGAGATACAAGACAAATAAGAAATATTGTGCAGGGATGTTTTGATAAAGCTATTGATCGGTTAAAGCAAGATAATTTTTTGGATGAAGCAGAAATGTTACTTTCTGCTACTGTACACTGGTTGCGACATACCGGTATTTCTGAAGATGTTAAAATTCGTCCGCGCGAACATGTGCGTGATGATGCGGGCCATGGTTCAAGTGCTATTACAGATCGATATATTGACATCGAATTACGCGCTAGACATGCGTCAGCAAAGAAAAAACTAATTAAACTTTGATTTTATCTCATTGCCAAATGTAGGTAGTTTAGTAATCTATATAAGATGGAAATTTGATTTTCTTTTAATAGCAATGTCCCGGAGGATTCCAACGACCGTCTGGCCTTCTGATCTCCCCCAGGATAAAAGCGTTAAGTTAAACTATTTTGTATGTACTTCAAGAGCCCGACTAATCCAACTTGCGGCTTCCGGATTAAAAAGCAACTTGATGTGATATTGCTTCACCATTTCTTGAGGTGATAGCAGCGTTTTTGATTCTTTCAGTTCATGATCCTTTCTCGCAAATTCTTGCCACAATAATATTCCTGTAAAAAAAGACCGAGAACCCATCGAAAAATATTCATCAATCAACCCTGTCCATTCTCCAGCGATCTTCTTTCCTGTTTTGCCTTCAGGATCTGATTTTAGATTTTCCACGATAGTGTCATATAGCGCATTCCAACGCTTTAACCAAAAAGAAATGGTTGCTCGACTCAACCACATAGCCCCTTCTGGAGTTACCTGTAATTGCGACAATTTTCCAGATTGCATACTCTCAAGAAGGCTAGAACTGAACTTAACGTATTTAGAAAACAATCCTTTCATTTTTTTGACCAACTCATGCATGAAAATCCCTACGCGCTCACCATCTGGGCCTGTGGGATCACCCAACTCTTTATTATTGATTTGTTCGATTATTTTGTCCCGAGCCGCGAACTCCTCTGGAAACTGCTCATAAATGGACAAATATTCTTCAAATTGAGACTCACTTAATTCTCGGCCAGCCCATGTCTTCTTCAATTTGTCTCTAAGATTTTCTGTCATACGATACCTCTCTATCAAAGTTATTAAATCGTTCCAATTAGGCGTCTCGAATGGCGAGAGGTGTTTAAGAATATCTCCAAGCGCATCATTCACTTGCTGCAAATGAATACTTTGTTCCTTAAGCACTTGCTGTTGTGCCTGGAGATGAGCATAGATATTATGGTGTTTTTGCAGGATAGTCTTTATGGTACCTAAACTAAATCCAAAGTACCTCAGGGCGATAATTTGCTGCAATTTTGCCAAATCCTGTGCTGTATAACAGCGATATCCATTAGACGAACGATATGAAGGTTTTAATAAACCAATCTTGTCGTAATGCCTCAACATTCGAATCGATGTTTTGGTTAAATCGCTGATTTCTTTTATACGCCAATCTGTCATTCAAGATTCCTCTCGATGATAAGAATATGGGATGACACAGTGTCAGGGTCAATAGTAAAAACTCGAAATTTTAAGAATTTTTTACTCATATAAGATTTAGCTAAGGTTATTTAATGTCTGATAAATTATATCATTAATAGGTTATTATGGCTCTGTGCATAATTGGATTTGTATTGCCAATAACCAAGCGCAGTACGTACAAAAGTAATATTTCGTTTTAGCTCTCAGCTAATTGTTAATTTATTTAATTTATGCACCCTACTTCTTTGGCAATCTCGGTTTGATTGTTTGAGCTGCTCTCCAGAGCCCATGAATTTGGCACCACTTTCTAAAATCAAGCTGTTTGTATACCACGACCTTACAACTCCTTGCTATAAGAACCAAGCAAGATTTTAAATCAATATAGTTAGTTATTAATAATACCAAAGTTGCGATTATCAGTTGAATTCAAGGTTTAAACCCATATTCTTGCATAATTACTTTGTCTATAAGCTCATGAGCATTATTCAACAAAGGCTCGCCATGTGCGCTAAGAAGATGATGAAATTTTAAGGTCTTTAGTCTCGCAAAGTCTAAAGATTTAACGTTGCATGCTTGTTTCCAAACATTAGATATACTTGCAGTCCCAAAAAATCCTTGCTCTTCATATAATTTTGCAGTTTGAGTGCTAAAAAATTGATCTGGTGCTAACCAATTTTTTATGCTGTCACATGTGATCAGAATCCCACCTTCTTGAGCAATATGTAGTATTCCTTCTGGACACACTGAAGTCTCAAAAATAAATATCGAGCAATTAGGAACCGGCATCTGACCATTTGGAATAAGTTGAACGTCTTCCAGCCGATTGTTAGCGTGCTTCATTCCTTTCAATGCCCATAATTTTGAATGATAACGATCAAGGTAAAATGGATCATCTCTTCCATGAAATGCTCCAATTCTAATGACATTTTCAACTTCACCCAGGGCATCAAGTACAGCCAATCCTTTATCATCCAGTCTTACAGTATTTATAAGTGAAAGTTTGTCATTATCACGAATGATAATCATGTTTCTGCTGTGTTGAAGTTCAACATTATTATGATGTGTTATATTTGTACCCGTAACAAAGAAAATATTGGGAAATATTTCTTTTATCTCACTATGAGGCCATGCTGGCGAATACATGCATTTTACCCCTTTAAATTAATGATAACTTTCAAAATTTTTTTTCTTGTCAAACAATCACCCAAATTTCAGTAATTTTTGGATGACCATATTTAGGAAATATATCGCATAAAAGGAGCTTATTCTAACACAAATGAGCCTCAAAAAGGCATAAAAATTGGAATAGTTAGACTTTGGATTTTTTTAGCAGTGTGGGAACTTCTTGAGCCAGCTTGATGAGATTAAGTTCTGTATAAGAGGTGAGTGCAGTGAGTCCCATTCGTATGACTTGGCTATCAGTTGCCACGCACTTGTGGTTGAGGAGTTTATCCTTTATCACTTCTATAATCTTGAGGTCCTGGTTACATAATCATATTATGGTTATTGAAGTTATTAAAATTGCTCATCGCAAAGAGGTATATCGATGAAAATTCATCCGCAAATTATTTCACAAAATGGCAATCCTGCCTTCGTAGTGCTGCCATATGAAGAATATAAGCGCATTTTGGAAGCACTCGAGGATATTGAAGATATAGAAGCTGTTGAGGCTGCAAAAAATGATACGAGCGAACGCTTCCCCCTTGCTTTAGTTGAACAGCTTGCTTCTGGTGAAACTCCCATTAAGGTGTTTCGTGAATATCGCCGCTTAACACAAACAGAACTTGCAAAACGAGTTAATGTATCTCGTCAATATATTTCTCAGCTTGAGAGCGGAGAAAGAACAGGCACAACAAAGCTCTTAAAAGTAATTGCTAAAGCTCTAGATGTTGACATTGACGATCTTGTGATTTAAAGACAATTTCCTCATCAGTTGGAAATACGTATAAAATATTATGTAATGATCGTCAAGAGTACAAGAGTTTTTGTTCTATGGCATTCGCGAGATTTTGGAAAAAAAGAGCCATTTAATGTTGCGCAAATCCCGCCAAATAATTTTGCAAGTGTAATAGGTCAGGTCCCCCTCCTCTAAAATGGCACAAATGTCCAGTCTTGCGCCAAATCTGAGTAAAAATTTGCTGAAAATTGCTCAAAAAACACCCTCATCCGGCCTGGCAGCCACCTTCTCCCGCAAGCGGGAGAAGGATAAAAACAAAAAGGTATTATTCCCTTCTCCCGCTTGCGGGAGAAGGTGGCCGCCAGGCCGGATGAGGGTGATTTTGAGCAATTTTCATCAAATCTGGCGCAAAACTGGGACATTCGTACCATTTTAGAGGAGGGGGACCTGACCTATTACCTTAAGTTTGATTTATTATCTGAAAATCAGCATCATCAATTAGTTTTTTTATTTCAATCGGAATCATGATAGGGTCAACACCTAAATTCTTTTCAGTTCTTCTAAACTTTCCTGCCCAATGCCAAGTTTCATCAAACATTCGCATATGAAGCTTTCTAATAAAATTTTGATTTAATATTTCTTTAAGAGCAAATTTCTTTGTAGCTACCCATTGCTCTGCCTTTATGATATTGTATTGCTCAAATTCATTTAACTCAGCTTGTTGCGTAATATGAATGGGAATCAATCCTTCAATTTCATTTGCATCTAAAGGGGTCGCGCCTATAGGATATTCGAATTCCATTATTACTCCTCCCATAAGCGTTTTGATGAACCCCTGAGTAATGAATCAATAAGTTCTTTCTCTAATTCTTCTTGATGTTTAACATCGATACCTTGATTTTCTAGTTGCATTGTATGTGAGACACGTTGCATATGCTGTTTAGCTATTTTTTTGGCCTGGTTTCTTAAGGTGGAACGTAGAGATTCCTTTGGAATTAGCATATACATAAGTTCGCAGTTTAATGCATTTGCTACATCTTTCAGCGTGCGCAATGTCACAGCATCTCGCTGTTCCCCTTCTTCAATCTTAATCACTCTTGAACGGCTCACACAAAGTCTTTTGGCAAGTTGTTTGCCAGTCATTCCTAAGGCCTTCCTTATCGTCCTCACCCAACCTTGTTTAGGTCTGCTGGGCTTCTTTGATATCCAGTCTTGAAACTGTCGATCTAATTGCTTAAGGACTAAATCTTTCTTATTCATAATGACTATATCTTTGTATTCTAAATAATAATATTTGATTATATATAGGTATTCACTTTATTTCAATATGAGCACTTATTTGTATTCACTTTATGTCGTTAGGTGGGAATTATACTAACTAAAGAATAATAGCAAATAATTTTTTATGCCAGGTTCAGATATAGCCATCGATACGTGCAATTAGGGGTTCTGTGGAAGACAGTGACATTCGGTTAAGCTCCTATGCTTACAGTTTTAGACGCATTGCTGCTTTTCCAATTCACAATTATCTCATTAGCTTGGCTTATCTATAAAGATAGAGTAAAATGAAAATTGAACTTACATCACTCAATTTTCATGGTAGCCCTATGTTTATCAATAGAAATTATCTTATTAATCAGTTATATAGGTCACTAAAAGTTCATTCTGTTATTGCATTATTAGGGCCACGGCAGTGTGGAAAAACAACATTAGCTAAGCAATATTCTTCCCTTAAGCAAGATAAATCTATTTCTACCATACACCATTTTGACTTAGAAGATCCTGATGATTTAGCAAAACTTGATGCTCCTAAGCTGGCACTTGAAGATTTATTAGGTTTGATTGTCATTGATGAAATACAACGAAAACCTGAGTTATTTCCTTTATTGCGTGTACTAGTCGATCAGCACAAAAAACGTAAATTTTTAATTTTAGGTAGTGCTTCTCGTGATTTAATCAAACAATCATCAGAAACTTTGGCGGGGCGAATCCGTTATATTGAGATTACGCCATTCTCCTATTCAGAGGTAGATAATTTAAGTAAGCTTTGGTTTCGTGGCGGTTTTCCCAATTCTTATCTTGCTAACAACGATCAGGACAGTAATGATTGGCGCGGAGCATATATCACTACTTTTTTAGAACGAGATATTCCTAATTTAGGAATACAGGTTCCAGCTCGTACGTTACGACGCTTTTGGATGATGCTAGCGCATTATCACGGCAACATATTTAATGCTTCAGAGATTGGCTCATCACTTGGTGTTGCACATACTACAGCTAGACATTATTTAGATATTCTAACAGGAACTTTCATGATACGAGAATTAACGCCGTGGATTGAAAACATTAACAAAAGACAAATTAAATCACCAAAAATTTATTTTCGAGATAGCGGCATTTTCCATAGCTTATTGGGAATCCATGACCTACACGCTTTGCAAAATCATCCAAAATTAGGTGCTTCATGGGAAGGTTTTGCATTAGAAGAAATTATTCGAGTACATCATGCTGAACCTGAGGAGTGCTATTTCTGGGGAATACACAGCCAAGGCGAATTAGATTTATTAATTTTAAAAAATGCTAAGCGCCTAGGTTTCGAATTTAAATATTCTGATGCACCACGTTTAACTTCGTCTATGCAGCTCGCACAAGATACGTTACGGCTAGATAAATTAACTGTTATTTATCCGGGAAATAGTTGCTACCGTTTAACAACAGCAATTGAAGTTGTAGGTCTTGAAAATTATCTAAAAACTATTTAGGTAATTTTATTCCCCTGGGGGTTGGAATTGCTGGATGCTGCTGGATGGTACATATTACGAAGTCTGCTACCTGGTTTAAAATAATCGATGTTGCTTTGTTGGCCGCAATAACTCCGCTATATGGATTATTCTTAGGCGCTAAAACCAAAACTTCAAATACCTTTTCACCGATAGCTTCATGGCAATGCGTGTCAACCAATACAAAATGCATAATCATCCGCACTTTGCTTGGACAACAAAAAAATTCTTGTTGCAATTTAATTAGCCTGCTTTCTAAATGAAAGTGAGTATCACCTACAAAGGGTGCTGTGACTACTGCTTTGAAAAAGCAAGTATTGCGCAGGCTTTGAGATATGAGCGAGGTTAACATTTCATGTGGAGGGGCAACCCACCTATTTCGGCTATAGAATTTTAATTGGTATGGACAATTTAAGTATATAATTTGATCAGTGTCATATCCAGGCTGAACTGTGGGTTCTTGGATAAAAAGTGTAAAGCAGGAACAACTACAATGCGGTCTAATGCATAAGCTATTTAAGGCATATTTATTGGTATTAAGATTTATGGCACAACCTGATAGTGCTGTTAACAGTAAGAGACCTAAAAATATTTGAAAATTTCTCTTCATTCACTATTCTCCTGTCCGGGAGGGGCGGCTGCCGAGTTCCTCTTACGGAAGGGATTGTGCTTTATTTTGTTAGTAACTTCCTTTACATTTTGTAAAGTATCTTTTAATGAATGAGCTGCTTGATAAATTTCAGGTAAAGTTTGTTCTGTTAGGCTTTTTAAAGCTATATTTATGTTCTTTAAAGTCCCTTCACTGGTTTGAAGTGTTTTCTTAACTTGATCACTTGCATTAGTAAGTCCTACCGCGGCACCTTTTATTTTTTCCGTGGTATCTTTATTGGTATTAAGATTTATCGCACAACTTGATAGTAGTGTTAACAGTAAAAGACCTAATAATATTCGAAAATTTCTCTTCATTCACTATTCTCCTGGTCCGGGAGGAGCGGGCTGAGTTCCTCTAATAATGACTGAAGGATTTTGCTTCATTTGGTTAGTAACTTCCTTTACATTTTGTAAAGTATCTTTTAATGAATGAGCTGCTTGGTAAATTTCAGGTAAAGTTTGTTCTGTTAGGCTTTTTAAAGCTATATCTAAATTTCTTATAGTCCCTTCACTGTTTTGAAGTGTTTTCTTAACTTGATCACTTGCATTGGTAAGTCCTACCGCGGCACCTCTTATTTTTTCCATGGCATCAGGAAATTGGTTGCTCGCCGCTGATGTTCTGTTTAAAAGATTTTTTAGCGAATCTAAATTCTCGGCGCTAAGAAGTAGTCTTACCTTGTCATCAATTCCTTTAAAACTTCCGTTTATACCTTTAAAACTTCCACTCATTCCCTTCAATCCTTCAGTGACCTCTCGTAACGCTTCATTTAATTGGACAAGTAAAGAAGGCTCGGAAGGGATAACTGGGTAAGGTTCACTCGGATGTTTTTGAAGAGGAGGCGCATTTGAGGTAGATGTTTTAAGTCCTACATAAGTAATGCCCGTAATGCCTTGGGCCATTAAAGTGGCAGTGGTGCTCTTGGTAATAGGAACTTTTTGGTTAACTTTAATCACTAATCGAACTTCTTGAGGATCTTCAGGATCAATCTCAATATGGTCAACGTAGCCAACTTGCACACCATTAAATTTCACAGGGGCCTTCTCGTTAAGGCCAGACACAGATTCCCTCATAAAGACAAGATATTTATTATAATGTTCATTGCGTTCAGAAGATAACCAAACCACAATAAAGGCCAGTAGCATGGATAAAATAACAACAAATAGGCCAACAGCAGTATAGTTTACCTTGGGATCCACCCGTTTTACTCCTTATCTTCCCTTTCCTTGGCAGCCGATTGGTTAGCACGTTGCGCTCTTAACCCACTAAAATACTCCTTAACAGAGGGCTGCTCGAAATTAACTAATTCAGCAATTGGCAGAATGGCTAAAATACTACCCTCCCCCAAGAAAGCAACTCTATCTGTTACCATCCATAAAGTATCAAGATCATGTGTCACTGCTATGATAGTCAAATTTAAAGATTTTCGTAAGTCTAATATTAATTGATCAAGCCCCTGGGCACTATGAGGATCAAGTCCTGAGGTGGGTTCGTCTAAAAATAATATTTCTGGGTCTAAGGCGATGGCACGCGCTAAGGCTGCACGTTTTGCCATACCACCACTTAACTCGGCAGGATATTTATTCACAGCATCTAAAGGAAGACCGGTCAGGGCAATTTTCAAAAGTGCAACTTCATTTTGTAATTCGGGGTGAAGGTCAGTTTGTGTACGCAATGGAAATAGAACGTTTTCTAAGACGGTTAACGAACTAAATAAAGCATTATGTTGGAACATAACACCCCATCTTCGTTTGATCTTTATTGCCTGTCTCTCAGTAGAATGGACTAGATCTTGGTTAAAGACTTTGATTGAACCCGTAGTAGGTTTGTGTAGCAACAAAATAGTACGCAGTAATGTGGTTTTCCCACAACCACTCTCCCCCACTAATCCAAGGATTTCATTTTTGAAAACCTGCATATTAATTTTATTGAGCACAACTTGACCATTAAGATGTGTTGACAGGTCTTTGACATCCAGTAGTAAATCCTTTTTATTCTCTTCAACTGGCAAATTCAATTGCGATCTCCAAAAATATTATCATTTTAAATGTTTAGTTCACTATAAATAATGGAGAATATGGCATCTGCAATAATAATTAAAAAGAGAGATTGCACGACGCTTTTGGTTGTCTGTACACCAACACTGTCCGCATTTCTAGACACATTGAGTCCCTGAAAACATCCTACCATGGTAATAATCAATGCAAATGCAGGTGCTTTGCTAAGCCCAACCATTAATGTTTGAAGATCAATCACACTATTAAAACGTTCTAAGAAATCACCATATTGTGTACCATATATTGCTTTAGTCATAATCATGCCACCTAGTACACCAAAGATATCTGCCCAAATTATTAAAAGAGGAAATACAATTAAAGAACCAACCACTCTTGGTATAACTAAAATATCAAATGACGAAAACCCCATAGTTTCCAACGCATCAATTTCTTCATTAATTTTCATTGTGCCAAGCTGAGCAGTTATCCCCGCACTGGTGCGCCCTGCCCCAATTATGGCGGTAATGAGAGGACCAAATTCGCGAAAAACAGCCTGTCCAATGAGATTTACAATGAATGCATCAGCACCATAATTTTGTAGCTGAATACCTAGCTGGTAGGATAATACGATACCTATCAAAAATGATAACAGGGCAATAATAGGCATGGCGCTATAGCCCATTTCGACAATTGAATTTAAAAAAGATCGCCATTGCAATTGGTTGAAATGAGTCAAGCTATGAAATAGCATGGTAATAAACTGGCCTAGAAAACTAATATAAGAAAGTGCTTGGGTGAATTTGCTAACAGTTTCTTTGCCTATTAGGGTTAATGTGGTTTCTCTTTGTATTTCAGGAAACTTATAGGCCTTCTCCTGGTGATAAGAAACCATATCAAGTAAAGACTGATGTTCAGGACTAAACCCTAAAAGCTGGTGAGAAAAAGATTTCTTTTTGATTTTATCTAAGACCTCTAGTAACAATAAAGCACCGGCAGTATCCAGCTTCTTAACATTGGTGCCATCTAAAATTAGTTCTTGACCATGTATGAAACGTATTCTTTTCAATCTTTTATAAGCAGTAGGGATATTTTGTTTACTCCAATCGCCTGATAAATAGATATGATTATTTTCTTGCCTAATTGAGGGCAGTTGGTTGGGTGTTAGATAATCCTTTATCATTGTTAGAGTTAACTCTGACGAGGGGTTGTAACACCCTCTATGTATTGTTTTATTTTAACGCTACCATTAAAAAATTGAATTTTAATACTGCCATTACGATTTTCCCAATTTGCACTGATCCCCGTTGTATCACCAAAGCTTAACGTTGCACTGCTTGTTGGCTCACCCAAAATTTCTACGACATTTCTATAGGACATCCCAGCTTGGATTCTATCAAAATTGGTTTTATTAATTGGAGAAGTACAAGAAATGGTGATTAATGAAAACACAAGAAAGAAGCAAATTTTTATCAGCTTGTTATTCATAAATCACCTTTCAATCGGATTCACAATGATGGAGCTCATGTTCCTTATTGCTAATAGTATAACCAATTTGGCATTTGTTCTTCTATTTTTTTTAATTCAATGAGATGCTGGTGATAATTGGGTATAAAGGATTTAACCATTCTCCAAAAATTAGGTGAGTGGTTTAAATGAACGGTGTGAACTAGTTCATGTACAATAACATAATGAGTGGTCTCTGGGGGTAACAGCAGTAATTTACTATTGAGACTAATATTCTTTTCTGTAGAACAACTACCCCACCGTGTTTTTTGTAAACGAATGCTAAGGGAACCAAAAGGAAGTTGGTATTTTTTGCTGTAGCAATTTATAAGTTTAGGGATATGCTGATTCCCCTTTTTTTTTAGCCAGTTTCTTAATAATTCGAAAGCCGTTGTCACCTCAATATTACTATTTAAATATAAACAGCCTGTTGCATTACTCTCTCTAAGCTTTTTTCTCTCACTTGGTGTTTGTGATTGGATAATTTTCCAGGTTTCATTAATAGTGGGTAGCATGATAAGCTTCGGAAGCTGTAGAGTCGCTTCATTTTTAAATATAACCAAATCTAGATGCTTTTGTACCCACTGGTATTTTGAGTTTAGAAAGTTAAGTGCTTTTTGAGTGCTAGTATGTTTAGGGATGATAAGTTCTAACCCTTTATATCTTGTAATTCGTAAGGACAATCGTTTGGAACGCGAATTTTTAACAATGGTAAAAGGTGGAGGCCAAGCTATATCATTGCTGTTCATTTATAACAACATGTTCTATATAAATATCTTCTACAGGCACATTCTCATGGCCACCTTTATTAGTAGTTTGAGATTGGGCTATTTTATCGACAATCTCCATCCCATTTATTATTTTGCCAAAAACGCAATAGCCCCAACCTTGAGGCGACTGCGCAGTATAGTCTAAAAAACGATTATCTTTCAAATTAATAAAAAATTGGGAAGTGGCAGAATGAGGATCACCAGTGCGTGCCATTGCAAGGGTACCTCTAGAATTTTTAAGCGCATTTTTGGCCTCATTGCTAATAGGCGCATTTGTTTTCTTCTGTATCATTCCGGGTTCAAAACCTCCGCCTTGCACAACAAAGCCGCTAATGACACGATGAAAAATAGTGTTATCATAAAAGCCGTCTTTAGCGTACATGAGAAAGTTCTCACTAGTCTTAGGAGTATTCTCAGTATCAAGCTCTATGTCTATTTGCCCTAGGCTCGTGATGAGAGAAATCATCATACGGTATCCTTTCTTTAAGAATTGGTTGAGGCCATTGTAAGATGATCAAAAATATAGTCAACCCTTGCAGATAAATCTATGGATATAACTCAGTTCTTAGCTAATCTTCTGCCAACAGATTTATTGCTAACAGCCAACCGACGTCTTTCAAGCTACCTCAAGAAAAAATATGATACCTCACAGGCAGATAAAGGATACCTTGTATGGCAAAGCTTGCAGGTAATGCCATTATCTAGTTGGATTGAACAAACCTGGAAAGAGCTTGGCAAAGAATCAACGCTTATTTTGAATGATTTCCAAGAATTGTTAATTTGGGAAGAGATTATTAGTCGCGAGGAGAAATGGATGAATTTAACCGCTACCTCTCGCCTCACAAAAGACTCCTGGAAATTATTACAAGACTGGATGTTAACTATCGATGACCTCAAAGAATCAACCACTCTTGAGGTACAAACATTTAGTAAATGGTGCAAACAATTTAAAATTAAATGTCAAGAATTAAATGTCATTAGCAGAAGTAATTTGGCTGGGTGTCTTTTAACTATTTTATCAAATTCAACGACTAATCCTGTTCTCCCATCTCGCTTCTTCTTCCTAGGATTTGATGACCTAACTCCTTGCATCAAAGCACTAAAATATGCTCTTAGCCAATATTGCCAAATAGAATTGCTGACAGTTGACTCTAAAATAAAGCCCAGTGTCATCAGGTATGGTTTTCATGATCAGGATCAAGAATTAAGAGAGATGGTTCGTTGGTCTTATCAACGATTACTGGAGAATAAAGAGGCGCTTATAGGGTGTGTTGTGCCTAATTTAGCATCAGTTCGGAATAAACTTATTGGATTTTACGAAGAGATTTTTATCGCGCAGTCTCTGCATAAAGAGTTTAAAGATTATCCCTTCAATGTTTCAGCTGCTAATTCGTTGAATCATTACCCTATTATTCAGGTAGCGTTATCTATTCTTGCCTTAAATTATAATGAGCTTGAGTTTGATGAATTTAGCCGTTTGCTTAGAAGCCCTTTTATTGCAGGCGCCGAGTCTGAAATAAATACTCGAATGATGTTAGATGTGAGATTACGAAGCTTTAGGGAACCCAAAATCCTTGTTAGGCAAATTTTAACCAAGACCTATTTCTCTAGCACCTGCTCGCTCTTATGGTTGCATTTAAAAAATTTCTTTGCTGATGCCATCGAAGTAGATGAATTCAAAACCTTAGAGGAATGGGCTATGTTCTTTTCGCATCAACTCTCACTGATAGGTTGGCCTGGTGAGCGCAGTTTAAATAGCACTGAATTTCAACTGGTGGAGAGATTTAAAAAAATATTAAATGAGTTTGTGACTTGCAATTTATGCCAAGAACAATTTAGCTTCTCAAAAGCTTATGGACTACTTAAAAAATTAGTGAGTAGAACGTTATTTCAACCACAAAGTGATGATTTGCCTATTCAAATTCTAGGTATTCTAGAGACTACCGGCATTGAGTTTGATCATTTATGGGTTGCGGGCCTTAATGATGAAATATGGCCAGCACCAGCTACCCCTAACCCCTTTATCCCGATTCATCTTCAAAGAAAATATAACATGCCTCACGCCACTTCTGATCGAGAGCTTAATTATAGTATTGGTGTAACTAAGCGCTTTATAGCAAGCGCTAAAGAAATCATTTTTAGCTATTCGAAATTTGAAGGGGACAGGCAGCTTGCCCCTAGTTATTTGATTACACCTTATCCGGAAAGTAACCTATCACTTTCCAATTATGACCCAATAGAAAATCAATTATATAAGACTAAGAATTTAGAATATTTTATTGATGATGATGGGCCACCTATTCTAAATGAGGAAGTTTCAGGTGGAAGTTGGATTTTAAAATCACAAGCCACCTGCCCTTTCCAAGCATTTGCAAAATTTAGATTACATGCAAGACCATTAGAGGAATCTCAAATAGGGTTGGCTCCTCATGAACGAGGTTCCTTAGTCCATGAAGTTTTAGCTTTTTTTTGGAAAGAAATTAAAACCCAATCTCAACTTTGTGCCCTAAATAATATTGAATTGGAGATGAGTATAGAAAATGCAATTGATGAGGCACTAAGGAAAATAAAATTAAAAAAACCTATAACGCTACAAAGTAGATTAATTCTACTAGAAAAACATCGTTTGAAAGATTTAATTAAGCAATGGTTGACTTTGGAAAAATTACGCCAACCCTTCAACATTGTAAGCTGCGAGCAAAAAGAATCGTTAAAAGTAGGAAAATTGGAACTCAATATTCAGATTGATAGAATTGATGAGCTTGAAGATGGTTCTTGTCTTATTATTGACTATAAGACAGGAAATGCAGCAATCAAAAGTTGGTTTAGTGATAGACCTAATGAGCCACAACTTCCTCTTTACTCTATTCTTTATAAGCAAAATATAGGTGGCATTTTATTTGCACAAATACGTGCTGATGAAATAGGTTTCAAAGGTTTGACTTCATTATCCAAAACAGTTCCAGGTGCCATAACCATTGCTGCGCTTAAAATGCCTGAGTTTGATGATTGGCCAGAGTTAATTGCTTACTGGGAAAATATAATTCAGAAATTAGCGGCTGATTTTTATGATGGAATAGCTAAGGTAGATCCTAAAGAGCCTGCATCTTGTCTTTCCTGTCATCTTCATGAATTCTGTCAAGTCAGAAGATTATAAAATCTTTAGAGAATGCTTTAATTAGACTTAGTACGGAACTATTTCCTCTTCTATGATTATTTGTTATCCATTCTTTAACTGCTTCATTTTGACTTTGTGGCGGTATCTTGCACTCCTTCAATATCCCTTCATGGGCACACATTTCTTGGAGTCGTTTCAATCCTCAGCCACTAGCGGTGGTGCATTTTCGTTGCGCACTGAAAATCCATGATAATTGCCGCTAGATTCCAGTTATAATTAAGACTATTATTAGGATTAATATTAATACCTTTAAGAGGTCATCAAGTGGAACATTTATTAGCTGAATACACTGTTAGTATTAGTGAGTTGAAAGCAAACCCAAGTGAAGTAATTGAACAAGCATCTGGTGAAACGATTGCGATTTTAAATAGGAACAAACCAACTGCCTATGTAGTTTCCCCAGCGTTTTATGAGAAATTATTGGATGCTTTGGATGAGTTAGAGTTAACAAAGGTGCTCAGAGAACGTCTGAGAGATGAAAATAAGGCAATAGAGATCTCTTTAGATGACTTATAAGCTCAAGTTCTTACCTATAGCTAAGAAGGAGTGGGATTCTCTCAATCCTAGCACAAAAGAAATATTCAGAAAGAAGTTAGCCAGCCGCCTGCAAAATCCAGAAGTTCCAAAGGATAGATTAACAGGTGAGTTAAGTGATTGTTATAAAATAAAATTGTTAAAATTAGGCTATCGCTTAATATATAAAGTCAATAGGGAAGATGTCACTGTCTTGGTGATCGCAATAGGAAGAAGAAATAAATCGAGCGCGTACAAGAATGCTGGGGTACGTAATTAAATTAAATCTTCTGCTTGGTTCTCTTTGCATCCTTTTTGTGCTGGTTTTTCGAAAATCTTGTTTTGTTTGAGGAAAAGATAAATTGCAGCCTATTATCAAAGACCAAGAGCAACGATTGGCGGCACTTGATGCATCAAAATCTTTTATTATCCAGGCACCTGCTGGCTCTGGCAAAACCACACTTTTAACGCAACGCTTTTTAGTCCTATTAGCTCATGTCAATGCGCCTGAAGAGGTGGTGGCAATTACCTTTACACGCAAGGCAGCTAGTGAAATGCGAAGCAGAATAATCGACGCATTGCAGTCTGCCCTAAAAGACCCGCCATCAGAACCCTACGCGCTTAAAACTTGGCAACTTGCAAGAAGAGTATTAGATCAAAAGCAATGCGCAAATTGGAAATTGCTGCAAAATCCAAACCGTCTACGGATACTTACCATAGATGCCCTCTGCGCAAAAATTGCAAAAGCTGCACCTATTCTTTCTCAATTTGGCACAACACCTCAAATCGTTGAGGATGCACAGCAATTATACCGTCAGGCTGCGCAGACACTACTGCTTTCTTTAAATGACTCTGGCCCTTGGATTACGTCACTGGAAACCGTGCTATTGTATCTAGATAATAATTACATGATGGCTCAGATGTTATTTGTTGGTATGCTGATGCGCCGCGATCAATGGCTGTCGCATATTGTGGGCCATCGAAGTAGCCAGGACTCTCGAGAAATTCTTGAGAATGGGTTGAAGAGTATTATTATCGATACCTTAAAAAAAGCCGTTGGCCGTTTTTCCGAGGATAATAAGAATGAGCTGGTTGAGCTTTGTAAATTCGCAAGCGAAAACTTACAAAAAACAAATAAAAAATCTTCTCTACTTGCTTGTACGCAATTAACTGTATTTCCCGGTCATCAAGAATCAGATTATGTCATTTGGCAGGGCATCTGCGAGCTATTGCTGACAAAAGATTTAGAATGGCGGCGTACAATTAATATAAATTGTGGGTTTCCACCAAAAAATGCTGCAACCAATGGCGAAGAAGAGATCACGTTTCAAAATATGAAACAAAAAATGCTGCAATTGCTTGAACAATTAAGTACTGATGACCTCTTAAAAGGCTATTTGCAAGAAGTAAGATTACTTCCTCCCCCTTTTTACTCCGATAAACAATGGCAAATTGTTCAAGCTCTTGTGGAACTTTTACCGGTCTTGGTTGCTTTTTTACAGATGCTCTTTAACGAGCAAAACGTAGTGGATTTTATTGGCATTGCACAAGGCGCTATCCATGCACTGGGAGAGTCTGAAAATCCAAGTGATTTAGCGTTGAATCTTGATTATAGATTATCGCATTTGTTGATTGATGAATTTCAAGATACTTCAAGAACGCAATATCGTTTAATTGAACTATTGACAGCGGGTTGGGATCAAAATGATGGAAGAACTTTGTTTCTAGTAGGCGATCCGATGCAATCTATATATCGTTTTCGTGAAGCGGAAGTAGGCATTTTTTTAATGGTAAAAAAATTTGGCTTAGGAATGATTAAATTGGTACCTTTGACATTAGAAACAAATTTTCGCTCGCAGCCAAAAATTATTAAATGGCTAAATAATAACTTTGCAGCAATCTTTCCTCAAAAAGAAAATATTGAACTTGGTGCTATTGCGTTTCATCCATCAAGTGCTATCAATGACCTTGAAACAACAGGTACTGTGCAACTGCATTCTTTGACAAATCCTGAGCCAGACGTCGAAGCACACTATTTAATTAATTTAATCAAAAAAGAACAAACTGTAAACCCTAACCAATCTATTGCCATTTTGGTGCGTTCGCGAAATCATTTACAGAGAATTATCCCAGCCTTTAAGAAAGAAAATATAGATTTTCAAGCTATAGAAATAGAAAAATTGATTAATTCTCCTGTCGTCAGTAATTTGTTTGCTCTTACTAAGGCATTATTTCATTTGGGCGATCGAACTGCGTGGCTAGCTATTTTAAGAGCACCTTGGTGTGGTCTTACGCTAAGAGATCTTTATTTCCTTGCCAATAGTAATCAAGAGTGCACTCTCTTTGAACGGTTACAAAATTTTCATGAAGTTGCTGGCTTGAGTGATGATGGGAAAATGCGCTTATTACGACTATTTCCGGTTTTAGATAAAGCAATTAAAAATAGATTTCGCAAAGACCTTAAAAGTTTTGTTGCATATACTTGGTATGAGCTAGGAGGGCCTGCTTGCTTTACAGAATATTATGAGGCTCATTATACTAGTGCTTACTTTCAAATTTTGGAGGACATGGCTAACCATGAATTTTTTGATGCCAAATTGCTTGAGAAGAAATTATCTACTTCCTTTATTCATTCCTCATCTTTAGAAGCAAATATTCATGTGCTGACTATTCATAAAGCAAAGGGCTTAGAATACGACACCATTATCATTCCCGGGCTAGAGAAAAAGCCTGCTATAGATGACAATCAATTATTAATGTGGCTTGAAAGATCTAATGAACAAGGGTTAAATGATCTAATCTTAGCGCCTATTAAATCTTCTAAAGATGAATTTGACCCTATCTACCGTTATATTAGAAACCAAAATAATTTAAAATCTTGCTACGAAGTGGCCCGTTTGCTCTATGTTGCTACTACCAGGGCTAAACAGAGTTTACACTTAATTGGCAGTGTACATTGGGATGAACAGAAACAAGAAGTCAAAGATCCAGCAAATGGAAGCTTCTTGAGTATTCTATGGCCAAGTATCAAGCAACAATTTCAAATCTCTAAATTAGAGAAAAATAATAGAAATGAAGAGACTGCTGAAAAAGAAATAATGTTAAAAAGGCTCAATACCAAATGGAAATTACCTAAATCACTCAAATTTAGACAAGAGATACCAATTGGTATGAATCAAGTAAACTTTTCTTGGTCGCCTTTATATTTAAACCATGCTGGAACTTTGATACATCACTATTTGCAATTACTTAGCAACTGGGAGGAAGTAGATTGGCAAAATAATCTTGATTTATCTCGTTCTACTTGGCGATGTAAATTAAGCCAACTGGGTGTTTCCAATGGATATCTTGAAACGGCTTTTCAATTAGTTGAAAAAGCAATCGGCAAGGTCTTAGAAGATCCAAAGGGAAGATGGATTCTTAAGAAACATAATGATGCTAAAAGCGAATACCCATTAACCGTTAATATTGATGGGAATATTTCCACCATTATCATGGATCGTACTTTTGTTGATGAGAATGGCTATCGCTGGATTATTGATTACAAAGCATCAGAACCAAACGATAATTTTAATATCCAATTATTTTTAGAGAAAGCTAAGACTCGTTATGCCAACCAGCTTGAAAATTATGCTAAGGCTATGCAAGTTTTGGATAAAAGTCCAATAAAACTGGGGATATATTTTCCTTTGTTTTCAGGCTGGAGTGAATGGGAATATAATGAAACCTCCATTTTTTAAGGAAAAATAAATGACTTTAGATATTTCTAACCAATTAATTGTTGCGATTTCTTCGCGAGCATTATTTAATTTGGATGAAAGTAATTTGGTATTTGATGAGCAAGGAGTCGAAGCCTATTCAAAGTATCAAATAAAACATGAAAGTGAAATCTTAGAACCAGGTGTTGCTTTTCTACTTGTAAAAAAATTTTTAAATTTGAATCAAGATGGCGCACATGTCGAAGTGATTTTGCTCTCACGCAATAGCGCAGATACTAGTTTACGTATCTTTAATAGTATTAAGCATTATGATTTAAATATTACTCGCGCTGTTTTTACTGGCGGCGAAAGTCCTTATCCTTATATAAAAGCATTTGGCTCTCATTTATTTTTATCGGCAAACAAAAATGATGTTAGAAAGGCTCTTGCTGCCAATTGTGCAGCTGCTACTATTTTGCCAGGCGGTTGTCATTTATCTTATGGTGAACAATTACGCATTGCCTTTGATGGTGATTCAGTTATTTTTTCTGATGAGGCGGAAAAAATATATCAAGCTGCTGGTTTAGAAGCCTTTACAAAAAGCGAAATACAATCTGCAAAAACACCGCTCTCAGGAGGACCATTTAAAGGTTTCTTATCTGAATTAAACCGTTTACAAAAGCATTTTCATATTGATAAATGCCCTATTCGTACAGCTCTTGTCACTGCTCGCTGTGCACCTGCCCATGAAAGAGTTATCAGAACATTACGTGCTTGGAATATCCGAATTGATGAAGCGATCTTCTTAGGAGGTCTTAGTAAAGGAGAATTTCTACAAGCTTTTGGTGCTGATATTTTTTTTGATGATCACACAGTTCATTGCCAATCAGCAAATAAACATGTGACGACTGGACATGTCCCACATGGCATTTTAAACAAACTGGAAGAAGCCGCTGACTGACTTTTTTTCCTTTATTCAGGCAACGATTCCTTGGGCATATTCAAGTGCGTGGTACAAGGAATAAAAGGCCTTAACCAACGAATTTTGAATATACAATGAAGACTTAATTTCCTTTTTAGAAACTTTATCTTTTAAAGCAATACCCAAATCAAATTCAAACATTCCTCTGGTTCTGGTGATTTTTATGTCATCACCAATAACATAAAGTATATTTTGTTTACTTTGAAAATTTTTATGTAAAAAATAAGCTGATTTGCAGGTTCTTTTGAAAGAAAGCATGCTCTCAGAATTTAAATAAGAATATGTTTTATATTGAAGCTCACCTGGTATAGCAAATAAATTACTATTATTTTCTATTTTATTTTTGGCTGAAATTGAAACAGTGTCTAAGGCTTGGGCTCGCACTTCAGGTAGTGGATTAATGTAATCATGAAATAATTCTCTTACACAAGTTTGTATTTCAGAACCAAAGAAATTTGGAAGTGTTTCTTTTTTGTTTATTCCTTTCAAGATAAATGAATCCTAAATTAACAAAATCTTGTTTTAAATTAGGCCTATTAAGTAGTGTTTTTTTAAATACATCATTCATTGATGCATTATTGAAATCATAAAGAAATTTTAAAGAAGAAGACATAGACGGGCTTGATTTAACTTGTAGATAACGGAATGCCTCTCTTATTATTTTGATTTGATCTGGCCAACTTAAATCAGATGCTACTAAATTATTAATAAAAGGCTCAAAATATCTTATTTTAATTATTTCATACAAATCTTTTCTCGTATCCTGTAATTCCTCTAAGCTCATTTCTTTAGATTGCTGCATTGACTTTCTCTCATTAAAACTATGGGTTATAGATAAATTTTTATCAAAAAATAATGATATCATATTTATTACAATTTCTAAACAAAGAATATTCAAGAATCTACGTTGGGCGTAACCGGTCTCCCGCTCATGTTTACGCAGCTTCCTGGATCCCGCGGACAAGCCGCGGGACGACGGTGGTAGAGATACATATCCTTAACTTATAATAAGGAGTTGATCTCATTAAATCATCACTCCAAACTCATATCTACTTTTCTTTGTTTTTTTTCGAACATGTTATTCTTTGCTTAAGAAAATATTAAGCTTGAAATATAGTGGTTTTATGTCTATGAGATCTTGCAGTGATGTATTATAATGATCAAAATATTTTTTACAATTCCAGAATTAAGTATTCATTGCTATACCCAACTTTGTTCTTTCACAAACAAATATTTATGTTAAATAAATAAGAGGTCAACCTGATGTTACATCATCGCAGTCAAGAAGCACAAAATGCCCATACTGCTATTATTGAGTTTATCAAAGAACGAGTTACACAAGACGATCTCAAAAAGATTATTGAGCAATTGTCTGAGACAGCTCTTTGCGAAAAAAGCATTAATGGAAACTCACATTTAATAGATGCGCTTCATTTGCCTTTTGAAATGACGAAAGATAATCCTGCTCTGAAATGCGAGACAATTATGAAACTTTTATTGGAAAAAGCCATCTCATTCGGAGAAGACACTTTAAAACAATTATTGCTCTCTCCAAACAATGATGGCTTTACCCCCTTGCATCAAGCCTTAATATCAGGCAATTCAGAAATTATGCGTATCTACTTTGATGAAATCCTGCTTGCTGTAAAAAAGGAAATTATCTCACGAGAGGAGTATAAAAACCTCCTCATTCAATCTAATAATGATGGCTTTACCCCCTTGCATGATGCCTTAAAATCAGGCAATCCACAAAATATGCGGATCTATTTTGATGAAATCCTGCTTGCTGTGGGAGAGGGAATTATCTCAGAAAAGGAGTATAAAAACCTCCTCATTCAATCTAATAATGATGGCTTTACCCCCTTGCATTGCGCCTTAAAATCAGTCAATCCAGGAAATGTGCGTATCTACTTTAATGAAATCCTGCTTGCTGTGGTAGAGGGAATTATCTCGATAGAGGAGTATAAAAACCTCCTCATTAAATCTAATAATGCTGGCTTTACCCCCTTGCATGAAGCCTTAATATTAGGCAACCCAAAGAGCATGCGTATCTACCTTGATGAAATCCTGCTTGCTGTGGGAGCGGAAATTATCGCACCATGGGAGTATAAAAACCTCCTCATTCAATCTAATAATGCTGGCTTTACCCCCTTGCATGATGCCTTAATATCAGGCAATCCAGAAAATATGCGTATCTACTTTGATGAAATCAAGCTTGCTGTGGAAAAGGGAATTATCTCAAAAAATGAGTATAAAAACCTCCTCATTCAATCTAACAATGCTGACTTTACCCCCTTGCATTGTGCCTTAATATCAGGCAATCCAGAAAATATGCGTATCTATTTTGATGAAATCAAGCTTGCTGTGAAAGAGGAAATTATCCCACAAGAGGAGTATAAAAACCTCCTCATTCAATCTAACAATGCTGGCTTTACCCCTTTGCATGATGCCTTAAAATCAGGCAATCCAGAAAATATGCATATCTACTTTGATGAAATCAAGCTTGCTGTGAAAAAGGGAATTATCTCACAAGAGGAGTATAAAAACCTCCTCATTAAATCTAATAATGCTGGCTTTACCCCCTTGCATGAGGCCTTAATATTAGGCAATCCAGAAAATATGCGTATCTACTTTGATGAAATCAAGCTTGCTGTGAAAAAGGGAATTATCTCACAAGAGGAGTATAAAAACCTCCTCATTAAATCTAATAATGCTGGCTTTACCCCCTTGCATGAAGCCTTAATATCAGGCAATCCAGAAAATATGCTTATTTACCTTGATGAAATCAAGCTTGCTGTGGAAAAGGGAATTATCTCACAAGAGGAGTATAAAAACCTCCTCATTAAATCTAATAATGCTGGCTTTACCCCCTTGCATGAGGCCTTAATATCAGGCAATCCAGAAAATATGCGTATCTACTTTGATGAAATCAAGCTTGCTGTGGAAAAGGGAATTATCTCAAAAAATGAGTATAAAAACCTTCTCATTCAATCTAATAATGCTGGTTTTACCCCCTTGCATGATGCCTTAATATCAGGCAATCCAGAAAATATGCGTATCTACTTTGATGAAATCAAGCTTGCTGTGGAAAAGGGAATTATCTCAAAAAATGAGTATAAAAACCTTCTCATTCAATCTAATAATGCTGGTTTTACCCCCTTGCATGATGCCTTAATATCAGGCAATCCAGAAAATATGCGTATCTACTTTGATGAAATCAAGCTTGCTGTGGAAAAGGGAATTATCTCAAAAAATGAGTATAAAAACCTTCTCATTCAATCTAATAATGCTGGCTTTACTCCCTTGCATGAAGCCTTAATATCAGGCAATCCAGAAAATATGCTTATTTACCTTGATGAAATCAAGCTTGCTGTGAAAGAGAAAATTATCTCACAAGAGGAGTATAAAAACCTCTTCATTAAATCTAATAATGCTGGCTTTACCCCCTTGCATCAAGTCTTAATATCAGGCAATTTCGAAAATGTTGAGAATTATTTCAAAACTATTGATGAAACAAAACTGCTTACAAAAAAACTTTTAATTCAGCTTTTAATTCAGCCAACTACAGCAGGGTATACTCCGCTGCATCAAGCAGCATGTAGTGGTTCTCCTGAAGTATTAAAGTATTTCTTAAAAATCCTAAAGGAGAATCTTGATCAATCAACCTATAGTCATGCTTTGTATGCTAAAACGAAAAATGGTTATTTAGCTAGTGCTAAACCAAATACTAATAATGGAAAGCAAATCAATGCTATTCTTAATGCAGAAGGGAACTATTCTAAACTGAATCATAATGTTAATAGAACGAATGGCCCGTCAAAGCACAATAACCGAACCATAACAAACCGTTACTCTTCGACATGTCCCTTCACTTCACCTCAGGGCAAAGGAAGTACCCTTAACATGAGCAAAAAAATTATTGAACATAGTACTATTTATGCAACGCCTAAGAATGATGTAAAAAGTTCATCTAGCGATATTCCTGGGGGAAGTCAAATGCCAAAGAGACAGAATAAATACTAGGACCTATCGTCAATTAGCTCCCACTACATCGCACTGCTATTAAGTTAAGCAATCTGTCGTCCGTGATGGCTTGATCACGGAATCTGGGGAAGTGGGCCTATCCTGGATCCCGCGAACAAGTCGCGGGACGACGGCGAAGAGGTTAATGGCCGCGGGACGACGTAATGGGAGCTAATTGACGACAGACTCTAGTAGATTATGTTCATTTTTTGAATGAGATTTACTCGATATTGTAAATGTCTTAATACACTGAATATCCTGTAACCAATAGCAATATACGCATAAATATGATCAGGCACCCAAGAGATAGCTATAAATAAACTTCAAAAAATAATTGACTCAGAAAACAAAGTTGACTCGATTAGAAGAAATAAGTTTAATTTTTTTCAACATCAGGCCAGGATGATTATGGTGTAATCATAATCTTAATTTTAAGTCATTATAGCAGTTATGCTATTAGCGATTAAATCAGGTCCTGCATAAATTAATCCAGTGTATAGCTGTACCATATCAGCACCAGCGAGAATTTTTTCTTTAGCTTGTTTCCCTGTCATAATGCCACCACTTGCAATAATAGGTATATCCTTATCAAGGGACCCCTTAAGCATTTTTAACACTTCTGTTGCCTTATGGAAAAGTGGCTGCCCACTTAATCCTCCAGCCTCTTGTGAATTTTTAACTCCCTGAATTGACTGCCGATCTACAGTAGTGTTGGTGGCAATAACACCATCAATGCGATTCTCAGAAAATATTTTTGCCATTTGCTTGATATCATCTGAGGATACATCAGGAGAAATTTTAATCAAAATGGGAACATATTTATTGTGCTCATTAGCAAGACGATCTTGATTAAGTTTGAGCTTAGTGACTAAAAGATGTAAATAGTCAGGCCCCTGTAAATTTCTAAGCCCTGGGGTGTTTGGCGAGGAAATATTAACGGTGATGTAATGTGCATAAGGATATACTTTAAATAAACAAAGCAAATAGTCGTCAATAGCATTTTCTATAGGCGTTTCACTATTTTTACCAATATTAATTCCCAAGATGCCCTGATATTTCTTCTTTTTTACTCGTGATATTAAATATTCAACACCTTTGTTATTAAACCCCATTCGATTGATGATAGCTTGTTCGCTTACTAGTCGAAATAATCGAGGCTTTGGATTGCCCATTTGTGGCCTTGGGGTGACTGTCCCTATTTCAATAAACCCAAAACCAAGAGCACCAAGTGCATCAATATAGTCACCATTTTTATCCAAACCTGCCGCTAATCCGACTGGATTTTTAAATGTCAGATTGAAAACATTTTTAACGCATTTAGGAGGTTGTACAATAACATTTTTGATCATTTGTATAGTATGAAGCTGCTTTAAAATTTTTAATGTCAAGCTGTGTGAAAATTCAGCGTTCATACTAAATAAAATAGATCTTATTAAGGCATAATTCATATCAGATCATTTCCTTATTTTAGAAAATAATTGTAACATTATATGTCAAGTAAGAATGTGAACGGAATCGTTTGCTACAATATGTTGTTGTCAGGTGGTCCTTGCAAGGACCTGCCAATCAGGAGCGTAAAAGAGCATGTTACAAGGAATTGATATAAGCATTGATGATTTTTCTGATATTTTGAGGAAAACCATTCAAAATTTCGTTCGAGATAATATTTCCCCTATTGCAGGACAAATTGATATTGAAAATACCTTTCCTCGCCAATTATGGCCAAAATTAGGTGACTTGGGTTTACTGGGAATTACCATCGAAGAGGAATTTGGTGGCTCTCAAATGGGATATTTACAGCATGTCATCGCAATGGAAGAAATCAGCCGCGGCTGTGGAGCAATTGGACTAAGTTATGCTGCTCACTCTAATCTATGTATGAATCAAATTAAACGCTATGGAACTTCCGAACAAAAGTTTAGATACCTACCAAAGCTTTGTAGTGGCGAATTCGTAGGCGCGTTAGCCATGAGTGAAACAGGTTCTGGCTCTGATGTCATTAGCATGCGGCTACGTGCAGATAAAAAAGATTCTAGATATATCCTAAATGGCACTAAAATGTGGGTAACAAATGGCCCAGATGCAGATGTCATTGTAGTCTATGCTAAAACTGACCCTAATGCTGGCTCACATGGTATCAGTGCTTTTATAATCGAAAAAAATTTTAAAGGCTACTCTACGGCTCAGAAATTAGATAAATTGGGCATGAGAGGTTCAAACACATGTGAACTTGTCTTTCAAAATTGTGAAGTTCCAGAAGAGAATTTATTAGGAAATTTAAATGAAGGTGTCCATGTCCTGATGAGTGGACTTGATTATGAGCGTATTGTCTTATCTGGAGGACCATTGGGAATAATGCAAAGCTGTTTGGATGTTGTAATTCCCTATGTGCATGAACGTAGGCAATTTGGAAAACCAATAGGTGAATTTCAACTAATTCAAGCAAAATTAGCAGATATGTATAGTACCCTCAGTGCCTGCCGCTGCTATGTCTATACAGTGGCAAGTAGCTGTGACAAAGGAACGCTCACGCGTAAGGATGCTGCAGGAACAATTTTATACAGTGCCGAAAAAGCAACTGGTATGGCCCTTGATGCCATTCAATGTCTGGGAGGCAACGGCTATATTAATGAATATCCAACAGGTAGACTGTTGCGTGATGCAAAACTTTATGAAATTGGTGCAGGAACTTCGGAGATAAGACGAACTTTAATTGGCCGCGAACTCTTTAGAGAGTATAAAAACTAGGAAACCCTATGGAAAACCAGGTAGAAGAAGACCCCATCGTTATAACCAGTGCCATAAGAACGCCTATTGGCAATTTTCAAGGATCTTTTATAACTTTATCTGCCACTGACCTTGGCGCTATTGCCATTAAGGAAGCAGTGGCTAAAGCAAATATTTCCTCACACAATGTTCAGGCAGTGATCATGGGTTGTGTTCTAACAGCAGGCCTTGGGCAGGCACCTGCAAGACAAGCTGCCATCAAAGCACAGCTTCCTGTCTCAACGGACTGCACTACAGTGAATAAAGTGTGTGGATCAGGAATGAAAAGCATTATGTTCGCACACGCTATGTTGTCTTTACAATCAAGTGGGATTTTTGTAGCAGGTGGAATGGAAAGCATGACCAATGCACCTTATTTGCTTCCTAAAGCACGTATTGGTTATCGTTTGGGACATTACAAAACCCTAGATCACATACTTTTTGATGGGCTTGAGGATGCTTATGAAAAGGGATCTTTAATGGGTAAATATGCGGAAACCTGTGCTAACAAATGCCGGTTTAGCCGTGAAGAACAAGATGCATTTGCTCGTGCTTCCTTAGATAAAGCAATCATGGCAACTTCAAAGAAAATTTTTGCAAAAGAAATTGCACCAGTTGTTATCAATATTAATGAAAAGATATCAGAGATTAGTGTTGATGATGGACCTATCACCGCAAAGCCAGAGAAGATTCCCCTTTTGCGACCAGCCTTCGTTAAAGATGGCACTATTACTGCTGCCAATTCAAGCTCAATTTCTGATGGTGCGGCAGCAGTAACGTTAATGAAATTAAGCCAAGCAAAATCTCTTGGCATAAGGCCTATTGCTAAAATTATTTCCTATGTTACTCATTCTCAAGAACCAAGTTTATTTACCACAGCACCGATTTATGCGATCCGTAAATTGCTTGAAAAATTAAACTGGAAAGTTGAAGAAGTAGACTTATGGGAAATTAATGAAGCCTTTGCAGTTGTTGTTATGGCCGCAATCAAAGAACTCAATCTTCCAGCAGAGAAAGTTAATGTGCATGGGGGTGGCTGTGTTCTTGGGCATCCCATTGGTGCAACAGGTGCGAGGATTGTAGTAACATTGATTAATGCGCTTAACCACTACCAATTGAAAAAAGGGATTGCGGCATTATGCATAGGTGGAGGCGAAGCAACAGCTCTAGCTGTTGAGATGATATAAGGACGCCTAATGACCAAGATTATTTCAACCCTAAATATCCAAAGTGATACTTTTGTTGAGAATGCCAAAGCAATGAGAGAGATCATTGCTAATCTTAAATCCATCATTATGGAAATAAAAAAAGGGGGAGACGAAAAATCCAGACAGAGGCACCTTGAGCATGGCAAACTTCTCCCTCGAGAAAGAATTATGCACTTAATTGATAAAGGATCTCCTTTCTTAGAATTATCACCTCTAGCTGGTTATGAGCTTTATGATGACAAAATACCTGCAGGAGGTATTATTACGGGTATCGCCGAAGTCCTCGGGCAGGAGTGCATGATCATTGCCAATGATGCAACGGTCAAGGGAGGAACCTATTATCCCATTACTATTAAAAAACATTTACGTGCCCAAGAAATTGCACTGACTAACCACCTCCCTTGCATTTATTTAGTGGATTCCGGAGGCGCTTTTCTGCCTAAACAAGATGAAGTTTTCCCAGATAAAGAACATTTTGGACGAATTTTTTACAATCAGGCAATCATGTCGGCTCAAAACATTCCACAAATTGCTGTGGTCATGGGCTCTTGCACTGCAGGTGGTGCTTATGTGCCAGCAATGGCTGATGAGTCAATTATGGTTAAAAACCAAGCAACTATTTTCTTGGGGGGCCCTCCTCTCGTTCGAGCAGCAACTGGTGAAATAGTGTCGGCAGAAGAACTTGGAGGTGCAGAGGTTCATTGCAAAATCTCAGGAGTAGCTGATCACTATGCACAAGATGATAAACACGCTTTAGGTATCGCAAGACAGATTGTGGCCCATTTAAATCGTTCAAAAAATATTTCACTTGCTACTGCCCAATCCACCGAACCACTTTATGATCCAGCAGAAATCTATGGAATAGTCAGTATTGATTCCCGTAAGCCCTACAATGTTAAAGAAATAATCGCAAGATTGGTTGATAGTTCAGAATTTGATGAATTTAAAACCTTGTTCGGTACCACCCTAATATGCGGTTTTGCACGAATTTATGGCTATCCAGTGGGAATTATTGCAAACAATGGTATTCTTTTTTCAGATTCAGCCCTCAAAGGTACCCACTTTATTGAACTTTGCAATCAACGAAATATCCCTCTTATTTTTTTACAGAATATAACCGGCTTTATGGTTGGGAAAAAATATGAGTCCCAGGGAATTGCAAAACAGGGTGCAAAAATGGTGACTGCTGTTGCCTGCTCTCAAGTGCCAAAATTTACTGTGATAATAGGTGGGAGTTTTGGTGCCGGAAATTATGCAATGTGCGGAAGGGCTTATGATCCGCGTTTCTTATGGATGTGGCCTAATGCAAGAATTTCTGTCATGGGAGGGGAACAGGCGGCTCACGTTTTGTCTCAAGTGACTTCTGATAAAAAAACCAGGCATCATCTTTCATGGACCGAAGAAGAAAAAGATACTTTAATGGATAAAATCAGAGGGCAATACGAGTTCCAAGGAAATCCTTTTTATGCTAGCGCAAGGCTATGGGATGATGGAATTATAGATCCAATCGACACTCGAAGAGTTCTTGGGCTATGCATTTCTGCCTCTTTAAACGCACCTATTGGTAAAACGCAATATGGAATTTTTAGAATGTAGGGATTTTAATGGACGATGAAGTGTTGCTGAAAACAGAAGATGACTTAGGTATTATAACTTTCAACAGACCAGCACAGCATAATGCTTTTAATGAATATTTCATTCATAAATTAACTCGTTTTTTGACTTACCTTAATGAAGAGCCAAAGATAAAAATAGTGATGTTGACTGGGAATGGCGAAAATTTTTCTGCTGGTGCAGATTTAGAGTGGATGAAAAAAATGGCTCATTATACCCAAGAGGAAAATCTAGCGGATGCCATGCAATTAGTTTATTTATTAAAAACTTTATTTAATTTACAAAAACCCACTATTGCCTTGGCAAAAGGTAAAACTTTGGCTGGAGGAGTCGGGTTATTGTCCTGTTGTGATATTGTAATAGCAGAGGAAAAAGCTCTTTTTGCTTTTACAGAGGCAAAAATAGGACTTATCCCTGCCACTATCTCCCCTTATGTAATCAATGCAATTGGGGCACACAAAGCAAAATATTATTTTTTGACAGCACAACCTTTTAACGCCTATGAAGCGCAGCAAATTGGTTTGGTACATTCTGTTGTTAAAGAAGATAACTTATACAATGAAGGATTAAAAATAGCGAATAGGTTAACAAAAAATGGGCCTCAGGCGTTGACAGCTATCAAGAAACTGGTGACGCGTTTTGTTCAAAATGATGATAGCCTGCTTCTGGAAACAGCTGAGTTGATCGCTAAAATCCGAATTTCTGAGGAAGCTCAAACGGGCCTTACCGCATTCTTTGAAAAGCGTCAACCTATTTGGAAATAACAAATGGCCTTCTGCTCTAAAATCCTAATTGCAAACCGCGGTGAAATTGCGTGTCGTATTATTGCAACTGCAAAAAAGCTCGGTCTAAAAACAGTGGCGGTCTTTTCCCAAGCAGATGCCACAGCTTTGCATGTAAGATTAGCTGATGAAGCTTATCTAATCGGTCCCTCCCCTCCCAAAAAAAGCTATCTTAATATTAAGCAAATTATTGCTATTGCAAAGCAAGCAGACGCCAAGGTAATCCATCCTGGCTATGGTTTTCTGTCTGAAAATCCTTTATTTGCTAAAGCTTGTGAACAGGAAAATTTACTTTATGTAGGTCCCTCCCATGAGACGATTAGTTTAATGGCTAATAAAAATATGGCAAAAGAAATAATGCGAGCCCATGGAATCCCCGTACTTGCTGATTATTACGATGAAGAACAATCAAATGAGCGTTTATTAAAAAAGGCAAGCGAGATTGGATTTCCAGTCGTCTTAAAGGCAGTAGCTGGAGGAGGTGGAAAAGGTTTACGCTTGGTAGACAGTATTGATGAATTTAACCATGCTCTTTTGGCTGTCAAGCGTGAGGCGAAAGCATTTTTTGATGATGAAAGAATTTTAGTTGAAAAATACTTATCTAATACAAGACATATTGAAGTACAAATTTTAGCTGATCATTTCAACACTATTCACGCACTTTATACGCGTGATTGTTCAATTCAAAGGAGGCATCAAAAAATAATTGAAGAGGCACCGGCTCCTAACATTTCAATTAATTTACAAAAAGAGATTACCTCTGCCGCAATTGCTATTGCCAAAACCATCCAATATACAAACGCTGGCACCATTGAATTTCTCGTCCAGCAAGATGCATTCTACTTTTTAGAGATGAATACCCGTCTGCAGGTAGAGCATCCTGTTACTGAAATGATTACTGGTATTGATATTGTTGAATGGCAATTAAAAATTGCATTTGGTGAGCGATTATTTGCGGAACAGCCACCTTGCAGAGGACATTCGATAGAAGTTCGACTCAACTCAGAGGACCCTGAAAAAGATTTTTTACCCTCAAGCGGTGAATTGCAATATTTTAAACTGCCAACGACAAGCTCACGAGTGAGGATTGACTGTGGCTATCAGCAAGGTGACTATCTTAATATTTATTATGATTCATTGATTGCAAAAATCATTGTACGAAGTGAGAATCGATTACAGGCCCTTCGTTTATTACAAGAACAATTGGATAAGACTGAGATTTTTGGAATTAAAACAAACCTACCCCTACTAAAAAGCATTATCACAGACGCGCAATTTATCCAATCACAGTTCAATACCCATTTTTTACAGCATATTACTATCTCTACTCCACTAAAAACTTATCTCACCTATTGTTTAGGTGCTGTATTTTTAATTTGTTATCAGCAGCAACCAAGTAATTTATCCTCAGTAATAACAGACCGTCATTCACCTTGGAAAAAGCATGACGGGTGGCAATTATTTTTCCATCCCTCTTTTAGTTTTCAATTTATGCCGAATCACTGTATTGTCAGCCTTCAACAGCACAATGACCATTATCAAATTCATATCGCCGACCAATCTTTTACCTGTCAAATCTTAACATTTCAATTATTGCAGCAATCTCTTTATCAATTGGAATTACTGATTGACGGCCAACATCATACAACTAAGATTTTTAAGGTGGGTGAAAAACTCGAGATACTTTTCCAAAATCAATATTTTTCTCTAGAAGTGGCAAACAACAATTTAGGACAGATAGAGAATCAAGAAGAAGAGCAACTTATTGCCCCCATGCCAGGAACACTGGTAGCTTTGATGGTAAATACTGGTCAGAAAGTGATTAAGGGTGATAAATTGCTGGTGATTGAAGCCATGAAAATGGAACATACTCTATACGCTCCGCGAGATGGTATTGTTAAAAGTTGTCACTATCGGGTAGGTGATTTAATTGAAGAAGGTGCAGAATTATTAGAGTTTGAATCTATAGGAATGCGCTAAAAATACTTGCTCAAACCAGTAGGGATTGTGTTATAATTTATTAAAAGCTCGTATAAAATTTAAGGTTTTAGCTATGTTAAGTACTTATGCTCGGTTGTTCATCGGTCTTTCCCCAACTATCAGTGGACTGGTAATTGATTCTGCGCGCAAAAATCCAAATAGAGCCACTAATGTCCTTAAAATCACCATGCTATCTCCTGATCAAATTGACCAATCGCTTAAAGATCCTCGAAATAAGTCTTTGAAAACACTAATACAATCAGTCTATGCCAATAATATCAAGGCTGGTAGGACAATAATCAAGAGTCAAGATACTTTAGGTGAGCAACGAGTTTTTATAGAACAAGCGCTTAATACTTTATCGAGCAAGTCGAAGAAATCTACTCCTGCCCAGAAAAAAGAAATTCAGAATGCAACAAATAACCTAAATCAACGGTATAAGCTCTTAAATAATATTGATAACGCATCAACTCACACTGATCAACAATTGACAAACATACAATCAGAAGCTGATACGCTGTCGGTTAATAACAATAAAGAATGGGTAAATTATTCCACTAAGCACCTCGAAGAAATCAAAGGAGGAATAGAGAAAGTTCTAAGTAATGCTAGATTACCCTCTTTGCTTGAAATAGGAGAAGTAACTAATTTTTTGCGCCAAGACTCTTGGCAGGAAGTGTTAGACCGCTTCAATGATAGTGGTGCTAGCAAAGACCTGGAACAAGCAGGGATGGAAAAACTACTTGGCTTAAAAAAACCTTCTTATGATACTTATTTTAAATTAAAAGCTTATATGGCTCTTCGAGCAGTTGATCCCTCACGGGAAAAAATAGGACAATGTTTTAGTCAATTAAAGAGTTATTTTGAGCAAGCAAATCAAGAAGCAAGCGATCTTACAGCTAAACAAGAAGCACAAATTCATTCTCTTGATAAAGAAGTGCAACCTATTCTTAAATTAACTGAATCTAATAATGAAACATTAAATGCAAATAATTTTGAACATATGCTTGGTGGCGTTATTTCAAAGAGCGCTCTAGAATCTATTAAAGAGAATACTCGAGCCCAAATTTCTGAAGTTCCTCCAGTAGAAAAACCTACTCCTCAAGCCCCAAAATCTGAAGTTAGCCCAGAAGAACCTACACCAAAACTTCCTGCAGCTTAGAGTCTTCAGAGATAATTTCCGGAGAAAAGCCCTAAGCTTGATGATGGTAATAGGTCAGGTCCCCCTCCTCTAAAATGGCACAAATGTCCAGTCTTGCGCTAAATTTGAGTAAAAATTTGCTGAAAATTGCTCAAAAAACACCCTCATCCGGCCTGACGGCCACCTTCTCCCGCAAGCGGGAGAAGGATAAAGAACAAAAAGGTATTATTCCCTTCTCCCGCTTGCGGGAGAAGGTGGCCGTTACTCACTCTCTACTTGTGATGAGGGTGTGTATTCATATAAGCCTTTAAAACAGCATTTATTCTAGATTGATAGCCACCCCCTTCTTCCTTGAAATAATTAACGTCAGTTCGACGAATCTAAGAGAGGTGGGGTGGATTAGGCGGAGGGATATAATCTCACTGCCATATTATAAGTTAAGGATATGTATCTCTACTGCCGTCTTTTAGTGAAAACAGCCTCATAGTAGCACTTGCAGCTACCCCCTCTCCCGCGCTCTAATTTTCATAGAATCAATAAGTTACCAGCGGGAGAGGGTTGGGGTGAGGGAAAAGCTGGAAACAGAGTTTGACCCTCACCCCAACCCTCTCCCGCAATAACCTATTGTTTTTAAAAACTTTTTTGCGCGGGAGAGGGGGCTGCTGCAAGTGCAACCATGGAGATACAGCTAAAAAACGTCATTTCGACAAATCTAAGCAGAGGTAGAGTGGATTAGGCAGTGAGATTATATTTCTCCGCCTAATCCCCCCCTACCTCTCCTTAAATTCGTCGAACTGACGTTAATTAATAATATCCTCGTCTAACCGCAATGAAATATGAACTTTATGTGTGGCATAAACAATTTAGCATCCTTCCAAAATTCTTTGGTTGTAGCAGGGCTATCTTCATAGTTTATGTCCTTATCATTTTTTCGACGCAATTTTTCCATATTAGTCCTGCTTCGTGAACTTTGCTTGGTAGACTTTGTGCCCATTTTTATTGGCCCTCCTAATTGATATCACACGAATAGCATCAGCGCGTTTTGTGAAAATGATCACTATTACTACCTCAAATAAGGGATCAAGAGTCTATACTTCATTATAAATTTCAACAATTTGACTATTGGTTTTGTTTAGCCGAGAGGATTTTGCTTTATCGCTTCGCAATAAATGTAATTTATTAAAGTATTGCTTATCAATACCGCCAGTTATATAACGTCCCGTGAACACAGAATCTTCAAGCTGGGTAATTTTGGGATTGCAGATTTGAATTGCTTTATATAAATCATCTAAATCTTGAAAGACTAACCAATCTGCACCAATTAATTTTGCAATTTCTTCTGGACTTTTGTCATGGGCAATCAGCTCTTCAACTGTGGGCATGTCTATGCCATAGACGTTGGGAAATTTGACTTCAGGCGCAGCTGATGCAAAATAGACTTTACTTGCACCTGCATCTCTTGCCATTTGAATAATTTCTTTCGAGGTTGTTCCTCTAACGATAGAATCATCAACAAGAAGCACATTTTTATCTTGAAACTCTAAGGAAATAGGATTTAATTTTTGCCTAACTGATTTTCGCCTTAACTTTTGTCCCGGCATGATAAAGGTTCTGCCGACATAGCGGTTTTTTACAAACCCTTCGCAATACTTTACACCTAAAACGGCTGCTAGAGGTAAAGCGGCTGTTCTGCTGGTGTCTGGAATAGGAATCACCACATCAATATCGTGATTAGGAAAAACATGTAGAATCTTTCTAGCAAGGAGCTCTCCCATCATAGTCCGGACTTGGTGAACAGAAATACCATCAATAATAGAATCTGGTCTTGCTAGATAGACATATTCAAACAAACAAGGGGCTAAAATAGGCTTATTTGCGCATTGCTTACGGTGAAACTCTCCTGCTTTTGAAATAAAAATGGCTTCTCCAGGCTGGATGTCGTCTTGCAGCTGATAGCCTAACGCATCTAAAGCAATGCTTTCAGAAGCTACCATATATTCAAGGCCCTGGGCTGTTTGGCGAGTTCCCCAAACAGCCGGTCTAATCCCATGGGGATCGCGGAAAGCTACAATGCCATAATCCGCAATTAAAATGACGCAAACATAGGCTCCCAAGCAACGTTCATGAACGGCTTTTACTGCACTAAAAATATCCTCAGGAAATAAATTTATTTTGCCTAATCGTTGGAGCTCATGGGCAAACACATTTAAAAGCACTTCTGAATCTGATGTAGTATTTAAATGTCTTAGATTAGCTTCTAGAAGATTTTTAGTTAATTCTGCTGCATTGATAAGGTTACCATTATGCGCAATGCTAAGACCATATGGGGAATTAACATAAAATGGTTGCGCTTCAGCAGCATTTGCAGTTCCAGCAGTAGGATAACGTACATGACCAATACCCATATTTCCCTGTAATTGCAACATATGTTTGGCATAAAACACATCTCTTACTAAACCATTTGATTTGCGCAAGACAACTTTATTGCCATTGCAGGTCATGATGCCTGCTGCATCCTGACCTCGATGCTGAATAGCTGTTAAAGCATCATATATATTTTGATTTACATTATTTTTAGCTACAGTACCAATTACACCACACATTACGGACTTCCAGTTTTAGGGTTAGAAAAATATTGAGACATATTATTTAAATGAGCAGGAATAATTTGCTGCAACCAATTAACAATATCTAAAAAATATGGAATGAGTTGCGAATTTTTCCACCAAGGAGTTTTGATAAAGGAAGTCATTTTGGCAAATAAAATTAAAATGGCAATCAAAAGTATGCCACGAGCAAAGCCAAAGACCATCCCAAGTAATCGATTCGTTCCTGATAAACCTGTATTGGCTACTAAAATACCTAAAAAATGATTAATCAACGAACCTATGATTAAGACAATAATAAAAATAAGGAGAAAACTAACAATAATTCTAGCGTTGGCTGTGTGAATAATATTTTCAAAAGCTTTGCTGACAACTCCAGTGAATTTAAGGGCCATAAAAACAGAGGTAACCCAGGTTAATAATGAAATAGCCTCAGAAATAAAGCCTCTCATTATACTGATAAGCGTGGAAAATAAAATAATGGCAATAATAAAATAATCTGCCCAATTTAAAGCCTGATTGATTGCCGTATTCATGCAGTTGCCTTTATAATAACACCATGAATCTTAAATCCTCCCTCTATTTTCTTAAGTAGTTTTTCCGCATTAAAATGATTTTCTTGGGGACCCACAAAGACACGCGTGATGGTTTCACCTTGAGTCTTGGTGGTTGTTCTACTATAAGCAGAATAACCTTTTTCCTTGAGTTTTCTGATTAAATTATCTGCATTATTTTTATTGTTAAAACTTCCCATCTGAATGGTCCAATTTTTGTGAGCAGGAGCGGCAACAGCTTTTATCCGCTCATTTTTGGCAAATTTTATTTTTTTCAATTTTTCACTACTTGCCTTGGGTTTAATTTTCTTTTCCTCAATTAACTTAGTTGCTGCAGGAAGACGAATAATATCATTTTGGATTTCAGTCATCTTCAAATTTAGCTCACTGGTAGAAGGAATCACTTGATCATTGTTATTTGAAAATTTTTGAGTGGGTTCTGTAATCTTTGCAGAAGAGGACTCAACGGTTGATGGCATGGGTTTATTATCAATTTGATAGCTATTAACAACAGGTTTAAAGTTATCAGGGATAGGTTTCTTTTCGGGAAGTTCGTTGGTCTTAAGTTTCTCTTTCTCGCCAGATTTTTCTAAAAATACTGCTGGCTGATTGCTTCCGAATAACCATGGCAGAATGATCAGCGCTAAAAATGATAAAACGACAATTCCTACAATACGTTGTTTAATTTGAGCAGTCACCGATATACCTCTCTTTAACTAGATCTAATTAACCATGCACATTCTCTAATAAATGCAGTATTTCAGCAACTGTATAAAATGAGCCAAAAACTAAGATTTTTTCTTGATATTGGATGTTGGCGATTACTGCATTGAAAGCATCAGCCACACATTCATAATTATAACAATTCTTTACACCAAAATCTTGAAGCTCTTTGATCAACAAATGAGCTGGTGCTCCACGAATCCCCCCTAAGGTTCCTACATGCCAGGAGGATACAAGCGATAAAAGGGGTTCTAATGTCCCTGCTATGTCTTTGTCTGCTAGCATTCCAACAACAGCGATAAATTTTTTGGGTAATGGTAATGATTGACATCTCGAAGCTAATAGCCTTGCTGAGGCTGGATTATGCGCAACATCCAAAATGCAAAACCTTGGCTGTTCTATTATCTGGAATCGACCTGGCAAAATAGCCGAAGCTAAGCCTCTCACAATTGCTTCTTTGCTCACGGGTAATTTCGAACAAAGAAGACGCACTGCCATCAATATCGTGGCGGCATTTTGTATGGAGAGGTTAGGTAAAGGTAAATTTTTTAGATAAAAATGATGAAACGACCAATTCCAGTCAGCTTGATTTATTTCATAGCGAAAATCAACATTGACGGTAAATAATTGGCAACCGATACGTTTAGCCTCCTGGAAAATACTCTGTGGTGGCTCTTGATCACCACATATTGCATATTTCTTTTGTTTAAAAATACCGGCTTTTTCAACTCCAATCTCCTCACGATTTGATCCTAGCCAATCGGTATGGTCAAGATCTATAGAGGCAATAATAGCAATATCTGCATCTATTATATTAACTGCATCTAAACGTCCACCCAAACCTACTTCAAGGACTAAGAGATCCAATTTTGCTTGTTGAAAAATATATAAAGCCGCAAGAGTGGTAAATTCAAAAAAAGTGAGAGGAACCTCTCTTCTAGCAGCCTCTACCTGCTCAAAGGCAGCAATTAGGGTACTATCATTTTGCATTTGGTTATCAACATGAATTCGCTCATTAAAATAAAGCAAATGAGGTGATGTATAAGTACCTACTTTATAACCTTGAGCTTGAAAAATGCTTTCTATCAATCTTACGCAAGAACCCTTACCGTTAGTTCCTCCAACTGTAATGACAGGGCAATCAAACTTTAAAACGTTAAGCCTGTTTGCAACAATTAAAATACGGTCCAAACCCATTTCGATAGATTGAGGATGACATTTTTCAATTTTAGATAACCAGTCTGCAAGCGGAGTCATATACTTAAGAATTAGCTTTCCGGTAAATCTTTAAGATGTTGATGGGTTAATTTGGCAATCAATTTTGCTATTCTCATTCTAAGTTCTCGTCTGTCTATAATCATGTCAATGGCACCGTGCTCAAACAAAAATTCGCTGCGCTGAAAACCTTCAGGCAGTTTTTCACGCACGATTTGTTCAATGACTCGCGGACCTGCGAAGCCAATTAAAGCTTTTGGCTCCGCAATAATGATATCACCTAACATGCCCAAACTTGCTGAGACTCCACCAGTGGTTGGATCAGTAAGAACAGAAATAAAGGGTATTCCTTTTTTAGATAACTTTGCTAGCGCAGCAGAAGTTTTAGCCATTTGAAAAAGAGAGACAAGTCCTTCCTGCATTCGAGCTCCGCCGCTTGTTGCAAAATTAACAAGTGGCAATCTGGATTCAAGAGAGGCATTAGTCGCTTGTACAAAGCGTTCACCAACAGCACTACCCATTGACCCGCCAATGAATTCAAAGTCAAATGCACAAGATACAATTGGCATGCCAAATAACTGACCTTGGATCACAATAAGAGCATCTTTTTCACCCGTCTTCTTTTGAGCTGCAATTATACGGTCTTTATATTTTTTAATGTCACGAAATTTTAGACGATCTACTGGCCCAATTTGGGCAGCAAGCTCTACTCTATTGTTAGGATCCAAAAAATGTTCCAGACGAAAACGGGCTCTGATGCGAGTATGGTGATTACATTTAGGGCAAACTCCAAGATTTTTGGTTAACTCTTGAGCATATAAAACGGCATCACAACCTGGACATTTCGTCCAGATACCTTCAGGTATTACCCCCTTTTTTTCGCTAGGGATAGTACGAATTTGCGTAGGGAATAATTTTTTTAACCAGCTCATTGTTTGTCCTTTGCCAATTCAATTAACTCTTTATAAATAATCTGATTGCTGTCTGGCAATGAAAGTTTAGATAGCTTTTCTTGTTGCTCAATTTTATTAGCATAGACACTTTCAATCATTTTAAATAAGCTTTCACCTGTTAAGTTTTCTTCATATAAAATATTGCTTAATCCGCGCTTAGCAAAATATTCTGCATTCACAATTTGGTCTCCACGGCTCACTTTCTTAGATAATGGAATTAGAATATGTGTCTTCTTTAACCTTAATAATTCATAAAGAGAATTTGCCCCTGCTCTGGAGATTACTAAATCGGTACAAGCGAAAAGATCAGCCAATTGGTCATTTAAATAGTCAAATTGTTGGTATCGCATAACTGCTAGCAACTTGTCATCTATTTTCCCTTTGCCGCAAACATGAGCCACTTGGAAAAAAGAAGTTAATTTTGGAAGAATAGCACGAATGGTTTCATTTATTATTGTAGCGCCCTGTCCTCCTCCTAGCACGAGTATAATAGGCATATCGGAATTAAAGCGACAAAGCTTGCGCCCTTCCTCAGGTTTTCCACAAAGGAGCGAGTCGCGAATAGGATTTCCAGTCACAATGGCCTTTTTAGATGATATATGTTGCTTGCCTTCTTCAAAAGTAACACAAATTCTTGTTGCAAAGGGGAAACTCAATTTGTTGGCTAATCCCGGCGTAAGATCTGATTCGTGCACAACAACAGGAATGCGATTTAACCATGCACCAACCACAACGGGAAAAGCTACAAACCCACCTTTAGAAAAAACAATGGCAGGTTTAAGACGACGACATAAAGAAAAAGCTTGCAAAATTCCATAAATGACGGCGAATGGCTCAATAAATGTACGCCAACTAAAGTAACGTCTTAGTTTGCCAGTGGAAATGCTGTAATAAGCTACTCCAAGCTGTTGTACCATCTCTTTTTCCATGCCAGTTGTTGACCCTGCATAAATAACCTGCCATCCAACCATTTTGAACTTTTGTATTAGGGCAATATTTGGGGTAACGTGACCTGCAGACCCCCCACCAGTAAATAATATTGTTGTCATCATCTTCAACCTTATTTGAGAAACGCGCATGGTAATTACTTAACCGTCACGTACGAGCTCTAAGAACTCTTTCATCTTTTCAAAGTCTTTCTCACCCTTAGCTTTTTCAATTCCAGAAGTCACATCAACTGCGTAGGGCTTAACTTTTTCAAGCGCTTGGATAATGTTGTTTTTATTTAATCCTCCTGCCAATAAAAAAGGTTTCTTTAAATTACCAGGTATATGCTCCCAATTAAATGAAAAACCACTTCCCCCTGGTAATCCTTCAACATATGTATCAAATAAAAAAGCGAGAGCATCTGGATAAAGCTTTTCTAATGATTCAGATTTAGATTTGATATGAATGGTTTTGATATAAGGTTTTTTAAACGATCTACAATAACCAGTCGATTCTTGCCCGTGGAATTGCAAAATATCCAGGGGTATTTTCTTTAAAACCGATTGAACAAAATCAACGCTTTCGTTAACAAAAACTCCAACACGAGTCACAAAAGGAGGCAAAGAACAGGCTATTGTTGAAGCATGGTCAATGGAGATATTCCTTGGACTGGGTTTATGGAAAATAAGTCCAATAGCGTCAACACCTAAATAAGCCGCTTGCAAGGCATCCTCTTTGGAGGTCATACCACAAAACTTAACTCGTACCCGGTAAAATCGATTCATCGAACCGCTCATCAAAAATTAAAAGGTTGTCTAAATGCACATGGCAGTTCAAAGGTATCTCCATATTTCACACCTGTCAGGTATAAGCCATGAGGCTTCGCTGTTTTTGCCGCTAAACTACGGTCTTGTGCCTTTAGTACTTCTTGGCACCATGCAGTTGGCTTTCTGGCCTGCCCTATTTCTATTAAAACACCCACTATATTACGAACCATATGGTGCAAAAAACTATTGGCTATAATGTCTATTTTTATAAAATCATGATATCGATTTACTTCTACTACAAACACATGGCGATATGCAGTACGCGATTGGCAACCAGTGCCTCTAAAAGAGGTAAAATCATGTTCTCCTATAAATATTTGTGCTGCCTCATGCATTTTTCTTTCATCCAAAGGCTTATTTATCCAAGTTACTAGGTGATGAAGTAAGCTAGGACGAGTGATATGGTTGTAAATAAAATATTGATATCTTCGCGAAAGTGCTGAAAAACGTGCATGGAATGAGATATCGATATTTTTCGCCCAGTGCACACTTATCGTCTTGGGCAGATAACTATTGGTACCCAAGACCCAGGCATGGTTATCGCGAAATGTCTGAGTATCAAAATGAATCACTTGGTTAGTTGCATGCACGCCAGTATCAGTTCTTCCTGCACAAACGGTGCGTATTGGCCGATCAGCTACTTTGGACAATGCTGCTTCCAAAGTCTGCTGAACGGTAGTTATATTCTCTTGAGTTTGCCAACCGTGAAACTGACTGCCATTATATTCGATTCCTAATGCAATTCTCATGACCCAACATTCAATTTACCGAGAAGGTCTCGGGCTCCTTCTTTCTGTTCCTTATTTCCTTTTTTCATCACATCCTTAAGGGCATTTTCGGCAGCTTTATAATCACCCATGTCCATATAAGCTCGTGCAAGATCAAGCTTACTAGGGATGCTTTCTTGACTATTCATAAAATCATATTCTTCCCGTTTACCGTCTCCCTTAGTTTTTTTGCCAGCAATTTTCGGTTTTGATAATGACTTTACAAATAAATAAAGTAAAACTATTAGTAATAAGATACTAATTATTAATTTCAGACCATACTGCTTAAAGTTATCTAGAAGCATTTTATTATAAGTAGCTGATTTTTTATTAGAAACCTGCTTGGCAGTTTGAATAAAATGGTAAGTGGTTGTACGCAGTTCATTATTTAATTGATTTACCTGCCCCTGTAAGTTCCGAGTTTGCTGTTGCAAATTAGCTATTGAAACTTTGGTCTGTTCTTGCTGATTTTTGGTCTCTTCCATAAATTGAGGAAGTTTACTGATAACAGGGTCTTGGCTGATTTGGGGGTAATTTGCCTGCGAATTGGCAGCAGGCTGTCGACTGTTTTGAGAAGCATTTACCTGCGTATTGGTGGCAGGCTGTCGACTGCTTTGGAAAGCATTTGTCTGCGATTTGGCAGCAGGCTGTGGACTGCTTTGAAAGGCATTTGTCTGCGATTTGGCAGTAGGCAGTGGACTGCTTTGAAAGGCATTTGTCTGCGATTTGGCAGCAGGTTGACTGTTTTGAGAAGCATTTACCTGCGAATTGGTGGTAGGTTGTCGACTGCTTTGGAAGGTATTTGCCTGCGAATTGGTAGTCGGCTGTCGACTGCTTCTTTGCGAGGCGTTTAATTGCAAATTGGTAGTAGGTTGTTGGCTGATTTGGTAGGCATTTGCCTGTAAGTCTTTGGTACCCTGTTGGCTGCTTTCAGAAGCTTTTTTCTGTGAATTTGCAGTAGATTGCAAAGATTTATTTTGGTTCGCAATATCCAAAATAGTTGTTTTTGTAGGAGACGCACTTACCTGCGTTTTAAGATGAATTGGTTTATTCTTCTTCTGAGTGACAATCTGCTGATGACGATATTTTTGAGCGATAGCCTGTTGTTGATGATATTTTTTGTGTGAGGATTTAACTAATCTAGTACTTACTTTTTCTCTAGTAACACCTTGTTTCCACATGATATTTTGGCGATTGACTATTCTTTCAGCTAATAGCGGTGAAATAAGTCGGATAGTATGAGATGGTGGAATGCGTAGGCGATAACCCGATTTTAAGCCATTAATATTTTTTTGGTTAAAGGCTGTTGGATTTGCATTGAGCAGCGCGACCATCATTTGTTGTATTGAAACAAGGTTATTCGGCCGAATTCGAATTGCAATGCGGTACAAGTGCTCGTTTTCGAAGGTAGGTCCATAATAGGAGTAGGCAGAATAAGCAATCCCTGAGAAAGCGAGAAGTAAGAATAAAAATCCATATATTATTTTACGCAAGGAACTAACTCCGAATTTTTTTACATTTAATCATAATCGATAATGACAATTTCTGCTAGTAGGAAGTTATTTGTGGTATATTTTTAAGCCGAGAAATTACTATAGCCCAGGGCCAGGCGTCTTATATTCTTCGCTATCCGGCTTACAATTATCCGGGAGTTCAAAATTATCTAGCTTAGGAACAAATGGAACTCTTCGCTTACCTTGTTCACCCGTTGCACTGATTGTACTGCTTTGTCCCAGAGCAAATTGTTGGGCTGCTCTTTGTACCATAGCACGAGTTATGGCCACGAGTATATCTGTAAAGCCCTTAGCAAGCTGAACAGGAACTTGTTGTAAACTATCAATTATATCCTGAATGGGAGAAGCCATCTTGTAAATACTCTGAGTTTTTATAGATAACTATAAGGATAGCAAACTAATATTAAGAAATTCTTAAGAGTAATAATTAAATAACGTCAGTTCGACGAATCTAAGCAAAGAATCTCTACTGCCGTCGTCCCGCGGCTTGTCCCATAGGTATCTACACAAGTAAGGAAACCTAAGCTAACATGCAATTTTTTTTAAGAAATCACTATTAGTCATATGAGATTTTACTAATTTGTTGTAACGTTTCACCAACCTTGGGTCTAAATCCATTTTGCAGTTCTTTGGGAGAGCGCTATTTCTTAAAAAAAATTGCATGTTAACCTCTGCTCGGAGTTTAAAGCATCATAATTCAGTGGAACTATTGCTCCGGCTGCTGGCACTTGCAGCTACCCCCTCTCCCGCAATAACCCATTGTTTATAAAAAGATTTTTTGCGCGGAAGAGGGGGTAGCTGCAAGTGCTACATGAGGCTGTTATCTTACTAAAAACTCCAAGCTGAAGTATGTTAGCTTAGGTTTCCTTACTTGTGTAGATACCTATGGGACAAGCCGCGGGACGACGGCAAGGAGCGATGACTTTTACTTAATGGCAGTGTCCACCCTACCTCTCTTAGATTCGTCGAACTGACGTTAAATATCAATCACAATAAGCCAATAAGGATCTCAGCAATTTGAATTGCGTTCAAAGCCGCACCCTTACGTACATTGTCCGCCACAATCCAAAGGTTAATACCATTTGGATGTGAAATATCCTCTCGCACACGCCCCACGTATACAGCATCCTGTTGTGAGCCTTCACTTACGGCAGTGGGGTAGCTTTCATCTTCTTCTAAAAGGATGATACCAGGCGAATTTCGCAATAAATTTTTTGCTTCTTGCGCAGATATTTTCTGTTTGGTTTCAATGTGAACAGCTTCTGAATGGCCATAAAAAACAGGTACTCGAACTGCTGTAGGGTTAACTAAGATGTTATCATCATTTAAAATTTTACGCGTTTCCCAAACTATTTTCATTTCTTCTTTCGTATAGCCATTCTCTTGAAAAATATCAATTTGGGGAATGACATTAAAAGCAATCTGTCTGGCAAAAACTTTTGGGTCATGAGGTTGACCACTGAGTAAATGGGCAGTTTGTTCGGCAAGTTCTGTTATACCTGCTCTCCCTGTGCCAGATACGGATTGATAGGTGGCAATGTTAATTCGAGAAATTCCGACTGCATCATAAATTGGTTTTAAAGCGACCACTAATTGAATGGTAGAGCAGTTGGGATTCGCTATGATATTACGATTTTTATATTGTGTAATCATAGGAGAATTTACTTCAGGAATAACTAGGGGAATATCAGGGTCATAACGAAATTGAGAGGTGTTATCGATTACTACACATCCAGCCTGTGTAGCTATGGGTGCAAATTTAGCGGATACTTTGGCACCTGCAGAAAATAATCCAATTTGCGCTTGTTTGAAATCAAATTTTTCTGCATCTAAAACAGCTAACTTCTGTTTTTTAAATTGGATGAGTTTCCCTTCTGACTTAGTACTTGCTAAGGGGAATAATGTTTTAACAGGAAACCTGCGTTCTGCAAGCAGCTGAATAAGCGTTTCTCCTACCGTACCAGTGGCACCTAACACTGCTATATTGTACTTTAATGCCATATTTAACCTCATCGATTAGGGGAACGCGCGCGTTCCATTTTTTGTAATTGCCCGGTGACGTAACCAGTGATCAATTAATACCAATGCTAGCATGGCTTCTGCAATGGGAACAGCTCGAAGCCCAACACAAGGGTCATGTCTGCCGGTAGTAACCACTTCAGTTTCATTGCCCCAAACATCGAGAGTTTTTCCTGGGATACGTATACTGGAGGTAGGTTTAAAAGCCATGCTTACTAAGATATCTTGACCCGATGAAATCCCCCCCAAAATGCCTCCGGCATTATTGCTTAAAAAACCATCAGCTGTGAGTTCGTCGCGATGCTGCGACCCTAATTGATCAATACAGGCAAAACCGCTCCCAATTTCTACTCCTTTGACAGCGTTAATACTCATCATCGCTTTGGCAATATCTGCATCAAGTTTGTCAAAAACAGGGTCGCCAAGTCCGATGGGCATACCTGTTGCAACTACTGAAACTCGCGCTCCAATAGAGTCGCCTTTTCTTCTAAGCTGGGTGATTAATTCTTCTAAAGCAGATATTTTATCCGGATCAGGGAATGAAAACACATTACTACCTACACTCTTCCAATCAAATTTGGATGGTTTTATATTTCCAACTTGTTCAATAAACCCTCTAATTTCTATACCAAATTCCCGCAAAAATTTCTTAGCAATCGCTCCAGCCGCCACTCGCATTGCCGTCTCTCTGGCAGAAGCGCGCCCACCACCGCGATAATCTCTGATCCCATATTTATGGTAATAGGTATAATCAGCATGCCCGGGTCTAAAAATATCTTTCAAATTGGCATAATCCTTTGACTTGACATCTTTGTTTTCAATTAATAACCCAATGGGAGTTCCCGTAGTCTTTCCTTCAAAAATGCCAGATAAGATTTTTACTTTGTCTGGTTCCTGGCGCTGGGTTGTATAGCGAGAGGAGCCTGGCCTTCTACGATCAAGTTCAATTTGAATATATTCTTCTGATAGCTCTAAATCGGGCGGGCAGCCATCAACAATACACCCTAATGCAACCCCATGACTTTCTCCAAATGAGGTTACAGTAAATAGCTTTCCAAAAGTGCTTCCAGACATAATTTCAGCTCCTGTTAAAGAACTGTTGATATTTTTTTAATTGCTCTGCAGTAAGCAATAGGACTCCTTCTCCCCCACGCCTAAATTCGAGCCATAAAAAAGGTATCTCGGGAAATTTTTCTTGGAGTATTTCCTGTGACTTACCGACTTCAACAACTAAAATTCCATTCGTTGTTAGGTGTTGAGCTGCTTTGTATATAATTTCGATAGCAACTTCTAGGCCATCCTCGTTTGCTTTTAAAGCGATTTCTGGCTCATGGGCATATTCTTTTGGTAACGACACATATTCAGGAGCCGATACATAGGGAGGATTACTGACAATGAGATCATATTGTTTGGTAATTTTTTCAAAAAGATTAGATTTAATAAGACTAACTCTCTGCTGCAAACAGTGTTTCTCCACATTGATTTTGGCAACGTCCAATGCTTCTTGCGAAATATCCATAGCATCTACTTCACTTCCTGGGAATGCAAAAGCACAGGCGATGGCTATGCAACCACTTCCAGTACATAAGTCTAAAATATGAAGTACATTTTTATCATCAAGCCACGGAGAAAATCCATTCTCTATAAGTTCTGCGATAGGAGATCTTGGGATAATTACTCGATCATCAACATAAAAAGGAAGACCCGCAAACCAAGCTTCTTTTGTAAGGTAGGCTGCAGGAATTCTTTCATTAATTCTTCTTAAGATAAGTTCACAAAGAGAGCACCTTTCAGCTCTAGTTAGGGCAGAGTTCATTAAATCTGGTGAACTATCAGGGGGCAAATGCAATGCTGACAAGATAAGGTAAACTGCCTCATCCCAAGCATTGTCCGTTCCATGGCCATAGCATAAGTTAGCTGCATTAAACTGGCTAAAAGCCCAACGTATATAATCTCTAATGGTTAATAACTCTTGGCTGACTTGAGCTAGATTTCGACTATCTAGATTCATATATATCCTTCCAACATAAAAAATAAGCATATAATATTTAAATTAGCATTTCAAAAATAGTTCCCTAAGGAACAATTTGCACACCTGTGCTGTCATTGCGAGACACTGCTATTAAGTTAAGCAATCTGTCGTCCAGTGATGGTTTGATCACGGAATCTAGGGAAGTGCCTCTCTCCTGGATCCCGCGAACAAGTCGCGGGACGACGGCGAAGAGTTAATGGCAGTGTCATTGCGAGAGAGGACGGCAGTTACTCCTAAGCTTTAGTGCTTGCCTTGAGGTTTGAATTGATGGATAAAAAGATCAAAAGCGAACAGATTTCTGATGAAGAGATTCTGATCTTCCGTCAAGCAATTAAGCATGTCAAGCCGCTAAAACATGACAAAATTTTTTTAAGGAAGAAGCCGAAAACGCCTGTTAAGCGCCATTTACAAGAAGAAGATATTCAAGATTTTCAATTGTCAGATCATCAGACTGAAAATACCGTATCCTCAAAAGATAAATTATTTTTTACTCGCCCTGGTTTACCTTCTAAACTAATTCAAAAATTAAAAAGAGGCAAAATTCCGATTACAGCAACGTTAGATCTCCATGGCTATAGCTCCGAATCTGCACGAGATGCGCTTACTCGTTTCATACAACTATGTTATAGAGATAATAAAAAGTGCGTTATTATTATTCATGGCAAAGGAGATGTGGACAAACCTATATTAAAAAATAAAGTTAATAACTGGCTTCGACAGATAGATAAAGTGTTAGGATTTTGCACTGCAATTCCTCAGCATGGCGGAAATGGTGCAGTTTATGTGCTACTTAAATCTTCCCATAAATAAGGCACGAGGTGCAAGATGAGAACTAATGCTACTAGCCTGAAGAATAAGCTAGGCAAATATATTGATGCATCTATTACTGAGCCAGTAATAGTAGAAAAATTTGGCAGGCCAACATCTGTACTCATATCATTTGATTATTATGAAAAATTGTCTAAGTATGAGGATTTTTATTGGGGATTTATGGCAAAAGAAGCTGAAAAAGAGGGCTATCTTGGAGTTGATGAATCTGCAAAGATTTTAAAGGAAATAGAACAATCAACAAAGGATTAAAATGGCTCATTGGTTATATTTTTTTAGTAAATTTAGAAAAGCTTGTTCATCCAGTATGGGGATATCCAATAGTTGTGCCTTATTAAATTTGGAGCCAGGATCGTCGCCAACAACAACATAAGAAGTCTTAGAAGATACACTGTTAGCTACTTTTGCTCCTAGAGATTGCAGCGCTTGCTTAGCCTCAACCCTTGATAGGCTCTTTAATGAACCGGTAATGACAAACGTCAATTGCGCTAAAGATTGATCCCTATACTCTCTAGTTCCATCCCAATAAACGCCTAAAATTTGCAGTTCATTAATGATTTCTCGATTACAAGGCTGCCTAAAAAAACTGGCAATATGAGCAGCTACAATGGGTCCAATATCTGACACTTGCTGTAATGTTTCCTCATTTGCTTCCATGATCTTATCTAAAGACTGAAAATGGTTGGCTAAGGTAGAAGCTGTAGCCTCACCAACTTCCCTGATGCCTAGCGCATATAAAAATTTAGCCAAAGTGGTTTGCTTACTTGTTTGAATAGAGCGAATTAAATTTTCAGCTGACTTCTTGCCCATTCTGTCTAAGGAAGATACAGAATCTACATCGAGACGATAAAGCCCCACAATGTTGGTAATTAACCCACTCCCCAATAGCTGGTCGACTATTTTCTCGCCTAAACCGCCAATATCCATCGCACGACGAGAAGCAAAATGTAATATGGAATATTTTCTTTGTGCATGACAAAAAAGCCCGCCTGTGCACCTTGCAGCGGCTTCTCCTTCTGGTTTAATGACCTCAGAACCGCAGACAGGACAGGTTGTAGGTAACGAAATAGGTATAGTACCAGTTGGCCTTTTATCAACAACAATACCAACTACTTCAGGAATGACATCCCCTGCTCTTCTAATAATAGCAGTATCACCCTCGCGTACATCTTTTCTATGCGCTTCATCTAAGTTATGTAAGGTAGCATTACTAACAGTAGCACCTCCTACAAAGATAGGTTTTAATCTGGCAACAGGCGTCAGAATTCCTGTGCGACCAACCTGAAATTTTATTGAAATAACTTCGGTTAATTCCTCTTGAGCGGGAAACTTGTGTGCGACAGCCCATCTGGGGGCTCTTGAGACAAAACCTAATTGTTTTTGATAAGCTAAATTATTGACCTTGTAAACTACCCCATCTATTTCATAGGGTAGAGCATTACGCTTATCATTTATTTTATGATGATAACTTAAACAGTTTTCAATTCCATTGACAATTTGGAATTCAGGACTAACCCGAAATCCCCACTCACGAAGTTGAAGAAGGACGTCGCTATGGCGATTTAGCATGAGATTCTTGGAAGTCATTCCAAGAGCAAAACAATAAATATTAAGCGAACGCTCTGCTGTAATATTTGGATCAAGTTGCCTTAAGCTTCCAGAAGCTGCATTACGTGGATTCACAAAAATTTTATATCCTTTTTCCCTAGCTTTTTCATTTAATTTTTCAAATTCCTGCTTAGGAAGATAAACTTCTCCTCTTACTTCCAGGAGTTCTGGATACCAATTTCCTCGAAGTTGCAATGGGATGGCGGGTAATGTCCGTATATTTTGAGTGATATCCTCGCCTGTTTCCCCATCACCACGAGTCGATCCTCGTGTAAGCACCCCCTTTTCATAGAGCAGATTTACTGCAACGCCATCTAATTTGATTTCGCAACAATACTCAATGGGTTCTTCAACCATTAATTTTTGACGAATGCGCTGATCAAACGCATAGAGATCCTCATCGCTAAAGGCGTTGTTGAGTGAAAGCATGGGGATTGCGTGTTTAACAGGGACAAAGGTACTTGCAGGTAAGTGGCCAACGCGCTGAGTAGGTGAATCAGGTGTAACTAGTTCGGGATGTTGCCGTTCTAAAGCTTGTAGCTTTTTAAAAATAGCATCATATTGTGCATCTGAAACGATGGGAGCATCTAAGATGTAATAATGATAATTATGTTCATTTATTTGTCTACGTAGTTCCTCAATTTCTTTTACAATCTCCTCAAATAGCTTGTTACTGGTCAAATAGATCTCCAATAAGTTGCTTCTGTTCAAAATTAACTATTTTATCGCGAATTTTTTCAATTTTTTCGGGTGATAAAATATTACGTTCATCATCCATTATATCACCATTTAAGTCTTCAATGAGCTGTTTGGCTGTCTCTAGCATAGTATCAAATGCTTGCATAAGGTCTTTGTTGCTCGATAGACGTAAAAACATCGTCAATCCTTTCCCCGAAAAGGCTCCCATCTTGTTAATTTCAAAAGTACCTGGTTCAGATGCGCTAGCAACGCTAAATAGTATTTTTCCTTTCCCGTTAACATCTTCATGACGATGGAAAATATCCATGGCACCAAAGCGCAAGCCCGTTGCTAATAAGGATTGTAATAGCTCATAGCCACAATAAGGCTTGTTGGGTTTTGCAATTAACATCAAGTAAATGATTTCTTCCGCAGATGAAGTCTTCTTAGGGACTGGTTTGTCAGTAGTATTTTTTTTGCACGTGGCTTTAGGTTGGAATATTGGGTCAAAACTTGTTTCCATATGATCAAAATTTTCTCCTTCCTCCTCTTTTGATTGGTAGTCAATGGAAGGAGGAGGCGCTTGATGATGAATGACATCAAAGCGAGGTTCCTGCTTATTTGTTAATTGACGCAATAACTTCTTTTGCCTGGCACTAATAAAATATGTCAGCAAACAGATGACAGATAAAATCGTAATAAGAACTAGAATTGACACCTAAGCTCACCTATTAAAAAGATTATCAATGACCGAAAGCAATAAAAATGGCTTTTAATCAGTCACGTTCCTTAACTTGTCGCCATACTGATAGCTTGATTTATATCAACAGAAACAAGCCTTGAAACACCAGGCTCATGCATGGTGATGCCCGCAAGCTGTTCAGCCATTTCAATCGATATTTTGTTATGACTAATAAAAATAAACTGAACCTTTTCAGACATTTTTTTAACTAAATTACAGAATCGTCCTACATTTACATCATCGAGAGGAGCATCAACTTCATCCAAAACACAAAAAGGCGCTGGATTTAAATTAAAAATGGCAAACACTAATGCTATAGCAGTCAATGCTTTTTCCCCTCCCGATAAAAGATGGATGGTGGAATTTCTTTTCCCAGGTGGTTGGGCCTTAACTGTGACCCCTGTCTCTAATAAATCATCGCTAGTTAATTCCAGATAGGCTTCGCCACCATCAAAAATCTGAGCAAACAAAGCCCTAAATAAGTCATCGAGTTTATTGTAAGTTTCTTTAAATCGAAGGCGAGTTTCTTTATCAATTTTTCGAATCGCATTCTCTAAGGTATCTAACGCTTCAATGAGATCATTGTACTGATTATCAAGATATTCCTTACGCTTTAAAAGATCAGCGTATTCATCAATAGCAGCAAGGTTGATTGGTCCTAGACGAGTAATACGATTTTCTATTTTTATGAGTTTTTCTTCCCAATTTGAGGGATTTGCCAATCCTGGTATCTCTTGTAATATTATCTCCAGTGAAAACCCTGCTTGTTGAATATTTTCGGTATGAGATTCATTACGGACTTTTAAACCTTGGCAATTAAGACGCATTGATTCCAGTTGATCACGACTATCTTGAGCTATTTGTTCAATTTGCTGGCGTTGTTTTTCAAGCTCATTTAGCTTACTTTCAATTTCTTGAAAATGTTGTTTGGATTTTCGCAACTCCTCTTCAATAACAATTCTTTTCCCTAAGGTCTGTTGCAACTCAGAGGTGAGTTCTGGTAAAGGGTCATTAATTTCGCTTAGTAATTTTATATTGTTATCATGCCGTTCTTTAATAGAATCAATTTGACGAACTAAGCGAGATATGTTTTGAGTAAGGAAATGATATTGATCTCGTTTGGATTCTAAACGAATTTTATTCTCATCTGCTTTCTGTTGACAGGTAATTGCTCTTTGCCGAATTTGTTCTAACTTAGCTTTTAAGAGATCTCTCTCAATAATACGCTCCTTACGGCAATGCGCAATATCTTCAGCTTGCTGGCTTATTGAAACAAGATTAGCCTTGGCCTTGGTTAAGGTATGCTCCACTTCCTCAAGCAGTTGGTCATTTTCTCTCATTTCTTGGTTGAGTGAAATTTGTTTTTGCTTTAGCTGTTCTGAATAGTTTTTTTTAGCTTTAATCTGTGCAAGAAGATCACTGTTTTTAGATTTCAATAGTTGAAGCTCGTGTTGGAGAAGCTCACGTTCTTCCATATTGATGTTTAACTTGTCCTGTTCTTCCTGGTAAAAGGTCTCTAATTTAGCAAGAGTGGTTTGATGTTGAGAGATGGAATGTTGCAGTTCTTTAATACCATGTTCTCTTTGAATAACCCCTGTCGTTTGATGAGTAGTGCGTGATATTTTCAGCCAAGAATGACCCAGCCAAACGCCATCTTGAGTGATTATAGACTCATTAGGCTCTAAAAATTGAAGGCAGGCAAGCGCTTCTCCAAAACTATCTGCTATATAAATAGATTGTAAAAGACTTGCTACCGGCCAATTTGAAGTAACTTTTTCGCTAAGGGAGGTTAATTTGTTGGCATTTTTTACGGTGTTGGTTGTCTTTGTATTAAAAAAAGAAATATCCGCTTCTTGTAAACTGGAGATGGCCTCTTGCAAGCAGCTAAACTCTTCAACGCAAACCGCATCAAGATACGATGCCAGAGCAGTTTCAATAGCGAGCTCCCAACCTATTTCTACATCTAGACCTTCAGCAAGACACGTATGGTGAGATAATTTATTTTGTTGCAACCAGTTATTTCGCTTAGTATTACTTTTGCCAAGGGCGATTTGTTGTAAAGCTTCCATTGAAGCATAACGTGCTTGAAGATCTCGAAGCTCTTTATTCAGTTCGCCTAATTTTTGACCAGCTTCCTGATTACGTATTTTTATTATCTGTATATCATCTTGCAAACTGGATATGCGTTCCTGTAATAGTTCTATTTCTTGCTGGCAATCTGCTTGCTGTGCACTTAACTCTAAAATATTGGCAAGCAATTCTTCATTACACTGTTTGGCCTGTTCATCACGAACACGAGCTATACGTTGTAGTAACGTTTGCTGTTTTTGTTCTAAATGCAGTATTCTAGTTTTTTCTAATTCAACCTCCTTAGTGGCTTGTGCAGAATTTTCGTTAAACTCATCCCATTGCTCTTGCCAGCTGAGCATATTTTTCTCAGCAATTTTGAGCTCCTCTTGCTCTTCAATCGCCTGTTGTTTAGAGTCAGCAAAAGAGGACTCAAGTATTTGAATATCCCGAATTACCTCATCTGTTTGTTGCTGATCTTCGTCAAGCTGCTGATTAAGTTCAACAATAGTGCTTACAAGTTCTTTCCGGTCTTTTTCAAGTTGTTGGAGACGTTCTTTTGAATGCTTAACACGTTGCTCAAGACTATTGATTTCGACGCCAGTTTTATAGTAATCATTTTGTATTTCATTGACATTGTCATTTTGCTCGGCTCGAGCAGACCGATTAAATTCAATTTTTTTTTGTATGGAGGTAAGTTCTGCATGCTTTGCTTCAAGCAAAATTTCCTGAGACCTGGTTTTATTTTCAACCTCCACTATTTGTTCATAGATATCTTTCCATAGGAGGGCTTGAAGTTGTGCACGGAGCAAACGCTGCTCGGCTTTCAACACCTTAAAGCGTTCTGCCGCATTGGCTTGTTTTTGAAGATGAATAAGCTGCTTAGAATGTTCCTCACGAATATCATTGAGCCGTTCCAAATTTTCTCGAGTATGCTTAATGCGATTTTCAGTTTCTCGTCGCCGTTCTTTATATCTAGAGATTCCTGCTGCCTCCTCTACATAGGCGCGAAGCTCTTCAGGTTTGGCTTCAACCAGCTTTGCAATCATACCTTGATCAATAATGGCATATTCAAGGCCTGTGCCCAAAAAAATATCTGTAACATCCTTCTTTCGACAAGCGGTTCCATTTATGAAGTAATATGACTGGCCATCACTCGTTAACTCTCGACGAAAAGCTATCTCTGGATAGTTAATGTATTCTCCTGCAATTCTTGAATCACTGTTATCAAAGATAAGCTCAACAGAGGCTTGTCCCACAGGCTTACGCTTGCTGGTTCCATTGAAAATGACATTCGCCATCATCTCTGCTCGCAAGCGCTTGGAACTACTTCCCAATACACAATGAATAGCATCTACAATATTCGATTTACCACAGCCATTGGGTCCAACAATAGCAGTTAGATTACTTTGAAATAGCATTTGGGTAGGATCAACGAAAGATTTAAAGCCTGCAAGCTTTATAGAATTTAGACGCATCTATACAAAATTTCCCCATGATTTTTAACTAAAAACAGACTAGGATAGGACGAATTGTAGGGAGGTATCCTCTTGAGTTCAAGTGTTTGTGTTAAACTCAAGAGAAGAGTCACCAGCTTATTGACTTTGAACCCTCTTGAGAGTTCGCTATAATCTTCAAAATTGCCCCGATGGCACAGATGGATAGCGCAATCCCCTCCTAAGGGATAGGTCGCAGGTTCGAATCCTGCTCGGGGCGCCAATATAATCAATAGCTTAACTAAATACTAAGTAACTTCTCAATAAGTTCGGGCAAAAGTATAGAAATTATTTGATTAAGCTGATAAATTAAGCATCATGAAGAAAAGGATTGATATACCTCAGATATCTCTAATGGAACAGACGCCAAATGAAAAAAAGTTGCTGGATGTCATTGATCGCCTGCAAGGAATAATTAATGATATGGCAAAAGAGATAGAAGTCTTAAAGGATGAAATTAAACGCCTAAAAGCTCATAAAGCTAAACCACGTATTAAACCGAGCAAAATGGATAAAAATGAAAAGGAAAGAAACCCCAACCTAAAGAAACGCGCTGGCTCCCAGAAAAGAAATAAAAATGCAACCCTCAGGATTCATGAAGAAAAAATTATTTCAGCAAACGATATTCCTAAAGGCTCAAGATTTAAAGGCTATCAATATTACATTGTGCAGGATTTAGTTATACAAACAAAGAATACGCGATATCAATTAGAGAGATGGCAACTTCCTGATGGAAGTTATCGTGTTGCTTCATTACCTGCTGATATAGTTGGGTATCATTTTGGTTCAACATTACGTAGCTTTATTGACTATCAATATCATCATCAGCATGTTACTCAACCGTTGTTATTAGAACAACTTCGAGATTATGACGTAGATATATCGACAGGGGAATTAAATCGATTGCTTACTGAGAATAAAGAAGCATTTCACCAAGAAAAGACCGAGATCTTGCCAGCAGGTATCGCATCTTGTGGATACATACATGTAGATGACACAGGCGCACGGCATCAAGGAAAAAATGGTTATTGTACTCATATTGGAAATGAATTATTTGCTTGGTTTGCAAGCACGGGCAGTAAAAGTCGTATTAATTTTCTTGAATTGTTATTGATGGGACATAAAGAATATACGCTTAATTCATACGCTTTCGATTACATGGAAAAGCATAAGTTACCGAAGGGTCCATTAGATTTATTGCGTAGTAATTCAGCTAATTTAATGACGTCAAATGATTGGGAAAATCATTTAAATTCTCTAGGAATCAAGAACCCTCGTCATTGTCAAATTGCAACAGAAGGTGCGTTGATTGGAAGTATATTATCACGAGGTTTTAGTATAAAAATCATAAGTGATGATGCAGGTCAATTTAATGTATTTGAGCATGCTTTATGTTGGATACATGCAGAACGTAAGATTAATGAATTAGTTCCACTACATAATGGACATGCAAAAGATATACAACATATCCGTTCTTTATTTTGGGAAATATATGCTCTGCTAAAAGCTTATAAGCTAGCACCAAATGAAGCGTTAAAAACAGATATAGAAAAGAAATTTGATGTCATGTGTTCTACCCCAACAAGCTATCAGTTGTTGAATAATGTGATAAAACGATTGAAAAAGAATAAAGGAGAGCTTCTATTAGTTCTTGAGCACCCTGAGCTCCCTATACATAATAATTTAAGCGAGAGAGATATTAGAGAATATGTGAAAAAGCGAAAAATTAGTGGTGGAACTAGAAGTGATGAAGGCAGGCGATCTAGAGATACATTTGCTAGCTTAAAAAAGACCTGTAGAAAATTGAAAATAAATTTTTGGAGTTATTTGTTAGATAGACATAGTAAAAAATTCCAAATTCCCTGGCTTCCAACGCAAATTATTCAAGCAACAGCTCCTCTCCTCCATAAATAAATCTCCTAAGTTATGGAGTTACCTTCAAGGGCATCCAGCAACGTTTTTTCATTTGGCGTCTGTTCCATTAGAGGTATCTGGAGTATATCAATCCTTTTCTTCATGATGCTTAATTTATCAATTTAATTATACTATCTTTATACCTTTGCCCCAACTTATTGAGAAGTTACAATACTAAAAAATCCTTCCAACATTCTGAGAATGATTTAGCGCATTCCAAGGACCACCCTTTTTGTAGTATAATTAATAGGTAGAAAGTAGATTGACAAGTGAAGTATTAAATTCTATATTATTTAGTAGATGGGTAAATCCTTTAACATGCCTTTGGTGCTTCCTTCCATCGGTTGGATATGAGCCTTAGGAAAGAGGTGTTAAAGGGGCCATCTTTTTTTGCTTTTACTCTAAATAAGTCGTTTCATATTCAATTTTATCTTTAAATTTCTCGTACCACTCCAAATCGCCTAGATTTTTACGCGCTATTCCCCAACAAAATAAGTCAATTGCTTGTAATCCATAATTTTCATGTGACGTCTCATGGCTTATATATAATCTAGCGTGAGTTTATCACGCGCCAGTGGTTAATCGACTAATTTTATCAGTGCAATCAATCAGTTACTTTGTTTTTATTTGTATACAACAAAATAATTTAATTTTATTTGAAATTTATTGCATAAAATAGGATACTATATTGAGTTTACTAAAAATGTATACAACAAGGATCAGTTTTGGCGACAATACAGGTCAGAAAAAGCGGTGGGCATAAATATTGGTATATCGTTGAATCCAAGCGAATCAATGGCAAACCAAGACCTATAGTACTAGCTTATCTTGGTAAGGCAGACGATTTGTTAAAACGTTTGCAAGGCTTAACAGAAGACCTGCGCCTTAAATCCTATTCGCATGGAGCCGTTGCTGCAATGCTTGATATCGCAAATAAATTAAACATTTGTGAAATCATTAACCAGCATGTGTATAATGCCAGAAATCACTTATCTAACAAGCCGATTCGTAATCATTTAACAGCGGGAGCCACACTTTTATTAGCGGCTATTGGACGAGCCTGTATGCCGACAAGTAAGCGTGGCTGGCGGAGTTGGGCTAAAACAACCAGCTTAGAATATTTACTCAAATGCAGCTTAACTAAATTGGACAGCCAACATTTTTGGGACATGATGGATGCCATTCCAGTTGACGCTATTGAAAAAATAGAAGAAGAGCTACTAAAAAAGGTATTTGATTTGTATCAATTGGAACAAGAAAATTTATTTTACGATACAACAAATTTTTTTACTTACATTAATACAACAAATGATCGCTGCACTATCGCTCAACGCGGAAAAAACAAGCAAAAACGCACAGACCTAAGGCAAGTTGGTTTAGCTTTAGCAGTAACACAACAAGATAAGATCCCTCTATTTCATCTGACGTATAAAGGGAACATGAATGATAGTAAAGTTTTTAACAGTATTGTTAGTAAACTTAAAAATAGAATGGATCAATTGAAGTTACAACAGAATGAGCATACCATAGTTTTTGACCGTGGGAATAATTCTAAAAAAAATATGGCATTAGTTAAAGCAGCTCAACTTCATTATGTTGGTGCATTAACGCCTCACCATCATCAATCACTTGTGGATGATTCGTTAAAATATTTTATTTCAAATGAACAGAAAACATATAGAGATAAGCGTGTTATTTGGGATGAAGAGAGAACCATTGTGGTATATATTTCAGAGAAATTAAAAATAGGTCAAATTCGTGGTATTCAACAAACATTAGAGAAGAAAGAAACAAAATTAAAAAACCTGCAAATAGCGCTTAATTCGAAAAGAAAAAGTTATGAGAGATCAGCGTTAGAAGCAAAAATTATTAATATGTTAAAAGGACAGCATGTGCATCAATTAATTCAATGGACATTAAAGAGCGAAGATGAAATTTTAGAAAGCACTTGGATTTATTTTTTTAGTTTAGCACGTTCTTCAAATAACTTTTCTTTAGAGATTATTTTAACTGCATTCCTAACAAGGATTTATAATAGACGATATCATCTCGATTTTGTTATTAATCAAAATAAGCTTCGAGAAATTGAAGAACGATGCGGCTTGAGAATTCTCATGACAGATCGTCATGCGTGGAACAGCGAGAAAATTATTAAAGCCTATGAAGGACAAGCAGAAGTTGAATCAGCATTTAAAAATATGAAGAACCCTTATCACCTGACATTCAAGCCACAATTTCATTGGACTGATCAAAAAATTGTTACTCATTACTTTATTTGCATTATCGGTTATTTAGAATCTACTCTTTTGTGGCGACAGGCAAGACTACAAGCTGAGTTTAGGGGAACATTAGACACGCTACTGGATACACTGAATAATGTTAGATTGGGTACAGTACTGGAAGGCATAAAATCCAAAGGACGATCTAAAGCAATTTATAAATTAGAAGAAATGACAAGTGACGAAAATCAGCTTATGGAAGCTCTAAACCTGATCGATTTCCATCAGAAGCGACCCCAAATAGATGGACTTGTTGTATACACTTAATTTCGAAAAAAATCCTTTTAAAACAAAACATTATGGGTATTTTTGACTAGTGTCGTGATAAACTCACGCTAGTATCTAATGAAAGAAAGGCTTGCAATTGATTCTGAATATAAAAATTAAAACCTATTATCTCCTCAGGGCTTTTACAGCGATCTACCACTAGATTCACAGATGGCAGGACCTTTGGAAAATTGATTTTTTCTATTAAAAAATGTGCCAGAAAGTTATATAATCGAATTTTTCCAGAATTAGTTGTTAAATAATTGGCGACCCTCTCTTTATTTAACGTCACTGAATAAATCTGCCAACCGTCAATCGGCATTTGTCTAAAGAAATAGTCTTTTATTGATAAAGAAGTTGTTGATCCCTTTAACTCATATACAGTTCTTGTACATTTTTTATTATGATTCAATTTATTTTTAAGAGTTCTTCTAGTCGCTCTTTTAATCGCTTCAGCTGTTTGCCCATCATTACAGACCAAAACTGCTATTACGAAATAGCTAGAAGTTTTACTTTTTGACCAGTCAAATCCCAAATCACCGGATTCATCGAGATAAATTACCATTACCTTGCTCTTTTGTGGTTTTTATCAATATACGTTCAACTGCTTGCGCTTTATGCTCAGGCGCTAGATGGGCATAGCGCAATGAAGAAGTGCAAGGTGAATGTACCACTATGATACAAGGTATAAAATGTTAAACCAAGAAAATTATATAACATTTTGAAAAAAATAGTATTTTTTGTTCATGAGAGTTTACTGAAGTTTACTAGATTACTTTCGCAAAAGGTATTTTCATACTCTCAACTAGCATCCCATTTGGCAAGCATCTTTAAACCAGAGTCATTTTTGTTTAGCATTGGTAGGCCCTTTTTAACGTGAGTTCGACGAAAGATATTAAGCTTAAGGTATTGAAAAAAGGAGCAGTAAATTAAGTTTTGCAGAAATAATGACAATAATCATTCATTTTCATCAAAGCCATTTTCGTGATTTTAAAACTTATTATACCAAGTATGTTATGATTTACCTTCATAAAGAATTTCCTACTTTAGTCAGTTATAATCGATTTGTAGAATTAATGCCTTCCGTATTAGTATTAATATGTTTATTCATTCATTTTCAAAGTAAATCAATGAGCGGTATTTATTTTATTGACTCTACTGTTTTATCAGCATGTCACCACAAACGTGCTAGCTCAAACCGAGTTTTTAAATGCCTTGCGAAAAAATCAAAGTCTACAATGGGCTGGTATTATGGGTTCAAATTGCATTTATTGATTAATGATGTAGGTGAGATAATTGCATTTAAAATGACTCAAGCAACAACTGATGATAGAAAAGTTGTTGATGATCTAACACAAGGATTAACTGGAAAACTAATCGGTGATAAAGGCTATATTTCTGCTGAATTATTCGATCTACTTTATCAACGTGGATTGCAATTAATTACTCGTATTCGGAAAAATATGAAAAATAAACTCATGCCAATGATTGATAAACTCTTACTAAGAAAACGAGTAATTGTTGAAACTGTTATTGACCAACTAAAAAATATCAGTCAAATTGAACATTCACGTCATCGAAGCCCGATTAACTGTATGGTCAATATCGCTGGCTTAGCTGCATATTGCATGCAACCGAGGAAACCCTCTTTGAAATTGATCAAAAATTTAGCAATAGCTGCTTAGATTTGTCGAACTGACGTGTTTTTAGTTAGCAGAAGTGGGGCAATTTAGGGTAACGTCCTTTAAAAAAGTGATGACTAATGGGTCAAATTTGCTGAGCAAAGATGGGTCAATTCGCATTAGCGTCAAAGTCGCTATCACGACTTCGTGTTTTGTGTTAGGATTGGGCCCTATTATAGCTATTTCTCGTCTGCCATCCGCATGCAAAAATTGTCCAACGTCCGAAAGGCAAAAATGCTGTGACAGCAAGTTCTTATCGTCGTGTCGCTAAACTTTATGATGAAAAAAAAGGAGAGGTATGCCGTTAACTCACATAACCAAAATGACTGAAAAATTAAAGATACACCAAAGGTCAATGTATTTTGACTACTGAGAATTTCCTTCGGTATATTGATAATTTTTAAAAGGCCTCATAATTTTGTTCATGTTCATTTTAAAACAAGAGCGTAATTCCAAACGTGATGGTGTTTTCGCTCGGTGATTCTCCTTCTGCACGTCGAATATTTTTAAACGCTCCATAGGCATCTTCATGTTCGTATTCAGCGAATAATGCCCAACCGGGTGCAAGGCGATAATAGGGTCGGATGATATAGCGCATTTGATTCAGGCCGCTACCTATTTCATCATTGAAAACTGTTTTTGTCGCTAAAATGCTGCGCACGCCTGCTCGTATGAAGAAATTATTGGTGATTTGAGTATCGCGCGATAATTCGATATCAAATTTGGCACTACCACTATGGTAATAAGTGCGGATATCGGTCGCGATAAAATAAGGTAATAATCCTTCAAGGCCAATGCCGGGCTGCCAATACGTTTTTGAGTGTTGTGCTAATCTACATGAATTATTGTTTTGTTGTTCATGGTTACTATTACTCTGTTCCTTCTCATTGCATTCAAAGGGAGGCCGATAATAAAGATTTGCACCACCTTTAATGGCCCAAAATTGACTGATGGGATGCCAGTAGAAAATATCCATATCAAAATTTTCAACGCTGCCTTTTTTCATTTCGGCATCGTTGATAAATAATTCCAATTTATGGTAATCCAAACCGTATAAACCTTTAAAAGTTAAACGTTGAGCATTATTAAAAGGATCTGCACCGATATCTAAAAAATTTGCAAAATAAAAACCAGCATGATGGCCATGCGGATGTTCTACTAAATGAGGATCAATGGGCATTACTTCATCTTCTCGAATAATGGGACGATTGTAATAGCCTGTATTGGCCACATACTTTTGAGGTTGCATCTCACCATTTACTATTTGAATGATGCTTGAGTATTGAAACACTCGAGACATGCCAGCCACCATGTGAAAAAGATGATGACAATGGAAAAAGGCATTACCACTGGCATCCGAATCAACATCCGCAACTGCAGTAGCTCCCGGTGGCACTTCAATGGTATGCAATAATGGATCATATTCACCATGACCATTGCGTAAAATAAACCAGTGTTGATGAATATGCATAGGATGCCGCATCATGGAATTGTTGGTAAAAATAATGCGATAACGTTTATTTTGTTCGAGGATAATTCGCCTTCTTTAAAATGCAAAGTCGGTGCAGGAATTTGATCATTCACTGCAATCGCTCGACGCCATCGGCCAGCGAAATTCACCATTTTGTAACCCACATATAAATCCACGATGCGTTGAGAGCCTCGATGCATTGCCATCGATTTTTTTATTTTCATGGATTTTGATTTTTGAATTTTTGGTTGAGGCTTTTGCATGGATGATGGGGTAGTGCTTGCAGGTGTAGACATCATCATGTGGTCCATGTGATGATCAGATTGAGCGAATAAACTGACTGGAAATACCGCTATTAGAAACAAAGCCAGTATTAATTTTATGTGTCCTTGAAAATATCTCTTACGCATGTAACGCTTCCCTTAAAGATTAATGATGGTGATGGTGCTCCATATCTTCCGGTTTTGGCATTGACATAACACCGATACCGTGGCGATAGACCAGTTCGGCACCGTACCAGGCTGTGGTCAATAATAAACCTTGTGTAACAAGCAGTGCCAGAATGAAAGTCCGTGTTAACTGTTTTTGTTTAAGGTATCGCCACAATGACCAAAAACCAATCAGTAAAATAAATGCCCCGGTCGTTAATGCAAAGTTTCGATGGGTTCTCATGACTATATGAGAAATGTCATCGTGTTTAACGGTATAGTAGGCATAAAGACCGGCTAAGACAGTGGGGATGACAAGCAATGCGGCTAGCCATAAACACCAGCGACTGACGATTTCAATTTCAGCCGCTAATCGGAATCGCCAATGACTTATTTGTACAAAATAAGCCAAAAGCGAAAAAACAAATCCAGTACTGAATAAGCCCACGATGAAGTGAACAAAAATGGGATGCCAATTGGGAATGATTTGAATCATTTTCTACCATCCTAGTAAATATTTTTGTATCATAATATAAGTAACAGGAATACCTCAGCAATTCTAATTTTGAGATAAGGCCCTATTAAATATGCCTAATTTAGATCGTACACACATCCCTTAATGCTTTCCAATCATGAAATGTTCATCATAAATGAGTCATTCTATACCTCTCCCCAGTGCTTTTTCTATAGGGAAGGTCGCCATGTGCTTTTTATGCAGCGGATGAAAGGGTCAAATAGCAATAGCTAAATTTTGAGTAAAAAGCATTCTAGCCTGTTTTTAAACAGACAAAAATCATATGTGCGCTATGTTTTATTTACTAAGAGGTATCAAACTGTAATTTAAATCTTTCCATGATGAATCGTATAAGCTTATCCCAACTGGAAAAAAGAATGTAGTGAAGTAGTGTGCGGATATGTTCAAAGAATTTTTTTCTTGCTCCCAATTTCTTCCGTATTTTTTGATACGCTTCGCAGGTCATGGCCAATACAGTGTGAAATAGAAATGCAATTAAATTTAACGTTGCTAATATGTTAGAGAGGTTGTTTTTTCCGTGTCCAAAGTTGTGCTCAAGATTGTAACCCTGTCTTTTTAAAGTGTTGTTATTTTCATTTTCCGTTTTCCATCATGCTCTGCCATCTTGAACAACGGCTGCAACATTATTTCGATTAATAATACGGTCTGTTACAAAAGCATTATGGTACAGTACTTTTCCATGGGCATCAGTAGTAAAGAGCTCACACCAATTCACTTGCAACGCTTTATCGCCATCGCGCAGCGGTATCTGATTGATGTAATAATACCGATCAAATTCATGCCGCATGCCTGTCCAGCGTTTTACTTCCAGCACATCTATCATCTCTGCTTTTTTATGAAAAAGAAAATCTTAATTTCAGTTCTTGCTTGTATAGGGTTATGCCTCATGGGATGTGTCAACGGTAAGATATAGCTAATGGCCTCTTTTAATCCGATAAATCAAGCTATGTAGGTTATAAAGATATAATATCTGAATGATATCAAAGGCGTGCATAATCGATAAGGAGATCCCTATGGCAGCACATAAAAATTCAAAAAACTCCCAATCCAAAACATGCTGCGAGCATTCCAACGCCGGACCACACCAAACTGATCATAAATTATCTGCAACTGGTAATATTCTTTACACGTGTCCAATGCATCCGGAAATTATTCGTAAGGGTCCAGGAGCATGTCCTATTTGTGGTATGGCACTAGAACCAAAAGCGATATTATCTGAAGTTGTGGTTAATGATGAATTAATCGATATGTCGCGCCGTTTTTGGATCAGCGTGTTTTTAACTATTCCACTTTTATTGCTAACAATGGGAATGCATATTCCAGGTATAAGTTCTTATGTTGATGCTTTTATTTCCCCTCGAATTTCATCCTGGCTGCAATTTATTTTAGCAACTCCAGTCGTTCTTTGGTGTGGGTGGCCACTTTTGAAAAGAGGCTGGCTCTCTATCATTCAGCATAGTTTAAATATGTTCACGCTTATTGCCCTTGGTATAGGGATTGCTTATGTTTATAGTTTAATTGCATTATTATTTCCTCACCTTTTCCCGGCAGTATTTCATTCCTCAAATGGGGAAGCCAATCTTTATTTTGAAGCAGCCGCAGTTATTACTGCTTTAGTTTTAATGGGGCAGGTTTTGGAATTGCGTGGACGTGATCTAACCAGCAGCGCATTACGTTCATTACTAAATTTGGCACCGAAAATGACTTGGAAAGTCGAAGAGAATGGTGAAGAAAAAGAAATTTCTTTGGAACAAGTTCAAGTAAATGATCTGCTTCGCGTTCGTCCCGGTGAAAAAGTACCTGTCGATGGTGAAATTACGGAAGGACACAGTACTATTGACGAATCGATGGTGACGGGTGAATCCATCTCTGTTGAAAAAGAAAAAGGCGAAAAGGTAATTGGTGGTACAGTTAATTTAGCGGGTAGCTTTCTCATGCGCGCAGAACACGTCGGAAATGAAACGTTGCTTGCCCAGATTGTACAGCAAGTAGCGGAGGCGCAACGTTCGCGGGCGCCGATTCAACGATTAGCAGACTTGATTTCTAGTTATTTTGTGCCTGCTGTAATAATTATTGCTATTATTACTTTTTTTGCTTGGACGTTTTTAGGTCCAATCCCAGCAATGACGTATGGCTTAATTTCTGCTATTTCAGTATTAATCATTGCATGTCCATGTGCATTAGGTTTGGCGACGCCTATGTCGATTATGGTTGGTATGGGAAGAGGTGCACAAGCGGGAATTTTAATTAAAAATGCCGAAAGTTTGGAGCGTTTTGAAAAAGTGAATGTACTTGTTATTGATAAAACAGGAACATTAACATTAGGTAAGCCAACAGTTAATGAAATAATTTCTGAATCGCATTTTACTGAGAATGAAATTTTATTTTTTGCAGCAAGTCTAGAAAAAAATAGTGAACATCCATTAGCTAGTGCAATTGTCCAAGCTGCAAAAGATCGAAATATTCAATTAGAAAATCCGACCGAATTTCTGGCAGAAGTGGGGAAAGGGATAAAAGGGATGATCGATCAAAAAAATGTTGCATTAGGAAATGCAAAATTATTAGATCTACTTAACTTACCTTCAGATTCATTTGCAGATAAAGCAGAAGAGCTTCGACGTAAAGGTGCAACAGTCATGTATGTCGTAGTTGAAAATAAAATTGTTGGTTTGATCAGTGTTTCCGATCCCGTTAAGACCACAACCCCTGCAGCTCTCAAAGCATTACGCGAAGAGGGCATTCGCATCATTATGTTAACAGGTGACAATCGTACCACTGCAGAAGCAGTTGCAAAAAAACTGGGTATTGATTCTATTGAAGCTGAAATTTTACCGCAGCAAAAAAATGAAATTGTGAAGCGGTTACGCCAAGAAGGTAATATCGTTTCTATGGCAGGGGACGGAATTAACGATGCAGCGGCTTTAGCAGAGGCAGATATTGGTATTGCAATGGGTAATGGTGTCGATATTGCAATGCAAAGTGCGAGCATTACTTTAGTTAAAGGCGATCTCATGGGTATTGTTCGCGCCCGGCAACTGAGCAAAAATGTCATGCACAATATTCGGCAAAACTTATTTTTAGCTTTCGTTTATAATTTTGCCTGTATTCCTATTGCTGCTGGCGTGCTTTATCCTTGGACAGGATTACTACTAAATCCTATTTTTGGAGCTGCAGCGATGAGTTTGAGTTCGGTTTCAGTCATTGGGAATGCATTACGTTTGCGACGAATATCCTTTGAATGACGGATGCTCAACCTCAATCACTTATTCATGGTCATCCCTGTCCCGGCTGCGATGCAAGATATTGTAGATGGGGCAGAATACCACCCCAGCATAAACACCGTAGAGAAAACTTTCTGCCAATCCAAGGCAAAAGCCCCACCACGTGAGCCATTTGAACGCTGGTAACACCTGCTCAAGGAACGTCATCATATGCATGCTCTTAAATTTCTCGTACCACTCCAAATCGCCTAGATTTTTACGCGCTATTCCCCAACAAAATAAGTCATTGTCGTTTAACAGCCGGAAAGTAACTCATTTTTATTTTTTATAAAAAAGTACATCGATTTATTTGTTCTGGTTTATCCAAAATAGGATCGACAGAAATGTTGGTTCTATATTCTTTTAGATTGGTATCAATGGTTGTGCTCGCGGCTAAAAAGCTTTGAATTTCTTTTTCATCTATATTATTCTTATCAAATAGATCCTTGTCTTTACCTCTTAATAATCCTTCGCGAATTAGCAAATTAATAGCGTTTGAAATATTCCCCTTAATTACAATAGTATTTTCAATTTCTTTTTGATTAACGATTAAAATACCCTGATTGGTCTTTTCTGCCAAATTCACTCTGAGCAACGTCCGCAAACTTTCTAAAAAATCATCAGTGTGTAATTTATCCTTAAACTGAAATTTAGCATAATGCATACCCTTCTCTTTTATAAGTAATATCTTAGAAATAAAATAAGGGTTATTTTGTTTATTTTTTTCTAAACAGACTATTTCAATTTTATCATGCATTTACATTTCTCCTACTATTTATACAGCCCTTGCGGAATTTGCAAATTAAAGTGAACTTGGTATATTTTCTGCCATCCATTATAACATAAACATTTCTATGAAATTTTACAACACCAACTAGTATCATCCTCTTGATTATGTTGATCATTTATTTCTGGTTCCCCTTCAAATTTTATATTAGGGAGTTGATTCGCTGGCCAATTAAAGCGATTTATTATACGCGAATTAGCAAATATATCAACCTTGGGTTCTGCCTTTTCATATCGATAACTCACATAATTGTTTCCTATTAACCGCTTATCAATACGCTCTCCTTGGTTTGATGTTCGATAGCCAGGTGGAATATCTTCGTTAACTAAAGCTGTTGTGATTTCAGAAATGATCCTTATCCAGTCTCCTTCATCATACTCCGGATTTTCCGCAGCATAAATAGTAACATCTTTACCTTGTTGATGAGGAGTATTAATTGATTGTGACATACGGCACTCATTGGCAGTGATTTTAAAATAGCTCACCTCATTTTTTCGAAGAATTGTTTGTATAATATCCCAACCCCTCTCATAAAAAGACCTACTTTCTTGAGGTAAGCTAGGATCAACTTTAGAATCATCTTCAGGTAAAGATAGGTGAAACTTTAAATCACTATTAAAAAATTTTCCCTTATCACGAGAAATATCAGGTTCGCTTTTTTTAGTTATGGTATAAAAGCCATTTTCTTTTGGCCGTGATACGTTATAAGCTTCGCTTTTATATGCCCCGCTTATTTTATTAAAATCGCAAAATCCATCCTCCCCAAACACCAAAATTTTGGCTAACTGTTTATAGGAAAATAAATTTTCTTTTGAACTTACTTCTTCTTCTTCGATCTCCACGGCTAAACTACCTACGCTTTAAGAATACAATTCTCTTTTTTAGTATAGATCAAAAAGATGCAAATGATTAAGAGTTATACACACACCTACTCCAAGAATCCATATCGCAATAAATCCACAACAAAAAGCGCTCAAGCTGTCCGCTATCTAAAAGAAGAATTAGATAACTGGCTAGATACTTATTGCGTTAAATGTTATGTTAATGAATAAGCCTTAGCATTCAGGAGACCCCCTTTTTATAATAATCTATGTTGAATTTGATTCCATATATGGCATCATTCTATAATGAGTAAATCAGACAAACTGCTAATAAAAATGCGTAACAACCTCGTGACTGGCAAATCGAGAACATAAAAGCCCTTGCTGATCGATTCGGTATTAAATACCGGCAGCCAGGAACAAGTCATGTGACCTTATAGAGCTAGTACAGGAGAGAAAGTAACTATACCGGCACATAAGCCGATAAAGCCAGTTTATATTAAATTATTTCTTTCGCTAATTGATGGGCTAGGAGATAAAAATGAGTAACTTAGAATATCCAGTAACAATAAGACCGTTATCAAAAGAAGAAGGCAGCGGTTACTTGGCTGAATTTCCTGATCTACCAGGCTGTATTGCTGATGGTGAATCAGTGGAAGAAGCATTGCATCAAGCAGAAGATGCGTTAAAAGCGTGGCTTGCTTCCGCTAAAGAATTTGGTGATGATATCCCACGACCTTCCATTGCTGCTAACTATAGTGGTCAATGGCGAATCCGTTTGCCAAAAAGTTTACATGCTGCACTTGCCCTTCGTGCAGAATTAGAGGGTGTAAGCTTGAATACTTTAGCTGTCACTATTTTGGCTCAAGCTATAGGAAGGGGAAAATGAAATTATGCTCTTTAAATTCTCCCAATTGTAATTAGTCTTACAGATAAAACTTTAACAGGGTTTCTATTTCCCCAGTAATTTCTCCTTTATTTATCTCTGCCAACATTAATTCTAATTTACCTAAGTGTTCGTCGCGTACCATTAAAGTTTTCTGCCTATTGACCAAATTAATGCTGCAACGAAAATTGAGACATTACGTATCCCACCTGGAAATAACTTAGAAAAATTAAAAGGAGACTTAAAAGACTATTGGAGCTTGCAAGTCAACAAGCAATGGCGTGTTATTTTTATATGGGAAAATGGCGATGCACATAACATTGATGTGATAGATTACCATTAGGAGATTACTATGTTACCGAAAAAACGACCACCTACTCATCCGGGGCAAATGCTTCTAAAAGAATTCTTAGAGCCTATGAAAATGACTCAGAAGGAATTTTCGGAACACCTTGGTTGGACTTATGCCCGTTTGAATGAAATTATAAATGGCCGACGTGGTGTAAGTGCTGAGTCCGCGCTTGCATTTGCAGACGCTTTTAAAATTGAACCTGAGTTCTGGTTGAATTTACAACGAGACTGGGATTTATGGCATGCTATGAAAAAACATAAGCATATTAAGAAAGTTGATCAAGCAGCATAAGTGCTTGCGCTAAGGGGTTGGAATGCGGCGAACAAATAAATAACCTCCATCTTCAAGAAATATTGTGGGTTGAAGCACTTTTTTCGTGCTTTGTGGCACACACAGAGGATTCAATGGCTTCCAGCGCATCATGAAAAATCTTTAATCGATTATTACTATAGTGAAGAGCAAAACCTCGCCGTGTACGCCTCACTGTCTCACTATATTCTTGGATGACTTCAACGCTCAGCTGATAGCTTTCTTTGAAATAAGCTATCGCCTCATCTGTCTTCCTGGGTTTAGCGCGTAAGCAACTTTCTGCATACCCAATATAAATTAAGCTCAATATCTTCCTGGAGAGGAAAGAGGGGCGTTCTAGTGGGCAATATTTCTCGCTGATTTCTCCTTCTCTAAGGAGTGTTTTAGAATTGGAGTTATAGTAATAAATCTGTTGTTTCATCCTTTGCGGATCGGGATTAGCTCGATAGGCAAGAAATAACTTCACAAGATCAGCATGGGTGGTAAATTTCCAAAGATAAAAGAGTGGGAGATAGAAAATCACCTCAGAAGAGCAAGAGGCATTATACATAGAAATCTTATTAAAATATTCCTCTATGTGAGTATTCACTAAAATCCTGCAATCTTTGAGCAACGCATGAACGACATCGCAGTCCCCCTGCATAACAGCTTGTTTAAAGCATTTCTGAATACTGACAGTCTCTTGAAAAAAGTTCCCAAAAAAACCTCTTTTCTTCTCTTGTGGTTTTATTGCGTTATTGATTTTATGAATTTTATTTTGAATGGCTACATATCTTTTAAGCCTTTCTGTTGGCACAATAGAGAATATTTTATCCAAGGGCGATAACCAAGCCGCTAGTTCTGCATTGAATGGCGCATGATGCCAAATAGTATTTTCCCAACCTTTAGAGACACAACGAGTGGAACACAGAGTCTTTAAAGAGAGCTGTGGAAATACTTGATGTGTCATTATGTCCAAGGGCAATTCAAGGGGTTTGTTTTGCATCGATTTGTTCTCGGAGGTTTAACTTTATTAATGATTCTATCCGTTTGCCATCAGGACTAAACACCATACTCGAAACTTTATCCGTATGCCCTTTAATTCATCTTTACCATGAAGGTTCTCGACTCTTTCTTTCATATTGTTTATTCTCTTCATGTTTTCCCAAGGAATGTGCCAATAGATCAGAGCTGTTTATTAGGCCACAACGCTTTCTATTTGTGAAGCAGAAATTATAACTGTTTGCGAATTATGTCAACAGGTCTTGATTTAATTTGTTGCAAATCAAAAATTAAATACTCGACAGTTGCATCTAAATTTGAAATGATTTCAGTGCTGCCGGATATGAGGACATGAATATACAGCATTTTTGACTCTCGTACTTCTATTTAGGATTTGCCACTAAATTTTTTATAATCAAATCTTAAACTTAAGTCCACAGTAAGTCCAATGAAAGAACAAGCACACGCCTATTAATCTCGTTAACTGGCACGTCTTGTCTTTCTTTAATGGTGAATTAACATTTTAGGAATTGATGAATGATTATTGGAATAGACTTGGGCACCACAAATAGTTCAGTTGCCTACTGGGAATCTGGCGAAGTTAAGGTGATTCCTAATGCCTTAGGCGAATTGTTGACTCCTTCAGTAATTAGTCTTATCAAAGAGGATGACACGATACTAATTGGAAAACCTGCCTTATATCGGATGGTTACACATCCAGAGGATACAATAGCTAGTTTTAAGCGCTACATGGGTTCAGACAAAACTTTTAGACTGGGTGATTATACTTTTCGTCCTGAGGAATTGAGCGCTTTGATTTTGAGTCGACTAAAAGAGGATGCGGAAAAATTCTTAGGATATAAAGTTGAAGAGGCTATCATATCGGTGCCTGCATATTTTAGTGATGCCCAACGAAAAGCAACTAAAATTGCAGGGAAATTGGCTGGACTCCGAATTGAACGTTTAATTAACGAACCTACAGCAGCAGGGATTGCCTATGGACTACAAGAGCGAATTAATGAAACTAATTATTTGATTTTTGATTTGGGCGGAGGAACTTTTGATGTTTCGATTCTTACCATGTTTTCAGGTATTATCGAAGTTTGTGCAAGTAGTGGCGATAACTTGTTAGGAGGTTTAGATTTCACTAATATTTTAAGAAATCTTTTTATTGAAAATTTAAAAAATCAAAAATTATTTAAAGATAAAAATCTTCCAATTATATTGGAACAAAAGATATATGAGCAGGCTGAATTTGCAAAACACAAACTTTCAAATGATTCTGAAATTATCATGAAAGTGACTTGGAATTCACAAGTCTTTGAATATAAACTCACAATTAAAGATTTTGAAAGCCATGCCGATGAACTATTGCAGCGAATTCGTAGGGTAATATTAAAAGTGTTGAATGACTCAAATTTATCATCAACTCAAATTGAACAAGTCATTTTAGTGGGTGGTGCAACTCGCATGTCTATTATTAGAAAGTTAGTGGGTAGAATGTTTGGCAAGTTTCCATTGACTCATATCAACCCAGATACTGTTGTTGTTGCAGGTGCAGCGATTCAAGCTGGATTGAAAGCAAACGATAAGGCATTAGAGGAAATCGTAGTTACAGATGTTTGCCCTTACTCTCTTGGAATTGCAGTGCACAACCCCACAGCAGACAGACGCGATTCTTTTCAATTTGATCCTATTATTGAACGCAATACAATTGTACCCACCAGTCGATCTCGGATATATTATCCTATTCATCCTGAGCAAAAGTATGTCGAAGTAAAGATTTATCAAGGTGAGCATTTTTTCATAGAGAAAAATATCTTTTTAGGTCAATTAGAAATTGATTTACGCAGGCCAGTGAAAGACCAAGCAATTGAAATTCGATTTACTTACGATATAAATGGTTTACTTGAGGTAGAAGCCACAATATTAGAAACAAAGGAAAAATCAAGTATAGTCATTGAAGGTAATCCTGGTGTACTAAATGAGGAGCAAATCAAGAAAAGCTTAAAAGAATTACAAAAAATTAAAATTCATCCTCTTGAACAAACTGAAAATGTATTAATATTAAGTCAAGCCGAAAGATATTATGAAGAATTGCATGGTGAGAAGCGAGCTTATTTGGCCAATATTATGCGAGAATTTATTTCTGTTCTTAATATTCAAGATGCCCGTCGAATTCATCAAGCACGAGAACAACTCGTAAAAATACTTGTGGAATTACAACCTGATTATTCTTTGATGTAGAGACTATGAATATTTGGCAAGTTCTTGAAATTGAAGTAACTAATGATTTAAAACTAATAAAACAAGCCTATGCAAATAAGATTAAACAGCATAAGCCAGAAGTTGATCCGCAAGGGTTTCAATTATTGCGTCAGGCATATGAAATAGCTCAAAAATATGCACAAGGTATGGATGTAAATATTGAACTCGATGAAACATCCACGTCTAAATTAACAAATAGCTTCAAAGAAGATTCACAAGAAAAAAATAAATTTGAAGATCAAAAATCTAGTATTGATCCAATAAATGCCGCTTTCTATTTACTTGATAAACTTGAAAAGAATGAGCAAGAAGCAATCGAGATTTTAATGGGATACAATAAAGAAAAATTATTAGATAATATTCAATTTAGTGAAAAATTCCAGCATGTGTTAGCAACCAATTTACTTTCTCGTCCGATAGCGTATCTTTTTACATACTACACTTTCGACTTATTTAACTGGTATGAAAAAATCAATATGCCTTCGAAAGATATGATGTATAATATAGCTCTTAAAAATTTATACATCCAACTAAATCCCTATCTTTTTTTCCAAAAGATTATATATCTAAGTCGCATAAAAAATAAAAAGCAGGCATTGAAGGAAAAAGTGCATTGGAATGATTGCTATGCCGCTAGAATTTTGCTAAATAAAGCAAAACCCCGACTTTTTTTTATAATTAAACACTTTTGTAACGGCAAAAAGCAGGCTTTAATTTCTTTGGTAAATGATATTAAAAATATCTATCCACAAACTATTAGCATGGGATTGAGTATTTCATCATTTGCCTGGTGGTGTAAAGTTAAAGCTGAGAAAAATGTGCAACAATTGTTTTTTACTATTGCTATTCTTTTTCTTATATTTGGTGGTTACTTTTTAAAAGGAATGAATGATTTACCAGAGCTAGAGAAAGACAGCCTTCAACAAAAGCCAACTATAAAGACAGTGAGCAATAAGAAAAATAAATTAGCAAATACTTCTAATTCTTATCAAACAATATTGGAGTCGAATCAAGTTGACTCTATTGATGGAAATCTATCACCTCACAAAATATTTCTTAATGGTGACATTTTAATGAATGAACCAGTTTTTATGGATAGTAATTTTTACTTGATAGATGACATTAACAAAAATGAATTGCCACCTGGTTTTTCAAATTTAGATATTGCACTTATTTTACGGAATAAATTAATTCAGGAAATAGACAAAGTGAATCAGGCTGGAATTCTTTATTCTACAAAATCAGATATTTCTTTAAAAATACAAGTGCATTACGGGTTAATGAATGTTAATGTCTCTGCTCGATCGCCCAAAGAATATAAAATGGTTCCTATTCTATCTGTCGAAGCAATAATTTATGCTGATCAGAGACTAGGGTCAAAAACTTTTCAAACTGAACCAAGTGAGTTACCAAATTATAATTGGCTTGATATTAAAAAAAATCCTCAGCTGATAGATGATTTATGGAAGATAGCTACAAACAAAATTGTTGAAGAGATAATTGATTATTGCATGGTGCTGCACCCTTCTGATGCTAGTTAGTCATGCAGCAATTGAGAATCGTTGAATTACTTTTTCTTGGAATAATTGGTGTTGAATATTTTTCAGGGTATAGTCCGAACCAACAAACAAGCCCCACGTCTCATAAATAAATAATTGCCATGTATCATGAAATGCTGTAAATTTGGACACATTCCATATTGAGTCAATTAATTATAGATTGATCACAGAATGTGCTAGTTCATCAGTTTATTCATTGCTGCAAGAGGAGTCTTTAATAATGTTTTCAAAGTTGTCTTCAATTGAAAAAATGCCCGAACCAGCTAAAATGCGTTTATTCCGTTATCTCGAGGATAATACTGATAATAAAAATACTTCTTTAAGTGAATTATCAAGAACCAGCCATTTTTGGAAAAACCAGTTTACCTCCTATAAAGACAATCAACATGTTTCTAAAAATTATTTTATTGATTCCTTTTACGCGGGAGATCAGAAAAAAACATTGAATGCATTAGCGGATGACCTTGATTTAACTATTTCTCCTATAGTTATAGCTGTCATAAAAGATGATTGTGATACATTCAAAAATTTTCTTGACGAAGGAGATGAAGAACAAGCAGAGGATCTAGTAAACGCTACCTATTATGGACCCAATTTTTCCGAATGTCTGATACATATCGCTGTTCGGTTTAATAGTATAAACTGTTTAGAAGTTATTCTTGAAGAAATCCATGATGTTAATACTAGAATAATTCACCATTATAATTATAAGTATAATTATACTTATACTCGTGATTATAATAATAGATGTAACCAAGAAGAAAACGCATTAGAACTTGCCGTGTCTTTTCAAAGATATGAATGCGCCGAACTCCTGTTGAAATGCGGAGCAGATCCTTTGGAAAACCTATACAATCGGGAACTACCGAATGCCTATGAATGTGCAGAAGAGAAGAAGGACAGGAAAATGCTTGAACTTATGATAAAGGTATATCAGGATTTTGTTGCACAAGATGATCATGTTACAGAAGAAGACAAGGAAATACTGAACACCATGCTCAGCAAATATGAAGTGTTCCTCAGCGAACACACCGATTCCCCTACTCCCTCTCCTAGAAAATGTTAGAGTGGATACAACGTTGTCTCACTGTCCCCCACAAAATTCTCCTCCATTTTTTAGAGAGGAATTCCGTATTATACCCTTTTTATGACTGTTACCAATTAACTATGAAGCAAGCCGTTTTAGTAAGGCCAGATGGACACATTGCATGGATAAGCTAAAAATTACAACGCGCGGGTTGAAGATTTTTCAGTCCATAAATTCTAAGCAGCTTCTTCAATATCAAAATCTGGAAAAAGTAACACAACCGGATGAACTTTTAGTGCTCTTGCAAAAACAATTGCTCTTTCGCGCCCCATCTGCCTGACATTACTTTCTAAAGCCGAAATATTTGATTGACTAATACCAGTTTTTTTGGCTAGCTCAAGTTGCGTCAAACCTTGTAACTCACGAAGAATCTTTAGCGCTTCCCCAGGAGTAAGATGAACATGCACCCTTGCCTTAACAAAATCTTTTTTATTAATCTTCATAAATTACCTCATTAATATTTATGAGCATTGACATCTATCACATAAACCTCAAGCTGTTCGGTTTCAACCTTATAAATAACACGCCACTGTAATGAAAGCCTGGAGGAACGAAACCCATTCCATTCACCCCTCAAAGTTTCATCATGATAATCTTTAATCATTTTTAAACCCTGTATCCCTTGAAGTTCAACTATCCTTTTCCAGATTTCATATTCTTTCTTAATATAAAAACTCATCTAAGCTTATTCAGAGGTTCTCTAAAATCAATATTATTATTGGAGATATAATATGGAGAGTTCAAAATTTTTAAGTAAAGTTATGGGTATTTATCTTATTATTGTAAGCACCGTAATGTCTGTTAGCATGTCTCAGTTTAATACTTCTGTTAATAATTTAATTCATGATACGCCATTAATGTTTGTCACTGGTTTTTTTACGCTTGTATTAGGAATCTTAGTGGTGGTAAGTCATAATATTTGGCAATGGAATTGGCGAGTCCTTATAACCATTATTGGTTGGCTAACTTTGTTGAAGGGTATGAGTATTATACTATATCCACAATTCATAGATAAAGTAACTTTCCTATTCATCCAAAATATAAATATTGCTTATATAATCGCGGGTTTTGATTTTTTGCTGGGTATATTACTATGCTATTTTGGCTTCAAAAAATAACTATAGTCCTGAATTCGCCCTTAGTTTTATACACTAGGAAATTTATTTTGTATAGAATCCGAATAGTGAAAAATCGTTTTAAAAAAAGCTCGCTTTTTGTTTAGCTTAGCCTCAAACGCAGAATGTACTCTGATTCTAAGTCTGTTAAGCCAATATCCAATATCATCCTGCAAGCTATGTTTATATTTAGTCATGGCTATATATAGCAATTGTCTAAACAACAGTTGTCAAGGCAACTATGTTGCTCATTGAATGAGATTCTGCCTTACTGCTATAAATATGGCCGATCTTTCTTTTAATTAAAGCAATATGCTCAGTCTTTACAACTTATTTCTTATTTACTTTTAATAAAAAACTGATATAATCATTAACTATTTATACAATTGTGAATATTAATGAAGCAAAAATATCCCCATGTGCGCCCTGTTACTGAGGACGATTATCCGATTGTTTGGTCTATTTGGATGCAAGACCGTGTTATATGTTGGATGTCTTTTCCCAAACAAAATTTAAAAGACTTCAGATCACGTTATGAAAAACTGCGATCTACGAGTGACATCTATGTGATGGTTGATTATATCGATGGGAAAGAAGAAGTAGTAGGTGTACGTCGTATTAAGTATCTTCAAGGAAACCAATCTCATATTGCTGAGTTTTGTTCTATGGGTATAGATGCTAAAAGACAAGGAAAGGGTTATGGAGGAAAATTTTATGAGGAATTTGAGAAAATTGTCACAGAAAAAAAACATATTAAACGTATACAAATAACACAAAGTGGCGGAAACGAAGTTGCTTTTTATCTGGGTGATAAAAACAAATACCAAGAAGAAGCAGTGTTCCCTGATTGGCTAGAACGCGAAGGAAAGGATAAGTATCATTATTTTGTTATCGAGCGCTTTATTTACAAAATAATTGATACAGAATTGCAAACACAAGCTACAAAACTGCCCTCACTGACCTACAAAGCAAAATTACCACATTTAAATCGAAACTTGTCAGAACAAAATCTCAAGGTTTCTCTTGAGGATAATAAGCTAATAGTGAAATTGGACGAAAATCTAATACTAGCCACAGAGTATTATCCTGATGATAGTGTTATACAACACATTGGTTTTCTAAAAAATCCAATGCTTTTCCAGGATAGACAATTTGCACAAGCTGCTATGCGTGAAGCATTAATATTTATCTTAAAACAAGGTCGCGTAAAAAAACTGGAACTTTATACATCTAATCCATTAATTGTTTCTCTTTGCCAAGATTTAGGTTTCTTTGTTCGCGGTGAACGAGTTGCATCTTATTATCATGAAGGACAATATCAGAATGAACTTGGAGTTGAATACAGTTTCTTTGATATTAAAGAAGCACTGGATTTCTTAAAAGGATTCGATCTTATTAAAGAAAGTCCTGCACTTGAGCCATCTCTTTTAGAGTGTCAGCAAGTAATTGAACAATATCATAAAGATGGCACATGCGATGAATTGGGTAGCAAATATTTACAAAATATAGTATATCAAATGGTGCGTGATAGCTTACGAGATGAAAAACTAACTTCTCTTCAAAAACAACCTTGGCAAGCTGTGATAGAAGAGTGTCCAAAAAAATTTCAAATTGCAGTACTCAATTTAAATAAAATACTACTATCAACCAACATGCAAAAAAATAAATTGCAAACTTCTTCAAGTTTTTTCCAACAAACTACAACGATGGGCTCGGAAAATAATAATACAATTACAACATTTGCACCTACAAACAACAAATTAATAAATGACTCTTTCTTTTCAACTCCAACGTGCATAAACAGTTAACGTATGTTTTCTGTCAGCAACGTATTCATTTTTTTACAGTGTAATCTTGAGAGTATAAAACTTATGATCTCCAAAGCGGTATAGTTAAAGGTGATTTTATTTGATAGTTATTGCAAACCAAGATACTATTCATTCTTTTTGCTTAGTTTGAATCAAAAATAAGTTGTTGACGTTGCAAATGATAGGAACCTCTCAAAACATTTTAGGAGCAAGAACATGGAAGATAAAAATATGGCAATTGCAGACCGAATCTATTACGAATGGGATGCAGCATTAGCAAAAAATGATATTGAGTCACTTTTAGCTCTTTATCATCCTGAAGCTATCATAGAGTCGCCACTTATTTCCCATATCATGAGAGTAGAACGCGGTATCCTTCAAGGAATCGATGATATACGTAAATTTATAGAATTGGTAGCAGAACGAAAGCCACTTAAGCGTAAATATTATCGTAACAAGTATTTCACAGATGGCGAAACGTTAATATGGGAATATCCAAGACTCACACCTCAAGGTGAACAAATGGATTTTGTAGAAGTTATGAAATTGAAAGATGGCTTGATCTTACATCACCGTGTCTATTGGGGATGGTGTGGATTTAATGTTATAAAAAATGACGAATATTGGCAAAAGTAGAATATTTTTACAGTTCATATGTAAAATGCCCTTGATTTATTTCCGAAGACTACTCTACTAGCGTAAGAACTTGATTGGTTATCGAGATCGTATAAAAACAATTTTGCTCATGTTGTCAGTGTCATGCCCGTTTTCGATTAATCAGCTATAATTGCTTTCTTAAGTTGTTCTAAAGGAGTGAACATGCATAAGAAAACATTCAAGGGAATTGTCAATGTTGATGTTCGTGATTCAAAACCGGATTGGACACCCTTTCTTCCACCTAAAGCTCCTGAAAACGCACCTAATATTCTCTATGTAGTATTGGATGATGTAGGAATTGCAGCTCTTAGCTGTTATGGCAATCCTGTTATCGAAACTCCAAGCTTTGATCGAATTGCTAATATGGGTTTGCGATTTACGAACTGGCACACAACCGCCTTGTGCTCCCCTACTCGCTCTTGTTTGCTGACAGGCAGAAATGCACATCGAAATAACATGGCATGTATTACCGAAGGTAGTAATGGTTTTCCTGGTGTCAGCGGGGTAATTCCACCTGAGAATGGCATGATTTCCGAAATTTTAAAGGATCAAGGTTGGGCGGTTTATGCCCTTGGCAAATGGCATTTAACACCAATTGGGGAGGAAACAGTTGCTTCATCGCATCGAACTTGGCCTCTTGGTCGTGGGTTCGAACGTTTTTATGGCTTTTTAGGCGCTGAAACGAATCAATGGTATCCTGATTTGGTTTATGATAGCCACCCCACAGAGCAATCTCAAAGCCCAGACCAAGGATATCATTTAAGTAAAGATTTGACTGATAAAACCATTAGTTTTATTTCAGATGTAGAACAAGTTAATCCGAATAAACCTTGGTTCGTTTATCTGGCCTACGGAGCAACACATGCCCCCCACCAAGCTCCGAAAGAATGGATCGATAAATACCAGGGTAAATTCGACATGGGATATGAAAAATTTCGCGAAATAACCCTTGATAGAATGAAAACCTTAAAAATTGTTCCAAGCAACACTGAACTTGCTCCTTTAAACCCTTGGCCTGCACCTGAAATTATTTTGAAATCAGATTTGGTTCGTCCTTGGGATAGTTTGCAAGCCGATGAAAAAAAATTATTTTGTCGTATGGCAGAAGTCTATGCGGGTTTTTTAAGCTACACCGATAATCAGTTTGGATATTTATTAGATTATTTAGAAGAAACCAAACAGCTTGAGAATACTATTATTGTTGTAGTGTCAGATAACGGCGCTAGCGGTGAAGGCAGTCCGAATGGCTCTGTTAATGAAAACAAATTTTTTAACGGTTGGCCAGATGATCTAGAAGATAATCTAAAATATTTTGATAAGCTTGGTTCACCGGATACTTATAACCACTATCCAACAGGTTGGGCACTAGCATTTAATACCCCTTATAAAATGTTTAAACGCTACAGCTTAGAAGGAGGAATTGCAGATCCATGTATTATTGCCTGGGGAAAAAATACAAAGGCAGTAGCGGGACAAGTACGTGACCAATATCATCACGCCATTGATATTGTACCTACGTTGCTTGATCTTTGTGGTGTCAAATCTCCTTCAACGATTAATGGTGCCGTTCAGAGTGATTTCGATGGAATTAGCATGGCTTATACATTCAATGAAGAAAGCGTTAAAAGTCAACGTACAAAACAGTATTATGCCATGTTAGGTACTCGCGCAATGTATCATGATGGTTGGAAGGTAGTTTCAAGACATGGACCAATTTCAGGGATGGGTCATTTTAATGATGATGAATGGGAGCTTTATCATATCAATGAAGATCGAGCAGAAATGCATAATCTTGCCAAAAAATATCCTGAGAAAGTCCGGGAATTAGTTTATCTATGGTTCGCCGAAGCAGGACGTAACCAAGTCTTTCCGCTGGATGATAGAACGGCCATAGAAATACTCCTGACTAAAAGACCAACAGAAGCATCGTCTCGAAATCGCTATATTTATTATCCCGGATGTAGCCCAATTCCTGAATGCGTGGCAATAACTACCTATGGTCGATCTTATGCTATTGGTGCTGCACTTGAAAAAGTTACCAAAGAAGTGCAAGGAATTGTTTTTGGTCATGGTTCACGATTTGGTGGCCATGCTCTTTTCATCAAAGATGGAAAAGCGATTTATGTTTATAACTTTCTGGGTATGGAAGAACAACGTTTTGAATCTAACAAACCATTGCCAATAGGTAATGTAAGAATAGGAGTTGTCTTTACTAAATCAGAAACAATGCAACATAATGCAACAAGTGGTAATTTACAGCTCACTATAAATGGCGATATTGTTGCGAAAGGACAGATGCGTACTCAGCCTGGCCTTTTTGGTATTGGCGGAGGATTAACTATTGGCCGCGATAGTGCTGATCCGATAAGCGTTGAGTATAATGCTCCTTTTGAATTTAAAGGGGGGATTATTAAATTTGTAGCTTTCGATGTCAGTGGCGAACCTCTACGCGATTTGCAGCGTGAATTTATGGCAATGTTAGCACGAGATTAATTTCCAATTTTATGGATAATACAAAAAAAACTCATCAATTCCACAGCAACGTCAATTTGGAAAAAATAAAAGTGACACTTTGCCGCAATATTGTCATCAATGTGAAGTAAAATTTGCTTGCTATGGAGGTTGCCCAAAAGATCGCTTTATTTTTACTCCCGAAGGTGAGCAAGGTTTAAATTACCTTTGTTCAGGCTATAAAGCATTTTTTAAACATATTAATCAACCGATGCAAATTATGGCTACATTATTGCAACGTGGACGTGCTCCAGCCGAAATCATGCAATGGTATGCACAAAACGACCTAATAAATCAACAATAATAGTTATGTAGGATAATTTTTATAACTTATCATATTCATCAGCCTCTATATCTGGTGCGCTTTTAAGCACTTTTAAAAATTTTTCCTTTTTAGCGTGTTTAGCACGTTCTTCTAAAAATTCCTTAGTTCCCAGGGCTGATAATTTTTCTGAAACAGCCAGTGTAACAAACTGATTAATAGAAATGTGTTCTTTCTTTGCTAACTCTTTAGCAGCTTCATGTAACGAGTTCGGTAACCTAATGCTAATGGCACTCATAACAATTCCCCCATCAATATTAATAATTCTTTAGAATTAACAATTTTAATTCCAAAAGCATCGTGCAGGCTTTTTCGATCCGGCGTCTGCGGGTCTCCGGTTGTTTGGCTGCGTCTATCCAACTAATAAAGTCCCTGCGCGCGGTGGGCGTAAGATCGCTCCATTGAGCCTTTGCCATCGGTGTAGCTGCGATGGCTTTGTGAAGATCTAGCGGCACTATTGAAAAACAGCAGGGACGTCGCTTTCCAGCCGCAACCATTGCGCAGGCTCTTTCGATTCGGCGTCTGCGGGTCTCCGGTTGTTTGGCTATGTCTATCCAACTAATAAAGTCCCTGCGCGCGATGGGCGTAAGATCGCTCCATCGAGCCTTTGCCATCGGTGCAGCCATGAGGGCTTTACGAAGATCCGCAGGCACTTTGAGCTTAGATTCTTTTCCAGCTCGATTTAGGATTCATGTTTATATTAATTATCTTTTTCAAGGTATGGTAAAGTTATATCCACTTACTTTTGTAGGGCATCTTTTACAAGAGATTCTTCCTGGTTTTCTTTAGTAATTAAAGCTGTTTCATTCAATTCTCTAGCTGAAGGTGATAGAGTAAAAAAATTATGTTTTTGTCTTTTTTGGGAAGGACTTGAATTATTTTCCAAGGTTATATCTGAGTCTATTGCCTCCGCCGGGCGCTTTTTAGTTTGAAATCCGCTTTTACATTCTTTTCTAAGGTATAAATTATTGAGATTTTGAAAATTAGTAAGGAGATTTTCAAGTTCCATAATTTGTTCAGGTTTTAAAATTTTTGTCGCGCGAAAATAGGAAGCATTATTTTTATTATCTTTATCAATTACTGTTCTTTTATCCTTATAACTTTCGGTTTTTGTTCGCAATTCCTCAAGTTTCATCAAAGTATATTCATCCAATTCATCAACAAATTGCGTTATTGCTACATTAATGCAATAGGTTAACGCCTCAATTAATGGAGATAATTCACTATAACTTTTAGTTTCTTCGTGAGAGGTTAAAGGATTCTTCACTGTCAACTTAATAACGCTGCCAGAGAATAATCCATAATTTCCAGCCAAAATATCTATGACGAGTCGTCTAGTTTCTTTTTGTGAGAGCAAGATGCCTTCTAAGTTTTTTTGATAAAAAGAGACCTTAGGTCTCACCGCCTCACGAAGCTGCGTATCTTCTGCATGAAAGTATGGCAGTTCGTTATTATTATTTGGCGAGGAAGCATTTGTTACTAATAAATTGAGTAACTCCTTCTGCATATAAAAGAAAAACTTCCCTATTTTTCCTGCTTTATTCAAGCAGTAAACTAATCGATGTAAAAGATTGTTTCCTTGTTCGTCACATGCTTTAACTAACCAAGGTTCTTTTTTAATCAGCATCAACAATTGCTGCCAATTCTGTTTATCGATATGGGTAAAAGCCGTACTATAATCAATTACAAGCGTTTTGATAGTTGGAGGTAAACCTTCTGTTGTGTTAATTGTTTGTAAGTCAACTTTTCCTGTTTGAAGTAAAAATTGCACAACCTGACTAAGTTGCTTTGAAGTAATAATATTCCATATTGGTTTAATGTCGTTCCAAGAATAATTTTTAAGTAACTCAGGATAAGCTTGAAGAATGTCACACCCTTCTGTCGTATTAGCTAACAACCATATGATAGTCTCACCTGAATGTTGACCTATTTTTGGTGCCATATTAAGATTGCAGTTATTGAGTAACTCAGGGTTTGCTTTAAGAATTATGCGTCCTTCTAACGTGGAAACTAACCACCATCCGACAGTTATTCCCGCTTGGGGACCTGTTTTTCCTGCTGCATCAAGATTGCTGTTTTTCAATAAATGAGTGTTTGCGCTAAGAATTTCCCGTCCTGATGGCGTAGCAGCTAACAACCATCCGACAGTTATTCCCGCTAGGGGACCTCTTTTGCATGACACGTCAAGATTGTAGTTTTTAAATAAATGAGGGTTTGTGCTAAGAATTTGCCGCCCTTCAACACTGAAAGCTAACCACCATCCGACAGTTACTCCTTCGTAGTCACCCGTTTTAGATTCTGCATTAATATTGCAGTCTGTAATAAACTCAGGATTCTCTTTAAGAATTTGGCGTGCTCCACTAAGCTTCGCCAATGGATATACGATTGGTAGATCTTTAAAAAATCCTTCATAAAACTTCATATTAGGATCAACTTTACTTTTGTGATTTTTAATAAGGATCTTGATTACGTCTATAAAGCATAAAATATTAATGGTACTACCAAGAAAAAGTATTAATTCGGATGGTGTATTGATAGCAAAAGAATTCTTTAATTTCCCTATTAATTCCTCTGGGTCAATAGAGTTACCGATAATCGTTAAAAGATCTTTTTCAATTTTAGAATGTTGAAAATAAGAGCAGGTGGTAAGGAGATATTGACTGATTTCCTGCCTATTCAAATATATATAGTTAACTGGCCTCCTTTCCGCAGTAACCTTTGCCTCTTTTTGAACAAGGTATTCACATATTTTAACATGACCATAATAAATGGCAGATGCTAAAGCAGTGTTTCCATTCATCACCTCATTGACATTTATTCCTTCTTTTTCTACTAAATGTTTTACATCATTTAAAAATCCTTTTCTAATAGCTTCATGTAACTCGCTTTGCATATTTTTTCCATAAATTTAATGGCTAAGAAATATTTAACTTATGTATTTTCAAGTGCTACTAAAGTAATTGATAAGCAATGGATGATTGATGAATCTATCAGTTAAGGGCATTTTCTCTTCGCTATCGTCCCGTGCTTTGTTCACGGGATCCAGGATAAACGGCACTTTCCTGGATCCCGCGAATAAGTCGCGGGACGACAGCAGTAGAGATAATCTTTTTAAATTGCTTAACTTAATGGCAATAATCCGATGAGAATAGGTATACAAAAGTCAAAAGACTTATCCTTTTTATTTAATGACAACCAAACTTTTTTGACAATAACTATCTAATGTTGTATAATTCTCTTTATTTTTTACCAAATGATAACAAACTATGGAAAATAAACAAGAGCTAATCAATCTCATAAATAACACTCTCCCTGAAGAGGAAGCTTCAGTTTGTACAAAATTAGTTAACAATTTAGTTCATTCATTAAGCGAGTTTAGGAACTCTCAAACAAACATCAAAGACTTGATTACTTCTTTGCAAAAGCAAATAGAAATAATACCTCAATTCACTCAAAAGCTATTTGATGACACCAAAATAAGCAACAAATTAACGCAACCTCGACAGGAGAAGGAAAAAGAAAATTCATATAAGAAAATAACAGATTACTTAAATATATTACTTTCTATGTTAATAAAGGCTATGGAGAATAAAAGTTTGGTGCTGCAATCAGGCGACCAAAAGCAAAGTATGCAGCTAAATTCACTTCTGACTCAATTTAAACAGATTATAAGTCAGACTAAAGCAAAAATTCCAAGAGCTATGCCTAAATGGATCCAACCAAAAATAATTAACGCTAGACTGTCCGATGGTATCATTAATAACCTTAAAGATAAGTACCCATACTCACAACAAGGCTCTAATATTAGCTTTCAGTTGGAACATAACCTAAAGATGACCCTTAACCGTAATAATAATACTGTTAGCCTTAACCAATTTGATGAACAATCTGTAAAAAAAACATTGGCAGCACTTAAAAAAAACGGAATTGAAACGTTGAACCTAACCAAATCCAATCTGACTGAAGAAGATAAAGCTACGGTTAATACAATAGCGCAAAGTCAGGGTATGGCAGTAAATGGTTATAAAACACCAAAACCGAAATAATTCACACTTAGGAACATGTCTGAAATAACTCTTACAACTAGCGCCTAGTTGGCATGCAGATTTAAACGAACTTTTTTCGAAAAAATGCGCGCATAGTTGTTCTATGTAAACGTTTTTTCGAAGAAAGTTCGTTTAAAGATGCTTGCCAAATGGGATGCTAGTTGTAAGAGTTATTTCAGACATGTTCCTTAAGACAACCATTTTCTCCCATCTCTTTGCAACAGCTCATCGGCGGCTTTTGGCCCCCAAGTTCCGGCCGCGTAATTGGGGAAATCTGTTGTGACTGAATTAGCCCAATTATCCAAAACAGGTTGTACTAAAGCCCAACTTGCTTCAACCATCTCACTGTTTGGAATGATGTATGATCCCCATTCATACAATCATATAAAAGGATCTCGTAACCGGTTTGAGTTTTAATACCAAAATAATCACAATATTTAAAATTCATATTCACCTGGCTTACTTGTAAACTCATCCCTGGAACTTTCGCACCAATACGCAAGGAAATACCTTCTTTAGGTTGAATATTTATATGCAATAAATTAGGACATACATTTTGTATTTCCTTACCAAATAACGCGGTTGGAGGTGATTTAAATTTAATGACTATTTTTGAAGTATGTTCTTGCAAACGCTTTCCTGTACGCAGATAGAATGGCATGTTAAGCCATCGCAAATTATCAATAAATAATTTCATTGCCACATAGGTCTCGCTAGTAGATTGTGGAGAAACATCTTTTTCAGATCGATATCCTGGCACATTCTTGGAATCAATTTTACCTGGACCATATTGGCCACGGACGGTTAGTTGTGGCACTTGCTCTGCATTCATTATCTGAATGGAACGAAGTAATTTTGTCTTTTCATCTCGGATTGGATCTGACGATAAGGAAAGAGGAGACTCCATAGCGAGTAAGCTTAATATTTGGAACATGTGATTGGGAATCATATCCCGTAATGCACCTGTCTCCTCATAAAAATGTCCTCTTGATTCAACCCCTAATACTTCCGCTACCGTTATTTGAACATGATCGATATAGTGATGATTCCAGACCGATTCAAATATGCTATTCAAGAAGCGAAATGTCAGTAAATTTTGGACGGTTTCTTTACCTAAGAAATGATCAATACGATATATTTGTTGCTCCTCAACGACAGTAAGTAATTTTTGGTTTAATTTTTTTGCCGATTCCAAATCCCGTCCGAAAGGTTTTTCTACAACTATTCTTCTAAAAGAGTTTTTTTCTTCCCTAAGAAGTTCGGCTTTGTGCAGTCCAATAGTTATATCAGTAACTGTATCTGGTGGGACTGCTAAATAAAATAAATAACTTTTACTGGCTTTCTGAGATGTGAGTTCTTCCAATTTATTTTTCAAATTGTCAAAGAGATTGCCATCCGCTACGTCACCTCTTACATAGCTAATACGATTAACTAATGTTTGGCCAAATTTTATAGCGTCTGGATCTTGAACGAATTCTTTAATGTTTTTTTGCATCTCATCTTTGAGGGATTCTGTGGTGAATGGCTTTCTACCAATGCCAACGATACAAAATGTGTCATCCAACAATCCGTTGCTACCAAGGTTGCACAGAGTTGGAATTAATAAACGCTTCGCCAAATCACCTGTAATTCCAAAAATTACCAATATACACGGTTTAGCGGGTTTTTGAGCGGTCTTTTGTTCATTCCTTATCGGGTTAGAACAAACATCCATTAAATCCATAATAAATCTCCATCCTTGTTGGTTTAATAATACATCCAATTTATTGATACAAGTATTTTATCTTCCCACTAATTTCTGACCTTGCTCAATTTAATAATTAATAATTCAGAAATATACGTTATGCCGCCATAGTTGTGTTTATGCGCTTCTATTGCTGCTCCATGCGTTCTATGGCAATTTTATCATCTCGGCTAGTTATTTCTATCATTTGTTGCTAGGAGGCGTTATTTAGTGCACGGTTCCTGAAGATCAAGTATAACAAAAAGCCTTGCAACTGAAGAGCTAATACTCTCCCTGAAGGAACTACCGGCCCTCCCCCATCATATTTGATTCGACACTGTGCTGTAAACCAACGCCAGTTTTACGCAATTTCAATACCATAAATCAGCATAATTAATAATTATATCTTGATATAGCTACATACATGTGTTAAATTTGCTTGCGCTTTTGTAAGCTGTCACAGGCTGGAAACAAAAGCTCATAATCTTAAAAACTTTAACTCATGAAAATATAGAAACCAAAATTAGGGATCGTTGGGCGATCTTTATTTGAAAAAAAGTACCATTGATTTGAATAAAAATATAGGGTGGCAGTTGAGATTTTTGAATTATATGGTAGGCAATAGTCTAAATTAATTTATTGGGAATGCGAAAAAATTATGAAAGAAGAGTTACCGAAGATACTGAATACAGGGCAAAAAATACAAATAGATGAGGCTATCGGTGAGAAAGGATATTATTTTGAAACTATTCAAGATTATGAGGGATTTCGCATATTTATCAAACAAAATAAATTACCAATAGGACTGAATATATGAAAATACAAACCGAGTCTCTTCATGCTAAAATTACTCCTAAGAACCTTAAACACTTGATCATACTTTTTCTCCTGGAGAAAATCTCCGCACGTGAATTAGCATCTTGTCTGAAAGAGAAGAAGTTTAAGAAGGATATTAATAAACCCATTAATCTTCAGATGGACAACAATAATGGGGGTTCTCCCACCTTTTTACCATTGGAACATGCTGTTTTATCGAAAACATTAATATTAATTAAGATATTATTAGATGCTGGTGCAAATCCTAATCTGGGTAAACTTGCTTTAAATATTGCGGTGCAATCTGCTGTTCTTACACCTCCTAAATCTAGAAATATCTATGGACATATTATACAATTGCTTCTTGATAATGGTGCAAATATTAATGCTTCTTCAAATCAAACCAAGCGAAATCCAATACATTATGCTGCAGATGGAGGAGACATTTCTATATTAGAAATGCTATTAAAAAAGGGTGCTGATATAAATGAAATCAGCAAAATCGGTGAGACAGCGATCATGACAGCAGTAAGACAAAATCATGAACAATGCGTACATTTTTTATGCGAGCAGGGCGCAAAGATTAAACCCATAACAATTGATGGTGTTCATCATTCAGAGTTAGCACATGCTATTTTAAACAATAATGAAAAATTGGCTATTTACTTGATCGAATATATGACCAAGCAACCTTTTAACGGAATGACAGAAATGTTACAAGAGGTTTTTGAGTATGCAATTGGAGTAGGCAGTGAAAAACTACTTTCCGTTCTTCTTAAAACAACATGCGTTAATGTAAATTGCCAAATCTTATTTTCTACAATACTAAAATTCAATAATCACAATCTTCCAAGAGATGCTAAATATCCAAAATATTCTTCTCCCCTTCATATTGCATGCATGGGAAATAATAAAGAAATTGTCCAACTATTACTCGATCATGATGCAGACCCTAACCAAATAGTGAATGGAGTTTCTCCATTAACTGTTGCAGTAGTCAATAAACGAGTGAATATTTACCATCTCTTATTAAATAGTGGAAAATTAAATGAAAATACCATTATTTCAACAAATAATATATGCGTAGATTTGGATAAAATAGATTTGCAGTTGGATATTGATATCCCCATAAAAAATTTAGACCAAAGCAATATACCCCTTCCCCTTAAAAGGGTGATTATATTTGACCAAGCTCATGTTCTTCTTAAACATAATGTAGCAAATTATGACGTAGCATTACTGATGCTAGCGATTAATTTTAATGCTTTGAAGTCAGTAAAATTGCTGCTAAGTTTTTATGATCCTTTATTACCTTCTGATGAACTCAACCCGTTGTGTTATGCTATTTTAAAGTGCAACGAACCTATTGTCACTGCCATCATCTATCACCTTAAAGAACAAGATCGTATGTCAGAATTACAGGCATATTTAGAAAAATATCTCATTCTGTTCCAAGCTCAAGACATCAACTCAGTAACTATCAACTCAGCAACTGCAAATAAGTGCATATTATTAATTAAAACCTTACAAGCCGACTATTTTTCAGACCCTGAAAATAAGATGTCTCACTGGGAACCCAACTTTTTTCCCAGCACTAGCGCAATAAGCTACTTGCGTACTGAACATGACCTGACTTATGAGGAGATTAAAAAAATGCAACAATCATACAATGATAGTTTAAACCAAATGCCACCTTCCTCCTTGCAATCTACCATTTCATTACCTACTTCAGTTAAAGGTCAATTACTTGATATGAACCAATTAACGAAAATAGAAGGCAGCCATGGACAAAATAATGCTTATGTTTGGTTAGACCCTGAAATATGCACTAGAGATAAGTGCCCTGAAATGCTATTTAATGACTTGGAAAAACGATTTACTTTTTCACCTAAATGTATCAAAAAATTAGGGGAAAAACTTGATTATTATATGCCATGTTCAATCAATGACCAAAAATTAATCCTTCAACCCACGCATGAACTTAAAATTTCTAACAGTCCGGCAAGAATACTTTTTTTTCCTGTTAGATCTGATTGCAACTCAGTCGTAATTTATCTTGGTTGTAAATTCCTTCCCAATGGGTTACATACAACAGAAAATATAACTAGTTTAGAGAACAGTAAAAAAATAATGCCTATTGTAATTACATTGCCAACGGTACAGATTAAAGAGAACACTTTATGTACATAATAGCGATATCTTTAACGAAAGATATGGAACTTGGTCAGATTGAGCTCAAAATTATGAGGAATATTTATGAAACCACATATAATCCAAATTGGTCATCCCAAACTTCGCGCTCCTACATTGCCTCTTTCAAAGTCTGAGATTTTATCTGATCAAACACAACAACTCATTTCCACTATGTGCGAAGCAATGAGAGCTGCTCCAGGAGTAGGATTAGCTGCCCCTCAGATAGCGCAGTCTCTTAAAATTATTGTCATTGAAGATAAGGCTGAATACACAAAAGATGTACCAAAACAACAACTATTACTTAGGGAACGTGAGCCTATTCCCTACCACGTGCTTATTAATCCAAAAATCATATCTGAACAAACAAATGGAATAGAATTTTTTGAAGGTTGTTTAAGTATTGAAGGCTTGATAACTGTTGTGCCACGCTGGCTCGAAGTGAGCGTAGAATGCTACAACGAAAAAGCAGAACTAGTTACAATCAATGCTAGAGGATGGTATGCAAGGATCTTACAACATGAAATTGACCATCTTAATGGAATTCTTTGTATTGATCGGATGAAAATAAGGACCTTAATGACGATTGATAACTATGTTACACACTGGAAAGATAAGCCAGTTGAAGAAACTTGCAAATCGCTTGAAGCCTAATTACATAAGTAGTTGGCATTAACTTTTCACTTTAAATTTTTTTTAAATCTCGATAAAAATTTTCATGAGTTCCAACCGCCAAGAGATAAATTTGATCTTTGGAAGCAATGTAAGCTAACAGGTATTCTTGGTTAATCATTTTGAATTTATAGACTCTTATTCCTTGCAGGTCCCCTTTTTTGAGATCGCCTATATTAGGACTGACTACAATTTCCCTTATTACCTTATCTAAGATATTTAATTGATTAGGATATAGTTTCTTTTTTTGTTTCCCAAAAATTTTGGTCTGAGAAATAATCAATCATGATTCCTTTTCATCAAAAATATAAGGCTCTACCTGACCTGATTTAAGTTCCTCCACACCTACAAGAATATCTTGAATAAAGCGATAAGGTAAATCTGGGTTTTCTTCTACCAGTTGCCCTATCATCGCCCAATACTCAATCTGTCCCGCTACTGATCGATGAAAAGTTTTCGCATAGATACGAGCTTTTGAAATTAAATTATCAGATATTTTAACCGCGCTTGCCATATGAATTAAACCTCATTTAATATCTAAAAAATTATAGCAAGAAAAATAGTTAAATGAAACCAAAAGTTGCATAAGGTTTCCTTCTGAAACAGATTGTAACTTGCTCAACCTCGATGTTTTTTGATATATCCTTGATGATATTCCTCTGCCTTGTAAAACTCAGGTGCTGGCAGAATTTGTGTAACAATACTTTGGCTCATTTTCTTTTGTAAATTATCCTTTGAGTCCTGTGCCTTTTGTTCTTGTTCCGGTGAGTAATAGAAAATGACAGAACGATATTGCGAACCGATATCAGGACCTTGTCGATTAGAGGTTGTCGGGTCATGGCATTGCCAAAAAACAGTTAATAAATCCTCATAGGAAATGATTTTTGGATCAAAGATTACCTCTACAACTTCTGCATGACCTGTGATATGAGAACAAACTTGCTCGTAACTAGGGTTTTGAGTTAATCCGCCTGCATACCCAACTTCTGTGGTTATAACACCTTTTAGTTGGCGAAAGGTTTCTTCAACCCCCCAGAAACAACCTGCTCCAAACATAGCCTTCTCTTGCATTGCACCTCCAATAAGCAACTCAACTAACGCCTAAAATGATGACCACTAAATCCATGGTGATAGTGATAAGGAGAAATATGGTGTTGGAAGTTAAAGGGCCGATTTCTTATAATACCAATAAGCAGGTCTTGGAGCTGAAGGATAAATGACTACTTGGCTTGTATCATATGGGTAGTAATACGTACCATAGTTAGGAGTAGTATATGAAGGTGTATAGTAATAATAATAACTACTGGCCGGATAAGTAGAATAGGAATCTTCAGGAGAATAGGTCATATAATAGCTGTATTGGCCAAAGGCTGAAAAGGGTAAAATGGAAGTTAATATGCAAAATAATAAGGAATATTTAATGATTTTCATAGCTTTCCCCCTTTTTTTTCATTATAGTCTCATTGCAGCTACAATTTTTCTGTTGTCAAATAAAAAACTTTTTTCCTCCAGCGATAAGGAACGTTCCCAGTCTACTTTCCTAGAGAAATTTAAGTCCTTCCCAAATTGTCGCTCTCTATAGAGAGCAGCAATTCAAGAAGGCAGGAAGTAATTTTTAACTAAGCAGCTCTTTGCTGTTTACCCGCAGCTAAAGTAGCTTCTATCCAAGCTTTATGGCGTCTTTCATCTTCCAATCCCCGTCGTAGAATATCTCTGGCGTCTACCCATCCATCTGAACGAGAATTTAAACGTTCATATGCAGTGTTTGTATCTTGCTCATTAGTTAGCATGGCCTTGAGTATGGCTTCATCACCGAACAAATTAGCCATAACAACTTTACCATCGGCCAGCAAGCTTTTGACACCAGGACCCTGTGGTGCTTTAACATTATGTTTTGTGAGAATTGCCGTAATATTACGAATATGTTGTTCGTGGTCTGCTTTGAAAATAGCAAGCTGATTAGAATATTCAGTATTATCTAAACGATTGATAGCCGCTTCATAAGCTTCTACCGTATCAAAATCTAATTGACATAGCTGATAAAGAGCGTCCATAAATCTATCTTGAGTACCTACTGTTGTTGCCATATTTCACCTCCTTGTTAAATAAAAAGCATAGAACATGCTTTTAAATCCTGCAAAATAGGAAGTTATTTGATCAGTCATAAGAAATAAATGCCACGCCTCCTTGGAAGAACTAAACTTAAACTTGAATTTTATATCTATGGAGTAGTTCAATGCTATACACCAGGAAATCAGGAAAGATTATGAATATAACTCAATTTCCTCGGCCTGAGACACTGGTTTATGGAGATGAATACACCCTTGGTGATGCACATGGAAATACATTATATTTATTGCATTTTTTTTTAGCTAAAAATATACTAATCACCAATCCCAACATTTTCAATCAATTTGTTCTACTTTATAACCAGCATAGTGTTAATTTAACAAACTTCAAGAGAAACAACACGCTGCAACATAGAAATGAACTTTTTAAAGATATTTCTGACTTCCATCAGCTCCTAAATAATATCAAAGCTAATAAAGAAGCTGTTAGGAGCAAAATAAAAGTCAGGCTCCTTGGTGATGAACTTGCAGATAGAGGAGTAGATGATTACTTTACATTATTCTTAATAGAATTATTAGTAGATTCAAATATTAACCTAGAAATTTTGATCTCCAATCATGGGCTTGAATTTTTACGCGCTTTCCATCATCAAAACTATAGCTTTGGACTTGGTCCTGGTCAATCAGATTCAATGATCAATATGAATGCGCTAATTTCAGCAGATATAGTTTCTAAAAATAAAATTGACTATTTATATAGAAAGATCTATTTTAAACATCTAGTTGCAATTGGTTATGAAGCAGATCCCAAGGACCCTCATAGGCTTGTTCTTTACACCCATGCGCCAGTTCCCTTTCGTATTATTGAAGATTTATGTCACTGCCTCCATATAAAGTTTGATATAGAAAATTTACCAAAAACAATGTACAATATAAACGTTCAATTCTTACAAATAATACAAAATAAAGAAAAGTTTGACAAATATTTTCCATTAATTGGTAATACTGCCTACACTCCAGATAATCCCTTTGACTCACTGGTTTGGTGCCGTATGGATGATGAACAAGATACTTTAAATTTATTACGACCTGAAGTTATTCTCTCATATGTATTGACATATGTTCATGGTCATAATAATAAGGGAATTGTACCTAAACATAAACAGGGATACGTATACAATTTGGATGGTATGCTTGGAATGTGGGATAATATTGTTGGAGAATGGGCAGTACTCAACTCCTCTATTGTAATCTAAGAGCTAAAATATGAATAAACACGAATCATCAATTAACCAGTATATTTTTCCATTTTTGAAAAAATCAATTGGTATCAATCTTCAATCTAAAAAAGTCACTGTTGCCTCAAATTCACCATTTAAGTCTGATGAAATTGAAATTGACCTACATACTGTGGATAGCAATTCCCAAAAGACAAGAAAGTTTGCATTGTTCTGGTTCTTTTCTTCAGTACTTACCACCCTGTTTTTAATAACATTTTTCAGTATTTGGTTTTGGAATCCCCCCAAATCAATTGAATATGTTGGCCTCTATCTCTTCGGCCAAATGAGCTTATTACTAGGTGTTTTTTATTCTTGGTGGAAATTTTCGGTGGAAAGTTATAGCCTAACAATTTTTTTTAACAAATATACCAATACTGTTGCATTTACAATTTACAACAATAAGCCTGATCAGGAAAATTATGAGCAATTTTCAAATTTATTAAAAGATACCATTCAAAATTGTGAAAATAGCAGGAATGTTCAATTAATATTGCAAAATATTCCCACCCACATCTTGGTGGAGGAATTTAGTTCCTCCTATTTGAATGAATTAGTAAAAAGAGGGGTTGATGTAGAAGCATTACTATATTTCCTGCAAAAAAGACTCACCAATTGGCAACAAACAATCCAATAAGCTCTAAACCTGTCATTACGAGTAACCTGCCTCTTGCAAAAATTTTAAATTTAAGTTAAAATTACTATGTTTTTGTGGAGAATTAATCGTGGAGCAAACCTTCTAACAAACTTCAACTAGGAATGAATTTTAAAATTTTTTCCAATCGTTCTTTATCCTTTTTAGGAAAGTGGTCCGAATAACCAAACCAAGGGCATATTTCTAAAACCACATTCCTTAATGGATGCTTCTTATGCACGGGGTTCATATGTCACTGCCTAAAAAAATGGTGCCTTTTATCTGGCACTTTATTAAAAAACAACCAATCCCATTTGCTATCGTATTGATCGCAGGTATTATTTGGTCCTTGAATGAAATGCTATTTCCTTATTTTTTGAAATGGATTATTAATTCCATTAGCAATTTTCATGGCCAAGCAGATCAAATTTCTTCTATTTTATTTAAGCCGTTAAGTTTATTCTTTTCAATGTGGCTTCTAATGGAATTTTCAATGCGAACCCAAGGGATTATATTAATCTATCTATTCCCAACTTTTAAAGCGAATATAAGAGAAGCTGTTTTTGATTATCTAAAGAAACATTCCCACCAATACTTTACTGAAAATTTTGCTGGCAGTATCGCGAAAAAGTTCTCAGAGTTACCGACAAGCTGCCAAACAATTACTGAAATTACTTGTTTTACTCTTGTGCCTATTTTCTTGGCATTTATTATTGCATTTATACTCATGGCCTTGAGTAACTTATTATTTGCCTTCATTTTATTAATTTGGTTTGGGTTGCATATGGCTTGCACTTGCTTTTTTATGAAGGCTAATAATCGCCGATGGGATAGCCATTCAAAAGCATCTTCAAAGGTAAGTGGAGAGATAGTGGACGTGTTAACCAATATGCTGACAGTGCGATTGTTTTCACGCAATAAATACGAAAATCTTTATTTAAAAAAATATCAAGGGGATGAAATTCTCAAAGCTCATAAAGCACTTTGGAGTGTAGAAGTTATGCGGATATTCCAAGGGCTTTCAGCTATGTTCTTTATGGTTGCAATCATGAGCACACTCATATATGGCTGGATCCATGGCAGTATTACCATTGGTGATATCTCATTAATTGCTATGCTATCTTTTTGGATATTAGGAATGATCTGGTATATGAGCTATCAGCTGATGGTTTTAATGCGAGAGTCAGCAACCATTAATGAATCATTAAATCTCATCACTGTAGGTCATGATATCAAAGACAAACCATCAGCTGCCCGATTAAAAATTTTAAAGGGCACAATAGAATTTAAGAATGTTAATTTTGCTTATAAAGAAGGTAGGCCAATTTTCAACGGATTGAATGTGACAATTCAATCGGGACAAAAGATAGGATTGGTAGGATTCTCAGGGTCAGGAAAATCGACCTTTGTAAACTTATTACTTCGATTTTATGATATTAAGAACGGAAAAATTCTTATTGATGATCAGGATGTTGCTTTAGTCACTCAAGATTCCCTGCGCGAGAAAATAGCGATGATTCCACAGGAACCAACGTTATTCCACAGAAGCTTGAAAGAGAATATTCGCTATGGCAATTTAACTGCAAGCGATGATGATATTATTACTGCTTCTAAACTTGCACATTGTCATGAATTTATAAAGGAACTTTCCGACGGCTATGAAACCTTAGTGGGAGAGCGCGGTATAAAATTATCCGGCGGCCAAAGGCAACGAATTGCAGTTGCTCGAGCAATTATCAAAAATGCTCCTATATTGATCTTGGATGAAGCAACATCTTCTTTGGATTCAATCACCGAAAAGTTTATTCAACAGAGCTTACAAAGCTTAATGGAACATCGAACGACCATTGTCGTTGCACATCGCCTCTCTACATTAGCTGATATGGATCGGATTCTAGTATTTGATAAGGGGAAAATTATTGAAGACGGCACATCAAATGAATTGCTAAACAGCAATGGTCATTTTGCTAGACTTTGGAAAATGCAAAGGGATGGATTTTTGCCAGATTAAGGGGCAAGGGGCATGATTGAAGATTAATTAAATGTTCTAGATCAAATCATACCTCTTTTACCTAAATGCCACTTAATGGACGCTATTGTAAATGGTATGAGCTTATTTTTATAATTGGCTTCTTTTCGTAATGTTCTAGCGGCTTCTTTAATTGTTGCTCCTGAACCGATATAGTCATCAAGCAGAATTATTGTGCCCTCTGGGATAGCTCTTTTATCAAAAATCGTCAATTTTTGGTCAACATTATAACGTCGCTGGTCATTGTTTAATAATTCGCCTTGTCGAGCATCAGGACACTGTCGCCATTTTAACATATCTAAAAAAACTGGAATAGCAAGTTGCTGAGCAAGCAATGAAGATATTTTATTGCGAGCTCCCCAAGTTCTAGATGGAACAGGAATTATGCAACTAAACGTATGATGTTTGCTTAAAAGCTCTAATTGGCTTTTGACTAATTGTAATAGTTCTTCACTAATTCCTACATTCTCAGAAGTAGATTGTGCTCGTCCCTTCATAAATTGGATAAAAATTTTGGAACGCAATGTTCCATTTAAAACGGCTATACCTGTAGAGATGGAATTAATTGTAGAAGCTTCAATAGTAATCACTCTTTTTGTTAGCCATTCTGAAGTCGACATAATCAAGGATTTATCGTTTACCAATTTAAAATTAACTTGAGTACAAACACAACAGTGATTACAGGACTGTGCATTTAAATCTCCTAAATGATTACGAAGAAATTTCATCAAACAACCCACATTTTGCTCACCATAACTTAACATTGCAGTTAATTCAGCAGTTTTAACTTGATATTGATTAACGTAGCGAGATAAATTTAGCATTCCATTATTAAAAATAATTCGATAAACTTGTTTACCATTTTCTCTTGTTTTTATTATATAATTTTGTTCAAGTAATTCAGCAATGACTATCAATACACGGGTTGAATGCAAGCCAGTCAATCGCTTTATTGCCATCAAAGTAAGTGATTCTTGTGCATTTTTAATTGTATCTAAAATTAATTGGAAATCAGAAGCAGTTGGCTGTGCAGAGTCGATAAAATATTGTTGGATTTTTCTATCTTCTGGATTAAATAGTAATATTCCATCTGCTGGAAATCCATCACGGCCACAACGTCCTATCTCTTGATAATAAGAAGTGATCGACCCTGGCATATCAAAGTGAATAATAAACCGTAAATCTTTTTTATCAATTCCCATTCCGAGCGCATTGGTTGCCACAACAATAGAATACTTATTTTTGAGGAAATTATCTTGGATCTGACGTTTTGTTTCTGCTGTAAAGCCTGCATGATAAGCAATTGCATTTATCTCTCGTGAAAGAAGAAATTCTGCTACCAATTCTGTATTTTCTCGCGTAGCACAATAAATTATACCCCTGCTTGACAATTGTGGTAGTATTTCAAGAATCAAGTTTAACTTATGAGCAATTCCTAATGCAGGAATTACACTTAATTTTATATTAGGTCTATCCATAGTTGCTCGGTGCACGCGCAAAGCATGGAGGCCTGAACACAGTTGTTGTTTAATATCCTCTTCAGTTTTTTCATTGGCTGTCGCTGTTAATGCCAATATTTTGAGATCATTATTATTTTTTTCAAGTTTGCCTATAAAATGAATTATTTGACGATAACTAGGTCGAAAATCGTGTCCCCAAGTTGATATGCAGTGAGCTTCATCAATCACTAAAAGACTTATTGGTAAATTCGATAAAAAATGGAACCGGTTTAAATCTCCAAGTTGCTCAGGGGATATAAATAAAATTCGAATATATTTATTAGTTGCAGTATTTATAGCTGCAACATTTTCCTCTTCTGTTTGATCACTATTTATAGAAGCCGCAGGAATATGAAAACGCATATTCAAATGCGTGAGCTGATCACGCATTAATGCTAAAAGTGGAGAAATAACCAGTGTGAGCCCTGGCAATAATAATGCAGGGAGCTGATACAATAAAGATTTACCGTGGCCAGTAGGCTGAATACACAATAGTCTTCCATGCATAAGTAGGTCGCTGATCGCCTCCTGTTGCCCTAAACGAAAAGATTCAAAACCGAATCTATCATGCAAAAGATTAAGGAGGAGTGAGTCAGAAATAGTTGGCGTTATCATTGCTGTCACCTTTTAACACTATCTAATATAGAGATAATTTTCCCAGCAATTTGTTTACCTATGCCTGGAACATGACGTAACTCTTCATAGCTTGCATTAAAAACCCGCCGCAAATTACCAAAATGACGCAATAATAGTTTTGCACGATACAAGCCGACATGAGGTAAGGCTTGTAATAATTGCAATTTAGTCCGATATTTGCATGTAGTTATCTTTTTTTTAGGCGGCATAAACATCTTCCCTATGGTATGTCGTTGATAAGCAGCATACACCATCAATTGAACACTTTCAGCAATATGGTTAGATCGTAAAACAGGAATTCCAAATCCTAAACTCAATTTAAGAATAGCACCTTGTATTGCAGGACGTAAAGCATTTAAGTTAGCTAGATCTTCACCATTACCTTCCAGTAATATTGCGCTTTTCATTTTAGAGAATTTTAATTGCCTACCTTGTGAAAAAAGTCGCCCATCACAAATTGATCTAATAAAATCCCTCATTGTCTTTCGCTCGAAGAGTAAATGAGAATTTATAAAATAATCACCTATTTCTAATGATATTATCTCAAGCTTGGCAGGATGATATTTTTCAAATTCGTATTTGCATTGCTCAATCGGTTCACGATGATCAATGATAACACTCAATGTATTTTTCATTAAAATAATTCTGTTCTATTAACATAATACTGAAGATAAAATAACAATATATTTACGTTTTATCTATTTTGTGTAAATTTACTTTGTGCAAATCTACTGTAACATTTTCTGTTCCTAAGGAATTAACTTTATCTACTGGCCGAGTTGTAAAAAAAGAAGGCAAGTTCAATTTATTGGCTGGTCTTTGAGGAATTTCAATTGAATGAGGGAATGGACCATTGGTCGCTTGAGTGAAAGTTCTCTTTAACAATTTACTTTCTTGATTTCCAAACTCATTAACTTTCTGCTTGAGCAAAGCAACTGAATTTTTCAGATATTCTTTATCTTTTAATAAATTTATTAATTCCTGATTTTGCGCCTCAAGCTGATATATTTTATTCTTTAGCTGCTCAATTTGATCATCTTTAACACTTATAGTTTCCCTTAAGGTTAAGATATAGTTCGAGGAAGAAGGGGTTCGTGGAGTGTAACGCGGAAAAGCGGGAGCTGTTTTCTCTAGCCCCGCTATGAGGGAGGTCTTAGCTGGAGCACTAGCTAAATCACGTGGTGTTGCCTCATTATATGCTACAGAATCATCGGGGAGTTGGCCAACTGTATGAAGGTGTCCTAAGGTCAAAGGATGGCCACCAAAAGGTGCCAGATGTATAGGTGTGCCCTTGTTAGATCTCATATCATAACGCACACTTCGTTTATTTAGAGTATCCATGGGAATAATTTGATTTCTTACATCTACTGCATGTATAGCTGCTGAGCCATTATTGTTTATTACATTGTAATCAATTTTTCCAGTATTATAGGGATATTTCATGGCGTCAATCTGATTATTAGCAACTGCTTTATCCATTGGTGTCAAGCCAGTATTGGATTTGACATCATAAGAGATACCTTGTTCATGTAAGAACTTCATGGTGCCAATCTGACCCTTATAAGCTGCTGAATGCATGGGTGTCTCACCGCGACATGATCTTATATTATAAGGAACATTTCCCTCTAGATTGAGGTATCGCATGGTGGATATTTGACCACCGGCAGATGCGCAATGCATAGGGGTCAGGCCATCAATAGTCTTTTCACTATATAACAAACCTTGGGATTTAAGAAAACCAATAATCGCTATATTTCCACTATAAGCAGCAAAATGCATTAATGTGTAGCCATCTTCAGTTTTTTCACGGAGAGTAGAGTATTGAAGTAGCAATTTGAGTGCTTCTAAATTTCCACACTTAGCGGCAGTAAAAATAGGAAGTAATCCGCTACTAATTTCTATTTGCTTAACGCTTGCTGGATTGATTAGTTGTCTAATTTGAGATATACCCCCTGTTCTGATTGCCTCGTGAATTTCAGTCGTCATAAAATTATCTCCTAATTATTGATTTATTTTATATACATTTCATAAAAATAACTTATTTTTTCTTCAAAAATGTTAGTCTCTTCTGTTGTGAGAATTATGCTTCCCCCTTCGCGTTCTGCGCTCCAGAAATAGGGTGTGATCTCTTAATAATATTGAGTCATTCCCGCCAGCTTAAATCTTACCAGAATTATTTTCTCCTAAATAGGTAACATTATCGGTTAGTTACCTTACACTTGCTGAAGTATTTTCAATTATTGATTTTAATACCATTGTAAGTTTTAGTGAAAATTATAATATCTTTCCCTGTTAACCATAGTCAACAAGACACCCTGTCTTTATTCGGCCCATATATAATCGAAAAAGAAGGTGAGTTCAATCCATCGATTATTACCTCTGCCATTTATGCTGTAATCAGCTTATAAATTATAAATATGGTTTTTTTTGCTGGTCGCTTGAAGTACTAAAGTTAATTTATATCTATCTTCTTAATATTACCTTAATGCTATTAAAGTAAAGTTACTCTTAATAACTTACTTATAGAGGCATTTACTATATGAAAACACATAAATTCGAGAGAGAAGAGAAATATAATAATATTCAGAAGGGTCTTCAAATATTAGCCAAAACCAATCAGAAAAAAGTATTAAATATACATATCCCAGGAACAGGAGGAAGAGCTGAGTCAGAATTTCCAACTCGCGTAGCCTTTAACAATCTTGAGGCTTATTTAGGATTTAAAGCAGATAAATCACATCCCATCCCAATCATTTTCTTTGAAGGTGTAGGCTCCGATGGTGAAGGTTATATTCCACCAGCTATGCATGATACACATACATTAGCAAATAAAGAATTGCCTTCTTTAACTAAGTTTGTAAAAGGATTAACCGCATTTGCTGTTTCAGAGCCAGAGGATTTTGCGGCATTTTCTCGTCCTACCGCACTAGCTTTTGGCATAGTAAAAGGTGCTGGTAGTATTACGAATAACAAAATCGCTATCAATACTTTACTGGCGCTTGACGAGGATGATGCATTGCCAGAAGAAATTTTTTTATCAGGTCATAGTAGAGGAGCGATTAATTGTATCTCGATGGCATATGAAATTTATATTAAGTTCGGCCAGAGAATAAAAATTAATATGTGTTTGACTGATCCAGTACCAGGACCACTGCATAATTTTTCAAAATATAACAATGAGAGAGTAATAGCGCCGAACGTTATTTCATTCACCGCTTTTTATGCATCTGATGAAGAGCGCTCATTATTTCTCGCCAATGATATGTCTCGCCTTGTTTTTGCAAATCCGAATACGACTGTAACAAGTCATGCAATTCCTAATACTGATCATAATTCAATTACTGCTCATCACTCTAAAGATGAAAAAAATGTTTCAGCCTATTTATATAATGAAGATCCTGCAAATCAGTATCTGATAAGTCCCGTTTGTTGGGCTGTAAACCATCTTACGTTTGCTGCTAATGGTATTAGCTATGAAAATGTTGAAGATTCTGATTCTATAATAAGCTTATATAACCAATCTTTAATACAAGGAACTGGAGCGAGAAGCGATTCAGTATTCTATAGATGCTCCCCTATAAACGATCAGTGTCCTGCCAAAATTCAAGACGCATTGAAAAGTGTTCGGTGTAAATTAGACAATGCCCCCTTTCTTGAACTTAGCCACAGTGATTTTGAAGCCCAAGATTTAAAGTCATCTCACGAACGTAAAGAATTTCTGGCGGGTATTTATAAAAAGGCGTTTCCATCTTCTTTAGCATTTTTCTCAACAAACACAGGCTTACAACAAAATCCTGAAAATGCAATAGCCTTTCAACATTTAAAACAATTTAAAAATATTATTTTATTTCATTCACTGAACAAACCAATTGGTGAGAATACGCATAAATGGGTATATACAGATCCAAATGGAAAAGCTAACACGGGGTATTTCAGTAAGAAGCATATAGATCAATTACGTATCTTACAGAAAGCAGAGGATGTCTCATGTCATGATTGTTTTCACGTTGCCTGGAAACAGGCTTCGGACAAAATTAATATGAAATGGCCTACTGACTATTCCGAAGTAGTTGATCGTTTTAAAATTCCCGCTTCTACACACGATAAAACTATTACTTAAACATACTATAAAGGTCATGTTGTTGGCAGATCAAACTTCAGCGCTGGATCCTCGCCCTATTAGTTAGTGTATTTTTCATACGTTTTAACGGGCGAGGAAGACGGTTCCCACACTTCTTCTGAATAACAAAAAAGTTATTCTCTAGATGTTTGACCCTAAGGAGCTGGATCACTTGCGTCTAAAGATACCTGAATTCGCCCCTAGTTTTATACACTAGGATTTTACTACTAACTATAAATAAAATGCAGCAAATTATGTGGTTAAATGCATTTTATAGGGAAGTTAATAGATTTTAAATTTCATGATCTAGTGTACATATTGCACACTAGACTGCTTTTAAAATATATAAATTCCTCGAGAAATACGATGTAAATTTCCTAGTGTATAAAACTAAGGGCGAATTCAGGAAAGATATGCACAAGAGGAGCGTAAATCTCACCACAGAAGAGGCAAGTATTTTTGAAGAAAAAAACAGGTTATTTTTCTGAAAATCTATAATTGCAACAAAGATAAGAATACATTATGATCTTTTTCATTAATTTTTGCACAAACTATAGGATAAAATATGGCAAGACGCTTTTTAATATATGTCATAGGACTGACTATTTGTTGCTTCCTTTTCTATACTTTGACTCACGTTGCAACAGAAAAGTCCGTAGCTCGCCTGCTAAATCAATATTCGCAAAACCCATTTGACTATGTTCAAAATTTTCAGCAACTTAAAAATGAAAATCAAGAACAAATAGCCAACAATTTTACTCAATTCTATTTTTTACCTTGGCACAAGAATATAACAACTCAGGATCTTGTTAATTATAAACAACTCATAGAAGAAGACTTTAATAAGTTTCAAAAAAACCCAGGGATTGGAGCAAATAGACATCGCTATAATTCTGCTTGGTTAGATATGATGCGTCTAAATGCTGATTTAAACCATTTTCCTGACGACAATCGAAATGCAATTACGGTTCATAATACTTATGTCCGCCGATTACCTACACTTGAGCCATCCTATACAAAATTTCAATCTCCCTCTGAGGGCTATCCCTTTGACAATATTCAACAAAGCTTCATTCCTGCGGCCACACCCCTTAGGATTCTTCACTCCACTTCGGATAAAGCTTGGTACTATGTACTTGCTGCGAGCTATTTCGGATGGATTCAAAATAAAGATATTGCCTTTGCACCTCTTGCTTTTATCCAGTCATGGGAAATAGGCAAATATGCTATTAGTCTGCAAGATGACATATCTTTATTTGATGGCACTAAACATCAACAAAATAGCCGTTTGGGCGTACTCTATCCTTTACAAAAGGAATTAGAAAATGGTATGACTATTTCCATTGTAACTCCGACAGAAACAGGCAACGCATCCTCAAAATCAGTCACGGTGAATAGCCAATATTTCCGAAAATTTCCTCTTCCTCTGACAAATAAAAATGTGGCAACATTTGCCAATCAACTAATAGGGAAACCATATGGCTGGGGAGGTATCTATGGTTACCGCGACTGTTCAGCAATGACCCAGGATTTAATGAGTTTATTTGGTATATGGTTACCGCGTAATTCTTCTTCACAAGCAGAATATGGCTATTCTCATATTCCATTAAAAGGATTAAGCGATAGTAACAAAGAGAGATTAATTATTAAACAAGGAATTCCCTGGCTAACATTGATCCATTTACCAGGACATATTGTCTTATACATTGGTGAAAAAAATGGACATCCAATGGTATTTCATGCTTTTTGGGGCCTACACATTTATAAGCTCTTCAAGCAGCAAGACCGAATTGTCATAGGAAAAACAATTATTACTCCACTTAAATTTGGAAAACAATTTATTAACGTCTCGCGAAATATTTTATCTGTTGCCGATAGTATGGTGATACTGGTGCCTAATTCAAACTTATTAAAAAAATAAATATGCGTTACTACAAAATTTTTTTTTCAATCGTTTTGCAAAAATTAGCCAATGCTTTTATACCCAACAGTAAATCTGTTGGCTGCGCACCAAATGATATTCTAACATAACCCTCCCTTCCAAATGCACTTCCAGGGACTAAAGCAACATTTGCATACGCCAAAGCTCTCTCACAAAACTGCGCAGAATTTATATTATTTATGCCTAAACTTTTAAGCGAAATAAAAATATATAATGCGGAACTTGGCGAAGATATCGTTATATCGAAGTTGTCCTTCAATGACTTAATTAGGACGTTCCTTCTATTTTGCATTTCCTCCCTAATCCAGCCATTAATTATTTTAGCTTGCTTAAAAGCAGCTATTGCCGCCCATTGGCTAAGAGTTGTGACTCCACTAGTGCTTTGGCTGATTAAAGAAGTAAGCTTGCTTATTATATCCTTTGCCCCGAACACAAAGCCAATTCTCCATCCTGTCATAGAAAAACTCTTTGAGCAGCTTTGTACTACTACAACATGATGTTGGTAGTTTGGAAATGATCCACAGGAAACATATGTCTTGTCATCATAAGTTAGCCCACTATATACCTCATCAGAAATTACCAAAAGATTTAATGTCTTGGCAACTTCCAAAATTGCTGCTAATTCCTTTTTTGTGTAAAGACTGCCTGTTGGATTACATCCATTATTAAGTATAAGTATTTTACTTTTTGCTGTATAAACTTTCGTTAAATCCTCAGGCTTAAATTTCCATCCCTTAGCCTCATTTGTCTCAATAATTATGGGTACTCCGCCAAAAAGTTTGGTAATAGCAGGATAGGATACCCAATAAGGCGAAGTAATAATTACTTCATCTCCTTTTTTCAAGAACAGTTGTAATAATAAATAAATTCCAAATTTTCCACCATTAACTACTAACGTATTTTCTGATTGGTAATTACAGCCATATTCATTATTCATCCAATTAGAGGATAAATCTCGTAATTTTGAAATTCCCATTACTGGCGGATACAACGTTTCTCCCTGTGCTAGAGCATTGGTGACGGCTTGAATAACCAAGTTGTGCGGCTGTAAAATTGGCTCACCGGCGCTAAGATTAAATACCTTTATTCCTGATGCTACTTTTTCAGCGGCAATTGAATTTATTAATACAGTAGGTGAATCTTGAAGAAAAATAGAACTTTCTGAATATTTCGGTTTCTGTAGCCCTCTTGAATAACCAATAATTATTCTAAATAATCTTTTAACAAATTTTTCTTGTAAATGATATTTTGCTGATAAATTTTCATGATAATCTATAAGCTCCTTCTCTCGCTCAATATCAATCACACTTTTGCCACTGATATCTTTTAATTTACCAATTTGTTTAGAAAATTTTTGACGCTCAGCTAATTTTTTGATAATTGCAGCATCAATTTTGTTAATTTTTTTTCGAAGCTGTTCGATAGTTAACATCTCGCTAATCTCCCATACTATAGCTAGAACACGTCAGTTCGACGAATCTAAGCAAAGAATCTCTACTCCCGTCGTCCCGCGGCTTGTCCGCGGGATCCAGTTCTCCTTCCTGGATCCCGCGGACAAGCCGCGGGACGACGGCAAGGAGCGTTGAACTGACGTTAGAACCTAAAATTTTTCCATTTTGAGAACATATTACCCATACTTTTTCACTATGATAAATGCTGTTAAATTTGGGCTGCTATCTTGAATGTCTTTAGCTATAAGCTCTAAATCATAAATATGTGCACAACGCTCTGGAGCGATGACAGCTACTTCATCAGACAACGTTCCTTGCGCCAAATCCTTTGCTGCTTTCGCTGTATCAATCCAAGGGACTAATTCAGCATGAGTTAGTTCTTTCTTTAAATATTTTTTACATTGAGCAAATGCTTGAGGATGAGAGATAATTTTACTAATTTGTTTAAAGCTCGTTCCTGGTAATGCAAGCAAACATTGTTTAACATCAAGCCAAAGCTCATCAATTGGTATGAACAGATGATTACCCATAGCTTTAAAAGCAGGTTTTACTAATCCGCCCTGAATATTAACAACGGGGAAAATCCCTATATCCACTTCACTCATTTCTACAGCAGCAAGGACCCCTTCCATATCAATTAAATAGGTTAAAGAAGGCATAATTTTCATACGATCTGCGTAAAGTAAAGCGGCCTCCTCAGAAAAAGAGCCAGCTTCACCAGATACGCCTATCACACTTTTATTAGTCATGTTTATACCTTAATATTTTACCGTATCTACTAAGTCTAGGAGAAATTTTTCAGTAGACTCCCAACCTAAACATGGATCGGTAATAGATAAGCCACATAGATCTATAGCGGCAGGATTCTGTTCATCAACTTTTTGATTGCCTTCTTTTATAAAACTTTCAACCATAAAACCTTTTACCAATTTTTTTAAATCAGGTCTTTGCTTTAAATTTTCTATGATTTCTAAAACAATTTTTGGTTGTAACCGATGATCTTTTTTCCCATTTATTAAACAATTGTCATGGCTTGCATCAATGATAATTGATGGATTGATAACATGATGTACCTGCATATAGTGCTTGACTTCTTCAAGATGAGCCACTGAATAATTCGGAGCATGGTTACTTCCACGTAATACCAGATGTGCGTGTGGGTTTCCATGTGTTTGTACCTCATACCCATCAAGAACAGCAACATGTGGATGTTGCGCAGCTATAACGCTATTGACGCCAATCACTAGAGAACCATGGGTAGGGTTTTTCATACCTACTGCACAATTAATTGCTGAAGCAAAAATACGATGCTCCTGATCTTCTGCACTGCGAGCTCCAATTGCAACCCACGATAATAATTCTAAAAAAACTTTAGCATTGTGGGTAAACAAAGCTTCATCTGCAATAGGTAGTCCAATTTCAATTACTTTGATCATCATATCGCGCGCATATTTAATCCCCTCCTCGATATCTGGATAAGCAAAAGGATTAGGTTGATTGACTGGACCCGTCCAGCCTTTGGTTGTCCGCGGTTTTTGAATATATACCCTCATCACTAATTTAATGACATCTTTTATTTTTTCATTTAATGCTAATAACCTACGTGCATATTCTAGTACCGCATCTTTAGGCCATGCCGAGCAAGGTCCAACGATCATTAATAATCTACTATCAGTCCCTTCTAAGATATTTTTCACTTCTTGGCAATCGCGTATATTACGTTCTCTTGCATTAGAAGTCAGCGGTAATGCCTGAATAATCTCTTCGGCAGGAGTAAGTTTTTTTATGATTGAATAATTCATATCGCCCTCGATACTAATGGTTTAAATCAATTTTTTGTGGTAAGTAAGGATTAAATTTTAGATACGAATTATATTTGGCCTAAAGGCCAAAATAAAAGAAGGAAAAATAATTAGAAGAAGAGAAAAGAAAATGGTTAACAACTAATTGAGTTGAGACTATATTAACAATTTTAGTTTTGGCTTTTGCTAAGTTCATTTTAACACATAATAAATTTATTGAATTAGTGATATTCTAATATCTTTGTAATGTGTTTGTCAATATTGAAAGAGGGGGTCAAATGAAGCAAATGAATATCGGCACTTGACCCCATTGAGGAACATGCAAGTTCGTTCCTCACTTCTAAAATTCTTTAATACTTCTCTGAAACCGATGTAATAATTTCTGCGTCTATCTCATGGTCATTGCACTTAGTTGCGATATCGCCTAATGATAAAACACCACAGATTTTTTCATTATTATCTACTACTACCAGTCTTCTTATTTGGCGTTTGCACATTTCTTGCGCTGCATCTTCCAAATCTTGATCTTTTAAAATATGGACAACTTCAGGAGTCATTATCTCTTCTGCGGTGGTATCTTGAGGGTTTTTACCCTTTGCAAGTACTCGCATAACCAAATCGCGGTCGGTAATAGTTCCCAACAATCTGCCATTTTCTGCAATGGGCATAAATCCACAATCAAGCTTCTCCATTTCTCTAGCTATTTCCTGAATAGAGCTATCTGGAAGTAATGTTTCAGGGTTTTTAGTCATAACTTCACTTACTCTCATTTCTTCTCTCCTAGTTTTATTTATGTTTAATAATTATAGGCAAAACCTAAATTTTCATCAAAAAGAGCTATATTTATTTCACACTCCTTACTGAAGAGGGCTTTATGAAAAAACTATATACATTTATACTTCCAATTTTTCTAACTGTCACCTGTAGCGTATTTGCCCAAGAGCAAGCTTCGCAGCAACAATACGACTTGCAGCTAGCAAATAAAGGTTGTCAAAAGCCTCTAGGCTTTCTTCCCACTCCTGCAAAAGTAATGTGTCTTTTAACAGCATTTGGAAAGTCTGAGAAAGAAGTTAAACCAAAGGCGTTGGCTATAGTCTTCACAGTATGTCGTGGTTATACTGTTCAGCAATTGCCTGCTGGCACTACTGCAAAAAAATATGCTAATTTAGGCACTTGTCTAAAAGATCCTACTGCTATTACATTAATAAACAATGAATTAAAGGCCAAAGGTTTTCCGCCGGTGAAAGTTATTAATACTGGAGTACTGTCGCCAGCTGTTATAAAACAAAAAATTTAGAGGTTGCTTATTCATTGGAAACAGACCTTTGCGAATAACTAAGGCTTGTGTTAATTTAATAAAAATCCTCCCTAACCCTCCTTTAATCCCCCTACCCCTCTTTTTCAAAGAGGAGGATTAAAGGGGAGGGTCAAGGGTTTTTTTATTATACAAAGAGCAATTTAAAGAGGGCTTTTATGTCAACGAATACACGTATAGAAACCGATAGCATGGGACAAATTGAAGTCCCGATTCATTGTTATTGGGGGGCTCAAACCCAACGATCCTTAATTCATTTTGATATTGGTTCAGATAAGATGCCCTTTGAATTGATAAAAGCCTTCGCCCTCTTAAAGAAAGCTGCTGCCCAAGCTAACTTCTCGTTGAATAAGCTTGCAGAAGAAAAAGCAAAGGCAATTATAGAGGCAGCGGATGAAATCATAGCCGGAAAACACCGAGATGCATTTCCTTTACGTGTTTGGCAAACAGGCAGCGGTACGCAAACTAACATGAATGTAAATGAAGTTATAGCCAACCTGGCCACAGAAAAGATGGGAGGGAAATTAGGTGATAAACAATTTATACACCCTAATGACCATGTCAATATGTCGCAATCTTCCAATGATACATTCCCCACTGCAATGCACATTGCTACTGTCGAAGAGATTCTGAATACCCTTTTACCTGCTGTAAGAGAGCTAAAAACTGCCATTGCCAAAAAACAGGTAGAATTTAAAGAAATTGTGAAAATTGGCCGCACCCATTTGCAAGATGCTGTGCCTTTAACCTTAGGACAGGAACTGTCGGGTTATGTAGCTCAGCTTGATATGGATATTGAGTTTATTGAAAGCGTATTACCTGTTCTCAAAAAATTGGCGATTGGTGGCACGGCTGTTGGCACGGGTCTTAATACCCATCCTCAATTCGCAGAGCTTGTTGCTAGAAAAATTTCAGAATTAACTGGTATTGATTTTGCTTCTGCCCCTAATAAATTCGCCGCTTTGGCAAGTCATGATCCTATCGTTATGGCAAGTAGCACACTAAAAACGCTAGCAACCTCCTTGATGAAAATTGCCAATGACATACGATGGTTAGCTTCTGGGCCACGATGTGGGTTGGGTGAAATACATTTACCCGAAAACGAACCAGGCTCCTCTATTATGCCTGGGAAAGTTAACCCTACTCAATGTGAAGCAATGACCATGGTTTGCGTGCAGGTGATGGGTAATGACACGGCAATCAGCATAGCAGGTTCTCAAGGCAACTTTGAGTTAAACGTTTTCAAGCCAGTTATGATCTTTAACCTGCTTCATTCCATTCGGATTTTAGCAGATGCATGCCGTTGCTTTACAAAATATGCCATTGTTGGGATGACCATTAATCGGCAAAAAATAAATGAATATGTTAACAATTCATTAATGCTAGTAACTGCTCTCAATCCTGTTATAGGCTATGACAAGGCGGCTAAAATCGCCCATAAAGCATATGAGGATGGCACCAGTCTTAAGGAGGCTAGCATTGCTTTGGGATTTTTAACCGCTGAACAATTTGATGAAGCTGTGAACCCATCAAAGATGGCTAATCCCCATGAAAACCAAAAACCGTAGCGCTCCCACCCTCGTCGTCACACTGCCATTAAGTTAAGCAATCTGTGGTCCGGTGATGGTTTGATCACGGAATCCAGGGAAGTGCCTCTATCCTGGATCCCGCGAACAAGTCGCGGGACGGCGCTTGTAGAATGCTCAAACCTTTCATGCGAGGAACCTACCGCCAATCTTATGAAGAAGGCTGATTTTTTCTTTGAAGGCGAATCAGATCAGACTTCAACGCTGGATTCGCCCTAATCTAATTTAGTAATGCAATCCTTCCCGGCTTGTTCTCTTTTAATGGAATCTCTACTGGCCTTTCCTCCTTGTCTTCCTTTTTAAGTTGGTTCAGTCTTTTTCTAAGTGACTCTTCTGTATGGAGTTCCGTTTGATCATTCACAGTTGGTGGTGTATTCGACGGTTTAAAGAAGGTTAATTGACTAGCAATCCCTGGAGATAAATTTTGTTGCTGCGCAGGGTCATTTGATTCAGAAGGAATCTCAACACTAGTAGATTTGTCTGATTTTTCAGCGGAATCCGTTGTATCATTGTTAACCTTAACTGTTTGCAACGCTTGTTGAGGTATGAATTGTTCATCTCCTCCTAAGAAAAATGGTGCTGTAGTTCCTCGGATCAGTTCAACAGGGCAGTCAAAGCCTATAGACCTCCAAGGATATCCCTGATATCCTATTCCTGAATCCTCAATCTGTTGTTGTTCATCTTCTATGGGTGGTGCTGTAGCTCTTTGGTATACATAAACTTCTGCATCTTGAGAAATATTAGCCGTGTTATTTTCAGGACTCTTAAGGGAAGTAGAATCCTGTGAAAATTCCCCTACTACAATTGCTGAAGGTTCTGCTAGGTATGATAAACCACTCCAAGTACGAACTGTACCTCCAATCGGTTGAGATATATCTCCCTGTGGACTAAAAATAATAGCAGGTGATAATTCACTAGGGGTAGGGAGAGCTATTACAGCATCTTGAGGAATATTAGCCGTTTTATTTTCAGGACTCTTAAGGGAAGTAGAATCCTGTGAAAATCCCTCTACTAAAATAAAATCATCCAGATCACAAGAATTAATCGATAGCTTTTTTCTCATAATATAAAGAGCAGCCAAGGCACCTTGACTCTTCTTTGGAGGACGAAAGCCTTTTGTTGCCTTATGAAAGTAATCATATAGGTAATTACCAGATTCTGTCGCTAAATCTAATGCTGTTTTTCTATCCTCTGGCTTCATACCGAAGATATAATCTAATACCTTATCTTTGTGCTTAGCTAACTTATTTAATTCTTCCTGACTTTGATCAGCATTTGCGGTAAGAATCAGTTGATTATATATCAAAAAGCCACATAGATCTCGATGCAGCAATACAACCTTTTTATCTTCGATATAAGACTTTAGAATGTTCATAATAGAGGCTATAAGAACTAATTTATTTTTGTCTGTTGGTTGTTCCTTAATAAGCCTTGAAATAATCTCAAGCGTGTTTCCTCTCTGATACGAAATGAAATTAGCTATGATCTGTTGCCTTTCAGATTCATTCCCAGTACTTAGCAATAGGTTAATTGTTTCTTTATTTACATCACATTCCGTCAAATTCATTTTTCCAGTAAAAGCATCCATAGCTAAGTTAATAGGGGTTTTCTTAGAATGATTCTGATTCATTTGTTGTTTCCATTCATCCGCCTTACTATGCTTAAGTAGCCATACTATTAATTCCTCATTATTCTGTTCTATTGCCAGATGTAGGGGATTATTATTGTTGCGTAATTTTAGAGGGGCACCGCGTTGAATCAAACATTTAGCAATTTGAGTATGATTCTGTCGTATAGCAGCTTCAAGGGCACTTTCATGATCATTGGATCCAACTCCTAACAAATAAGGCTCATGCTTTAAAAGCACCTCTACTACTTCCCTTTGACCATATCGGGCAGCAGCATATAAAGGCATATTTCCATTGTTAGTTCTCTGATTTAGTAGATCACGTTTTTCTGCTAGTAATATCTCGACTAACTTTGAATTTCCTGTGGATGCAGCTGAATGGATAGGATGAAAATAAGAATAATTTTTACCAGAGCGAAGTAGTGCTCCTTTTTCCATTAAAAGCAACGCAGCATCATTGCTGCGGTTCTTGATTGCTAAGTACAAAGGAGTAGCTTGACTTTCATTTTTAGCATTTCCTTCCAACCTTGCACCTTCTCTAATAAGCAGGTCTATTGTCAGACAATGTCCATAACTTGCCGCCATATCAAGAGGGGTATACTTTTTAGCATCCTGCTGCTCTAAAAAAGATTTCTTATCTTTCATTAGAAGCGCATTTAGAAGGAGTAACCCCTTATCTCCTAATTTGGTAGCCAAGATACCTAATGGATCCTCTTTGCTTAATTTATACTTTTCAACTGTTGACGGATCGGTACAAAAAAATGCTTTAATTAATTGCTCTCCGTAGCCCCTAAAATTAAGCAAAAAGGCACTGGCAATGGCGTACTCTTTAGCAGTAATCCCTTCCCATTCTTGATTAACTTCTACCCCTGCCAAAATAAATGCTTCGACTATCTCAGGATGGCCCGAGTCTATTGCTGAGAAAATATAAGGACGACCAGATTTCTCTATAGCGTTAGGAGAAATGCGGTTACCTAAAAGAAGACTGTTAACAAGCTCGATGTTCTTATATTTAATAGCATCACAGAGAGGTGTGGATTCTATAGGAGGCTTATGACCTTTTATATCAATAGACAAAGACTCTTGTTGTAGGGAACGAGGTATAGAATGTCGTAATAATTGGGCAATAATTTCAAGACTCCCAGCTAAATCAATTGGCTTCATACCTAAGTCATTTTTAGCTTGTATCCAGTCACTTGACTCCACGTGATCTTCAAGTAACCACTTGACTAGTTTCTTATTTGTTTGTACGGCTAAATGTAGAGGATTGTTCTTGCCACTTAATCTTGGGTTGGCACCACATTTAATCAAGAATTCAGCAATTTCGGTATGGCCCCGTTTTAGAGCGACTTCAAGAGCACTGTTTAGGTCTTGACCTGACTTCGTTATTCCTTCTACATAAACCTGCTTCCCTATGAGAAGTTTTACTATCTCCATTTGTCCGAAGTAAGCAGCAAAATATAAAGGCCTTTCACCCTTACAGGTAGGTCTTTCCAGTAAGGATTCGTCGTTTATTAGGTGCTCCACAAGTTCATGATGTCCATACGCTGAAGCCACGTGAATAGGGTGAACATCATTTCGAAAAGAGGATTCTCGTTTTATCAATGGGGCAGAATGACGGTCTATTAAATACTTTGCAACATCAGTTTGTTTATTTGCAATTGCAAAATGTAGGGGTGTGGAATCCCAGGCGTATGGTTGGTCTGTACTAGCCACATCCATTGGAGCCAAAGGATTGTCAATAAGCATTCGGACGGCGTCAAGATGTCCATTACCAGCTGCCCAACTAAGAGCAGTTCGCTGCGAATCATCTTTCTCTTCTACAGCTTGCACATTTATATCTAATATCGTTTCAAGTAGACTAACATTCCCCAGCTTTGCTGCAAAAATAACTAAGGGATCCCCTGGTTTTATCCCAAATTTTTCGTTGTCTGATTGTTTTGGACAAAAAATTATCCTGGCCAAACTATCACTCCCTTTATCATTGTGACTAACACAATTAATAGTGGTTTTCATATGGTTTGGATCAATGACGGCTCCGGCCTCAATTAACTCTTTAATAATGATGATTAATTTATCATCAAACGAGTTTAATCCTACATTCCTAGAACAAAAAATGAACTTTTTGTAATTAGCCGCTAAGCCAGCGGCATTTAGTTACCCTTCCACACAAAAATTGATATGCCATCGTTGAAAAACAAGCTATTTTATCTCCTTTTTAGCAAGAAAGGAGCAAAAATATCATGGAGATTGGTGGAGACGACATTCAAACGCTATCAATGGATCATCATGGATTAGTGGCAGCGACCTGTAAAGATTTAGGCATTGCTGAAAAAATTAATAGCCGAATAGGAGGTTCGGATGAAAGGCGAGTCGTATCGACGGGGAATGCTGCTGTAGCAATGATCTTAAATGGATTGGGATTTACAAATCGTCGCTTGTATTTAACGCATCAATTTTTTGAGACGAAGCCAATAGAAATTTTACTAGGTGCCTCTATTAAGGCATCAGATATCACAGATTACACATTAGGTCATGCGTTAGATGAAATAGCGGAATATGGATCAAGTAAATTATTTGGAGAAGTTGCATTTGAAATTGCGCTGGAAAATAATTTATTAGGTACACTAAGCCACATAGATACAACAAGTATATCAGTAAATGGTGAATATGACGTTGAGAAGACTGGAGGAGAAGAACCTTCCGTCATTGATATCACTTACGGACATTCAAAAGATTATCGCCCTGATCTCAAGCAATTGGTACTGTCTTTGGTGGTGAATGGCCCGAGTGCAATGCCCTTATTTATGGAACCGTTAAGTGGGAATAATTCTGATAAAAATAGTTTTCATGAAACAATAAAAAAAGTGCGCGACTTTCAAAATCAAATTAATATAGAAAAGAATTTCAAATGGGTAGCGGATTCAGCATTGTATGCAGAAGATAAGCTATTAAAACAAAATGACTACCTATGGTTGACTCGAGTACCGGAGACAATCAAAGAAGCAAAAGAACTTGTTAAAAAAGATGAGAAAGAAATTGATTGGAAAGAGCTAGGAAAAGGCTATAAGATTGCATCTTTTGTTTCTCATTATGGCGGACTTGAACAACGATGGTTGTTAGTTTATTCAGAGCAAGCTTACAAGAGAGAGGAAAAGACATTAGAAAAAAAATTAAATGGTAAAGATGATACTTTAAAGAAAGCATTATGGCATTTAGGAAATGAAATATTTGACAGCGAGAAAGCTGCACTCACTGCATTAAAGAAACTAGTAAGAAAAAATCGTTTGTATGTGATCGAAAGCGAAGTTGTTCCAGTGATGAAATATGCAAAAAAAGGTAAGCCAAAAGCTGGCGAAGAAAAGATTATTACTGGATATGAAGTAAAGTCTAGCTTCACAAGAAATGAGGAAGAAATAAATAAACTGTTAAATAGCAAGGGGCGCTTTATCTTGGCAACCAATGATCTGGATAAAGAAAATTACCAAGATCAAATGATGTTGGATGAATATAAAGAACAGCAGAATGTTGAAGGTGGATTCCGTTTTTTTAAAGATCCATGGTTTATGGTAGATTCAATTTTTTTAAAATCACCAAAACGAATTGAAGCGCTCATGATGGTAATGACACTTTGTTTGATGGTATATAATATATCCCAATATAAATTACGCGAAACACTAAAAGAAAAAAATGAAACATTGCCAAATCAACTAGATAAGCAAGTGCAAAATCCAACAATGAGGTGGATTTTTCAAGTCATGGAAGGAGTCAGCATTGTTCATTTTTATGAAGATAAAATTCATAAGCCAATCAAGGAAGTGATTACTAACTTGAATAAGCTTAGGATAAAAATAATTCGCTTATTTGGAGATACTGCCTGTCAGATGTACGGCCTAATTAAAAAAAGTCCAACGGAGATCCTAGGAATGTAGGTTTAATGGTTTCATTGCTATTGCTATTGCTATTGCTATTGTTAAACAAGACTGGCCATTCTCTTTGCAATTGGGGTCAGCGGGAAGTTTTTTATGTAAAAGGTGCCGAATTTGGCCGATTTCTTGTAACTGAATAGCTTTTATTAATTGCTTATTATCAAAAGCCATTTGATCTATTTGGTTTACTACTGTAGTCGCGGGTTGCTTTCCAATCATGGTCATATTTCCACTGGTTATTTAACTCCATAAATAATAACAACCTATTATTAACGTATTCTTAGGGCACTCGCATAAATAACCTATACAACTTTTAACAATATCCATGTTTTTCATGGACGTAATTTAGAACTGTTCTAGATTTCCGTTTTATTGTATTGAACAATTTATCACAGGAGAGAATGTTTTAAGTTGACGCCCTGATCTAGGCTTACATATTGGTATTCAGAAGATGATGGTTATATACGCTTTTTTCTTACGATATAGATTTTCAGAAAAATAACTTGTTTTTTATTTCAACGCCATGAACTAAAGACTTGAGCAAAAATAACTGGTCATCTAATAAAAGATTTTGATAACATACCACTGAGTAAGAATCAGTCTATAAAAAATAACAAAGCACTTCTAATCAAAAACAAATTTAATAAGGACATATCTATGCAATCGCATACAGAATTTTATTCATCTGACGCCACAATACTGCCACGCTCAAAACAATTGGCAGATGACATAATTACTAGTTACCTGAATTCGCCCCTAGTTTTATACACTAGGATTTTACTACTAACTATAAATAAAATGCAGCAAATTACGTGGTTAAATGCATTTTATAGGGAACATATTTGAAATAACTCTTACAACTAGCATCCCATTTGGCAAGCATCTTTAAACGAACTTTCTTCAAAAAAACGTTTCTTTGGGCCGTCGTTCCTCGCCGCACAATCCGTGTAGAATGCTCAAAACCTTCATGCGAGGAATCTAGCGTCAATCCTATACAGAGAGCTAATTTTTTCTTTGTAGATAAGTCAACGCTGAAGTTTGAACTACCTCAAAGAAAATCAGCATTCTTCATGGAATTAGCGCTAGATTGTACCTTTGAAAGGATCATTAATCTAAACTAGTGGGGTTAATGGTAAAGGAGGGGATGTTGTTGAGCATTCTACACGGATTGTGCGGCGAGGAACGACGGCCCAAAGAGCGCATTTTTTCGAAAAAAGTTCTTTTAAATCTGCATGCAAACCGGGCACTAGTTGTAAGAGTTATTTCAGACATGTTCCTTCAGACTTAATGTTCTTTTCTCCTGCTCAATAGTGTTAAGCTCTACTTGAGGGATCTGACTGTCTAGATAATTAAATAATTTAGACAACAAAAAATAGAAATAAAGAAATATTTATGTCCTATAATCTTAAAAAAAGGACATTGACTAGATATTTCCTTAATATGCTTAAGAAAACTTTTAAGCTTACGCTTGCCAATTGTTTCAAGGACGAAAGAGAGGTGCCCATGAATATAACTCAAAAGCTTATCCAATCCCATCTTCTAGAAGGTGAAATGATACCTGGCAGAGAAATTGGGTTAAAAGTTGATCAAACTCTTACACAAGACGCCACTGGCACGTTAGTTATGCTTGAGCTGGAAGCGATGGAGTTGGAAAGAATCAAAACAGATATCTCTGTCCAATACGTAGATCACAACCTTATTCAGGAAGACTACAAAAATCCTGACGATCATTTATTCCTTCAAAGTAGCTGCCAACGTTTTGGTCTTTGGTTTAGTCGACCTGGCAATGGTGTTAGTCATCCGGTTCACATGCAAGCATTTGCTAAGCCTGGAAAATTGCTATTAGGCTCTGATAGCCATACGTGTGCCAACGGTTCTCTCGGCATGTTAGCTATCGGCACAGGAGGTTTAGAAGTTGCTTTAGCCATGGCTGGGGAACCTTACTATGTAAAAATGCCAAAGGTATTTGGCGTCAAACTCATTGGCAAATTTTCAGAATGGGTAAGTGCCAAAGATATTATTTTGGAAATGCTAAGAAGACATAGCGTGAGAGGCGCTTTCAACTATGTTATAGAATACTATGGCCCCGCGCTAGAAAATCTAAGCGCTATGGATCGTCATGTCATTGCCAATATGGGTGCTGAACTGGGAGCCACTTCCACTGTTTTTCCTTCAGATGAAATGACTCGGCTCTTCTTGAAAAATCAACAACGGGAAGAAGACTGGAGCGAGCTATGTGCAGATAAAGATGCAAGCTATGACAAGCATGATGAAATTAATTTAAGTGAGCTAGAACCTCTTATCGCCAAACCTCAGGAACCAGATAAAGTGGTAAAAGTAAGAGAAATTGCAGGAGAACCTATTTATCAAGCCTATATAGGCTCTTCTGCTAACCCCGGCTTTCGAGATTTTGCAATATCAGCAGAAATGGTTAAGGGCCGAAAAATACCCACTGGTATTTCTTTTGATATTAATCCTACCTCTCGTAACTCTTTGGAAGAGCTGGTGCGTGAAGGATATATCGCAGAATTAATTCATGCAGGTGCAAGAATACATCAAGCAGGTTGTAATGGCTGTATTGGTATGGGGCAAGCACCTGCCAGCGGTCGCAATAGCTTACGAACGACCCCCCGAAACTTTCCAGGCAGATCAGGGACACCGGAAGATAGTGTCTTTTTATGTAGTCCCGAGACGGCAACAGCTTCTGCCTTAACTGGTAAAATTACGGATCCCCGTGATTTGAATATACCCTACCCTAATATAGTTCATGAAGGTGAGCGCATTACCAATTGGGATATGTTGCAACCGCCTATTGCAAAGGAGCAAGCAGTTCAAGTTTCTCTTATTAAGGGCCCTAACATAGCTTCACTGCCAAAAATAAAGCCTTTTGGTGATTTTCTGTCGCTTCCTGTCTTATTGAAGGTCAAGGATAATATATCAACGGATGAAATTTTACCTGCAGGTGCTCGTGTCCTACCTTATCGAAGTAACATCCCTAAGATTAGCGAGTTTGTTTACGATATAATTGATAGCACTTATGCTAAAAGAGCCAAAGAATTATGCTCTAAAAGCGGTCATGCCATTATTGCTGGTGAGAACTATGGTCAAGGATCTAGCCGCGAACATGCCGCATTAGCGCCACGTTACCTGGGGCTTGAGCTTGTAATTGCTAAAAGCTTTGGACGCATTCATTGGCAAAACTTAATTAATTTTGGCATCTTGCCTTTGACCTTTGAGGATCCATATTTTTATGACGAGATTGAATTAGGAGATATTATTGAACTGCAAAATCTCCATGCTAGCTTAGAGAAAGGTAATAAATTAAAAGCTGTTGTCAAAAATAAAAATAAAGAATTTTTTGTCAACCATGATCTTTCAGAAAGACAAATTAAAATTTTAATTGCAGGGGGTTTAATCAATTTGATGAAAAAGAAATTTAAATGAAAGTTGCTATTATTCAGTTGAATTCAAAAAATGACAAAGCACAGAATTTGCAGCAAATGAAGCAATATTTTATTCAAGCCTGTGAACAAACACAGCCCGATTTAATTTCCTTGCCTGAAATGTTTACATTCATGGGGGGCAGCATAGAGGAGAAAAAAAATGCTGCCGAAATAATTAATGGTCAATCGTCAAAAAATGATGCTGCTATTCTCTTGAAAGATCTAGCCAGACGATTTAAGGTACTTGTTCACGCAGGAAGCATGCCTGAATTTGACAACGGGCACTATTATAATACAACTTGTGTTATTGACGCTAATGGTGATCTCATTACAACCTATCGTAAAATAAATTTATTTACTTTCTCAGGCTCTGGACAAGTATTTTATGACGAAGGCGCACTCTTATCACCTGGTAGCCAGATAGTGACTTATGAATACAAAAAGATAAAAATTGGCTGCGCAATCTGCTTTGATTTGCGGTTTAATCGTCATTTTCAACAATTAATGGATAAGCATGTAGATATTATTATCATTCCTTCAGCATTTACTTATGAAACAGGTAAAGCACATTGGGAAATTCTTCTTAGAGCAAGAGCAATTGAAACTCAAACTTTTCTAATAGCCCCTGCCCAAACAGGCCATTATCTAGAAAATGGGAAGAAAAAAACCTGTTGGGGCCATTCAATGGTAATAGATCCGTGGGGTAATATCTTGACTCAAATGAATGAAGAGCCTGGTTTTACCTCAGCGGTCTTGGATATGGATTTTTTAACAAAAGTACGCACTCGCTTACCTTTGCATGAAATTAATAATTTGAAAGTGTGTTATTAATATTCACTGCGCCTCCTTTCACATTTAACGGATATAATCACTTTAGTCTCCTAAATTAGGAGACTAAAACGATTGGTGGCGTTATGAGATTTAATGATTACATCAATGATCTTTTACGACAGGGTAAAAGTAGTTTTACCATCCAACAAGCTCAACATGCCATGGGAAAATCACCAAGGGCAATTTACTCCTCCATCGATCATCTGCTTACCAAAAACAAATGTAATAGGTCAGGTCCCCCTCCTCTAAAATGGTACGAATGTCTCAGTTTTGCGCCAGATTTGATGAAAATTGCTCAAAATCACCCTCATCCGGCCTGACGGCCACCTTCTCCCGCAAGCGGGAGAAGGGAATAATACCTTTTTGTTTTTTATCCTTCTCCCGCTTGCGGGAGAAGGTGGCCGCCAGGCCGGATGAGGGTGTTTTTTGAGCAATTTTCAGCAAGTTTTTACTCAGATTTGGCGCAAGACTGGATATTTGTGCCATTTTAGAGGAGGGGGACCTGACCTATTACAAACAAATTAGCAAATCCAGTCAAGGGCTTTTATGTCATTGTTCCGCCTGAATACCAAATCTTGGGCTGCGTTGAATTTTGACCTACCACTTTTTGCCACATCTAGAACTACGAAAGTATTTCTTATTCTCATAATATTCCTCTTGATTTGCATCGGCATACCAAGTAGGAAATCCAAGGATAGGCACTGGATATAGACTTCGGGGTGAAGCTTTAAGTAAATTGATAAACCACTTTTGAACCTCCTTACTAATGTCTTGAATTTGAGACTGCAATGACTTAAAGAAAAAATCATCGTTTACTGTTATCAATACAGCATAGCCAACCAAACCAATATAAGGATTAAGTAATTTTTCATGTAAGGAATGACCAAAAACTAAACATCTTAACTTACTGGCTAGACAATTTCGCTTTGTCCAAAATAATTCTTTCCAATGCATGTTGCGAATTAAATTAAGCAACTCATTGTCTGAACTAAAAATAATTAATCCACTTTCATCAAACAGTGTAAGAAGATCTTCAACAGAAGATCGTTGGTTTGAAATTGTTAAACGTCTTTTTAATGCATGGTAATGCTGCTTGTTGATCATTGCTTTTATAGTAGGAAATGTGCGCCAAATTAGCATATTAAAAAAATCATGCCAGTTTGCATGTCTTGTTTGCACTTCTCCCTTTATAAAAATTCTGGGCTCATAGTGACAATCAAAATCCAGGACTCTTTCTTCTTGTGAGACAAACTCTATAAGCAAATTGTTCGCATTATGCAAAGGAAAACAGGCTGAATTTAATAAATTGTAATCTGCTAAGTTAGGCCACTGTGTTTTGGTAATAAATTCAATTGGCAGCCACGAAAATAATGAATAAGCAGGAGAAAGCTTTATGAAATTAGGCAACCATTTATCGTTAGCTATGATCAAAACGCAAAAGTCCTATGTAAATTCCTTGAATAGTAATTCGGTTACGTGAATAGCTGATTGGCAATAATTTTTTGTTCGCAGGTATTAATGTTACTGTATTATCTGCATTATATCTAATTTTTTTTAAGGTTGCTTCTTGGTCATCTATTAAGGCAACAACAATTTTACCGTCGGCAGGATTCTCGCAGTACTCGCAAACGATGACATCTCCATCAAAAATTCCCTCCTCAATCATAGAATCACCTTTTACCTTTAAAGCATAGCGGTTGGAACCCAAAAAAATACGTAATATGTCTAAGGTCTCGTCATCAGGAATTGCTTCGATAGGATTACCCGCAGCTATTCTGCCCTTTATAATTAACTGCAAAGTGATTGGTTTTGTCAAAGTTATATTTCGATGATGACCAGGAAGAATCTTAATTAGCCCTTCTTTAGCCAGCACCATGACATAGCGATGCACAACGCCTCGAGAAGTGATACCAATGCCAAGCGCTATCTCTGCCATGGTAGGAGAGTGTTGGTATTTTTCAATGAACTGCTGAATAAAATCAAATGTCTTTTTTTGACTCATAGTAAGCATTTGTATTCCCCTGATATTCGCCTATTTTTCTCTAAACAACGTCAGTTCGACGAATCTAAGCAAAGAATCGCTACTGCCGTCGTCCCGCGGCTTGTCCGCGGGATCCAGTTCTCCTTCCTGGATCCCGCGGACAAGCCGCGGGACGACGGCAGTAGCGATGACTTTTACTTAATAGCAGTGGCCATAATCCACCACACCTCTCTTAGATTCGTCGAACTGACGTTAAACAATATTTTAGAGGACAAGATGAGATCATACAATAGAATTTAAATTGATTTCTTTCACTAAAGGCATAGTCTAGGAAGGCGTCTAGTGCTAGTATTGATGGTTTTTCGCCAACTTGTTAGGATAAGCATGATTCAATATGATTGACTTAATCCATTTAACTAAAACTTATAACTCACAGCTTAAAGTGTTAGATAACGTGAATTTGTCTGTTCCTGCTGGCCAAATTTTTGGTGTCATAGGCCCTAGCGGTGCAGGAAAAAGCACATTGATACGTTGTGTAAATATGCTTGAAAAACCTACCTTAGGCAAAGTAATTGTTAATCATCAAGAATTAACGGGGCTTAAAAAATCCGAATTGCGCGCGCAAAGAAAGAAAATAGGCATGATTTTCCAAAGCTTTAACCTGCTCTCTGCAAGAACAGCTTATCAAAATATCGCCCTACCCTTGGAAATCTCCCAATACTCCAAAAGCCAAATAGATGCAACTGTTCAACCTTTGTTAGAATTAACAGGTCTTACAGAAAAGAAAAATTTTTATCCTAGCCAGCTCAGTGGTGGTCAAAAACAACGTGTGGTAATTGCAAGGGCTTTAGCGAACAAGCCGACTGTTTTACTAAGTGATGAGGCTACTTCAGCACTTGACCCACAAACAACACATTCTATTTTGCAATTATTAAAAAATATCAATGAGCAGCTCAATGTCACTATTCTACTCATTACCCATGAAATGGATGTGGTTAAAGAAATTTGTCATCGCTTAGCGATCTTAGAATGCGGAAAAATTATTGAGCAGGCAGATGTTTTAGAATTTTTCAGCAATCCTAAAACAGCAATAGCAAAACAATTTATTCGGTCAAGTCTGCAACATAATTTGCCCGATATCATCCAACAACGTCTTAGTAAAGAGAAAATAGATAATAGCGACACCCTACTGCGCCTTTCTTTTGTAGGTTCTGTAGCACAAGAGCCCCTCATCGCAAGCCTTATTCAAAATTTTAATATTAATATCAATATATTGCAGGCAAATATTGAAGTAATTCGTGATGAAATAATCGGCGTGATGCTTATCCAAGTATCTTATATAGAAGATCAATTAGAAGGAGCAATGAAATTTATACAATCCAAGGGCATATTTGTTGAGGTTATAGGCTATTATGTCAAATAACTTACATCTACTGCTTATCCGTGGCACTCTTGAGACGGCTTATATGGTGGGTTTCTCTGGCTTGATTGCTATTGTTATTGGAGGTCCTCTTGGTATTCTTCTTTTTACTAGTCGGAAAGGAGGAATCCTACAAAATGTAATATATAATAATAGCTTATCGGCTATAGTTAATGTTATACGCGCCATACCATTTATCATTTTACTCATTGCATTAATTCCACTCACCAGGTTAGTTGTTGGCACTTCAATTGGAACCAATGCAGCTATTATCCCCTTGAGTGTTGCTGCAATCCCTTTTGTGGCAAGGATTGTGGAAAGCATATTGATAAAAATTGGTGATGGTCTTGTAGAAGCAGGTCTTGCGATGGGAGCCTCTCCATTACAAATTATTCGAAAAATAATGATTCCTGAAGCCAGACCATTATTAGTGCACGGCATTACCACAACGCTTATAAATTTGGTTGGATATTCTGCTATGGCAGGTGCAGTTGGGGGTGGGGGATTAGGCAGTGTAGCTATTAATTATGGTTATCAACGATTTGATTTGATGGTGATGCTTGCTACCATCATCATATTAGTGCTGCTTGTTTATAGTATTCAATATTGTGGCGATGTCATCGCCAAGCGATTTTCACATTAGGAGTTTAAAATGATACGGTATTTAACAATGCTATTTAGCATAATACTAAGCTTTCTTTTTTTAGCAAATTGCAGTCATACCTCCTCACAACAAGCCAATAATGAGATTCGCATTGGCACTATTGCCGGTCCTGAAACTGAGTTGATGGAAGTTGCCAAACACGTAGCTGCTGCAAAATATCATCTTAACTTAAAAATTGTGGAATTTACAGACTATGTCCTACCAAATCAAGCCTTGGCAGATGGCAGTATTGACGCCAACATGTTCCAGCACCAACCTTATCTCGATGAAACCTTAGCAGCAAAAAGCTACAAATTGTCTCCTATTGGCAAAACTTTTATTTACCCCATGGGTCTTTACTCAAAGAAGATAAAAAATATAGCCGAACTACCGAGAGATGCCATTGTTGCTGTACCAAATGACCCCAGTAATGAAGCACGTGCATTATTGTTACTAGAGAAAGCTGGGCTAATAAAATTAAAACCAGGCATTAATTTAAAGGCAACACCACAAGATATTCTCGAAAACCGCAAACAGATTAAATTTACGGAACTTGATGCTGCGCAATTGCCTCGCATATTAGCTGATGTCAATCTTGCTGCCATTAATACCAATTATGCTATGGTTGCTGGCCTTCTGCCTTCCAAAGATGCTTTATTTACTGAAAATACTGACTCTCCTTATGCGAACATTGTGGTGGTGAGGACAGAAGATAAAAATAAACCTAAATATGCGCAACTCATGGAGGCATTGCATTCCAAAGAAGTAGTGGATAGAGCAAAAATCTTATTTAAAGGTCAAGCAATTCCAGCTTGGTAGTAATTTGCAAGAACTTGTTCTTGCAAATTGTTAAAACAAAAATTTGTAAATAGTTGAAAGAAGAATTAATAAAAATATTAAAGGTAAAAAGGAAATCCTTGCCAACAAATTATCTTCATATTGAAGTAACCAAAAATTCACATTTTGCACCGTGAGGGTGATCACTGTAAAAGCATTAACAACTACATAAAATAATCCAAAGTAAACCACAAAATAAATATACTCAATGTAAATGAAGTGACCTCCTGGAATACCACTTCGCAGCTCGAATATGAGATACAAGAACTACAAAAAGTAAAGCGGAACAGGCACCAATAATTCCATGCAAATTAAAACCAATAATAGATTTTTTTCTATCATCAAATGTGATCGTAAAAAGCAAAGCAAAAGTAAATCCAAGTGCGACAAATAGAGGTAATAACTTAGTTATAAGTTCAGTTAATACATATCTTTTCACAAGCACATTAAAGTACAATTCTAACGAAAAATTATGTGGCAGATGTTTCAGCCAAAATTGGTTTCATATTCTAATAGCTTATAATCAAAAAAAGTCCTCTCTAAATAATAACCTCGCATTACTATTTCGGGATCTATACCGTAAACTATGGGATTTCTTTTTAAGTCATAAGATGAATAATCTGGTATTAAAATTGTATAGTTGTTACCTTCCGGCCAAAGACGAATCCATATTAGTTTGTTGTCTAATGGAAATTTGTCATATAAGAAACTTTTAATAATTTGAGTTTCAAAATACCAGCCTAATGTAACTACACCGCGATCGGTTGATCGGTATGGATGGCTAAGCTTAAGACCTATAGCCTCTGGAAAAAGAAAATCCGTATTTTTTGGATTTGTACTCGCTGGAAATTTTTGCCAAATATACCCTGAAAGATATACAGTATCAGAATCAACAAATTTAAAAGATTGTATGTAGAAGCCTGTTGGAATTATATTAACTTTGATACCTTGTCGAGAAAGCTGTGCAATATAATTACTCAAAAATTGATTGAGTTTCGAAGGCGACACTACAAAACCATAATAAGGATTGTAATATGCATGATACCTTGCAACTATCGTTAACGTGGCTAAAAAAAGCAGGCAGGAAATTACTAGCGAAATAATCCATAAGCTTTTATTAGACATTTATCCCTGATATCCCCTATGTTCAATACCTTTAGAAATCGTTTTATTTTAACAATAGTTGCTCGATCATCGTTTTGCAACTGAAAAAAGGAAGTGGAAAATAAACATCATAGAACAATTTAATCCGACATGACGAGATTTATATGAAGACATCTGCGTTTAACTGGATCCCGCGGACAAGCCCATAGGTATCTACACAAGTAAGGAAACCTAAGCTAACCTACCTCAGATCGGAGTTTTTAGTAAGATAACAGCTTCACGTAGCACTTGCAGCCGCCCCCTCTCCCG
>CAWFQC010000034.1:0-85792 GCA_963817645.1 uncultured Gammaproteobacteria bacterium | reverse complement strand
GAAAGACTATAGATAAAATTTATATTTACATCAGGAGGTTATTCTCTCGTTTCTTTGCTTCTCCTGTTTCTCCTGTTTCTGAATGTGCTACGGAGGGAACAGTGAGGATAAGATTATTAACCCGCTCTCTTGCCCAGAAAGCATGTGGATTATTTTGGTAGTCTGGAGTTTCATCATCATTTGCACCACGCTGTTTTAGCAGTGCTAAATTCTCTTCCGAAATCTTCGCCCCTTTAAAAAAAGCGTGGGGTGCCAGTAATGCCTTACTGTTAGCAAAGCGATATATCAGCGTCCATTTTTCTTGTGAAGGGACATCAGATGTTCTTGTCCATAAAAATACCGCACAATCCTGACTTCCTGAAGCCAACCATTTACCATCGGGACTAAAGGCAACACTCCAAACAAAACCTGTATGCCCCTTCAATTCGCCTTGGCTTTGAAGGCTTTGGGCATCCCACAGGCGCACCGTATTATCGCCACTGCTAGAGGCCAACCGCTTGCCATCGGGACTAAAGGCGACACTATTAACCCTATCCGTATGCCCCTTCAATTCTCCTTGGCTTTTAAGGCTTTGGGGGTCCCACAGGCGCACCGTATTATCGCAACTACCCGAAGCCAACCGGCTGCCATCGGGATTAAAGGCGACACTATTAACCCTATCCATATGCCCCTTCAATTCTCCTTGGCTTTTAAGGCTTTGGGCATCCCACAGGCGCACCGTATTATCCCAACTGCCTGAGGCCAACCATTTGCCATCGGGACTAAAGGCGACACTCGTAACAAAATCCGTATGCCCCTGCAATGCGCCTTGGCTTTGAAGGCTTTGGGAATCCCACAGGCGCACTGTCTTATCGTGACTAGCAGAGACCAACTGTTTGCCATCGGGACTAAAGGCAACACTCCAAACAAAACCTGTATGCCCCTTCAATTCGCCTTGGCTTTGAAGGCTTTGGGCATCCCACAGGCGCACCGTATTATCGCCACTGCTAGAGGCCAACCGCTTGCCATCAGGACTAAAGGTGACACTATCAATCCTATCTGTATGCCCCTTCAATTCGCCTTGGCTTTTAAGGCTTTGGGGATCCCACAGGCGCACCGTATTATCGTCACTAGCAGAGGCCAACCATTTGCCATCGGGACTAAAGGCGACACTATTAACCCTATCCGTATGCCCCTTCAATTCGCCTTGGCTTTTAAGGCTTTGGGGACCCCACAGGCGCACCGTATTATCGCCACTAGCGGAGGCCAACCGGCGCCATCGGGGCTAAAGGCGACATTCTAGTGACACTACTCGTATGTCCCTTCAATTCGCCTTGGCTTTGAAGGCTTTGGGGATCCCACAGACGCACCGTATAATCGTCACTAGCAGAGGCCAACCGGCTGCCATCTGGACTAAAGACGACACTAGTAACAGAACTCTGTATGCCCCTCCAATTCGCCTTGGCTTTGAACACCGTTCCACAGGCGCTTTTAACCGTCATTTACAAATATCCTGAGTCTATTTGCCATCGGGACTAAAGGCGACATTCTGAACACTTTTAGTATACCCCTGCAATGCTCCTTGGCTTTGAAGGTTTTGGGGATCCCACAGGCGCACTGTATTATCATTACTACTAGATGCTAACTGTTTGCCATCGGGACTAAAGGCGACACTATTAACCCCTTGCGTATGCCCCTTCATTCGCCTTGGCTTTGAAGGCTTTGGATGCCCCACAGACGCACCGTATAATCGTCACTAGCAGAGGCCAACTGCTTGCCATCGGGACTAAAGGCGACACTATTAACCCTATCCGTATGCCCCTTCAATTCGCCTTGGCTTTGAAGGCTTTGGGGATCCCACAGACGCACCGCATTATCGTAACTAGCAGAGGCCAACTGTTTGCCATCGGGACTAAAGGCGACACTCGTAACTTTTTCGTATGCCCCTTCAATTCGCCTTTGCTTTGAAGGCTTCGGGGATCCCATAGACGCACCGTATTGTCATCACTGCCAGAGGCCAACTGTTTGCCATCGGGACTAAAGGCGACACTCGTAACTTTTTCCGTATGCCCCTTCAATTCGCCTTTGTTTTGAAGGCTTCGGGGATCCCACAGGCGCACCGTATTATCATCACTGCCCGATGCCAACCGTTTGCCATCGGGGCTAAAGGCGACACTCATAATCTCTATTCGTATGCCCCTTCAATTTGCCCCACTTTTCGTAAGTTTCACTCTCCTCTGATGTCGAAGAACCTAGCTTTTTACGATACAAAATGATGTTACCTCCTCCCCCCCCACGGCCATCATGTGTCCATCTAGGCTATAGCAAATACATTACATTTCGTTGCAGGACAATGCAGGGAATTCACCAAACTTTACTCCCATGAGGTTAGCCTGGCTAAAATCAGCATCACCCATATAAGCACCCGTTAAAATAACTCCTCGTAAATCCGCTTTTTTAAATAAAGTATAAGATAACATTGCGCCACTTAAGTTAGCACCTCGAATTCTCGTATGCGAACAATCTCCATATTTTCCGATAAAAGCGACCCCCATGGTGTTTAAAGTCGTCATGGCAAGCGATGCTTTTTGTGCTACCTTTTCATCCATTTTAGATTCTTCGACAAATGACCAAAGCCAATCTTTTAAATGGCCTTCCTCTAGAGGATTTAAGTGCAGGGTTTTTACTTTTTCTATTGTAAGTGGTACAGTAAAGTCTTTGATAAGATAATCCAGTGTGTTTAACCAAGGCTGATCAAAGGACACTTTTGTTAGGTGGAACAGCTTTTCTGGTTCTTCTATTTTAGGATTATTAATCCACGTTTTGCCCAGAAAACATGTGGATTATTTTGATACTCTGGGGTTTGATCATCATTTGCACCACGCTGTTTTAGCAGTGTTAAATTCTCTTCCGAAATTTTGGCTCCTTTAAGAAAAGCATGAGGTGCCAGTAATGCTGTGCTGTTAGCAAAGCGATATATCAGTACCCATTTCTCTTGTAACGAAGGCACATCGGATATCCTTGTCCATAAAAATACCGCACAATCCCCACTGCCTGAGGCCAACTATTTGCCATCGTGGCTAAAGGCGACACTCATAACCTCTTTCGTATGCCCATTCAATTCACCTTGGCTTTGAAGGCTTTGGGCATCCCACAGGCGCACCGTATTATCCCAACTGCCTGAGGCCAACTGTTTGCCATCTGGACTAAAGGCGACACTATTAACACCCCGTATGCCCCTTCAATTCGCCTTGGCTTTGAAGGCTTTGGGTATCCCACAGACGCACCGTATTATCGTCACTGCTAGATGCCAACCGTTTGCCATCTGGACTAAAGGCGACACTCGTAACCTCATTCGTATGCCCCTTCAATTCGCCTTGGCTTTGAAGGCTTTGAGGATCCCATAGGCGCACCGTATTATCGTGACTGCTAGATGCCAACCGTTTGCCATCGGGACTAAAGGCGACACTCTGAACACTCTCAGTATGCCCCTTCAATTCGCCTTGGCTTTGAAGGCTTTGGGGATCCCACAGGCGCACCGTGTTATCACCAACTAGCCGATGCCAACCGTTTGCCATCGGGGCTAAAGGCGACACTAGTAACAATATGCTTATGCCCCTCCAATTCGCCTTGGCTTTGAAGACTTTGGACATCCCACAGATGCACCGTCCTATCAATACTACCCGAAGCCAACCATTTGCCATCTGGACTAAAGGCGACACTATTAACAACACCTGTATGCCCCTTCAATTCGCCTTGGCTTTGAAGACTTTGGGTATCCCACAGACGCACCGTATCATCAAAACTGCTAGATGCCAACCGGCTGCCATCGGGGCTAAAGGCGACACTAGTAACCCAATGCGTATGCCCCTTCAACTCGCCTTGGCTTTGAAGGCTTTGAGGATCCCATAGGCGCACTGTATTATCATCACTGCCAGATGCCAACCGGCTGCCATCGGGACTAAAGGCGACACTAGTAACAATACTCGTATGCCCCTTCAACTCGCCTTGGCTTTGAAGGCTTTGGGGATCCCACAAGCGCACTGTATTATCATTACTGCTAGATGCTAACCGTTTGCCATCGGGACTAAAGGCGACACTATTAACCCCACTCGTATGCCCCTTCAATTCGCCTTGGCTTTGAAGGCTTTGGGGATCCCACAAGCGCACCGTATTATCATTACTACCAGATGCCAACTGTTTGCCATCGGGACTAAAGGCGACACTCGTAACCCCATTCGTATGCCCCTTCAATTTGCCTTGGATTTGAAGGCTTTGAGCATCCCATAGGCGCACCGTCTTATCCATACTCCCCGATGCCAACCGTTTGCCATCGGGACTAAAGGCGACACTCATAACCCTAATCCGTATGCCCCTTCAATTTGCCTTGGATTTGAAGGCTTTGGGGATCCCATAGACGCACCGTCTTATCACCACTAGCAGAGGCCAACTGTTTGCCATCGGGACTAAAGGCGACACTAGTAACCTCATCCTTATGCCCCTTCAACTTACCTTGGATTTGAAGGCTTTGAGCATCCCATAGGCGCACCGTCTTATCATCACTACTAGAGGCCAACTGTTTGCCATCGGGATTAAAAGCGACACTAGTAACCTTATCCGTATGCCCCTTCAATTTGCCCCACTTTTCGTAAGTCTCACTTTCCTCTGATGCAGAGAAACTCGAGTTTTTACGATACAGAATAATGTTATCTCCTTTCCCTACGGCTATCATGCGTCCATCCAGACTATAGCAAATACAAGTTACACTTTCGTTGCAGGACAATGCAGGGAATTCACCAAACTTTACTCCCATGAGGTTAGCCTGGCTAAAATCAGCATCACCCATATAAGCACCCGTTAAAATAACTCCTCGTAAATCCGCTTTTTTAAATAAAGTACAAGACAACATTGCGCCACTTAAGTTAGCACCTCGAATTCTCGTATGCGAACAATCTCCATATTTTCCGATAAAAGCGACCCCCATAGTGTTTAAAGTTGTCATGGCAAGCGATGCTTTTTGTGCTACCTTTTCATCCATTTTAGATTCTTCAATAAATGACCAAAGCCAATCTTTTAAATGGCCTTTTTCTATGGGGTTTAGATGCAAGGCTTTCACTTCTTCTATTGTGAGTGGTACAGCAAAATCTTTGATAAGATAGTCCAGTGTATTTAGCCAAGGTTGCTCTAAAGGCACTTTTAACGGTAATACAGGCTGTTGTGGTATATCGATTTTGGGTTGTGGCGATGTGGCAAGTTTGGGTGACATGACAACAAGCAAGCTGGGTGATTTTAACCCTAATCCTTCAGACTGTTTCAGCAGCGATTTAGGCTTAACTTTTTCAAGTTCTATACTAATCTCGTTCGCACTGGGGCGAGTTTCGGGTAAGCCCCAAGTTTTCTTTATGATTTGACTATATTCCATAGGACAGTCAGCAGGGATTTTTTCTTTTTTCCCTTGCATAATCCACATACCTGTTACAGTTTCATTTTTGGCAGTTTTATAGGGTAGTTCACGCGAGGTTATTTCCCATAATACCATTCCATAGCTATATACATCGGATGCTTTTGTCGGTAAGGGCGCATCCTCTTCCATGCTAAATAACTCCGGTGCAAGCCAACAGGTCGTGCCAATTTTCCCTTGTACTTTTGTGCTGGTCTTTCCAGTTTCCAGTTTGATTTTTGACAATCCAAAATCGCTAATCTTTGCATGATACTGGCCATCTAGTAACACATTCAAACTCTTAAGATCTCGGTGTACAATTTGCTGCCCATGTAAATACGCTAAGCCTTTTCCTATCTCAATGCTTATTTCCCAACGAATTGGGTTCCAGGGCAATGATTCGTTCGTATTATGTAAGACTTCATATAACGAGCCTTTCGGTAAATACGCCATCACCAACGCATAATGATTTGCCTCAGTACAGACTCCATACAATTCAGTGATATAGGGGAATCGACACTTAGCCATCAAGGCCGCTTCCTGTTTGAAATCTGCTAATAACGAACTGGTTAATTTTTTTAGATGCAACTGCTTGATAGCCACCTCAATATTTTGCCAGTGACCATGATGCACTGTGCCATAGCCGCCTTCACCGAGCAGGTCTCCTACCTTAAGATCAGACCAAGGAATTTGTGTAAGCATAGTAAGAGGGGGGAGTAAATTTTTTTCCGTTTTAGCTTCCATGAGAGTTTCCTTTATGAAAAACGAGGTGGTTCAATCTTTTAATTTGAAGAAAGCGAATTTTTCAGTAAACACTTTTCACAGTCGAGTACGATTCATTATCGAAATCGTATTAAGAAGGTATGCGAGTATTATCTAAGCATCATCTGTAATCATTAAACTTTAGGCACGCCATTAGAGAATAAAGTTAAAATTTTTAGTTGAAAATAGATAACTCCTTAAAATAAAAATTTCTATATTAGGGGTGGGTGGGTTCTCTAAATTTATACCCAAATGGCACCAAGTTAAGGAAAAATAGTTTCTTAACAACAAGTTAGTGAAATGCGCCTTCACTTGTAGTGTATTTCATTTCAGCAACAAAATTGAAAATAGTGCCAAGGAGGCGCAGTGAATATTAGTAACACACTTTCAAATCATAATACAAAGTCTATTTTGTCTAAATTAAAATATGCCACCTGAACTCACTTTCAAAACGTGTTGTCAAAATAAACCCTTGCTAATTGCTTAGAAGGTGAATAGGGCTGTTTGTGACATCTTGCCACTCAAACTTAGAGTCTACCATCATCATTGCAAAATCTATTCTCCATGCAGCTCAATCATTGACGGTTTTGATAGAAGTTCAAATAAGGATTGATTAACATAATAATTTGTCCTCCATATTTTATGTTTCACCAAAAGTTTCATTTTTACAAGTTCTTCCAAGTATTTCATTATAGTTTTTCGAGTTTTATTCAAATCTTTTTGTAAGTATTCAACTTTTGTGTAAGGATATCTAAATAGATTATTTAAAAGTTCTTGACTGTAAAAAGAAACTTTCCCTTTCATCTCTTGTTTGAAATTTCTCATCAGCTCTTTTATTTTTTTTACAAAAAATATTGTTTGTTGAGATGTTATTTCAATAGCTTTTAGCATATAAAGAATCCATTCTTCCCATTCATTTTTATCTCTAACTGATTGCAAGAGTCTATAATAATCCGCTTTATTTTCTATGATGTAACGACTTAAATATAACACAGGAATATTCAGTAATTTTTTTAAAACTAAGTAAAGTATGTTTATTATTCTACCTGTTCTGCCATTTCCATCATAGAAAGGATGAATGGACTCGAACTGATAATGAATAATTGCCATCTTCACTAAAGGATCAACATCTGAGATGCGGTCATCATTAATATAATTCTCCAAATTTGACATTAGGCGAATGATAACTTGATGACTTTGTGGGGGCTTATAAACAACCTCTTTAGTTCGCTCATTTTTTAGTTCAGTACCAGGTAATTTCCTGAATCCCGCTTCATTGCCTTCCAATTGTTTTTGAATCTCAATAATATGCTTACAAGTAAGAAGTTGGTCTTGAGCAACAAGCTGATACCCTTTTAATAAAGCCTGAGAATACCTTTGCACTTCTTTTGCCGAGGAAGAGGTTACTTGACTACTCAAAAGCTCTGCCTTATACATTTCGTCATGTGTAGTAATAATATTTTCAATTTCCGAACTGTCTTTCGCCTCTTGTAATGAAAGCGTATGGATCAAAATGTTTGGATCAGGTATACTTTCAGAAAATGCTTTTAGTTCAGCTAGATAGCGATGGGCTACAGCAACTGATTTCAACACATCTTTTGTTTCTAACTCAAAAATTGGAGGCAATGTTGGTAACTCTTCGCCAAACAATTCAATCTCCTTAAGAGGTAAAATATTCATTTTTTTACCCATTAAACCTTTGTCATGGGCAAAATTTAAAAATGTTTACCCATGATACCCTGTTCATGGGTAAATATTCCAACTTTTTACACATATGTGTGACAAAAAATAATAACGCTCAAGATATTGACATGCACAACGGAATTTGATTGTGCCACAAGAAGTGCAAAACCCTCTAAAAATAGTGTTCATTTCACCACAAAGTTAATGACGCCATAGGAGAGGGTTTGCAATGGATATGATGACGCAAAAATTAGCTCAAAACAATATGTTTGAACTGGACGAGCTACAAAAGAATTTAAAAGATTATTTGCACTGTGCTGCTGTAAAGGGTGCATCAGTATATGAGGTAGAAAAGAATATTTTTTCAACAGTGCTTGAAATGGGTAAACAGGCACTAAATTATTTTTTTAGGATGCAAGGCAATGCGGAATGTGTCAGGGAAAATGAGACAAATTTGAAGAGTTACGACATAAAATTTATGTTCCCATAATTGCCTCCAATTGTCTAGAATTATTTAATATATCGATTGTTTGAGGAGGATTGATATAGACTGCTTTAGGTAGTTGTTTGAGTTCTGGTTGCTTATTTTTGAACCGTTTTGGGTTGTCTAAAAAAGCCTGCATAAGGACTGAATATCGTTGCTCCAAAATAGATTGTGCTTGTTGGTAGTGAACTGATTCTGGGGTTAGCCAAGCAATACCAGAATGGTAATGTTCTTTATTATACCAAGTAAAAAATTGTTGGCAGAATGCTTCCCCATGTTCCAATGATTGGCAGCGAGCTGGAAATTCAGGCCTATATTTTAGTGTTTTAAAGTGTGACTCGGAAAATGGGTTATCATTGCTTGTATAAGGTCTATTGTGCGTTTTGGCAACCCCAAGATGCTTTAATAATTGTGAAACGGTATGCGAGGTCATACTTGGTCCATTATCCGCATGTAATGTGAGTTGCTTAGGCTGAATACCCTGTTTCAGCGCAGACTGTTGTATTAGTTTTCTAGCCAGCTCTTTAGACTCTGAATCAGCAATAAGCCAGCCAACCACATAGCGGCTAAAAATATCCAAAATGACATATAAGTAGTAATAAACCCATTTTTTAGGACCAAGTAGTTTGGTAATGTCCCAAGACCAGACTTCATTTGGGCCAGTTGCAATTAATTCAGGTTTTATAGCATCACGATGATTCCTCTGGTTTCGTCTGTCCTTTGTTTCACCTTTTTCTGCCAAAATGCGATACATTGTTCGAGGTGAGCAATAGTATTCTCCTTTGTCTATGAGCTCGTAGTAAGCATCATAGGGTGTTTTATCGATAAAACGTTCACTGTGTAATAAGTCAAGAATTTCTTTTTTTTCCTCACAATTCAGCGCATTTACCGGTTTTTTTGATGATAATGGCTGAGGTTCTTTGCAAGTATTATCATCCAAATGTCTATAATATGTCGCTCTTGAAATGTTCAATTTAGAGCAAAGCAAGTCAATTGCAATCGATTTTTCTTGTCCTACTTGTATTATTAGATTCATGAGTTCACCCCTTTGCTCTCGTGTGGGAGGATGTGCGTCCCAAGCAATTCGAAGACTTTTTTTTGGAGGTCAAGGATGGCCTCAGCTTGTGATAGTTTCTTTTTTAATTGCTCAATCTCTCTAAGCATATGTTCAGTGCGGCGTGACTTTAGTTCTCCTTTACTTTCATCATTCGTCAATCCAAACCTCTTCCTCCAGGCTCCAACATGAGAGTGGTATAAACCTTCACGCCGTAACAAAGAGGCTCGCTCAGAACCATCTTTACAGGCATCATATGCAGTAAGAATCTTAAGCTTATAAGCCTTCGTCAATTTCTGTTTAGGAGTTTTGGTCCCCTTTACTTGAGGATCTGGTACCGATAGTTTTATCGACTCAGACTGATTATTATTAGAGTTGTTTTTGTTTTCCAACGTGCTTAAATTTTGATCTTCGATGTTGCTTGATTTTTGTACCATTTTGTTGTATCCCCTCCAAATCATAGGGTAGATGGCATTAACAGGGAGACTGACAATTATTGTTTATCCAATTCCGGCGTGATTATCTTGCATTTTTCATAAATCAAATTTGCCAATGATGGCATCTCATATTTTTTCTGGATACGATCGCCGACATAGTGATAAAAATTTACAGCTAATTTTTTTGCGGTTTGCACTAGCGTCATGAATGTATCTTTTGATTCTGTGCCATTGGCACTCATGGTGTGAAAACTGATGTCACGTTTTCGCCCTTGATCACGAGCACCTAACTCTGATGTATTGTTGTGTAATGGCAGAAATGGATGCTCCAGCACCAGCAGGAGTTGGCTTTTTTTCTCTTTCGTTTTTGCAATTCGTTCGTCTAGGTGTTCGTAATCCGTTTTAGTTGAAAAAAGCCTATCAAATTCAATCGATAAACGATCTGCTTCTGTTTTTGTCGGACACTCTTTGTAAGCCAGCAGCTGATCGTAATAATTCCAATAATCTGTAATGAATGCATCTAGTTTTTTTCGGTGCAACATGATTGCTGGCATTAATTTTTTATAATGCCGACCATCATGCACCCAGCATAATGGATGATAAGCGGTAATTTTATTATATTGAGGTGCATCATCTGTCAGTAAAACTCCACGGCATCTGGCAAGGCTTGATAAGCGGCGATAGCAGTTGACTCTAAAATAATCTGGCGGTTGGTTTGCTGCTTATGTGGGTCTGGAAAGAGTGTATTAATTAGCGCATTCATATCATCTTTATTCAGGCATTGACCAGCATAATTTTCTTTTATAGCCGAAAAATGTTTTTCGGGTAGTTTCATTTCCCGCATTAGTAAAAAAGCATGCTCGTTAAATGAAAAGGTCATCTTGCCTTGTGTTAAAATATCGATAATGGTTAAACGATCCTTGTGTGGTCTAGTAAAATAAGCAGTATAGAGTTCATTGCAGAGCACATGAGCATAATGGTTTTTACCTTTAACACGCGCACTAGTATCGTCCATTTGGGCGTAACGAGTTGATTGTAATCCTGCTGTGACAACGTCATTTTTCTCTTGATGAAATACACTGGATGGTTTCGTCAGAAATCGCGAAATTGAGCCGCTACCAATGCGAACGCCGTGATTCCTTAAAAAACAGGCAATACCGGATTCAGTCATCTTCGATTCGTGAGAAAGACTAATCACTAATTGATGGATGTGCGTACCAAACTCACCTTGATAGCCATCAGGCAAAGGTGCCATAAATGTTTTCTTAAGTGATGGTGAATAATCCCTCTGTGCCAGCGACAGTGAGACAAAAATAAGGTAAATTTAATGTCGTGAGGGTAGTGGGGACATCAACAAAATGGTACAAAAATCAAGCAACATCGAAGATCAAAATTTAAGCACGTTGGAAAACAAAAACAACTCTAATAATAATCAGTCTGAGTCGATAAAACTATCGGTACCAGATCCTCAAGTAAAGGGGACCAAACCCTAAACAGAAATTGACGAAGGCTTATAAGCTTAAGATTCTTACTGCATATGATGCCTGTAAAGATGGTTCTGAGCGAGCCTCTTTGTTACGGCGTGAAGGTTTATACCACTCTCATGTTGGAGCCTGGAGGAAGAGGTTTGGATTGACGAATGATGAAAGTAAAGGAGAACTAAAGTCACGCCGCACTGAACATATGCTTAGAGAGATTGAGCAATTAAAAAAGAAACTATCACAAGCTGAGGCTATCCTTACCTCCAAAAAAAGTCTTCGAATTGCTTGGGACGCACATCCTCCCACACGAGAGCAAAGGGGTGAACTCATGAATCTAATAATACAAGTAGGACAAGAAAAATCGATTGCAATTGACTTGCTTTGCTCTAAATTGAACATTTCAAGAGCGACATATTATAGACATTTGGATGATAATACTTGCAAAGAACCTCAGCCATTATCATCAAAAAAACCGGTAAATGCGCTGAATTGTGAGGAAAAAAAAGAAATTCTTGACTTATTACACAGTGAACGTTTTATCGATAAAACACCCTATGATGTTACTACGAGCTCATAGACAAAGGAGAATACTATTGCTCACCTCGAACAATGTATCGCATTTTGGCAGAAAAAGGTGAAACAAAGGACAGACGAAACCAGAGGAATCATCGTGATGCTATAAAACCTGAATTAATTGCAACTGGCCCAAATGAAGTCTGGTCTTGGGACATTACCAAACTACTTGGTCCTAAAAAATGGGTTTATTACTACTTATATGTCATTTTGGATATTTTTAGCCGCTATGTGGTTGGCTGGCTTATTGCTGATTCAGAGTCTAAAGAGCTGGCTAGAAAACTAATACAACAGTCTGCGCTGAAACAGGGTATTCAGCCTAAGCAACTCACATTACATGCGGATAATGGACCAAGATGACCTCGCATACCGTTTCACAATTATTAAAGCATCTTGGGGTTGCCAAAACGCACAATAGACCTTATACAAGCAATGATAACCCATTTTCCTAGTCACACTTTAAAACACTAAAATATAGGCCTGAATTTCCAGCTCGCTGCCAATCATTGGAACATGGGGAAGCATTCTGCCAACAATTTTTTACTTGGTATAATAAAGAACATTACCATTCTGGTATTGCTTGGCTAACCCCAGAATCAGTTCACTACCAACAAGCACAATCTATTTTGGAGCAACGATATTCAGTCCTTATGCAGGCTTTTTTAGACAACCCAAAACGGTTCAAAAATAAGCAACCAGAACTCAAACAACTACCTAAAGCAGTCTATATCAATCCTCCTCAAACAATCGATATATTAAATAATTCTAGACAATTGGAGGCAATTATGGGAACATAAATTTTATGTCGTAACTCTTCAAATTTGTCTCATTTTCCCTGACACATTCCGATAGAGTGATTTTTTAAATTGAATATTGTCAGGATGAATAATAATGTCTTGCACAATCACAGACTGATAGCCTTTGAAAACAGCGTCATCAGGTAGCTGATCTTTATCAATCGTACATATCACAGTTCGATTAACTTTGATCAGATGCTTCTTTTTCAATCTTTTCTTCTTCTTTTTTTCTTCCGACGTTCTTTTTCAGATGAAGTATCTTGATTGCCATGTTGCGTTTGTTTTCTAATACCTGGTTTACCTTGCTCGCCTTTAAGTCGATTATTTTCATCACGTAGACGTTGATTCTCTGCGCGTAGCTCGTCATTATCATGCAGTAACGCTTCAATCAGATTTAGTAATGTTTTTTGTATTACCTTGGCGCGCTCATCCGCAACAGATTCAATATCGTCTGTTACTTTCTCCAGAATTTTTTTTATATCAGTTCGATTCATAATCAATCCATAATGTGATGATCAGAGATAATAACATGGAGTTTCAAAAGCTGATTTTTAGCGCCTATCATGCGCTGTACTGCATTTAACACCGATTTCCACAGGCCTTTTAACCGTCATTTACTCTGAAATATCCTGAGTTCTTTTTTTAATCAAAAAATATAAAAATCTATAAAAAACAATGACTTTATTGACCTCTTTCCTTTCTTAAATTTCATTTTTTAAGGCTAATATTTGTCTGTTATAAAATTAAAACCGATGTGGTTAGTTTATGCGCACAAGCTAATTTCTAGCCTATATTTAATCAAATTTCCTGGTTTATTCGCAATATTGCCTAATTATTAATTATTTATTTGAATAATTTCTTGTCCGCCATAAAAATAACAATTAAAATTAAAAATACTAAACAACAAATTGATACCCTAGAAATGGCCGGACTGAGTTATCTTTTTACTTCAATAACTAATCCGCGCCAACGGCAATATGAAGCAATTCGCTCTGAAGAAATTGAGCATTATTTGGACTGCTTAAAAAATGTTTAGGGTGTTATCGTAAGCGATCAAGCAACCCCATCTTTTTTTAATTTTATTACTTTGCGATAGTACTGTTTTCAACTATAAAAGGAATAAAAGATGGAAGCAATAGTCAAACAAGTTAAAGGATCGATGCAATCAGACGTTATAGAAGATGAGGCTTATTGGAATCATCATATCGATCAGCATAAAGTAAGTGGACTATCTAAGAAAAAATATTGTGATTTAAATAGTATTAACTTTAATCGTTTTAATTATTGTACCCGTAAAAATAGAGAAAAACCTTCGTCGTTAATTGCTGTTAAAGTTAAGCCATCAGAAAAATATTTAAAACAAGCAACAACATTATGCACTTTGAATTTTGGAAACGGAAGTTATTTACAGATTCATGATGTACAGGCATTGTCTATTATTTTGAGGGAGGTGCAATAATATGCTTTTGACCTTCAATGCAGCTATTTGGTTATATCCGAAACCAATTGACTTTAGGAAGCAAATAGATGGAATTGTTTTGCTTGTAGCTGATCATTTGCAATTAAATCCCACATCTGGACAATTATTTTTATTTCGTAATCGCACAGCAAATAAAATAAAGATGCTATGGTGGGACAGGAATGGTTTTTGGTTATGTTACAAGCGCTTAGAAGAAGGTAGACTGATATTCCCACCACTATCAAATCAAGCGGTTGAATTAACGCGCGATCAATTAAGTTGGCTACTATCAGGATTAAATTATCTGGAGCATCGGTTGTTACCAAAGGTGAAAGCGTCAAATTTTTTTTAAATTTATGTATAAAAAATTCTATTTTTATAGTATAATTTTTACATTCTTATTAATGTGAATGTGTAATGGATTCTGTTGAAATTATTCAATTTTATGAGAAAAAAATTACGGAATTAGAGACCGCATTCGCCCCGCTTGCTCAACAAAATATTGCTTTACAATCTGACTTAGTCACTTATCAAAAACGTTGCGAACAATATGCTCAAGCCTATGAGCAATTGCAGCATCAGTTACAGGAATTATTGCGCTATCGTTTTGGAAAGAAATCAGAACGATATATTGAAGATGATATCAATAAACAAATGAGTTTGTTTGATTCTGATATGAAAGCAACTGACCCAGTAGAAGAGAATGGCGATGATGAAAAGGAAACGATTACTTATCAGCGCAACAAGCCGAAGCCATCAAATAAAGCGCTGCCAAGACGTATTGAAATTATTCCTGCGACTGATGAGCAAAGACGTTGTACTTGTGGGTGTCAAAAAGAAGTAATTCGCTATGAGACAAAAGAAATATTAAATTATCAACCAGCAATATTTGAAATCATCGAGCAACGGCGTGAAGTAGTTGCCTGCAAAAAAGGATGTGATGGTGCCATCATGACAGCCCCATCACCGTTGCAAGTATTGCCTAAAACGATGGTCAGTGAAGCATTCTTATCATTTCTTATTGTCAGTAAGTTAGAAGATAGACAACCGTTGTATCATTTGGAAAAGCAACTCATTGAACGTTATGGTGTGGATTGTTCACGTCAAGCCATGGCTGGCTGGATGATTGATCTCATGGCTCCGATGCAGCCGCTTTATAATTTATACAAAGACCAAGTTATTGAATACGATGTAGCGGCTTGCGATGCGACAAGCCTGCAAGTGTTAAGTGAACCTAATCGTAAAGCGGAAACAAAATCTTACATGTATTGTATGCGTGGCGGAGAGCCTGGCAAGGAAGTTGTTTTATATGATTACAATGCCGAGAATCATAAAAAATTTGTGACAGACTGGTTTTGTGGATTTAAGGGCTATCTTCATGTTGATGGGGATAATTTTTTTGAAGACATCGCAGAAGTTCCAGATATTTTTCTGGTCAATTGTAATGCTCACGCACGCAGAAAATTTGAGCCTATTGCCAAAAGCACAAAAGGAAAAGGCTTGGCAAAAGAGGCCATGCGCCGATATAAAGAACTTTATAAAATTGAACGTAAAGCAAAAAATGAGGGAATGTCGGCAAATGATCGTTATGAATTACGTCAAAAAGAATCAAAGCCTTTGCTAGAATCATTTAAAAAATGGCTTGATGACAGTTTACAAACTGTTTTACCACAATCTCCTTTAGGGAAAGCAATCAATTATTGTCAAAATAGATGGACTAGATTAATTCAATTTTTAGACGATGGAAGGCTGGATATCGATAACAATATTACCGAGCAGAAAATTAAGCCTATCGTAATTGCACGGAAAAACTTTCTTTTTGCTGCTTCAGTTGCAGGCGCAAAAGCGTTATGCATGCATTTTAGTTTTATTCAAACAGCTAAAATGCATGGACATGATCCTTATCATTACTATCTCATCATTCTTAAAAAATTGCCAAACTGTAAGACAGTGGAGGACTATGAAAAGCTCTTGCCTTGGAATATGAATCCTGATGGTAGCAATAAAAATGATACCAGCTAATTACTGTGACCAATAAAAGTAAAAATTCTCCCATTCTGCCATTAGTTTAATGAAAAGCATCTAGGATAACAGCACGTAGTTCGTTGATCGCTTACCTTCAATAACTAATCCGCGCCAACGGCAATATGAAGCAATTCGCTCTGAAGAAATTGAGCATTATTTGGACTGCTTAAAAAATGTTTAGGGTGTTATCTGACGGTTTAAGGCTTGTGGAAATCGGTGTTTAAAAAAATTACAGGTGCGCCAAGATAAGTCTAACTAATCTTACAGGTGAAAGTCCTGTCATAGAAGGAGAACCGATTCCACTATGTAGCGAGTCTTGCGTCGCCGTAGGTAACGAAAGCGATGAAGCGTAGACAGCGAAACTGGCGAGCCGAAACCCAGCAGGCAATGGCATTTATTTATGTGAGTGATGCACAAAGAAGCAGCCTAGCCGGTTGATCTATTAAGTAATTTCATTATTTTAAAAAGTTCTTGACTCGAACAGCACCATCTGTCATGCTAATGCTAGGATTAACAGCTTAGAGCACTGAAACTAATGGATAATAAAGTAGACTCTCTTTTAAAAACCACATTTGGCGGCCGCCAATTTAGAAGGCATCAACTTACTGAAATACAAAAAACCGTTAGAATGTTTTCTGGGCTAAGTCGTCGAGAATTAGCCCATACGATTTGTGAGCGTTTTCAATGGAAAACCCCAAGAGGAACGGATAAAATTCAAACCTGCCTAAATGCTCTAGAAGAAATGGAATCCCGTGGCATTATAAAATTACCAGCTAAAGTCGAAAGAAATCATAAAGCACGGCAAAAAAAAATTTTATGGACTGATCAAACAAATGAAGCATTACCAATTGACTGTGCTGTGAATGAGTTAATGCCGATTAATCTCCAGGTTGTTACTGAGCCAGAACAAATTACTGAGTGGAATGAGTTTGTTGATCGATATCATTATTTGGGTTATAGGCGACCTATTGGGTCGCATTTGCGTTATTATGTTGTTGATCGCTATGGAAGAAAACTTGGTTGTTTATTGTTTTCATTTGCAACAATAAAATTAACCTGCCGTGATGAATGGATAGGTTGGACTGACTTACATCGCCAAAAACATTTAAATTTAATAGCTAATAACAATCGATTTTTAATTTTCCCATGGGTTAATGTGAAGCACCTTGCTTCAAAAGCATTGGCCTATGCCATACAACAAATTGCTAGGGATTGGGAATCCCATCATGGATATAAACCTGTATTAGTGGAGACATTTGTTGATCCTACAAGATATAACGGGACGTGTTATAAAGCGTCTAATTGGCAATATATTGGAAAAACGGCTGGGAAATCATTCAAAAATGAATCTGAATTTGGGAAAAAAGATGTCTATATTTATCCTTTAGATCCTGATGCTCGTGAACTACTTATGGATAATAAAAAATCTGTTTTTCAAAAAGTTGCCCCCTATAAAACAGCCTGTATTACACCGGACAACCAGCAGGTTTATTTATGGCAAAAAATTATTACTGTTGTTGCATCTGTTGCAGAAAATTTTGATAAAGAATGGCAACAAAGACGACGTGTATTATCTACCTTATTAATTATTTTATTTATTTTCCGACTTATATTTTCCAAGAACAAGCAAGGTTATGGACTGACCATTGCTGAATTATGGGAATATTGTCATAAATTACATATTCCACTACCACAAGCTAAACCAGTGGTACCTGCTGCATTTTGTAACGCAAGGAAAAAGATGGATGAATCTATTTTTAAGACATTAAACACAAAGATTATTCATGAATATGAAAGTGATCGCGAAGATTATCGATGGAAAAATCATAGACTATTTGCTATTGATGGATCAAAAATAAATTTACCTAAAGAATTGCTGAACGATGGTTATCAAAAACCATCTGATAACGCTCACTTTCCTCAGGGCATGGTGAGTTGTCTGTATCAATTAAAATCAAAGATCCCTTATCAATTTGAATTAGCTGCACATCTGGACGAACGACGTTTGGCATTTGAACATATTCAGTTCCTACATGAAGACGATCTTGTTGTGTATGATCGTGGTTATTTTTCTTATGCTTTACTGTACACACATTATAAGAAAAAACTTCATGCTGTTTTCCGATTACCAAGTAGCTCATACAAATTAATTAAGCAATTTATGGAAAGTGACGATATTGAACGTGTGATAACGATTATGCCAACATCAAAAGATCAACGAGAAATTTTAAAAAAATATCCACATATTGAATTTATCCCATTACAGTTACGATTGATCAAATACACTATTAACAATATGGCTTATACTTTGGGAACGACACTTTTTGATCATCATCAGTATCAATACAATGAATTAGCTGAGCTATACCATGCTCGTTGGGGAATTGAAGAGCTTTATAAAATATCCAAGGTACTAATTGATGTGGAAGACTTTCATGGCAAAACCGAGCGCGGCGTTAAACAGGAATTATTTGCGCACTTTGTTATACTGACCCTCAGTAGAATTTTTTCAAATCAAACGGACGATATATTACTTTTACGAAAAGGGATAAACAAATCAGACTCCTCCAATACGATGAAGACTAACCTAAAAAATTGCTTGATCACTGTTGCAAGAAATTTAGAAGGTTTGTTCTTGCGTCAAGCCGCTTATGTGAAAGAATCCATTCATATAATTACTGAGTCTATTGCAACATGTTACCAAAAAATAAGACCCAATCGTTCATATGCACGCGTTTCTAATAAAATTCCTAAAAAGTGGAAACTCGCAAAAAAGAAAAGCACGAAGGCAGTAGCAGTGCCGTAAAATTATATTTACAAATATTGTTCAAATTGAGTTAGTGTAAATGTGTAAATAACATCACTCTTAAGTGAATGGCCCTGATTCCTTAAATAAATGCCATTGACCCAGCAGGGTGAACGTGTCGTAGTCTCGAAATTTTTTTTCTCGTGAGGGCAGATGGGTTCTGTAACCCCGCAAGCAACAGAGAGCATACAGAACTAAATCGGGAAGCTGTATGTTCTTCCTCACCGAGGTTTTAAGCGTCAGCGAGCCAGTAGAGATGAGTTGAGGAACTTGGGAAGTCCAGAAGTCCCTACAAGGATAGTAGTACGCTCAAGCACAAGTGGCGGTCCCATGAGGCAGAGTGGAAGGATGGTGGATGGCGGAGCCAGCCATAGTAGCGTGGAAGCGGGTAACGACCGTGGAGCAAAGGGTTGGCAGATAGTGATAGCAAGAGGGGGAAACTGATGACCGCACAAACAGAAGGCGGACAATCAAAGACAACGAAACTTGATTGCATAGGTAAGCGAGCGAAATACAAGCCGGATACAGTGTTCAACAACATTGGGCATGTGATCGACCTGAATTTGCTCAGCGAATGCTACCGAGAGCTTGATGGGAATAAGGCGATCGGTACAGATGGCGTGACAAAAGCATCCTACGGGGGAAAGTTAGAGAATAACTTGCAAGATCTTTTAGCTCGACTGCGTAAAAATCAGCTCTGAAGCATCATTACGTAAAAACCTCTGATTTTCTATCCGCCCCATCTACCTTCTACTATTTTTTTCATTTCTATATATTTTTTGACATAACCACGACATATCTTTGATCTAAATTGATACAAAATATTTTTTTCAGACGAGAAAAATCATCGACTATTACATTCGATTCTTATTTTGCCTATGATGGCTTAATTAAAAAAGTACAAAAAAATATTTTTTATTCAAGTTGCAATGTTAACCGTACCGGCTTTTTATATTGTTGCTCATACCACTCTTTGGATAACCACGGATTAAAGATCGTTTCTTTGATTAGTTTTAGTATCGCTGAGCATCCTTGCTCTTTAATCCATTTTTTCAATCTTTTTGTAAATTCAGAAAGCGCATTAACTGCATGAGCCAATCGCATTAATAAATGAAAACCTTGCATCGCATTCCAGTTATACGAAAACGCATGTTCGTAATGATAACCTCGGTGCTTTTCAGTATTAATGCTGTCTTCTAGCAATCCAATTTTCCTTCCACCTAAATTACAAAGTTCATGCACGTTTTTAATATTAATACGAATACTTGATAACCATTGATGTTGTGAATATTTAAAAATAATCTCACCTGTTTTTTTATCAACTTCTTCCCATTTTTCTAAGCAACTTACTAAATTAATCTTTAATTGCAATTCGTATCCCCAGATGGCGTCATGATACCAGCAAAATTCTTGATATCTTTCTCGGTAATAGGCTTGTCCAGGAACGGTTTGCGCCGCATCTTTTCTCGAATTTATTAATTCTGAAAAATGTTTTAATTTATTTTTTGAAAACTGAATGACGTATTCCAATCTGTTCTGTGTTAATATTTCTAATACCGATTGTACAGCAAATAATGCATCTGCAAACATAATTATTTTTAATCGAGGAAAATATTTTTTTAATTTATCAGCTAAACGTGTGAAGGCAACAAGCTCGCAGTCCTGTTTGCCTTCCGGATTGTTGAATACATTCCAATCAGTTCGGAGATATTCTGTGAGCAAGGGAATTGTTAAGCCGTTTTTAAATACAATATTTGCTTCTAATACATAAACATATTGCTGATTTGGTCCCGCTTCCTCATTACCTACTTTGCGAGATAACCAGCGTAAATCATGTAATTCTCCGTCACGATATAATTTTTGGGTCCCATCAATCGCAATCGGTAAGCAACCTGATATTAATAACTTTTTAAACTTCTTATTCCTGATCAATTTGTTAATCAACAAAATATGTGTCTTTTCAATGTCCCTTACATTGATTTTCTCTAATACTCTGGACAACGTATCTGCGTGTGGAATAGACTCTAATTCAGGAAATATCTTTTGTAAATTTTCAAAAATAACCATCCCACTTAATTCTCGATTTATTTCACGTCGGGAGCTTAATCGAAAAATAAAAGCCAATAATCCATAAAGCATGACCACTACTAATTTATGCTTAACGCTTTTAGCACGCCTGCAATCATGTATCTTTGAAAAACGTTTGATTAAAATAGGTAGAACACTTCGCCATGCCTGGATTTGGGATGATAATTTATCTGCTCGATCAACAGTCATTTCTTCAACGCTACTATGCCTTTGTTTTATATTACGCGCTTGCGTGCGTGGAACAATCAACGATTGTGTTTCGACATTATGTTCATGAATGATTTGATAACTTGCTTCAATTTTCGCTTTCAACTGCTCTTGTTTAAATTGCTTGAAATAAATCGACTCTATTAATTTAGGAACACTGGCATTGTCCACTTTTTGGGATGTCATCGCCTGCGTCAATCCTTTCTTTTCATTGGCCTCTTTTATTATCTTTCGCTCTTCAACTATTCGGTATAAATCGGGATTTTCTTGACGATGTCGGTGTAAAATTTCTTCAGCCCTATCAAATAATTCATGAATATATGACGTATGCTTGGCCGGGTGCTCCATATCTTGTTGTATCTGCGCATCATTCATAGATTCCTCCTGGGGTATGAAATATCTTTACTTTTTGGGATTTTTATGAGATTTTTATAGTAGCACGATGTTGATTGATTAACTATTAGCCAAATTGGTTTATAAACCATCAACAATTAGTGCGACAATTTTATAATTGAGCTATTCTAAGTCATTGATTTATTTATTGCTATATACTGATGCTTCAGGGCTGATCTTAAGGGGTTCCGCAGTCGGGTCGTAAACGACCCGACTGTGTGTTTACTATGCATGGCTCATTGACCAAAATCAAGCACTTTGTTAAGATGCGCTTAAGACTTTGAGTCCTTGAAAAGCTTATCGGTGGTCCCGGTAAGCTTTAGAGCACGCCTTAAGGACAGGGCTAGAAGCAGATGTCATTGAGAAGCTAGAAAAATAACATATTAGGAAAAATAGTATAAATACTTAATCATGGAAGTTTATTTTTTTAAGAATCATAAAGATGGAAGCGAGAAAGTAGAAGTCGGCAAAGAATCTAATACCAACTTAGAGGTAGATTTGCCGCATATAGTAGATAAATCAATAGATTTCCTTCGCACTTTTCAGGGCACGTCTAAAAATTTAATTTTTCATCTACAAGACCTAAAGAAAAAAGAAAATCTTAAAGTAATTACTAATAAGGTGACTGAAACATTAGATGAGATTCAAAGATTATATGACACACTAGCAAGTTTTTCCCATGAAAAGAAAACTCTTATGAAGTAGATGTGGAAGAATCTCAAAACGCTTAATTCCAAGGTGAGTAGCTAATTTAATAGACAACTTTTCAAATTATTTGATTGAAATTTATGGGGTTAGTGGTTTACTGGTAAAATATCAGCTTTCCAAAATAAAAAGAGGATGAAAGGATGCTTGAAAAAATTTATGCTCTGTGGCGACCTACATCAGATGCATGGAACAGCAAAGGCGTCGCTTTGAATAATTTAGGCAAATATACTGAAGCGATTGAATACTATGATCAAGCTTTGGCATTGGATAAAAAATATAAAATTGCCTGGGCCAACAAGGGCTTCGCTTTGAACAGCTTAGGAAAATACACTGAAGCGATTGAATGCTGCGATCAAGCCTTGGCATTGGATAAAAAATATAAAATTGCCTGGGCCAACAAGGGCGTCGCTTTGAACTGGTTAGGTCAATATACTGAAGCGATTGAATGCTGCGATCAAGCTTAGCATTGGATAAAAAATATCAAGCTGCCTGGAGCAACAAGGGCTTCGCTTTGCATAATTTAGGCAAATATACTGAAGCAATTGAATGCTTTGATCAAGCCTTGGCATTGGATAAAAAGTACAAAAATGCCTGGGCCAACAAGGGCGTCGCTTTGCATAATTTAGGCAAATATACTGAAGCAATTGAATGCTACGATCAAGCCTTGGCATTGGATAAAAAATATCAAGCTGCCTGGAACAACAAGGGCTTCGCTTTGTGTGATTTAGGAAAATATACTGAAGCAATTGAATGCTACGATCAAGCCTTGGCATTGGATAAAAAACTTAAAGAAGCCTGGAACAACAAGGGCTTCGCTTTGCGTAAGCTAGGCAAATACACTGAAGCGATTGAATGCTGCGATCAAGCCTTGGCATTGGATAAAAAATTTAAAGAAGCCTGGAACAACAAGGGCTTCGCTTTGCGTAATTTAGGCAAATATACTGAAGCAATTGAATGCTACGATCAAGCCTTGGCATTGGATAAAAAATATCAAGCTGCCTGGAGCAACAAGGGCTTCGCTTTGTGTGATTTAGGAAAATACACTGAAGCGATTGAATGCTGCGATCAAGCCTTGGCATTGGATAAAAAATTTAAAGAAGCCTGGAACAACAAGGGCTTCGCTTTGCGTAATTTAGGCAAATATACTGAAGCAATTGAATGCTACGATCAAGCCTTGGCATTGGATAAAAAATATCAAGCTGCCTGGAGCAACAAGGGCTTCGCTTTGTGTGATTTAGGAAAATACACTGAAGCGATTGAATGCTGCGATCAAGCCTTGGCATTGGATAAAAAACTTAAAGAAGCCTGGAACAACAAGGGCGGCGCTTTGAACGGGTTAGGCCAATATACTGAAGCGATTGAATGCTTTGATCAAGCCTTGGCATTAGATCAAAAATATGAAGCCGCCTGGAACTCTAAGAACCTGGCTTTGAAGGAGCTGGGAAAATCCATTGTACTCATTCATTCGGATAAGCATAATTTATCTTTACAAGTAGAACCTTTAAATTTACAAGTAAAAAAATTAACTTCTGATAATCAGTTATTAGAAATGGAAAGGAAAGATTTACTTGAGAAAAATAAAAAATTACATGATGAAAAAAATCAATTAGAAAAGAGACGGGAAAACTTGCTTTGTGTTGTTGAGACTATAACGCCACAGTTATACATTGCTCATTCTGAAAACGAAGTTTCAAAAAAAGCACGTAATGATTTGCTCATCGCACTGGATGGTGCGAACGAAAAAACTGAGGAATTAAAAACGCACCTTTCTCGGTATGAAGAGAATATTCAAAAGTTATTGGATGAAAAAGAAGCATCACAAGCGAGTTTTGGCAAAGAAAAATTTGTAGTGAAAAATAAAGAATTAAAAAAAGAAAATGAACAGCGCAAAGCCCAGCAAGCAGTATTATACAGTGATCATGAAATACTTAAACAAGACCACGCAAAAGTAGTGCAAGAAAAAGTGAAGCTATTTAATGAAAACCATCATCTTCGGAATGAACATGAAAAACAAACAAAAGAAAAGAAAAATTTGGAAGAATCATTAAAACTAGCCGAAGGTGTGGAAACTAAGAAAGATAAAGAAATAGAGAAATTGCGTAAAGAACTTGAAGAGTTTAAAAAAGAAAATAATAAACTTAAATTTGAAAATCAAGATCTTAAAAAAACAATCAATGACCTTGAAAAAATCATTAAAGAACAGAAAGAATCCATTGATAAATTAGTAAAGAGCGATCGCAAAAAACAAATTAAGATTAACGACTTAGAGAAGCGTTTATCTAAGATGGAATTAGAAAACTCAGATGAAAAAATAAAAGATACAATATCTCGTTTGCTCGGTATACATGGACATTTCAAACATCAGCCACAAACTTCATTATCAGAAAATACAAATTCTTCTATTTCTCCTGATCAAAACATAAATTTACCAAAAAATACCTGAAATGGACACTGAATATTTTAAATATAAGGATGAAAATGAATGTTTGAAAGATTGAAACAAATTGCATCTGATGCTAGCAGTTGGGTCAACAAATCAACAGAGAATTTTAAACCCCATGTCACTAAATGGATATCGCATGGGCGAATGGGAGGATTGTTAGATTTTCGGTCGACAGAATTCAAAGAGTTGATGCGTCTAAAAGAACAACATCAGCTTTTTTTTTCTGAACGAGATAAAAGCATTGAAAGTATAGCCGAAACAACAGAAGGTAAACCGATAAATATTTTAGATATTGATTGGGATAAGCAAAAGCCCACTGCCCAAGAGCATGAAATTTTGATGTGTTTTAATTATGATCGAAATCGTAATGATGGATTTCTCAAGAAAGAAATGCGTATGATGGCTAATTTGATTAAAGCTTGTATAAATGTGCGATTCGAAACTAATGCAACACAAGGATATAATCATATCAATGGTGCAGTTGTTTTATTTTGTGCAGAATTTGCAAAATGGACAAATGATATAGCGAAGCGATCTGCGGATGAAAAACTAGAGGCAGAATTAAAAGAACGAATAGACTATCTTTCTGCTATCGAAGAAGAACATATTTTCACACATGAGCCCAAAGCAGATTATGCTGTTAACCTTTTAATTTTCAATTTGCAACAAATTTTAGAAAAAGTCGCTTTACCACGTTTACAAGGACGCTTGAATAGTTTGGCCTCTCGGGAGTTATTTGAGACATTAGAAAAGCGTGCACAAGATTTTTATGGGGATGCAACGAAAGGACTTTTTTATCTTTATACAAGCGATACACAATGCCAAGATATTTTTGAACTGGAATATGATGAAGAAATTATTGGTGAAGCCAAAGATTTATTATTGGCCACGCCGTTAGGGAGACTATTTAAGCAATTAGAAGAATCCCGTAAAAAAGCTGAAAATCTGGATTATCGAAGCAGTAAAATCAAAATGATTTCTGAAAATGCCTTTTTGAAGGAAACGGGTGAAGCTTCTCCTATGATTATGGCTGATTTGAGTATAGGAGCAGATAAAAGCGGTGTTCATCCAATCTTACAAAAAGAAGCGGCAGCAATACGTTGTTTAGTCAGTAGCTTAGGGTTATTACAAGATTTTACTTATTTTATCTCTGCTTTTCGGCAAGGGTTTAGTTTGTCAGGCGCAGGTGGTGATATCCTCATGTACATTGGCTTATGTTCTCAGACTACAGCACTTATCCAATGTTACTGTGAAATCCATGAAAGATTAATGAAGCAATTTTCTGAACTTCAAAAAATAGCGGATAGTATTAAATATACCCTCATGAGACAACAAGAATACAATCATCCCTGGATTCGCAATTACCAGCGTTCGAAACGTTATTTGAGAGAAGCCATAGAACATCTCATAATATGCCATCAAAATGTACAGAAAATGGCTATTCAAATGCAAAATGTACACTCACACGATTACGCAGAGAAAATCCAACACAAAATGGAATGGTTTCATCAAACGATAGCCTTCATTAGCCAACGTTTTGGGAAATCGGACATAGCAGCAGTGCAGGAAGAGAATGTCATGACAGTCACAACCATTCCCTCAGTTATTCCACCTAGCCATCTTTCAATCGAAGAGCGAGAGGAAAAAGCGATCGCATTAGCATTAAATGGACCTCTAATGGGTTTATCTCTTTTTACTCCTTCCAGAGGTTTGTCAGCAGTTGCTTCCTCTTCGATTCAAAAAGAACCTGAAAAAGGGGCTCATAAATTGACGTTTCATGAAACAGAAAGAAGAAAAGAAAATAACAAATCTGAAAAACCTGAAAAAAAGAAACAAGAGCAGCCTACAGAGAATTTACCACCTCAAATTAAAGGCTTCAAAAAATAACTTTAGAAAACTAGCCTTATGGGAGTTCTGTGGAAGACAGTTATGTGAGTATTGAGTAGACTCTAACTGGACGTCAGATACGCGCCTTAAATCTGTCAGATTAGGATTGCTTTTAAAATAAATTGACATTTGTTAAAGAATAATTTAGATTTTATCCTGACAGTTTCAGGAGTCAATGAACATGACAGGTGAGCGTGTTGGTTACATTCGTGTGAGCAGCTTCGATCAAAATCCCGATCGGCAACTCGCAGATATTCCTCTCAATTGGGTTTTTACCGATAAAGCCTCTGGCAAAAATACCCAACGTACCGAGTTAGAAGCTTTAATGCGTTTTGTGCGGGAGAGCGACACTGTCATCGTCCATAGTCTTGACCGATTGGCAAGAAATTTAGATGATTTGAGACAAATTGTACACACCTTGACGCAGAAAGGTATTAAAATCCAATTTATCAAAGAGAACTTGACTTTTACCGGTGAAGATTCACCGATGACGAATCTTTTGCTTTCAGTGATGGGTGCATTTGCTGAATTTGAACGAGCATTAATACGAGAGAGGCAACGGGAAGGGATTGCTTTGGCGAAGCAGCGTGGTGCTTACAAAGGGCGAAAAAAATCGTTATCTTCTGCTCAGGTATTAGAATTAAAAGAAGCCGTTATCACGGGAAAAAAGAAAGCGCAGGTTGCACGAAAATTTGGTATCAGTCGTCAAACACTATATCAGTATTTGCGATAATCAAGCGATGTAGTTTTGTTGAATATGTAAAGGGGCTAAATAATATGCAAGAGCTTTTTTTAAAATTTCCTCGTATCATTCAAGGTATACCACCGGTATGTGCTAAAATACCTAGGCGTTACCAACATAACTCATTTTTTGGAAATAATCCGGTGGATCAATTTTATCGTGTAAAAACGACGCCAGCTTTAACTGCGTCTTTAGAAAAAGCGAGTAGCCTGAAAGAAGATCTTTAAATGCACTTTTATTAAAAAGCATTGATTTTATTCCAGGTAGAGATACCATAGGAAAACCTGTGCAGAAAAAAGTATATCCAGGTGAATACAAAAAGGAACCTAATTATGTGCTTCAACCTGATGGTACTATCCACGAGTATGTTGAACCGTTTCTGGTATCCTCTCAAATATATGATCTTTGTCAATGGATCAATGACAACTTAAATGAAAAGCACGCAATTATTACGGCTTCTATAGCGTATTATAATAAAGTCAGAATACATCCATTTCAAGATGGAAATGGTCGTTTTGAGGTAATTGATAGGTCAATAAAATACTTCAACATTTAATAATTCATCTGTAAAATTTAAGTACATTAAATGCCTTTGAATAAGAACAAAAACTTAATGAGAAGAAATAAAGTGGAAGAAGATACTGAAAAATTACTTTATATATCACAACTTAAACAAATGGGCAAGATTTCGGAATATTTTGAAAAATTACTCGGAAATGACGGAGAAAGAGAGAGAAGTCATGACGTGGTCGTGTTAGCGATAGAATATATGTTAATTCTTCAAGGGGAGTTAGCCGTACAGATGAAAAGAAATATTTTTCATATTTCTGGTTCTGTGGTAGAGAAAAAAGCAATTGCTCTGGCAGCGGGAATAGAAACTATTTCACTAAAAGTTCTTTTGGATAATATTAAAAACATAAGACATATACTTGCCGATTTTTATCATAAAATAGACGAAAATAACAAAAATATTATTGATATTAATAATCTTCAGCTAAGATCACATATATTGTTGCTTAAAAATTTTATTGTAGAAGATAATAAACAGCTACATGTATTGAATAAAAATGCCAGAGCTGCTCAGTTAGGATGGATTTCTTCCTGGAAGGAAACCCTTAACGCTATAAAAAATAAAACCTTCGCAAATGCCAGCAGATTCAATTTTTTAAAAACTTGTATAGGATCAATTTCAATCATTACGAAGGTAGATCAACAATTAAAGCACTCTGAAAATTATTATGCGGTTAATATGAATTTTGTAAAGATTTGTACATGTTTAAGAGACCTAATAGATTCTAAGGAGCCTAATTTAAAATCTGCATGGAAAACTCTTGATGAAGGTGAAAAAAACGCTTTACAGACAATTCGAGATTTAAGAGAAGATTTTTGTCATTCAATGGAGCCTCATGATTTGGAAATAACTGAGGCAAAAAAGAACTTGTTACTTAATACACTGAATACGGAAAGCTATTTATTTTTCTTCGAACCTGCGCTTAATCAATTTGAAGAAAATTTTCAAATATCGAAGTCCCAAGAAAATGAAAAAGCTAAAATTTCAGGCCAAAATATAAAAAGCGGGGCAATAAGGAGTAGTTTTTCAGATAGAAATACTGCGACCATGTTCAAACCTGGAAGTGTACCAGAAAATAAAACCACAAAAACACCATTTTCTAGAACATCACAAAATCAAAAAGAGGAAAAGCCGAGTAATAATACGACCACGACTACCCGCAAAAAACAATAATGTAATGACTTTTTACAAAAATGAGAGCTTTTACATTTAATAGGAGAAAACAAAATGTTAGCGAAAGAATACCCATCAGAAGAACAATTGTTGGATAAATTAAATTCTACAGAATTTTCTAATCTTACAGATAAAATTACTTCTATAAGATTATTTGCGCCTGTTTTATTCAATGAAGCCCATAAATTAAATTTTTTGATAAGCTCCGCTGAAGATGCAAAATATTCTTTGTTCGATAAAAGCAGTCTAAGAAGAAAATTAACAAGATTTTTTAGTGTGGAAGTTAATATTTTACTTGAAGGTGAAATAAGCGAAAAAAACAAAAATACTATCATTGGAAAAACATTTGACTTAGCAAGTCCTAAAGAGGAATTGCAAGTATTTCTTAAAGATGAAATTTTTCCTTCCGCCAAAAAAATGTTACGAAGAGAAGAAGAAATAGAAAGGTTAAAAGAAAGCACGAACGAACCTGCCCCTAAAAAACCTAGATTTTTTCCTAATGTTTTTGAAAAAAAGCCTGAAGAATCTCAAAATCAAAATAAGGCCGAGGCTGATAAAAAATTTAATGTCGTGCTGGCATATTTAAAAGCTAATTCTGAAATATGGGAAATAGTTTCAGACACGCCAGAAGTTTTAGAAAGCACTTATCTTCATTTGAAAGAGAATACATCTAAAGAGGAAAAAATTTCTTTATGTTGACGAGCTTTTTTATAAAGAATAGCCTTGGTAAAACGGTAGTGTTTAAATAACTGTGTCAGCTTTCTTAAATTGTTATAATTTTTTTAACATAGGAGAGCTGAAGATGATGCTGTTCTTGAAGAAAGAGATATTAAGACAAAAAAATATCGCCATGGGTTACTAAAGAAGTTGGAAAGTCATGTTTCTTAATCAGAATTGCTAGTTATTAAATAAGGTTTTTTAAGAATGAACAGAGCTAAAAAATCATTAGAGAAAAAGGCAAAAAAGGGATTTAAAGGATATCCTGTTGCAAGTATTGCTTTTTACGGTCCCACGAATAAATTAGCTACTAAAGTAGCTGTAGGAATAATAACCCATGAAAATGCAGACCCTATTATGGCATGATGGCAATCAGAAACTGATGTTAGAAACCACCTTAAAATAATGGATGAAATTTTAAAAATAATACAAGATAACGAAGTATCTTCAGTTATAATGCTTAATAAAATTATTGGCTGTCCTCATGAAGAAGGTATTGATTACCCAGATGGAGAATCATGCCAAGAGTGTCCTTATTGGATAAATCGTGACAGATGGTCTGATGATATTGTTCATTGAAAGCCATCCCAGGCAGCCCTGAAGCATCAGTATATAGCAATAAATAAATCAATGACTTAGAATAGCTCAATTATAAAATTGTCGCACTAATTGTTGATGGTTTATAAACCAATTTGGCTAATAGTTAATCAATCAACATCGTGCTACTATAAAAATCTCATAAAAATCCCAAAAAGTAAAGATATTTCATACCCCAGGAGGAATCTATGAATGATGCGCAGATACAACAAGATATGGAGCACCCGGCCAAGCATACGTCATATATTCATGAATTATTTGATAGGGCTGAAGAAATTTTACACCGACATCGTCAAGAAAATCCCGATTTATACCGAATAGTTGAAGAGCGAAAGATAATAAAAGAGGCCAATGAAAAGAAAGGATTGACGCAGGCGATGACATCCCAAAAAGTGGACAATGCCAGTGTTCCTAAATTAATAGAGTCGATTTATTTCAAGCAATTTAAACAAGAGCAGTTGAAAGCGAAAATTGAAGCAAGTTATCAAATCATTCATGAACATAATGTCGAAACACAATCGTTGATTGTTCCACGCACGCAAGCGCGTAATATAAAACAAAGGCATAGTAGCGTTGAAGAAATGACTGTTGATCGAGCAGATAAATTATCATCCCAAATCCAGGCATGGCGAAGTGTTCTACCTATTTTAATCAAACGTTTTTCAAAGATACATGATTGCAGGCGTGCTAAAAGCGTTAAGCATAAATTAGTAGTGGTCATGCTTTATGGATTATTGGCTTTTATTTTTCGATTAAGCTCCCGACGTGAAATAAATCGAGAATTAAGTGGGATGGTTATTTTTGAAAATTTACAAAAGATATTTCCTGAATTAGAGTCTATTCCACACGCAGATACGTTGTCCAGAGTATTAGAGAAAATCAATGTAAGGGACATTGAAAAGACACATATTTTGTTGATTAACAAATTGATCAGGAATAAGAAGTTTAAAAAGTTATTAATATCAGGTTGCTTACCGATTGCGATTGATGGGACCCAAAAATTATATCGTGACGGAGAATTACATGATTTACGCTGGTTATCTCGCAAAGTAGGTAATGAGGAAGCGGGACCAAATCAGCAATATGTTTATGTATTAGAAGCAAATATTGTATTTAAAAACGGCTTAACAATTCCCTTGCTCACAGAATATCTCCGAACTGATTGGAATGTATTCAACAATCCGGAAGGCAAACAGGACTGCGAGCTTGTTGCCTTCACACGTTTAGCTGATAAATTAAAAAAATATTTTCCTCGATTAAAAATAATTATGTTTGCAGATGCATTATTTGCTGTACAATCGGTATTAGAAATATTAACACAGAACAGATTGGAATACGTCATTCAGTTTTCAAAAAATAAATTAAAACATTTTTCAGAATTAATAAATTCGAGAAAAGATGCGGCGCAAACCGTTCCTGGACAAGCCTATTACCGAGAAAGATATCAAGAATTTTGCTGGTATCATGACGCCATCTGGGGATACGAATTGCAATTAAAGATTAATTTAGTAAGTTGCTTAGAAAAATGGGAAGAAGTTGATAAAAAAACAGGTGAGATTATTTTTAAATATTCACAACATCAATGGTTATCAAGTATTCGTATTAATATTAAAAACGTGCATGAACTTTGTAATTTAGGTGGAAGGAAAATTGGATTGCTAGAAGACAGCATTAATACTGAAAAGCACCGAGGTTATCATTACGAACATGCGTTTTCGTATAACTGGAATGCGATGCAAGGTTTTCATTTATTAATGCGATTGGCTCATGCAGTTAATGCGCTTTCTGAATTTACAAAAAGATTGAAAAAATGGATTAAAGAGCAAGGATGCTCAGCGATACTAAAACTAATCAAAGAAACGATCTTTAATCCGTGGTTATCCAAAGAGTGGTATGAGCAACAATATAAAAAGCCGGTACGGTTAACATTGCAACTTGAATAAAAAATATTTTTTTGTACTTTTTTAATTAAGCCATCATAGGCAAAATAAGAATCGAATGTAATAGTCGATGATTTTTCTCGTCTGAAAAAAATATTTTGTATCAATTTAGATCAAAGATATGTCGTGGTTATGTCAAAAAATATATAGAAATGAAAAAAATAGTAGAAGGTAGATGGGGCGGATAGAAAATCAGAGGTTTTTACGTAATGATGCTTCAGAGCTGAGCTCCTCCGCACATCGTGCCACATCCAGATAGGTAATCCCGTTTCTACTCATAAAAAGTCTCTGCTTATTTTTTCATGGCGTGTATCATTACACATGTTAAAACGTTTTTCTAGTATTTTTAGTGAGAAATATTCGAGCATTTTAAGAGTCATATAAAGCATGTTATGTGTATCCAAATGACAATAGATTCTTTATGCTACTGTGTTTTCTTGCCAAAACTTAATTCCACTTATCATTTCGTTCAACTTCTCTCAACTTTATTCTTGGATATCGCTTAAAAGCGGCCGTCTCATCTATCGTAGCATCATAGTTCCCGATAGTTCCCGATAGTTCCCGATAGTTCCCACATCACTCATTTAAGCCGCCATAACGTCGCTCTCGCGCTTCCTTTCAAATCCAACAATCCAATTTCTTTAAGATAATTTAAATCTTTCTTTACCATCCTTTGCGAAGGGGGTTCTTCTAGCTCTAACATGATTTTTTGAATCCCCATAGCGCCATTTTTTTTAATAAGCATTAGTATTGCTTCCTGTCTTGCACTTAGCTGCTGCTTAATTGGCACAATTGTTTTTGTAATAGCTATAGCCTCTTTGAACCTAAATGTTATTTCAATTCCGCCTGAATATTCCTCATATTTAGGCTCTGGCATATCATTTTCACGACAAAGATCAAAAATTTTAACAATGCCTGTACCCCAACCATCAAAATATTTTCTGTCATAAAAAACTTTTGCAATATTTTTGTTGGGTGGTTCTGATTTGTGTTTTTTCTTTAAATCTTTTATTTTTAAATCAGGTGGTAATTTGCCGTTGTTCCATACTTCCATTCGATCATCAAAAATTGCCAGTTTTATAGATGAAGAACGATTGGAGTAGTCACGATGGCATATCGCATTTACCAATGCTTCACGGACGGCTAACACTGGCAAAGCTGGTTTATCTATTCGCTCGAAGCGATCAGGTTCAAAAAAACTAGCTATTGGCAAATGTCGCATAATAAAACTATTTGCTTCCTCAAAGAGGCGGAAAGCGTTACCAAAAAATTCCTTGTTATCAATAAAATCTCCCAGCATATCTGTCCCTCTAAACCGTCCAAGTTTAATGTGACATTGTGTGTGGAGAGGTAACACCTTTTTAGCAAATAGAATTACTGCTGCGTTATTCAGCCTTTCACCATTAAGCAGGTTCCAGCTTTTTAAAATACTTTTGATTGATTCACCTTCTGCTGTTGCTGGAACACGACCAACCGTAATACCTTGCTTTACAGCAAGATGTATTTCGTCATGATCCAGATCATCAATGGTATAATTTTCAGCTATTGCAACTTCCCATGAATGATTTAACTGACCTCTTTTTACTAATAATTGTTCATAACGATGCTGAGACATTCGGTTTGTCTCTGATTCATCACGCTGCCATGGGCGACCATCATAAGTATAAGGGGCATGATCACCCGCACTAACATGAATAGCAATTACAACTTTGTTATTTTCAAAATCAATATAATCAACCTCAATAGGTGTTGTTGGCTCTATTCTTTTTATTTCTCTAGCAATATCTTTTCGAGTGTTGTCAGAAATATGTTGACCTACTATCCTGCCATCATCCTTTACTCCTATTAGAACAGCGCCGCCTTTCGTATTTAAAAAAGCACAAACCGTTTCAAACGCTGCGCGCAATTCACCTGTTGAGGTTTTATACTCAACTATCTTTTTTTCTCCCTTTTCACACAGCGTTTTAATGTGTTCTAGATTCATTTTTCGACTATTTTATTCATTGCCTGATGTTCACGTTTTTATCTCCAAACAAAACATTAAGTGTCTTTTCACTCAATGCTTTTGCTTCGCTGATCATATCGCCTTAAACCCCATAGGTAGGCGTGAATAATGGACGGCTCACAATTCAAAAAGTCATCATTCATTGCCATATGAGCCATTGTCTCAGCCTTAATCGGGTCTTATTGAAGACAATGGCATTCGGTTAAGGAAAATTATGGCCTTTGTAATGCACTAAAAATTTTAGCACGTCCAGAACAAGCTCATGGGGCTTAAAAAAATAATATATTTTTAATTCAAACTTCCTTAACCGAATGCCATTGATGGAAGAGTTGCCGACTTTACGTACCCTCTCTCCGTTAATGCTATCACCATATATGAGGATCGATGGCGTTATGAGCTTCTAAAAAGCGTTGGCGAGCGAATAAGTCTACTGTATTTTTTTTCGATTTTCGATATTCATCGCATGCCCAGGCTCTAAACAAATGGCTTCATCGTAATCTTCGACAGCCTCCCTATTGCCTGTTCGTATTCTTTATTTATTCTTTGGACAAGATGTTTTACTTTCGTCTTAATACTCATTTATTTTTCCTGGTATAGGATTCGACCTCTTGATAAGGCCGAATACCTAATTTATTTTATTCAAATTATTAGAAACGTAAGCCTATTAATAGTCCAACTAACGCGGCAATACCAAGCGCTTTCAAAGGAGAGCGTTGTACAAAATGATCTACACCCTTTTTGGCTTCATTCAATTTTGAAGAAATTTCATTTTGCACATCTTGAAAATTGAGGTTAGTTTCATGTGCAAATTGATTTAATTGATCTTGAGCCTCCTCTTTAGTGTAACCATATAATTCTCGCAGCCGACCTAAAAATCGATTTTTATCTCCGTCTATGGATGTTAAGTCATCCTCAGTTAACGCTCCCCATCTTTCTTGAATTTTGCTGCTGAGCTTAGCCCATTGACCTTTTAGTGTGTCTCTATTCATATTTAATCCTTATGTTGTTGAATATTTTTTTTATAAACTACTTATCCTAAATTGTTACTAGGATACCCACAGGACAATGGCATGAAATTGCACGAAAAAATTAACTTGTGAATGCTAAATCCACCAAGCTATTCGTGCCTTTAATAAAGTCATTTGCTTAAAGGGTCCCCCATTCAGATAAAGAAATTTCTCTATAAACGAAACAAGAAATTTCAAACAAAAGAAGAAGGACCATGAGATTATGAGATATTTTGTTACTATTAGTCAACCAGTCTCCCTAACCTAAATCCACTACCAAATTTTATAATATATTGATTTAGAATGATTTTTAGCTTTTTTCATACGCCTCCTGGGTGAAGGCAAAAATCTGAACTTCCTATCTAATTCAAGTGGTTACACAATTTCGGTGGCGGATTTAGGCTGATAACCTAAATCTTTCACCGTGGCTCTTTATTTTAACAGTGGCGCTAGACAATTGATGTCTTGTGTCAACACAGCCTGTTATAGATTTTTTAGGCAATTACCTGATCCTGCAAGGCCCTTCACCCACCTGTCAGAAACAGAAGAAGAAAAAGGTGATGTGCTCAGCCTACTAGGGGGAAAGACAGGATACGTTTGTTATGTGGTGCACCACATAACAAACGTATCCTGTCTTCCCCCCTATAAGGGGTTATTCCCCATTTCCCCTCTTAATGGAGTCTGTATTCACTAAGGTTGGCGAGATATCAAAACTTATTTTAAAATTAGTGACATTCTCTCTTAGCAAGTTGATGTTAGTTGTTGGATCAATCGAGCTTACTTTACCAATTTTTTAGTGCATTATAATCATAGACATGTGAATAGGTGTGTCCATTATAGTCAAAACTAATGCAAACAGGCTCTTTGCTCTCTGCGTATAAAATAGGACAAAAGATCGCCTCTACGTTTTGATTATCTGGCAAGGAATAATTGGGGTGGTTATTTAGAAATTTAGTAGCTATCCGCTGATGATGGGAGGTTTTGGGTCTTCTGAAGAAAAGATTATAATTTAATCCAAGTAGGCCAGCAGAGTACATGCATATCGTATTTGTTGTAAAAATTTTGCCAGGGCTATAAATCCAAGAACCACTTCTTCACATATTTTAGTGTTTTGCTGCTCATCGTAGTTATTATTTTCCCAAATGTTTCCAAGTTCACAAGCATAATTGTTTTCAAGTTCACGAGCATACTCATCAAATGAGCTAAAGTACTTAACTAAAGGTAACGAAATATGATAAACCAGGCAGGCTAAAGCTAGCGGATATATTACTAATTTTAGAGCAAAGTAAGAATCCTCAAGGTTTAAATCTTCTACATACATTTTCTTTTTCATACATTTTAGGCCTGCTGGTAATTCAATTAAATGATTTCTTCGCTTCAGTAAAATTTCCCTGCGTATCCGGTTGAAGTACAACGCTAGTTTTTCGTTGAATTTTCTTGATTCGTGATTCCGTTATAAACTTCTCGGCAAGTTAATCCAGCACGTAGAGTTCCCAGTCCTAGCAAGGTTTGGAATGAAGCGGCACGTAAAAAACGACGGTTGAATCTGAACATGAATTCGTTCAAATAGGTCTGAAGATGATGCTTGCCAACTCTGTGAAATGTACCATCAATCCATGTTTTCAAATTGGCAGTAACCCTGCTAATCATCGGTAAATAACTGTCCATCTTAACACGATCACCACGAATTGGAACTGCCTGATGATCGTAGCCTAAATTACGCAAATTTGTAAATTCATTGCCATCATCACTGGTAATAGTGGTGCCAGGTGCGATGCAATTCTTTGCGAACTCATCAACAGGAGTGGCTGTTTTATTCGGTAATTTTTGTAATCTTATCGGCTGGCAAGAGCGCGTTTGATAATCTTGTTAGCATTGTTATCACGAACCTCTCGACGACGAATTTCCACTGCAATGATAACTGCTGTTTGATCCGTTTTGCCCTGATCTCCGCTTCTAGTCTTGCCTCCAACGAAAACGACATCCAACTCTAGAGGCCATTCGGAACCAATTTTATCACGGCCAGGACGTACCATTGCATCTCGCAGCTTATGCAAAAGCTGAAAGGCTGTTTCATAGCGTTTAATGCCAAGTTTCTTCTGAAGCTCTAAAGCTGATATGCCAGGGGTCTCTGCGTTGCCAAAAGATAGGCTGCCCAAAACCAGACATGAATACTGGTTTTGCTTCGATGCATAACGGTATCGGCTGTAACTGACTCCAAGTGATGGCAAGAACGACACTTAAGCTTCCTAGGCTGAGTTGAAAGTCAAAATGGTTCGCCAATGCTTGCACACACCTCACAAGTAAATCCCTAGGCCAGCGCATTCTTTCTAAATATTGAAGACATGCCATCTCATCTGGAAACATACGCTAAAAATCCAGCAGGTTTATCGGATATTCAGGAAGCGAATTTGAGGGTAAATCTTGTTGAGATTTGATTGGCATTTTCAGATTCCTCCGTGACGCACAATAACTCAGTTGTCATTGTACCGCAACCGGATATGCAGATTATTTTCATTTTTTGGGTGGTAGTCTAACTTAGACTTTCTATTTTCGACAGAACCTGAGACTTCACTTCCCAATAGTGACCGTTGTGATGAAAATGGACCAAAACTGCATTGCCGAGCTCAAGATCTTTCTCTTGAATAGATCTACCAAGACTACTGAGTAGTGCTACGTAAGTAAATCCATGTGCTACAAAAAGGATCGTTCCTTCATAAGCATGCAGCCACCGGTTGACTGAAGCTGCCACTTTAGCAATATAAGCATTCTTTGATTCCCCGCCCGGGATGAGACGATCCCCACTAAGATTCTTAATATACTCAATAAGCCCTGCTTCTACAGCTCGCTTGCCTTCAAAAATACCGATATCGATCTCTCTCAAGTTTTCATCGACTATCGGGGATCGTCCAGTGGCAATTTCAGCCGTCATCTTCGCGCGGATCATAGGGCTTGAAATCACATGGTCGATACTAAAGGTTGTGAGGCTTCCTTTCAAAGCATATGCCTCAGCAATCCCTTTTCTCGTTAGGGGGCTGTCATATTTTCCACCTGCACAAATGCCCTGTTCGTTATGCACGGACTGCCCATGGCGCGTGAAGTAAAATGACCTCTCTTTTATCATACTTCTTTTCTAAAAAAGAACTTTGAATGAGGCTATCCAACTTGTATAATTTTGTCAAATAGGAAGAGGCGCTAGATCTCATTTACCCATGGGAAAAATGGCGATTTTTCTTTATAATTTTGCCGAAAACATTTTTTAGTTTAGGTAATTATTGTGATTATTTTTTTAAATGGAACAAGCAGTGCAGGAAAAACTAGCACTGCTAAGAAAATTCAAGAGCTTTATCCAAAACCTATGTTGCATATGGGGATTGATCACTTCTTCTTTTCAGTGGATCCTCGGTTTATGGGAGAGGGGCAAGAGTCGCATCTTGGCTATCAATTTATCCGGGTGGACGATTCTATGGGAGCCAAAATTGTCGTAAAGAAAGGGCCCTTTGCCAAACAGCTCAGCCAATCCTTACATAGAGCCTTGCGAGTGGTTGTAGATCATCAGATTCCTCTGATCATCGACGACCTGCTCTTTATAGAGGATGACTTTAGAGATTATTTAAACCTCTTTGAAGATCGCGAAGTCTTTTTTATAGCGCTCAAACCCTCTAAAGAGGTCCTAGAGAGACGAGAACAACAGAGAGGCGATAGAGGGATCGGTTTAGCACGAGGGTTATATCAGTCTGTTTATGAAAAAAAGATATTCGATCTAGTCATCGATACTTCGCACCTGATGCCCGAAGAGTCTGCCAAGATTATTTTGGATTATATTCAGGCCAATCCACATCCCACCGCTTTTCAAAAAAACGCTAATAAGGCACTGCCAAGCTGTGGGCCCGGTGTGTACGTAGAGGTGATTTTGTGACAACTTTGTTCCCTTTTTCCCAGCGCTGAAGCAGGGTGCATTCCCAAAAAGTCAGCTCTGAAGCATCAGTGTATAGCAATAAATAAATCAATAACTTAGAATAGCTCAATTATAAAATTGTCGCACTAATTGTTGATGGTTCATAAACCAATTTGGCTAATAGTTAATCAATCAACATTATGTTACTATAAAAATATCATAAAAACCCCAAATAGCAAAAATATTTCATACCCCAGGAGGAATCTATGAATGATGCGCACACACAACGAGAAATGGAGCACCCGGCCAAGCATACGTCATATATTCATGAATTATTTGATAGGGCTGAAGAAATTTTACACCGACATCGTCAAGAAAATCCCGATTTATACCGAATAGTTGAAGAGCAAAAGATAATAAAAGAGGCCAATGAAAAGAAAGCACTGACGCAGGCGATGACATCCCAAGAAGTGGACAATACCAGTGTTCCTAAATTAATAGAGTCAATTTATTTCAAGGAATTTAAACAAGAGCGGTTGAAAGCGAAAATTGAAGCAAGTTATCAAATCATTCATGAACATAATATCGAAACACAATCATTGATTGTTCCACGCACGCAAGCGCGTAATGTAAAACAAAGGCATAGTAGCGTTGAAGAAATGATGGCTGATCGAGCAGATAAATTATCATCCCAAATCCAGGCATGGCGAAGTATTTTACCTATATTAATCAGACGTTTTTCAAAGCTACATGATCCCAGACGTGCTAAAAGCGTTAAGCATAAATTAGTAGTGGTCATGCTTTATGGATTATTGGCTTTTATTTTTCGGTTAAGCTCACGACGTGAAATAAATCGAGAATTAAGTGGGATGGTTATTTTTGAAAATTTACAAAAGATATTTCCTGAATTAGAGTCTATTCCACACGCAGATACGTTGTCCAGAGTATTAGAGAAAATCAATGTAAGGGACATTGAAAAGACACATATTTTGTTGATTAACAAATTGATCAGGAATAAGAAGTTTAAAAAATTATTAATATCAGGTTGCTTACCGATTGCGATCGATGGGACCCAAAAGTTATATCGTGACGGAGAATTACATGATTTACGCTGGTTATCTCGCAAAGTAGGTAATGAAGCGGGACCAAATCAGCAATATGTTTATGTATTAGAAGCAAATATCGTATTTAAAAATGGTTTGACAATCCCCTTACTCACAGAATATCTGCAAACTGATTGGAATGTATTCAACAATCCGGAAGGCAAACAGGACTGCGAGCTTGTTGCCTTCACACGTTTAGCTGATAAATTAAAAAAATATTTTCCTAGATTAAAAATAATTATGTTTGCAGATGCATTATTTGCTGTGCAATCGGTATTAGAAATACTAACACAGAATAGATGGGGATACGTCATTCAGTTTTCAAAAAATAAATTAAAACATTTTTCAGAATTAATGAATTCGAGAAAAGATGCAGCACAAACCATCCCTGGACAAGCCTATTACCGAGAAAGATATCAAGAATTTTACTGGTATCCTGACGCCATCTGGGGATACGAATTGCAATTAAAGATTGATCTAGTAAGTTGCTTAGAAAAGTGGGAAGAAGTTGATAAAAAAACAGGTGAGATTATTTTAAAATATTCACAACATCAATGGTTGTCAAGTATTCGTATTAATCTTGAAAACGTGCATGAACTTTGTAATTTAGGTGGAAGGAAAATTGGATTGCTAGAAGATAGCATTAATACTGAAAAGCACCGAGGCTATCATTATGAGCATGCGTTTTCCTATAATTGGAATGGGCGTAACCGGTCTTCCGCTCATGTTATGCAACCAATGGCCAATTAATTTTCTTAATAACATTTCGATGTGGATATAGTTTCCCTATTTCCTTTTTAATTCGATACGCTGTAAATTCATCCCAATCATCATTTAAATATGTACTACGCATATCTAGCATTGCTTGCGCCCCATTAATTGTCCAACGCATTCCAGCGCGCTCCATTCTATCTTTAACAAAATATCGGCAAGCTCCCTCAATGACACCAGAAGCAATCGGATAACCATTTTTAAGATATTCGTCATATTTCATACGGGATAGATTTTTTTCTAAGTAACGACAAGCTTTCTCTAATTTTTCCAGTTTATGTTTAGATAAATTTTGCTTAGTTGCCATTTGTCGAAAACCACTTATCACTAATTTTGCTTCGCCTTTTAATACTCGCAGGACTCGATTTTTCATAAATATAACCTGTGCACTCTTATCTTCTGGATAAAAAATATTAGCTGCATCCCATAGGCGAGGCGTGACATGCAATATATCAAGAACTTCTATTATGGATCCTTTTCCAAATTGACGTTGCGATTCTTCCCATAGGGACGTTTGACCATCCATCAGCGCGATACAAATCTTAATATTTCCTGTATGGGTATGACCTGTGATTGAAGTGACTTTTTGCAAAACCCTAGGATTCATTATCCTATATATACAACGGTAATCTTCTCCATCTTCAAGAATAAGCTGGCTTTTTAATTCTGTTTTAAACTCCTCAAAGCTAGAAGAAGTGGTAACTTTAAGTTGTTTAATATTGATTTGATTGTCTTTAGCTCTGTTTATATAAAAAAATTCGTTCTCAGTAAAAATATAAGCATTTTTAAAATCGCCAAGCAATTTGTTTAGTTTGTTTTTATCATTCTGATCGAATAGGACCATAAAAAATAAGCCGCACCACTCGGGATTTCGTTGCTTAACTTGTGTCATCATCCAGTTAAATGTAGTTAATGTTGCATTAAGTGTTTCACCATTTACTTCGCGGGTTAGATGTGCAACTACTTTCTTGTTCTGTGGCTTTGGTCTTTTCGGTACTAATTCACGTGATATTTTCTCAGGCTCTATGAATAATGCTTCAACTACTTGCTCTGGTGTGCGTACAAAGGGTGCCACAGAATATACCGAACCAACAACTGCCATACGCTTGCGATCTGGCTTTGGTCCTTTTTTACGCTTATGTTCTTCAATCCGCGCTTGATCTTTTTTATGTCGAATGGGTACGCCTTTCCCGTCTGCACTTGTGACTATGATCGATTCTTCTTTTTCTACGTCAATTTTTCTACTCGATCGAAATGTGGTTACATCTACAGATTGCATGCGGTTAATTCTCTCAAGACTATCAACAGGAACTTTGATTGGGAAAATTTTCCCTAAAAACATAGATGTTGTTTTATATGGAACCTCAACCGCCATCATCTGACTCCATTCCTGTAGTAAAAATCCATATTCGCTCTCTGGCAATTCTAATCTCGTATCATATGGTATACATGCAATTTTTTGACCTTCTCGAGATCCATAGCGATAACGTTCCAACTTAAATTCCCCAAATATGGACTGATAATAACGTGTGCTTTGGGTAAGACGCTTTACTTCCTCACCATTTTTTAGTGTCAATTTTTTACCAACATCTCCATTTCCTTGCATCTTAAAAAAATAATTTAGTGCCTGTTTACCCATTTCAAGCACTGTTGAAAAAATATTCTTTTCTACCTCATATACTGATGCACCCTTTACAGCAGCACAGTGCAAATAATCTTTTAAATTCTTTTGTAGCTCGTCCAGTTCAAGCATATTGTTTTGAGCTAATTTATGCGTCATCATATCCATTGCAAACCCTCTCCTATGGCGTCATTAACTTGGTCGTGAAATGAACACTATTTTTAGAGGGTTTTGCACTTTTTGTAAAGTAAAATTTGTAGAAAAATCAATCACTAGCAGAGAGAGGGTAACCGGTTACGCCCAATTGGAATGCGATGCAAGGTTTTCATTTATTAATGCGATTGGCTCATGCAGTTAATGCGCTTTCTGAATTTACAAAGAAATTGAAAAAATGGATTAAAGAGCAACCTGAATTCGCCCCTAGTTTTATGCAGCAGGATTTAATAATTTCTTGTCAACGGCGAGTAAAATGTCTTTTTGTGTTTTATTCAACGTTACGATGCGCGATACTTTAAACACCGATTATCATGGCATAAAACCGACCCTAATCTAGATTTGGTCATTTAATTGCCATTTAGGTAAAATTCTTTTTTTATCAAAAACATAGCTTCTTTTTATGCGGAACATATCGACTGTTTCAGGGTAAATTAGTTCAACTATATCAACTTTTATAAATCTTATTTTTACCTCTTAAAAAAATGGAAGTTCATTTTACCCATATTTTATTGTATTTTTTAAAAAATGACTACAACGTTGTCCTAATTTAATGTATAGTGATATAACATTTTCACGGAACTAATTAACCCTAAATTATAGGATTCGATATGGATATATTTCATTTTTTCATGTCACCAGTCAATCCTCTTCATAAACAATATGAGGCATTGAGAGCATTCTATATTGATAAACTAAGCGCCGATAAAGTAGCCAAACAATTTCACTATACAAAACTAACCGTCTATTCATTAACACGTGATTTTAACAGGCAACTTAAAAATAATTCGATTACACCTGAGCATTTTTTCCATCAAGTAAAACTTGGCAGAAAAGCTACAGAAAATTGCCAACAAATGCGAGATCAAATTATTGCATTACGTAAAAAATATTTATCTATTCCTGATATTAAATCTATTCTTGACGCATTGGATAAGAAGATTTCTGAGCGACATATACACACTATTTTGCAAGAGGAAGGATTTGCAAGACTACCTAGAAGAGACAAGAATGAAAGGGAAAAAGCTATACCTAAAAATATTATTGACGCTTCGAAATCAACATTACTTTCAGTCAAAGATGAATCCTTCAACACAACGGATGCAGGATTACTAGTTTTTTTGCTTTATATAAAAAAATATGAGATTGATTTGCTTATTGAACTTTCAAGCTACCCTGGCACTAAACAAATTCCAACAATTAATTCTATCCTTGCTTTTATTGCGCTTAAACTTTCAAATGTACGCCGCTATTCGGCTGATGATTTATGGTGTATGGATAGAGGACTTGGTTTATTTGCTGGATTAAACATCTTGCCAAAAGCGGCCTGGTATACTTCATATTCAAGTCGGATAACACGTGAGATGAATTTATCTTTTTTAAAAAATATGAATAGGATATGGTTGAAGCATGGGCTGTTGTCAGATACAGCGAATATGGATTTTGTCACAGTGCCTTATTGGGGTGAAGAAGATCATCTTGAAAATAATTGGTCTGGTACCCGGCATCAGGCGTTAAATAGTATTTTAGCTGCCATAGCTCAAGATCCTGATAGTAGCATTATCACATTCGGTAATGCTACGGTAAGACATGAAAATGAGTCTAATATTGCTATTGAATTTCTTGATTTCTACAGAGAATCCAGCAACCAATCGTTAAAATATCTAGTATTTGATTCTAAATTTACAACTTATCAGAATTTAAATAAACTTGATGATAACGATGTTAAGTTTATTACTATTCGTAGGCGTGGTAAAAAAATTGTTGATCAATTAGAAAAACTTCCTAATAAACAATGGAAATATATTAAAGTTGCAACATCAAAAGGAAAAACACGACAAGTAAAAGTAAATGAATCAATTATAAAGATAAAAAACTATGGGAAGAATAAAACTATTCGACAAGTAGCGATAACGGGTAATGGGAAAATAAAACCGGCCCTTATTATTTGTAATGATTTTGATATTAAATTAATTGATATTGTAAGAAAATATGCTAGGCGTTGGTTAGTCGAAAAAACTATTTCTGAACAAACACATTTTTTTCATTTGAATCGTTTATCATCTTCCATGGTGATCAAAGTTGACTTTGATTTAACAATGACGATATTGGCAAATAATTTATATCGTTTGTTAGCCAATGATTTACCAGGTTTTCAAAATAATACTGCACAGACCCTCTATGAAAAATTCATTTGTAATGATGGCTATGTTATTTGTAATAATAATCAAATTAAAGTGGAGCTTAAGAAAAAGAGAAATCTTCCTCTTATCCTTGAAACACTGGACAATAATGAGAAAATTAGAATTCAATGGCTCAATAATCGTGAACTGAAAATTGGAGCCGCTGCCACTACTTAAATTAGGGTCGGTTTTATGCCATGATAATCGGTGTTAAATTTTTTCTTTCTATCTACCATGTAAACTTTATACATTGTATCCAAATGCTGTAACGCTTTCTCTGGAGATAAATTTAATTTTTTTAAATGCTCTTTCAAGACAATTAGTAATGTATAGGACAAATAACAAATCATTACATGCGCTATGACTCGATCGTATAACCAATGTCTGATTGGTCTCAATTGTGTAATTCCTTTAATACAACGAAATGCTTTTTCAACAACATCCTTATCAAAATAAAGTCTTACCATTTCCTCTTTTGATATTTTTCTCGTTGTAAATAAGCAGGAATAACCGTCAAATTGTTCATTTTCTTCAATAACACTATGAATTATCTTTCCTTTTTTATCAAAATAAATTTCGAGACCAGATTTTATCTTTTTACCTTGCGCTAGCAATTTTTCTGCATGTTTAATTTCAGAGTGTCGTGTTTCTCGAAAGTCGCCTTCCTTTCTTTTATTAAAACAAATTGCCAGTGTTCCTTTAACGGAACCTAGTTTATATGGAATTGTTTTTACATAGAAAATTGTTTTATTACACTGAACCCAATTATCAATGCAAGTAAATTTTCTCTTTATGATCGGTCGAAGTTTGTCTTTTAGTTTGTTACGTATGGGAACACCGCATAAAGTATCCCAATGTAAATCACGAAAAACCTCTATATTTTCAGCAGAAGTAATTCCTCTGTCGTAAATAATCAATCCCGATTTTATTTTGTATTGCTTCATTGTAGTTGCAATATCTTGCAACGTTCTTGCATCATGAATATTGCCATCAAATACTTTATGAAACAGCGGCAACCCTTTATCTTGTGTCACCGCAAGAGCAATTTGAATAAGTGGCCTGCCTTTCACTCCTTCCTTGTCATGCCCCATTTTAGCGAGCGGACATTTCTTTCCATAGAGATATGTATTCGTAACATCGTAGACCAAACCTTTTCTGGCAACATGAAATTTTCTGTTCAACGTGTTGAATATTTTAAGTTGTAGATTTTCTGTATTGATTTTCTCAAGTGAATCAAGTGCATTTAATAGTGTTTTTTCCGTGATATTTTCAACATCAAGCAACATTGGCAGATCTGTTCGTTTGAACCACGATGACATGCGATTAATGCTTTGATAATTTAAGCAGTGCGCATAAACTAAACTTAAAATTTCAGGAGAATATTCTCCTAGCAAATTAGGGAGGCCAATTTCTTGGGCGATATGATGCAGTACAATGAGTGGGCCAAAAACTTTTACATCTTCAATTTCAATATCTGAAATAGATGCCGCAAGTTTTGTTACGCCGTCTACTTCTGTGCCAATGTAGCGAATATGTTTTTGAACTGATTTTCCATTTATCCATTGACTTTCAGTTTCTGCCAAATAAATTTTTCCATTCTTTTTGATTTTTCTAATATACGACAAGTAAAATCCTTATTAAAATCACAATCCTGCTGCATAAATTATGCAGCATAATGTAAAAAAGTCAACGGTTTTGTCGTTATTAAAAATTGCATTTAACAAGGGAAATATAGTGTTTTTGTAAAAATGAATGATAGACGCGAAACCTGCTGCATAAAACTAGGGACGAATTCAGGGAGCAAGGATGTTCAGCGACACTAAAACAAATCAAAGAAACGATTTTTAATCCATGGTTACCTAAAGAGTGGTATGAGCAACAATATAAAAATCCGGTACGATTAACATTGCAACTTGAATAAAATAAAAAAATAATTTTTTAATTAAGCCATCATAGACAAAATAAGAATCGAATGTAATAATCGATAATTTTTCTCGTCTAAAAAAATATTTTGTAATATTTTGTATTAATTTTATAAATGAGATGTCATGATTAGGTCAAACAAATGTGTAGAAATGAAAAAAATAGTAGCAGATAGACGGGGTGGATAGAAAATTAGACGTTTTTAAGTATTGATGCTTCAGCGCTGGCTGCAATCCGATTATTTGACATACCTTATTAAATACCAAAAACTCATCGCGCTGCGTCTTAAGAGCGGCTATAAATTTAATATGACTAATGAAGTTCTTTTTTTCAAAGATGTGATGACAAAGACTTTTTACAAAAGAATGATCAATGCTATTTTGCCCACGACTCAACATAACGCAAGGAAGAGTATGGTTCAATGCACACAGCGACTTCATAATACGCCTCTTTCCGTTTAGTTTTGGGATTTTGATCTTGCAGCAATAGCTATTTTAGTGGAGCCTTCAATTCGCTTGGTAAAGATGGGTATAGATAGACTCCTTAAAATGGTCTGGGTAGCTGGTCAGGATTTTGCTTCTCTGCCTGATAGAGTATATCTTTTTGTTCTTCTACTGGTGGAAAAAAAGTCTTTGGGTATTGATTGATGCTTAGGGGCAACGCTTTAGGTAGGGTGGGTTGCAATTGCACCAAATAACGCGGTAAACACGCTGCCGATTGAAAAACCACCAATTCAGTATATTGATGTGGCTCATTGGGCTTAGTCGGATAGTAAACATCCTCATTGGGGTTATTGGGATTGCGGGGTGCCACGGGTACAAAATGAGCATCGTAGTTACTATAACTGCCTTTTCCTTCGAGTTTTTTCATATCGCCATCAATAACCGGATAGGCTGAAAAACAGGCTGTCCAATTTAAAATAAGTGCACCACCTTCTTTGGCGTAAACACGGTAGGAATATTCTGCCTCATATGCACCATAAATGCCTTTACCGAAAAATCCGCTGTCTGTGGTCGCTAAGCTGGCATAACCGCTACGAAAAATACTATCCACAATTGCTGTCTTGGTGCCATGCCATATCGGCAATAAACTCACTGACGGATAATCACCATCCTGGTAAGGTTTCGCCATCGTTTGAAATTGCTGATGCACTTCACCTCGCCAGTCTATATTGTCTTGCGACTCCCCCGAATCTTTCCTATTTTCTTGCCCAGTTGGCCACTTTGCCACAAATGCGGGATTCCTATCACGTTGTTGCAACTCCTTCATATACAAAGCAAACTTGTGATTCATGTCAGGATTGTAAATGACATCAATGGAGGCAATGTCATAACCCGATACCGGATGATGTTGGTAGAACTCGACTACCTTGTGCTTGTCTTTGTCGGTAACCTCTACTAACTCATAAACTTTATCCTCTGCAATTTTTTTCGTTTTGGTTTGAGGATCAAAGTACCAGGATTTTTCTTCGATATACCGATTCGATTCGAATTCAAGAATTTCTAGCGGTTTTGCTTGTGATAAAGCCGCTGTTATCACTTGAGCGCTTGGGCGTTTTTTTGGTATATCCAAACATTCCCGGGCAAGAATCTTATAAGCTTTGGGGCAATCTTGCGGAAATTTTTCTTTTTTACCTTGCATAATCCAAAGTCCCGCCATCATGTCATCGAGTGCACCTTGAAAAGGTAGCATACGAGAGGCAATTTCCCACAGCACCATCCCATAGCTATACACGTCGGTTGCCTGATTAGGTGAAGGGGCTTTATCTTTCATACTAAACAATTCGGGTGCACGCCAACGAGTGCTTCCCATACCTTGCGTCGTTTTTGTGTTGATGCTATGGCTTTCGAGTTTAACTTTTGATAATCCAAAATCACTGATCTTTGCATGATACTGATCATCTAATAAGACATTTAAGCTTTTTAAATCACGATGAATAATCTTTTGACCGTGCAAATAGGAAAGTCCTTTGCCTACCTCAATGGCGATGTTCCAACGCATTGGATTCCAAGGCAAGGCTTCTTTTTCATCGTGTAATACTTGATACAATGATCCTTTGCTCATATATTCCATCACCATAGCCACATGCCCTGTCTCCAAACAAACACCGTACAACCGTACCACATGGGGAAATTGGCATTGCGCCATGATTTTTGCTTCTCGTTCAAAATCTGTTGCTAAGAAAGAGGGGAGGCTTTTTAGGTGTAATTGTTTTATGGCAATCGGAATGCCAGACCATTCTCCTTCGTAGACTTCTCCGTACCCACCACCCCCGATCCGCTTTCCTACCATGAGATCATCCCAGCTAATTGGCTGAAAGGCAGAGGACAGAGTGGTTCTTTTTACATCAAGTAAAACAGGCACATTGTTTTCGGCCAACAAGGGATCTTTCTCATTATCAACGAAAGCTTGCAAAGGTGAAAGTCTTCCATCCTGATCCTTTCGCGCGTTATTTTTGGATCTACTTTTGTAGACACAACCCAATCCACCTAATACAACCAGGCCACCTATTATACTGCCTGCAATAATGAAGGGGAGGAGCATTGGAGTTGGTGCAACCGCAGCCTTATTTTTACCAAAAATTACATATGCTGTACCTGCACCCATCCGCCCATTGGGGGAAGCAGTAACAGCCCCTAACACCAAGTCAGCAAAGCCATCACTATTAACATCCCCCGCCGCACTAACAGACCAGCCTAGCTGATCACCCGCCTTGAGACCCTTGATGACAAAGCCATTGGCACCATTTAATGTCGTTAAATCAAACTGAGGAAACCAACTACTATTCTTCCCAAACAGCACATATGCCGTGCCCGCATGGGTACCCCCATGGGGCCCTGAAGCCCCCAATACCAGGTCGACTACCCCATCCCCATTAACATCCTTCGCCGTGCTGACAGAAAAGCCTAAATTATCATTTGCGTTGAGACCTTCGACGACAAAGCCATTGGCACCATTTAACGTTGTTAAATCAAAGCGAGGAGACCAACCACTATTTTTCCCAAATAACACATATGCTGTGCCCGCCTGAGTGCGATTGCTAGGGGAAACAGAGCAAGCCCCCAGTACGAGGTCAGCAAAGCCGTCACCATTAACATCTCCTGCCGTACTGATAGAATTGGCAACGTATATATTATCAGATATATTGAGATTCGCGATGACAAAGCCATTGGCACCATTTAAGGTAGTTAAATTAAATCGGGGAGACCAACTACTATTCTTCCCAAACAGCACATACGCCGTACCCGCTGCTCCATTAGTCTCAAAAGTCGCCAGCATGAAATCATCTGTCCCATCACCATTGACATCCCCCGCCGTGCTAACAGAAATGCCTAACTGATCATTTGCATTAATACCGTCGACGACAAAACCATTGGTGCCATCTAAAATGGTTAAATCAAATCGGGGAGACCAAGTGCTATTCTTCCCAAACAGCACATACACCGTACCCGCGTGAGCAGTCCCAGCCCCGAAAGCTGGCAACAGCAAATCAGCTATCCTATCACCATTGACATCCCCTGCTGTGCCGACAGAACGGCCCATATAATCATCTTTGTTGAGACCCTCGACCACAAAGCCATTGATGCCAGTTAAAGTGTTTAAATCAAATTTGCGAGGCCAACCACTACGCTTCCCAAATAGCACATACACAATGCAATTCCGGTGGCCGCCAGGAGCAAAGCCAGTTCCCAGCACGAGGTCGGTTATTCCATCCCCATTGACATCCCCCGCCGTGCTGACAGAATAGCCCAAATTATCAGATGCATTGAGACCTTCCACAACAAAGCCATTGCTACCATCTAAGGTATCTAAATTAAACTGAGGCAACCAACCACTATTCTTTCCAAACAGCACGTATACCACACCTGCACCGGTGAGTCCAGCACCAACGGCAGCCTCAGACGCCCCCAGCACGAGGTCAGTTATTCCATCCCCATTGATATCTCCCGCCGTGCTGACAGACCAGCCTAACAGATCTGCTGTGTTGAGACCATCGACGACAAAGCCATTGATACCATTTAAGGTACTTAAATCAAAGGGGTTCTGAAAGCTAACCGACGGAGTCGGTGGCACGGGTGCAAAAACCGGCGCAACGGCAGGCTGTTGTGTGATGGAACGTTTGGTTTGAGTGTCAAGAGTTTCTGTTGGAATCGGAAGTGTTGAGTCGACGGTAAGTGGTGTAATTCCTGTCTGTAGAGCAGACAAATACCCTTGGACGATTTCTTTTAAACGAGGTACTTTAAAACGCTCAACTTTCTCATGAATGCGGTTGAATAAATGCGCCTGATAAGCACGCAGCTTTTCGGTTTGCGCGGGTTTAAAGTAGTGCGCATAATCTTTGTCATTAATAATTCGCTTAATTCGCTCCAGACTAGCAGGATCACATGGATTTTGGCGCAAATTTTCAATGGCTATGTCAAGTTGCTTTACCACCGCTTCAAGTCCCTGTCGATAAATTGCTGCTTGCCGATGCTGAGCGACGCTTTCTACACTGGGGCGCGGATACCACCAACCCTGCCAAGCGTCATACGCATAATCAAACGCTTCTCTTAGTACTCTCCCGACGCCATAGCCCAGCGTTCCACTCATATCGTGTATGGATACGGTATAGGAGAAATTCGAGTAGTACTGAGTATGATTTAGCGAAATATTGGTGTAACTGGAATAATTGGTTTGGATTTCAGTGGAGTTTTTCATGCAGTCTTCCTTAATTTAACGCCATTCTCAACTTTTCATGGTCTTACCAATAACTCAAATTGAAGTGGTGGGTTACTATTTTGTTTGTTTATAAACACACATATTGTGTATGCTAACACTTTTCTTGCTATACGATTCGTTAAATACCAAAGCTTGCGAGCTCGCACCTTTTCAAGGTTAAAACCCTCAGTCAATTGACCTATCACTATTCCTACAAGGCGTCATGTTGATTTCAACCAGTTAACAAATTTTTCGCTTCAGGTTTCCCTTCATATTACCCCGTACTGCATTTGTAAATCAATTTTAAATTGGCGCAATTCATTTTGATAATCAGCACCAATGAGTCCCTTATCTGCAATTAACATACCCTGTACTCCATCAATCAAGTCCCATAATTGTTGGGTATCCGTGGTATTTTTCTCATATAGATAGATTCCTTAAAATGGTCTAGGTAGCTGGTAAGGATTTTGCTTCTCTGCCTGATAGAGTATATCTTTTTGTTCTTCTACTGGTGGAAAAAAAGTCTTTGGGTATTGATTGATACTTAGGGGCAACGCTTTAGGTAAGGTGGGTTGCAATTGTACTAAATAACGCGGTAAACAGGCTGCCGATTGAAAAACTACCAATTCAGTATATTGATGTGGATCATTGGGTTTAGTTGGATTAGTAAACATCCTCATTAGGGTTATTGGGATTGCGTGGTGTCACTGGCACAAAATGTGCATCATAATTACTGTAACTGCCTTTGCCTTCAAGTTTTTTCATGTCGCCATCTATGACGGGATACGCGGAAAAACAGGCTGTCCAATTTAAAATGAGTGCACCACCTTCTTTTGCGTAAACACGATAGGAATACTCTGCTTCATGGGCACCATAAATTCCTTTGCCAAAAAATCCGTTATCTGTTGTCGCTAAACTAGCGTAACCCGTGCGAAAAATACTATCTACAATCTCTGTCTTAGTCCCATGCCACATCGGTAATAAATTCACTGACGGATAATCGCTATCCAGGTAAGGTTTTGCCATTGCTTTAAATTGTTGATGCACTTCAATTCGCCAGGCTATATTTTCTTGCGGTTCTATCGGGTCTTTCCTATTTTCTTGTCCGGTGGGCCACTTTGCCACAAATGCTGAATTGTTATCGCGTTGTTGTAACCTACTCATATACAGACTAAACTCGTGATTTATGCTAGGATTGCAAATGACTTGAATGGAGGCAATGTCATAGCCCAATATAGGATGATGTTGGTAAAACTCGACTACCTTGTGTTTGTCTTTGTCGGTCGCTTCTATCAACTCATACACTTTATCTTTAGCAATCTTCTTCGCTTTGGTTTGAGGATCAAAGTGCCAGGATTTTTCTTCATATACCGCTTCGATTCGAGTTCAAGAATTTCTAGTGGTTTTGCTTGTGATAAAGCGGCTGTTATCACTTGAGCGCTTGGGCGTTTTTTTGGTATATCCCAACATTGCAGGGCAAGAATCTTATAAGCTTTGGGGCAATCCTGTGGAAACTTTTCTTTTTTACCTTGCATGATCCAAAGTCCCGCCATCATATCATCGAGCGCACCTTGAAAAGGTAGCATACGAGAGGCAATTTCCCACAGCACCATCCCATAGCTATACACGTCGGTTGCTTGATTGGGTGAAGGGGCTTTATCTTTCATACTAAACAATTCTGGGGCACACCAACGGGTAGTTCCCATACCTTGCGTCGTTTTTGTATTGATGCTATCGGTTTCGAGTTTAATTTTCGATAATCCAAAATCACTGATCTTCGCATGATACTGATCATCTAATAAGACATTTAAGCTTTTTAAATCGCGGTGAATAATCTTTTGACCGTGCAAATAGGAAAGTCCTTTGCCTACATCAATGGCGATCTTCCAACGTATTGAATTCCACGGCAAAGCTTCTTTTTCATCATGTAATACTTGATAGAGCGATCCTTTGGTCATATATTCCATCACCATTGCCGCATGTCCTACCTCTAAACAAACACCGTACAACCGTATAATATATGGAAATTGGCATTGTGCCATAATGTTCGCTTCTCGCTCAAAATCGGTTGATAAGGAAGTGGAAAGCGTTTTTAAGTGCAATTTTTTTATGGCAACCGGAATACCAGACCATTCTCCTTGGTAGACCTCTCCGTACCCACCACCCCCAATGCGCCTTCCTACGGTGAGATCATGCCAACTAATCGGCTGAACGGCAGAAAGCGAGGTGGTTTTCTTTAAAGGAAGTAAAAGTAGTGTATTTTTTTCAGCCAGCAAAGGGGCGTCTTCCCTATTGATAGAAGGTTGAGGGGGTGAAAGTCCTCCATCCTGATCATCTCGTGTATTGTTCTTAGATAGACTTCTTTTATAGGCACAACCCAATCCGCCCAATACAACCAGACCGCCTACTATACTGCCTGCAATGATGAAAGGGATGGCTATTAAAGATGGAAGTGGGCTTGGAATTGTCGTATTTTTGCCAAAAATTACATATGCTGTACCTGCATTGATGCGCCCACCAGGGGAAGCAGCAACAGCCCCCAGCAATAGATCAGCCTTACCATCACCATTAACATCCCCTGCTGTACCGACAGAATGACCTAACTTATCAAGCGCATTGAGGCCTTCAACGATAAAGCCATTGCTGCCATCTAAGGTTGTTAAACTAAACTGAGGCGACCAACCACTCGCTCGACCAAAGAGCACATACGCCGTGCCTGCCTCTCTGCGGCCACCGGGGGAAGCCTCATTAGCCCCTAGCACCAGGTCAGCAAAGCCATCACCATTAACATCCCCCGCTGTGTCGACAGAATAGCCTAAACTATCAAGTGCATTGAGACCCTCGACGATAAGGCCATTCTTGCCATCTAAGGTCGTTAAATTAAACTGAGGCGACCAACCACTTGCCCGACCAAAGAGCACATACACCGTGCCTGCTGAAGCACGTCCACCAGGGGAAGCATTTTGAGATCCCAGCACGAGATCGGTTTTTCCATCATTATTGATATCCCCCGCCGTACTGACAGACGAACCTAACTTATCACCTGTGTTGATACCCTCAACGGCAAAGCCGTTGGTGCCATTTAACGTTGCTAAACTAAACCGAGGAGACCAACCATTTGCCTGACCGAACAGTACGTACGTCGTACCTGCTTGACTACGTCTGCCAGGGGGAGCAGTAGGAGCTCCCAACACGAGGTCGGCTTTTCCATCACCATTGACATCCCCTGCCGTGCTAACAGACCAACCTAAACTATCACCTGCGTTGAGACCCTCGATGGCAAAGCCATTTGTGCCATTTAAGGTCTTTAAATTAAACTGAGCAGACCAACCACTCCCCCGACCAAAGAGCACATACGCCGCCCCCGCCTGATTACGCCCTCCAGGGGAAGTCCCCCAAGCTCCTAGCACGAGATCAGCTTTACCATCGTCATTGACATCTCCTGCCGTGCTGACAGACCAGCCTAAATAATCAGCCGCGTTGATACCCTCGACGACAAATCCATTGATGCCATTTAACGTCATTAAATTAAACTGAGGTAACCAACCACTCTGCTTTCCAAATAGCACATATACCGTACCCGCAAATGTGCGCCCACCGGGGGAAGAATTATGCGCCCCGAGAACAAGATCAGCTTTTCCATCATCATTGACATCCCCTGCCGTACTGACAGAAAAGCCTAAATAATCATTTGTGTTGAGACCCTCGATGGCAAAGCCATTGCTGCCATTTAAGGTTGTTAAGTTAAACTGAGCAGGCCAGCCATTAGCTTGACCAAAGAGTACATATACCGTACCCGCATACTTGCGTCCGCCGGGGGAAGCGGAGTCTGCCACTAGTATAAAATCAGCTTTCCCATCGCCATTGACATCCCCTGCTGCTCCGACAGAAATGCCTAAAAGATCACCTATATTAAGACCCTCGATGGCAAAGCCATTGTTGCCATTTAAAGTTGTTAAACCAAAGGGGGTCTGAAAACTCGTCGACAGAATTGCTGTTGGTAGAGATGCAGGAACCGGTACAACGGCAGGCTGTTGCACGATGGAACGTTTTATTTCTGTGCCTGAAAGTGTTCCTGTTGGGATCGGAAGCGTTGAATCAATGGCAAGGGATTTAATCTCTGTCTGTAAAACAGACAAATACTCCTGCACAATTTTTTTTAAACGAGGTACTTTGAAGCGTTGAACTTTCTCATGAATAGGCTTGAATAAATGCGCCTGAAAACCACGCAGTTTCTCTGTTTGCGCGGGTTTAAAATAGTTCGCATAATCCTTGTCATTAATTGTTCGCTTAACCCGCTCCAAACTAGCGGGATCACATGGATTTTTGCGCAGATTTTCAATAGCTGCATCAAGTTGCGTCACGACCACTTCAAGTCCTTGTCGATAAATCGCTGCCTGTCGGTGCTGCGTAATAGTTTCTACGCTGGGGCGCGGATACCACCAACCCTGCCAAGCGTCATACGCATAATCAAACGCTTCTCTCAGTACTCTCCCGACGCCATAACCCAGCGTCCCGCTCATATCGTGTATGATAGGGTAATAAGAGATATTCGAGTGGTACTGAGTATGATTTAGCGAAATATTGGTGTAACTGGAATTATTGGTTTGGATTTCAGTGGAGTTTTTCATGCAGTCTTCCTTAATTTAACGCCATTCTCAACTTTTCATGGTCTTACCAATAACTCAAATTGAAGTGGTGGGTCACTATTTTGTTTGTTTATAAACACACATATTGTGTATGCTAACACTTTTCTTGCTATACGATTCGTTAAATACCAAAGCTTGCGAGCCTGTACGTTTTCAAGGTTAAAACGCTCAGTCAATTGACCTATCACTGTTATACAAGGCGACATGTTGATTTCAACCAGTTAACAAATTTTTCGCTTCGGGTTTCCCTTCATATTACCTACCGTACTGCATTTGTAAATCAATTTTAAATTGGCACAATTCATTTTGATAATCAGCACTAATGAGTCCCTTATCTGCAATTAACATACCCTGTACTCCATCAATCAAGCCCCATAATTGTTGGGTATCCTGTGGTATTTTTCATATAGGTAGATTCCTTAAAATGGTCTAGGTAGCTGGTAAGGATTTTGCTTCTCTACCTGATAGAGTATATCTTTTTGTTCTTCTACTGGTGGAAAAAAAGTCTTTGAGTATTGACTGATACTTAGGGGCAACGCTTTAGGTAAGGTGGGTTGCAATTGCACCAAATAACGCGGTAAACAGGCTGCCGATTGAAAAACCACCAATTCAGTATATTGATGTGGCTCATTGGGCTTGGTCGGATAGTAAGTATCCTCATTGGGGTTATCAGGATTACGGGGTGCCACGGGTACAAAATGGGCATCGTAATTACTATAACTATCTTTCCCTTCAAGTTTTTTCATATCGCCATCAATGACTGGATAGGCTGAAAAACACGCTGTCCAATTTAAAATTAATGCACCGCCTTCTTTTGCGTAGACACGAGAGGAATATTCTGCTTCATGTGCACCATAAATTCCTTTACCAAAAAATCCGTTGTCTGTTGTCGCTAAACTAGCGTAACCGCTACGAAAAATACTATCCACAATCGCTGTTTTGGTGCCATGCCACATCGGCAATAAACTCACTGACGGATAATCACTATCCTGATAAGGTTTCGCCATCATTTGAAATTGCTGATGCACTTCGCCTCGCCAGTCTGTATTTTCTTGTGGCTCTAGCGTGTCTTTTCTATTTTCTTGTCCATTGCGCCACTTCGCCACAAACGCGGGATTCTTATCACGTTGTTGTAACTTCTTCATATACAAACTAAATTCACGATTCATATCGGGATTGTAAATGACCTGAATGGAGGCAACGTCATAACCTGATACCGAATGATGTTGGTAAAACTCGATTACCTTATGCTTGTCTTTGTCGGTAGCTTCTACTAACTCATAAACTTTATCCTCGGCAATTTTTTTGGTTTTAGTTTGGGGATCAAAGTACCAGGATTTTTCTTCGATATATCGGTTCGATTCGAGTTCAAGAATTTCTGGCGGTTTCGCTTGCAATAAAGCGGCTGTTATCACTTGAGCGCTTGGGCGTTTCTTTGGATATCCCAACACTGTCGAGCAAGAACCTTATAAGCTTTGGGGCAATCCTGCGGAAATTTTTCTTTTTTACCTTGCATAATCCAAAGTCCCACCATCATGTCATCGAGTGCACCTTGAAAAGGTAGCATACGAGAGGCAATTTCCCATAACACCATCCCATAGCTATACACATCGCTTGCCTGATTGGGTGAAGGGGCTTTATCTTCCATACTAAACAATTCGGGTGCACGCCAACGGGTGCTTCCTATGCCTTGCGTCGTTTTTGTGTTGATGCTATGGCTTTCGAGTTTAACTTTTGATAATCCAAAATCACTGATCTTCGCATGATATTGATCATCCAATAAGACATTTAAGCTTTTTAAATCGCGGTGAATAATCTTTTGACCATGCAAATAGGAAAGTCCTTTGCCCACCTCAATGGCAATGCTCCAACGCATTGGATTCCACGGCAAGACTTCTTTTTCATCGTGTAATGCTTGATAGAGTGATCCCTTGCTCATATATTCCATCACTATAGCCGCATGTCTTGTTTCCAAACAAACACCGTACAACCGTACCACATGTGGAAATTGGCATTGCGCCATGATTTTTGCTTCTCGCTCAAAATCGCTTGCTAAGGAAGTGGAAAGAGTTAAGTGCAATTGTTTTATGGCAACCGTAATGCCCGACCATTCTCCTTCATAGACCTCTCCGTACCCGCCACCCCCAATCCGCTTTCCCACCGTGAGATCATGCCAGCTAATCGGCTGAAAGGCAGAAGGCAGAGCGGTTTTTTTTACATGAAGTAAAAGCGGTGCATTTTTTTCGGCCAACAAGGGCTCATTCTCATTATCAATAAAAGCCTGCAAAGGTGAAAATCTTCCATCCTGATCATCTCGCATATTGTTTTTGGATAGACTTCTTTTATAGGCATAACCCAATTCGCCCAATACAACCAAGCCACCTACTATACTGCCTGCAATGATGAAGGGGAGGAGCATTGGGGATGGCGATGGGCTTGGAGTGGTCGTATTTTTGCCAAAAATCACATATGCTGTACCTGCATTGGCCCGCCCACCGGGGGAAGCCCGAAGCCCCCAGCACCAGGTCAGCAAAGCTATCACCATTAACATCCCCCGCCGCGCTGACAGACCAGCCTAACTGATCACCCGCCTTGAGACCCTCGACGGCAAAGCCGTTGATGCCATTTAAGGTCGCTAAACTAAACCGAGGAGACCAACCATTCGCCTGACCTACCAACACATACACCGTACCAGCACCCTTACGTTCCCCAGGAGAAGCAAGATAAGCCCCCAGCACCAGGCCAGAAAAGCTATTACCATTAATATCCCCCGCCGTGCTGACAGAGAAACCTAAACGATCCTCTGCATTGAGACCATCGATGCCAAAGCCATTGCTACCATTCAAGGTTGTTAAATCAAATAGGGGAGACCAACCACTCGCTCGACCAAAGAGCACATACACTGTGCCTGCACCGTTACGTCCCCCAGGGGAAGCCCCAGGCGTCCCCAGCACCAGGTCAGCGAACCCATCCCCATTAACATCCCCCGCCGTGCTGACAGAAAAACCTAAATGATCATTCCTGTTAATCCCCTCGACGATAAAACCATTGCTGCCATCTAAGATCGTTAAATTGAACCGAGGTGGCCAACCACTTGCTTGACCAAACAGTACGTATACCGTACCTGCATCGGCACGTCCACCAGGAGAAGCCTGAGAAGCCCCTAGCACCAGGTCAGCGAAGCCATCCCTATTGAGATCCCCTGCCGTGCTGACAGAGCAACCTAAACCATCCTGTGCATTGAGTCCCTCGACGGCAAAGCCATTATTGCCATTTAAGGTGGTTAAATTAAACTGTGGAAGCCAGCCACTATTCTTCCCAAATAGTACATATGCTGTACCCGCATTGGTCCGTCCAGCGGGGGAAGCATTTTGATCTCCCAGCAGCAGATCAGCCTTACCATCGCCATTGACATCCCCCGCTGTGCTGACAAAAGAGCCTAACAAATTACCTGGGATCCCCTCGACGACAAAGCCATTGCTGCCATTTAAGGTCGTTAAATTAAACTGAGGCGACCAACCACTATGCTTCCCAAATAGCACATACGTCGCACCGTTACCTTCTTCAGGGGAAACTCCCAGCACGAGGTCAGCGAAGCCATCGCCATTGACATCCCCTGCTGTGCTGACAAAAGAGCCTAACAAATTACCTGGGATCCCCTCGACGACAAAGCCATTGCTGCCATTTAAGGTCGTTAAATTAAATTGAGGCGACCAAGTGCTATTCTTCCCAAACAGCACATACACCGTGCCCGCACTACCTGCGCCCACCAGAGGAGCTCCCAGCACCAGGTCAGCGAAGCCATCGCCATTGACATCCCCTGCCGTGTTAACAGACCAGCCCAAAAAATCACTTGCGTTGAGACCCTCGATCGCAAAGCCATTGATACCATTTAAGGTGGTTAAATCAAATGGATTTTGAAAACTAACCAATGAAGCCAGTGTTGACATGGGTGTAAGAACGGGATCAACGGCAGACTGTTGCGTGATAGAACGTTTAGTTTGTGTCTCTGAAAGAGTTTCTGTTGGGATCAGAAGCGTTGAATCAGCGGCAAGAAATGTGATCTCTGTCTGTAACACGGATAAATACCCCTGCACGATTTCTTTTAAACGAGGCACTTTGAACCGTTGAACTTTTTCATGAATAGGTTTGAATAAACGCGCCTGAAAGCTACGTAGTCTCTCAGTTTGTGCGGATTTAAAATAGTTTGCATAATTCTTGTCATTGACGATTTGCTTGACGCGCTCCAAACTAGCGGGATCGCGTGGATTTTTGCGCAGATTTTCAATGGCTGCGTCAAGTTGCGTCACGACCATTTCAAGTCCTTGCCGATAAATCGCTGCCTGTCTGTGCTGCGCGACGGTTTCCATGCTGGAGCGAGGATACCACCAACCCTGCCAAGCGTCATACGCATAATCAAACGCTTCTCTCAGTACTCTCCCGACGCCATAACCCAGTGTTCCACTCATATCGTGCATGGGTGCCACATGAGAGTTATTGGGATAGTATTGAGTATGATTTAACGAAACATTGCTGTAACCGGAGTGATGGGTTTGTGTATCATCAGTGGCGTTTTTCATGCAGATAGATTCCTTAAAATGGTGTGAGTGGCTGGTAAGGATTTTGCTTTTCGGCCTGATGTGACGTATGTTTTTGTTCTTGTACTGGCGGAAAAAAAGTCTTCGGGTATGAATTGATGCTCAGAGACAATGCTTTAGGTAAGGTGGGTTGCAATTGCACCAAGTAACGCGGTAAACAGGCTGCCGATTGAAAGACCACCAATTCAGTATATTGATGTGGCTCATTGGGCTTGGTCGGATAGTAAGTATCCTCATTGGGGTTATTGGGATTACGGGGTGCCACGGGTATAAAATGGGCATCGTAGTTACTATAACTACCATTTCCTTCGAGTTTTTTCATATCGCCATCAATGACTGGATAGGCTGAAAAACACGCTGTCCAATTTAAAATTAAGGCACCGCCTTCTTTTGCGTAGACACGAGAGGAATATTCTGCTTCATGTGCACCATAAATTCCTTTACCAAAAAATCCGTTGTCTGTTGTCGCTAAGCTAGCGTAACCGCTACGAAAAATACTATCCACAATTGCTGTTTTGGTGCCATGCCACATCGGCAATAAACTCACTGACGGATAATCACTATCCTGGTAAGGTTTCGCCATCATTTGAAATTGCTGATGCACTTCGCCTCGCCAATCTGTATTTTCTTGTGGTTCTACAGCGTCTCTCATATTTTCTCGTCCGGTTGGCCACTTCGCTACAAACGCAGGATTCTTGTCACGTTGTTGTAACTTCTTCATATACAAACTAAATTCACGATTCATATCGGGATTGTAAATGACCTGAATCGAGGCAACGTCATAACCCGATACAGGATGATGTTGGTAAAACTCGACTACCTTATGCTTGTCTTTGTCTGTAGCGTCTATTAACGCATAAACTTTATCCCCTGCAATTTTTTTCGTTTTGGTTTGGGAATCAAAGTACCAGGATTTTTCTTCATACCGCTTCGATTCGAGTTCAAAAATTTCTTGCGGTTTTGCTTGTGATAAAGCGGCTGTTATCACTTGAGCGCTTGAGCGTTTCTTTGGTATATCCCAACACTGTCGAGCAAGAACCTTATAAGCTTTGGGGCAATCCTGCGGAAATTTTTCTTTTTTACCTTGCATAATCCAAAGTCCCACCATCATGTCATCGAGTGCACCTTGAAAAGGTAGCAGACGAGAGGCAATTTCCCACAGCACCATCCCATAGCTATACACATCGGTTGCCTGATTGGATGAAGGGGCTTTGTCTTCCATGCTAAACAATTCAGGTGCACACCAACGGGTGCTCCCCATGCCTTGCGTCGTTTTTGTGTTGATGCTATGGCTTTCGAGTTTAACTTTTGATAACCCAAAATCACTGATCTTCGCATGATACTGATCATCTAATAAGACATTTAAGCTTTTTAAATCACGGTGAATAATTTTTTGACCGTGCAAATAGGAAAGTCCTTTGCCCACATCAATGGCAATGTTCCAACGCATCGGATTCCACGGCAAGGCTTCTTTTTCATCATGTAATACTTGATGCAGCGATCCTTTGGTCATATATTCCATCACCATAGCCGCATGTCCTGTCTCCAAACAAACGCCGTACAACCGTACCACATGTGGAAATTGGCATTGTGCCATAATTTTTGCTTCTCGTTCAAAATCGGTTGTTAAGGAAGTGGGAAGCGTTTTTAAGTGCAATTGTTTTATGGCCACCGGAATACCCGACCATTCTCCTTCATAGACCTCTCCGTACCCGCCACCCCCAACCCATTTTCCCACCGTGAGATCATCCCAGCTAATTGGCTGAAAGGCAGAAGGCAGAGTGGTTTTTTTTACAGGGAGTAAAAGTGGCGTATTTTCGGTCAGCATGAGATCATCTTCCCTATTAATAGAAGGCTGTGGAGGTGAAAGTCCTCCATCCTGATCATCTCGTGTATTGTTTTTGGATAGACTTCTATAGACACAACCCAATCCGCCCAATACAACCAGGCCACTTACTATACTGCCTGCAATAATGAAAGGGGTGAGCATTGGGAATGGAAGTGGGGTCGGAGTGGTCGTGTTTTTGCCAAAAATCACATATGCTGTACCTGCACTAATCCGCCCACAGGGGGAAGCATTAGAAGCACCCAGCACCAAGTCAGCAAAGCCATCGCCATTAACATCCCCTGCTGTGCCGACAAAATTCTGTAATCCATCACCTCCATTAAGACCCTCGACGACAAAGCCGTTGATGCCATTTAAGGTCGCTAAACTAAACCGAGGAGACCAACCATTCGCCTGACCCAGCAACACATACACCGTGCCTGTACCGATGCGCCCACCGGTGGAAGCAGAAGGAGCCCCCAGCACCAGACCAGAAATGTTATCACCATTAACATCTCCCGCTGAGCTGACAGACAAACCTAAACCATCACCTGCGTTAAGCCCCTCGACGGCAAAACCATTGTTGCCATTTAAGGTCGTTAAATTAAACTGAGGCGACCAAGTGCTATTCTTCCCAAACAGCACATATACTGTACCCGCAGTCTTACGTTCCCCAGGGGAAGCCCCATAAGCCCCCAGCACGAGATCAGCGAAGCCATCCCCATTGATATCCCCCGCTGTGCTGACAGAAATGCCTAAATTATCACCTGCGTTGAGACCCTCGACGACAAAGCCATTGCTGCCATTTAAAGTCGTTACATTAAACTGAGGCAACCAAGTGCTATTCTTCCCAAACAGCACATATACTGTACCAGCAGTCTTACGTTCCCCAGGAGAAGCCCCATAAGCCCCCAGCACCAAGTCAGCGAACCCATCCCCATTGACATCCCCCGCCGTGCTGACAGACCAACCTAAACCATCACCTGCGTTGAGACCCTCAACAGTAAAGCCATTGCTGCCATTTAAGGTCGTTAAATTAAACTGAGGCGACCAAGTGCTATTCTTCCCAAACAGCACATACACAGTGCCTGCACCGATGCGCCCACCGGTGGAAGCAAAAGGAGCCCCCAGCACCAGGTCAGCGAACCCATCCTCATTGACATCCCCCGCCGTGCTGACAGACCAAACTGCGTTGAGACCCTCAACAGTAAAGCCATTGCTGCCATTTAAGGTCGTTAAATTAAACTGAGGCGACCAAGTGCTATTCTTCCCAAACAGCACATATATCTTACGTTCCCCAGGAGAAGCCTGATAAGCCCCCAGCACCAAGTCAGCGAACCCATCCCCATTGACATCCCCCGCCGTACTGACAGAACCGCCTAACCGATCATACGCATTGACACCGTTGACGGCAAAGCCATTGTTGCCATTTAAGGTCGTTAAATTAAATTGAGGCGACCAAGTGCTATTCTTCCCAAACAGCACATATACTGTACCCGCAGCCTTACGTTCCCCAGGGGAAGCCTGATAAGCCCCCAGTACCAAATCAGCGAACCCATCCCCATTGACATCCCCCGCCGTGCTGACAGAGTTGCCTAACTGATCATACGCATTGACACCGTCGACGGCAAAGCCATTGATGCCATTTAAGGTGGTTAAATCAAATGGATTTTGAAAACTAACCAACGAAGCCAGTGTTGACATAGGTGTAGAAACAAGATCAACGGCAGGCTGTTGCGCGATGGATCGTTTGGTTTGAATCTCTGAAAAAATTTCTGTTGGGATCGAAAGCGTTGTATCAACGGCAAGTAACGCGCTCTCTGTCTGTAGAGCAGACAAATACCCCTGCACGATTTCTTTTAAACGAGGCACTTTGAAACACTCAACTTTCTCATGAATAGGCTTGAATAAATGCGCCTGAAAGCTACGCAGTTTCTCTGTTTGCGCCGGTTTAAAATAGTTCGCGTAATCTTTGTCATTAACGATTTGCTTGATGCGCCCCAAACTAGCAGGATCGCGTGGATTTTTGCGTAGATTTTCAATGGCTGCGTCAAGTTGTGTTACCACCGCTTCAAGTCCTTGTTGATAAATCACTGCCTGTCGGTGCTGAGTAATAGTTTCTACGCTGGAGCGCGGATACCACCAACCTTGCCAAGCTTCATACGCATAATCAAACGCTTCTCTCAGTACTCTCCCGACGCCATAACCCAACGTTCCACTTATATCGTGTATAGGCGTAACATAAGAGATATTTGAGTGGTACTGAGTATGATTTAGCGAAATATTGGTGTAACTAGAATAATTGGTTTGGATTTCAGTGGAGTTTTTCATAAAGCTTCCTTAATTTATTATTATTTGCCACTATCATTAAGTACCATTGAAACGAATCATAAGGCAGTTTTGTCTTTATTATTATTTGTATCTACCGAAATGCCAATTTGAATTAATTTTTTAACTAACGGTATAACACCACTCAGCTTTCTTTATTTAATTTGTCTTCTATTTGAGAAAATATAAATTACCCTAAATCAAACAACGCTATGGGAATTTATAGTTTCCCTCTAAATATGATAGGAATTCTATCATAACATAACTCATAGAATCTTGTGAGCAAAAATGATGTCAGCTACGCACGAATCAACTATTGACCAAATGGCTAAATTTGAAGTAAAGCTTTCGCCAAACTAAACTTATTAACTATGGGCGTAACCGGTTACCCTCTCTCTGCTAGTGATTGATTTTTCTACAAATTTCACTTTACAAGAAGTGCAAAACCCTCTAAAAATAGTGTTCATTTCACCACAAAGTTAATGACGCCATAGGAGAGGGTTTGCAATGGATATGATGACGCAAAAATTAGCTCAAAACAATATGTTTGAACTGGACGAGCTACAAAAGAATTTAAAAGATTATTTGCACTGTGCTGCTGTAAAGGGTGCATCAGTATATGAGGTAGAAAAGAATATTTTTTCAACAGTGCTTGAAATGGGTAAACAGGCACTAAATTATTTTTTTAGGATGCAAGGCAATGGAGATGTTGGTAAAAAATTGAGGCTAAAAAATGGTGAGGAGGTAAAGCGTCTTACCCAAAGCACACGTTATTATCAGTCCATATTTGGAGAGTTTAAGTTGGAACGTTATCGCTATGGATCGCGAGAAGGTCAAAAAATTGCATGTATACCATATGATATGCGATTAGAATTGCCAGAGAGCGAATATGGATTTTTACTACAGGAATGGAGCCAGATGATGGCGGTTGAGGTTCCATATAAAACAACATCTATGTTTTTAGGAAAAATTTTTCCAATCAAAGTTCCTGTTGATAGCCTTGAGAGAATTAACCGCATGCAATCTGTAGATGTAACAACATTTCGATCGAGTAGAAAAATTGACGTAGAGAAAGAAGAATCGATCATAGTCACAAGTGCAGACGGGAAAGGCGTACCCATTCGACATAAAAAAGATCAAGCGCGGATTGAAGAACATAAGCGTAAAAAAGGGCCAAAGCCAGATCGCAAGCGTATGGCAGTTGTTGGTTCGGTATATTCTGTGGCACCCTTTGTACGCACACCAGAGCAAGTAGTTGAAGCATTATTTATAGAGCCTGAAAAAATATCACGTGAATTAGTACCGAAAAGACCAAAGCCGCAGAACAAGAAAGTAGTTGCACATCTAACCCGCGAGGTAAATGGTGAAACACTTAATGCAACATTAACTACGTTTAACTGGATGATGACACAAGTTAAGCAACGAAATCCCGAGTGGTGCAGCTTATTTTTTATGGCCCTATTCGATCAGAATGATAAAAACAAACTAAACAAATTGCTTGGCGATTTTAAAAATGCTTATATTTTTACTGAGAACGAATTCTTTTATATAAACAGAGCCAAAGACAATCAAATCAATATTAAACAACTTAAAATCACCACTTCTTCTAGCTTTAAGGAGCGCCCTTTCAATAGTGAAGTGCAATTTGCTTAGATGAATAATTTTCAAGCATTTGATGATGTTTTGAAATAATTGGAAAAAATCAGGCACTGACAGTATTCTCATTAGGACTTCAAACTCTTAAGGAGAGATACAATGCCAAGTGGCTATCAGCACCTGACTCTAGAACGACGTTCTCAGATTTACGCCCTCCTGTCAAATGGTTTTCTTCAGATTGAAATTGCCAATTCTCTTAAGGTTTCCGCTTCAACGATTTCCAGGGAGGTAAGGCGCAATAAGGGAGAAAGAGGCTATCATTATCAACAGGCCAATAAAATGGCTACAGAACGGCGATACACTGCCAGCAATCAGCCTACAAGAATGACGCCAGAAGTTATCAAGATTGTTGAGGAAAAGCTGCGAGAAAAATGGAGCCCTGAACAAATTTCTGGTCGGCTCGCTTTGCAAAATATATTGGTTAGTCATGAAACTATTTATTTGCATATTTGGAAAGATAAGGGTTCTGGCGGAACTTTATATAAAAATCTAAGGCATTCCGGGAAAAAATATAATCGTAGGTCTTCGAGTAAAGCAGGACGAGGCTGCATACCGGAACGCGTGGATATCACAGAGCGTCCAGCGATAGTTGAAGCGAAGTCACGATTAGGTGACTGGGAGGGTGATACGATCGTTGGTGCGAAACAACAGGGAGCTATTTTAAGTCTTGTTGATAGAAAATCAAAATTCACTCTTTTAGCTAAATTAGAGGCAAAAACCGCGAAAAATGTTGTGAAGGCTGCAAAGAAATGTTTTAAACAGGAACCTAAAGCGGTTGCAAAAACAATTACGTTTGATAATGGAAAAGAATTCTCGGCACATAAAAAAATTACAAAAGCGGTGGGAGCGTCTTGTTATTTTGCAACACCTTACCACTCATGGGAGCGCGGCCTTAATGAACATACGAATGGGCTAGTGAGACAGTACCTTCCTAAATCAACTAATTTTTTAAAAGTTCCTGCTGGAGAAATTAAAAAAATAGAAAATCAACTTAATGACAGACCACGAAAAATTTTAAACTATTTAACACCAAGAGAAGTGTTTCAAAAATTTAAGAAACCGATGAGTAGTGTTCTGCACATTTAATATAAAAATTTTTGTTGTTATCTGTGTATTTTGTGAATTATTGTAGCAATTGTATTTCAGTTATTTTGATTGTAAACAAAAATAAAATTTTGTTGTCAAGAATATTCAAAGAATCACAGAACAAAAACTCTTGTAATAAAATTTATCGACATATCTTTTCTTGACAATCAGCACATAATATTTTATACGTATTTCTAACTGATGAGGAAATTGTCTTTTACTTTAATTGCACTTCATTTTTGAATCGGCGGAGTTTAAAACAGAATTAAAAAGTCAGCTTATTCTTGAAGATGGAGAAGATTATCGTTGTATCGGAATGTGTCAGGGAAAATGAGACAAATTTGAAGAGTTACGACATAAAATTTATGTTCCCATAATTGCCTCCAATTGTCTAGAATTATTTAATATATCGATTGTTTGAGGAGGATTGATATAGACTGCTTTAGGTAATTGTTTGAGTTCTGGTTGCTTATTTTTGAACCGTTTTGGGTTGTCTAAAAAAGCCTGCATAAGGACTGAATATCGTTGCTCCAAAATAGATTGTGCTTGTTGGTAGTGAACTGATTCTGGGGTTAGCCAAGCAATACCAGAATGGTAATGTTCTTTATTATACCAAGTAAAAAATTGTTGGCAGAATGCCTCCCCATGTTCCAATGATTGGCAGCGAGCTGGAAATTCAGGCCTATATTTTAGTGTTTTAAAGTGTGACTCGGAAAATGGGTTATCATTGCTTGTATAAGGTCTATTGTGCGTTTTGGCAACCCCAAGATGCTTTAATAATTGTGAAACGGTATGCGAGGTCATACTTGGTCCATTATCCGCATGCAATGTGAGTTGCTTAGGCTGAATACCCTGTTTCAGCGCAGACTGTTGTATTAGTTTTCTAGCCAGCTCTTTAGACTCTGAATCAGCAATAAGCCAGCCAACCACATAGCGGCTAAAAATATCCAAAATGACATATAAGTAGTAATAAACCCATTTTTTAGGACCAAGTAGTTTGGTAATGTCCCAAGACCAGACTTCATTTGGGCCAGTTGCAATTAATTCAGGTTTTATAGCATCACGATGATTCCTCTGGTTTCGTCTGTCCTTTGTTTCACCTTTTTCTGCCAAAATGCGATACATTGTTCGAGGTGAGCAATAGTATTCTCCTTTGTCTATGAGCTCGTAGTAAGCATCATAGGGTGTTTTATCGATAAAACGTTCACTGTGTAATAAGTCAAGAATTTCTTTTTTTTCCTCACAATTCAGCGCATTTACCGGTTTTTTTGATGATAATGGCTGAGGTTCTTTGCAAGTATTATCATCCAAATGTCTATAATATGTCGCTCTTGAAATGTTCAATTTAGAGCAAAGCAAGTCAATTGCAATCGATTTTTCTTGTCCTACTTGTATTATTAGATTCATGAGTTCACCCCTTTGCTCTCGTGTGGGAGGATGTGCGTCCCAAGCAATTCGAAGACTTTTTTTTGGAGGTCAAGGATGGCCTCAGCTTGTGCTAGTTTCTTTTTTAATTGCTCAATCTCTCTAAGCATATGTTCAGTGCGGCGTGACTTTAGTTCTCCTTTACTTTCATCATTCGTCAATCCAAACCTCTTCCTCCAGGCTCCAACATGAGAGTGGTATAAACCTTCACGCCGTAACAAAGAGGCTCGCTCAGAACCATCTTTACAGGCATCATATGCAGTAAGAATCTTAAGCTTATAAGCCTTCGTCAATTTCTGTTTAGGAGTTTTGGTCCCTTTTACTTGAGGATCTGGTACCGATAGTTTTATCGACTCAGACTGATTATTATTAGAGTTGTTTTTGTTTTCCAATGTGCTTAAATTTTGATCTTCGATGTTGCTTGATTTTTGTACCATTTTGTTGATCTCCCCACTACCCTCACGACATTAAATTTACCTTATTTTTGTCTCACTGTCGCTGGCACAGAGGGTATACATAAAATAATGAATCCTGGGGTTTTGCAAAAAGTCACTTCAATCACAGGCCATACCCATACAGGAAATATTAAGATTTGCATCGCACTGATGGATGGACAGACGTCCCTATGGGAAGAATCGCAACGTCAATTTGGAAAAGGATCCATAATAGAAGTTCTTGATATATTGCATGTCACGCCTCGCCTATGGGATGCAGCTAATATTTTTTATCCAGAAGATAAGAGTGCACAGGTTATATTTATGAAAGATCGAGTCCTGCGAGTATTAAAAGGCGAAGCAAAATTAGTGATAAGTGGTTTTCGACAAATGGCAACTAAGCAAAATTTATCTAAACATAAACTGGAAAAATTAGAGAAAGCTTGTCGTTACTTAGAAAAAAATCTATCCCGTATGAAATATAACGAATATCTTAAAAATGGTTATCCGATTGCTTCTGGTGTCATTGAGGGAGCTTGCCGACATTTTGTTAAAGATAGAATGGAGCGCGCTGGAATGCGTTGGACAATTAATGGGGCGCAAGCAATGCTAGATATGCGTAGTACATATTTAAATGATGATTGGGATGAATTTACAGCGTATCGAATTAAAAAGGAAATAGGGAAACTATATCCCCATCGAAATGTTATTAAGAAAATTAATTGGCCATTGGCTGCATAACATGAGCGGAAGACCGGTTACGCCCATTAACTATCCACTGCACAAATCTTTAACTTGCACCTCCATTAAAGGCAACATGGTTTTGGTATCAATAACCAAATCAGTAACAAACAGACTGCACCATCTTGGTTATCGCAACTATTAAAATTACTTTCCACTCATTGTTATGACTTCATTTTGATAGACAAATAAAGTGCATTGTGCTTGATTTTCATCACTGACGTGAGTTCGACGAAAGATATTAAGTTTAAGGTATTGAAAAAAGGCTCTTTTTTGATTAGATTTAGTGTAAATAAACCGTTTCACTGATCAAATCAAAGGAAGAGCCATATGGATAATTTAGTTGATTTATATTGTGTTGTCGATGATTTTACTCAAATCATGTTACCTGAATTAGATAAAGTTTCTCTGCCTAATCCAGGGCGAAAGAAAAAAAGGAGCAGTAAATTAAGTTTTGCAGAAATAATGACAATAATCATTCATTTTCATCAAAGCCATTTTCGTGATTTTAAAACTTATTATACCAAGTATGTTATGATTTACCTTCATAAAGAATTTCCTACTTTAGTCAGTTATAATCGATTTGTAGAATTAATGCCTTCCGTACTAGTATTAATATGTTTATTCATTTATTTTCAAAGTAAATTAACGAGCGGTATTTATTTTATTGACTCTACAGTTTTATCAGTATGTCACCACAAACGTGCTAGCTCAAACCGAGTTTTTAAAGGCCTTGCTAAAAAATCAAAGTCTACAATGGGCTGGTATTATGGGTTCAAATTGCATTTAATGATGTAGGTGAGATAATTGCATTTAAAATGACTCAAGCAACAACTGATGATAGAAAAGTTGTTGATGATTTAACACAAGGATTAACTGGAAAACTAATCGGTGATAAAGGCTATATTTCTGCTGAATTATTTGACCTACTTTTTCAACGTGGATTGCAATTAATTACCCGTATTCGGAAAAATATGAAAAATAAACTCATGCCAATGGTTGATAAACTCTTACTAAGAAAACGAGCAATTGTTGAAACTGTTATTGATCAACTAAAAAATATTAGTCAAATTGAACATTCACGTCATCGAAGCCCGATTAACTGTATGGTCAATATTGTCGCTGGCTTAGCTGCATATTGCATGCAACCTAGGAAACCCTCTTTAAAATTGATCAAAAATTTAGCAATAGCTGCTTAGATTGGTCGAACTGACGTTCACTAGCAGTACATCGCTATGTTGATGCTCATTTCACAATGCTGCCATCAATAAATTCCCACTGTTATGAGCAGGCAATACCGCAGTTAATCCATTATTAATGGGATGAATTCACCGATGGGTCCTCGGCTACTATCACTTGTGGGGGGGTTCCGTTATTTTTGACTTTTTTTTCAGTAGATAGGCCAAATATTTTTTTAACCGTAGAATTGTTAATTTAGTAATCTGGTGGGGGATGTGAAATTAATATAATTCTTCTTTATTTTTTTTAAGTAACAAAAATTTAAATGTATTGTTAAGAAAATCACAATACCGCCTAACACCCATTAAAAATAACCTTTCTTTCCAATGGATTTGGATCGTATTTCCCGAGAAAATCTGCATGCTCAAAATACCTGACCTTCTTACAACGAAGCGGCTTTGCACCATGTAAAAAAACAAATTGCTCATCAAAGGGCAATTCACGAATTTCATTGAGTTGAATAAGATCAACGCCTGTTTCATGAATACTCTCCCCTTCGCCACTGGAGACACTGCCGCTGAATGCCTGCATTTTGTGACGTGAATCACCCTTATTGGTAGAGAATGTTTTGGTTAAAACGGTTTTCTTCCCCCCTAACGTTTGAATCCATTGCATAGTAGGGGTATCATCATTTGTAAATATTTGTTTGAGGGGCACACTCAAAAATAAATCAGGCTTTTCAAACATCTCAATTTGTTTCAGTGCTTGAAATACGGTCCATACAATCACACCACGAATACGCATTACTTCAATACACTGTTCCACATCAGGTGAAGCACCTAATTGAGCAAGCTCTTCTAGCAGGAAAAGCATCTTTTTCTGAGGGAGATCACTGGGATTAGATTGCACTATCATGCTCATGAGCAATGACATGATCATTCTAAAAAGTCTGTTATACTCCTTGACTTGGTCTTCTGGCAGGACAATAAATATATCCATATTCCCTTTTAAAAAATCCCTTAAATCAAAATTGCTTTCTGATAATGTATCCTGAATATTGCTATCACCCATCCAATCAATTTGACGATAGCTGGTTGAAAGAATACTGCCTCGTTCATCAGCGCCTACCCGATTAATCTGATTAGCGGCTGCCCCTGCTCTGCCCTCTAGCAGCGCCATTTGATCAAAGGTATTTTGCGCTTCTTCTATGCTTTCAGACATCAACTCATAAAGCATCGGTAAGCCACGCGCCTTCGCATCTAAACTCATCATGTAATCGATATAGCCACGAATCAGTATTTTAGCATTTTCATCAAAATGGGTTGCAAAACCGCCTTCATTAATCACAAATGAAGCAGCAAATGCATTGATCATTCGATCACGTTGTTTCTGATCTTCTGGAATCCAATCAAAGGGATTTAATCGATACTCTTTCAGCAATGCCTCTTTTTTCCCACGTTTAAAATCATCGCCCTTTGTGACGCCAAAAGGATCAATCACAACTATTTGTCTGCCTAATACCTCTGATCTGAACCGTGCTGTCACAGCCCATAACTCACCTTTAATATCAAAAACAAACACAGGGCCATCGTGTGTTAATAAAATCGGAATGCTCGATGAGGTCGTCTTACCGCCTCCTGGCGGAGAAATCGTCAGTTTGTTATAAAGGGGTAGATAGAGTGATTGATTATCAAGTGCCCCAATAAAGGGCCCATTTCCAGGATGATAGGCATTTAGCCTTTCTAAATCCTTCCTATTGGCATAGCGCGCGGTTCCAAAATTACCGGACGTCTGATCGGTTTCTGTCGTATCATCAAATTGTTTCTTTTTAAGAAATTGCCTAAATACGCCCACAAAGAGACAGGTGCAGAGAAGAGGTGAAAATTTGATGATATCACGCTGACTGCATGTAGCTGATAACATTTGCCACAATGATAACCCACCCCTATCTGAGAAAATTTTATAAGCTACCAAAGTAAAAAAGAGTTGTAGCAGAATGGCCATACTCAATCCTACGCCTGTAAGCGTTGCTAATTTCTTGAGCCAGTCAATTGATAATTTATAGTTGTCACGTAAACGAATGGCGACCACCAATACTAAAATAGAAAGGAGACTATACATTAAATTGAGTGAAAATGAGAGAATTAAGGGCACCTCGATAAAATGTTTTGAATACAGGTTCTTAAGTAAATTGATATTCATGAGTTGAACGGGATAGACAATCACCCACGGACTTAAAAGAGTCAGCGAAACACAATAAAATTTAAGGTGAGCTAATGGCATTACATCGGTTTCTTTGTATAACATTTTTTTAAGTAGAAAAATGACTATCATTAAAAAACATAAGAAGAGATAAAACCAACTTTCTTGATACAAGTAAAGAGGTACGGTATCCGCAAACGCTTGATAATCGTTTTTATGCTTGGCTATTTCAAATAAATAGAGCATATCAAGATAAAAAGCGCCGACCATGGAAATAATGCACCCCATTAGCCCTATTTTAAAATTAACGTCCCCCGCTCTATTATTACCCATTATTTTTGGCAAAAAAACCAAAGCGATGATCAATAGCCCATACAAACTTAAAAAGTAAAAGGCAATAGAATCTTTCCAAAAATAGACCGTATCCCCTGTTGTTATCGCATCAATGAGAGAAATTAATCTGCCACTTATATTCAATAAAATAGAAATAAATAAAACACTGATGGCCATCATGATAAAATAAATATGATTAAAATGCGTGCTTCTGTTAAACATCAGGCGCTAACTCTCGTATTTTTTTATTCACTTCCCTGATACGCTCAACATACCGTTTAGTTTCATGAGGAAGCGCAAGCTCATCAATTGATGTGGCAAAGGGATTTTTTTGTATCGCATCACTTACACGTTTACTTCCTGCATTGTAGGCAGCAAACGCCAATTCCCAATTGTCAAATTGCTGGTGTAAATCATTTAGCAAGGTGAGCGCTGTATCTGTTGATGTCGTAAATTGAAACCGATCTTGATCCTGAATGCCATACTCTTTTGCAGTAGAAGGCATTAATTGCCATGCACCTACCGCACCTTTTGGCGATATGGCATTTTTGTCATAATTGCTTTCTATCATCGGCACGACGGCGACACTGGCGGGTAATTTCATTTGGTCCGTTTTTTGAAGCACATAATCCAATTTACCGTGGCGACTTGCTGCGAGAAGGAGCTTTTTCACTTGATCATTGGTTGCCCACTCATCATTAAAAGATTTTTGGGGAGGGCCATTTGAACTCACTAACACTGACTTCGCCTTTTGTTGAGATATTCCTTGGCTTTTTGAAGGCTCATTAAGATCTACTCCCTCTGATGAATTGATAATACCGCCATTGATAGTAGGATGGTCTAGCGTGCCAACACAGCGGGTGTATGTAAAGGCTGGTTGAATGGGGCGAATAGTTTTCGCAAAGAGCTGCGTTGCTCGTTTAATTCTTATTTGACTAACAGGTTTGGCATGAATAGCTACCTTATTTTGTGGCAAAATAGGCGGCTCGCTTTTCAAAGGTGAGGACTGTTTGCACCCAGATAGTATTACTATTCCTAGCATGAAAATCATCTGCCCTCTCAATTACCATGCCCTCCCCTCAATCATGATAAGGACCTGGAAAAATCATGTCTTTTGTCACAGAGATGTTAAATTTATAGCCTGGGCGAATGGCTAAAGTGGGTTGGTTATTGCTATCTTTAGCGAGCAGCATGGCCCCTGTATTTGCTAAATTATTTCCGACGCTTTGCGCTACCGTTTGCCCTATAGTAGGGGTGGCAAACGGGTTATTATTATTTTGAGGCGCTGAAAGCTGCGCCCCTGCCCCTAGCATACTCATTAAAATGACTGATCCAACGATTTTTCGATAGTGATGGTTAACTTGATCGTTAAATCCTGCATACCCGCTCATATCAATGCCAGGCATGCCTTGTAAATTAATACTCTGACCATTTGGGAAAATGAGCCGTTTCCAAACGATGAGCACACGCTCTTGGCCATATACGATTTGGGAATCGTATAATCCTATTAATCTTGAGCCCTGGGGGATTAATAAATATTTCCCTGAAGGAGAATCATACACATTCGAGCGGACTTGTCCTAGCATCTGACCAGGTAAATCAGAGTTGATTCCCGTGATTAATATCCCAGGAATCAGCGTGCCTGCTTGAAGTACATAAGGACTCATCGGATTTTTCAATAGGGATCCCAGATCATCCTCCTCCATTTGATTGTTTGATTGAAGAAAAGCCTTTTTCTCACTCTGGCCATTTTGATCTGCGTCATGCAAAGCACTTGAAATAAGGGGTGTATCGGCAGAAAGTGGCTCTTTTTCTGCAATAATTTGGTTACTCCCAATGGGCGCGCTCATGGCTTTTAGCAGATCTTGGGTTTCTTGCGATGGCGGGTCTTCCTTCCTTATTTCTTTTTGCTTGCCAGTTTTAAGATGCGTTTTGGATTGCGCTGGAATATCCACTTTTCGACCTTTTTTATCTTGATACCAGCGAGTATCGGCTTGACTTGCAACCGCTTCTACTTTGTGACTATCTAGGCGCTTCATTACTGTCTGATGATGCGTTGCCTTATATAAATTATGGATGATTAACATCATAATGAGTAATATGCCAAAGAGTGCAACGCCAACTAACCCCTTTTTTAAAATCACCACTTTTGGATATACTTTTTGCATGCCTTTTACCCTTTAAAAATAGCGATTATTGGTGAGGGTGACAGAGGTTTGAGAATGCCCCACACCCATGATAAGTACCGCTTGTTTAAAAAGTTTGTCAACCACAAAATAGGGAGGTTTAGAGCGATAATTCACTAATTCTTTTGTATTTTTATCTGAAACAAAGAGTACGGGCAACTCTTGATTTGCAATCTTTTGCGGAAATTGAATATAGGTATGTGTGCCATCATCAAACACCCGTGCGGGTGACCAGGTGGGAAGAGGGGAGAAAAAACGGCCTGAAATACGGTAATTAAAATTCAAATTATTCAGGCTCACATCGGGGCTACTAGCTGGACTTCCCTCATCAACTTGTTTAATTGTCGCTAGCATGTCATCAGGATACCAAAAGCTCACATTTTTTGAAGACCCGGCATTCAGTGACGAGAGTAACCTTAAGTTATAAAGACGCCTATCCGTTGTGATCACCAGGTTAGTGCTGATATCAGGCAAAGAGGGTTTCACTAAGACATGTTGCTGAAGTTTTGCCCCACTTCCCGACACTGCCACTGAATAAACCCAGCGACTGGGATCACCAGATGAAATATTGGTAAATCTTTCTCCAGGTTCCAGCGAGATCACTGTTTCTTGAAAGGGCATGGTTTTAATAATCGGTTGTTGTCCTGCGTTAAAACCAAATTTGATAAATCCATCGGTCATAATATTGGGGGCTCTTCCTGTTCTTGCATAGTGATTAAAAGCACGCTCCAAAGAAGGATCATTGCCATAGGTCAAACGACAAGGTGTTCTCTGTGCTGGTGGTCGTTGCATCTCCTGTGCTCGTGTAAATGATGGGGGTGCTTGGGCACACCCTGATAGTAATGCGACAAAAATACTGCCTATTAAAACTTGTTTCATGATACTCCCCTACCCATTTGAATCTTGACTCTGTGACCACGACACGTTGATAACGTAAAAACCAAACGGGTTATCTGTTATAAACCGCTGATTCACCTCACCAAATTTATAGGTGAGGTTCGCCATCCAGCGCGTCACGCCTAAAATACTGGCGTTGGCACCTTGCTTTGTTTCATCCCAGGTGATTTGCCAGGTGTCTTTACTCAATGGTAATGAATTGATGATATTGACGGTGACGGTCGTGTGCTCACTTAAATCAAATGGATTATTTTTTTGGTAATAATCATGTAAAAAGCTCATCGTATTATTTGCAGAGTAGGCATACACCTTATTCAGGAGGGTTTTCTGCGCCTGTGCATCATTGATGATCGTTCTGGCATTCATGATAAATTGATTAAGGGCAAAATTAACCAAATGCGCATCGTGTGAAGACATCGCTACCAGGGGTTTAACGGCATAAGGCAACCCCTTATTTGTTTCTACGACGAAGGGCTGCACACGCGATTCACCGGCCATTTTCACTATAATAAGGGCGAAAATAAGGCTGATAGCCATCGAACAAAAGAAAGCTTTTTGCCAAGTGCTCGTGGATTTTTTCATATTTTCATAGCGATCATTCCATTCTTTTCGCCCTTCGGCCCCTCTCACATAGGGGTTTTGTAGAGAATCAGAGCGCATTATTTTGTTGCCAACTATCAATTTACTTTTCATCGTGTTCTCTTATTGTTTATGGCGACTCGAACCCCTTGGATTTTCACTATGTGTTGATTCTGTTGAGCCTTCTTGAAGGGTATCGCGCTTAAGCTCTTGGGCCTGCGTGTACATCCGTTCAGCGACTTTACTGATACGAGATTGTCCAGGCCCACCTGCCAATTTACTTGCAATATGCTTAAAATGATCTGAGACACTGGCACCCATTGCTTTACCTAAATGCGCTATCGATCCGCCCACTGCTGCCCCTAACCCCCCTTTATTGAAGTGGGCGCTTGCGTTATAGACTGTACTTCCCGCAATCTTGGCGATCCCAAAAGCCGTCTTCGATGCGACTTTCACAGCAGGCAGAGCAATGTGTGCATACCGCGCAGCAGACATCGCAAGCGCGCCTGTCTCTGTCCCTCTTGTTTCTTGAAAAGCCCCTGTTACAATCTTGGCAAGTTGATTTGGGAGATTTTTTGCAATCAACCAAAACAGCAACGCGACTGCCAAGATCCAGACATAAGGATCAAAACTCGCCATGTGGTCGGGAATAGCAGAACTGGCAGCCACCATGGTTTGGCTGCCAACTGCCACAACCAGGTAGATACCCAGTAATTTCACACAATTTGCTAAAATAACGTCCAGTGTCTGACGAGCTATTTGTGAGGTGGCACCCAATGCTGAAAATCCAAGAAAGAAGGTGGCAACGCTAATTAATGCAGTGGTAATGATCAACGTGAGCGCTAAATCAAGCGCGATACTGAGAAAAACAAATAGAATGATAATATAGGCGATCAAGACAATGATTAATCCAAACCCTAAGGTGAGTAGGCTTGATTTTTCAATGGGGATCATAATCTTATTGCCTATCCCAATCCCTTCAGAGATCAGTGAGGACGGATCAATGGGTGCCTGTGTTAATGTATTTCCCATAAATTGAACTGTTTTTAAGATCTCGCTCAACCAGGCAGGGTGTATCATGATGGTATAAAAAACAGTAATAACAAAAAATTTCTTAATAAAAGAGGGCATGCTTTCTGAAAACGAGTGACGATCAAAAGCACACCATAACGCCATCCACACAATATTAATGACCAGCAATGAAAAGAATAACCATTGACCCCATTCTAGGAATTGATTGACATAGCCGCTAAACGTCGTCATGTAACTTTGCGCGGCTGTCGTGACGATATCCATGAACCCTCTAATAATCAGGTGAATTTAATGGATGGCCCGACGTGCCATAACTTGGCACGTTTGTTGATCCCGAATTAATTATTTTTTCTAATTCGGCTTGACTGCTGGCATCGTTTTGAATTTGTGTAGCGTAATAAGCAGTTTGTGCATTTGATTGCGCAATCACCGTTTGTCTTAGCAATTGGATCTGAGAGACGAGCTCAGAGGCAATTTGACTGGAGGCTTGGATCGCTTGCGTTTGTCCCTGGGCACTTTGTGATTGGCGTTGTAAAAAAGACAGGTGATTATTTTCTCTTTGAAAATCCTGAGCACTTGATCCCATGGCTTGAAGCACACCCCTTAATGTGTTTTGCGCTAGGTTGACATTATTTTTATAATGCGCATTAAAATCCTGTGGTGCTTGATAACCAGGATAAGCGTGTTGAAACTGCTGATTAACGTTTGATGCGCTATAGGCAATGGTGTTGGTTTGATCAACAATAGAGCCTAATTTATTGAGCAACTCTTGCGCATTACTCCATTGATACTGATTATCCTTTAACCTTTGTAATTGCTGTTGTATGCAGCGTGTTTGTTCCTGTAATTGTATTAATTGATTGCCCAGTTGTATCAGCGCTGCATAGTCAATGACCGGGATTGCGGCATGGGCTGTCAACGTGAAAGCAAGTGATAGTGCCAACAACCCTTTTCTGATGGCGAATTGGTTGACTCTGGGTATTTCGCGCCTTTAAATTTATCATTGCACCCCTTGTTCAAAATAATTTTTCTTCCAAAAATCGGCCCATTCATCAAAACCCTGTTGAATAAGCCAGTAATAAACCCATTCATTTTTATATTTAGATTGACATTCAATCAGCGCATGACTTTTGTCTCTGGATAAGCCAACGAAAGACAGCGCAATGGGCTTAACATCATTAAATCCCAACTCAATAAGACGGTTTCCCTCTGGCGTAACAAGGTAATAATGGCGTTTAGGCAAGCCTTCCGAAATAATGTCTAATTGGCGATCTGATAATCCCATTTTACGGTAAAGTTCTTTCATTTCTGTTTCCATACTGGGATTGGGAAGATAGACTTTAGTGGGACAGGACTCCATGATAGCTGCGGTCGTTGATGTCAGACTTTTTGTGCTCGGGTCATAAAGATCAGCCAACGATTGGGTAGCAAAAACAACCCGTGCATTTTTCTTTCTCAGTGTCTTGAGCCACTCTTTTAATTTTTTTGCAAAGACTTCATGCGAGATGTAAAGCCAGGCCTCTTCAAGAATAATAAGTGTTGGCCTTTGCCCATGAGCATCATCAAGTCGAGATTCTATTTGATCAAAAATATGCCCTAAAACAGGTAAATAAACCGCTTGCTTCTGAGATAAGAGCCAGTTCATCTCAAAAGTTTGCAAATACCCGAGTTGAAGGGTACAGGACGTTGCGTCCAGTAATTTGAGCTGACCTTCCAGGGTATAATACTTAAGAGCTGATCGAACGCCTTCATGCTGCACTTCTGAACGAAAAACAGTTAAGTTCCTACTTTGGGCATGACTATCAGGTGATAAGGAGTCAATGGCTGTATAAATGGCGGCTCGAATAGCCGGTGTAATCGGCACGTTTTGCAAATAAACCAAATTCTCAATAAATTGCGCTGCCCTTACTTTTTGAGTGTCTGTTGATAAATCGGCAAGGGGGCAAAATGCCAGTGTTTCACCCTTGCCAATATCATAATGGTATCCCTCTAAAGCAAGCGTTAATGCCTGATGTGAATAATCTTTATCGAAAACAAAAATCTGAGCATGCTCATAGCGTAAAAATTGCGCAATTAAAAACCCTAAATAAGTGGACTTGCCTGCACCTGTTGGTCCTAATACAACTTGATGACCTACGTCTCCTACATCCAGATGAAAACGAAAAGGTGTCTTGCCTGTTGTGGCGGCATAAAACACAGGCGCGGAATGCGATGGCAATAATGAGGACGACGAACTAAAGGACGAGCCTGCCCAAAGGGTATGTAGGGGTAACACATGCGCCAGATTAATCGAATTGATAAAAAGACGGCGCACATTACAACTTCCATGCCCAGGGAGGGTGCCTAACCAAGCATCAAACGCATTCACATCTTCTTTAATACAAGCAAATCCAGCGTGTTCTAAATAACGGGTTAACGCTTTTGTGGCTTGCTCTAATAAGCCCAGGTTTTCATTTATCAACACAATTTCACTGGTCCAATAACCAAATCGGGTCGTGCTATTGCTATTAGCCGTTAACGCCTCATCCGTTTGCTGGCTCATATCTAAAGCATCATAATTCACCTTATGCGAAGGTGTGCCCGATATCACTTCTTTGACAATACCCATCAAGCCCTTGACCTTATTATTCCAATTTTTTTGATAACGCCTTATTTCTCTTTCAGCCGTAGCTTGCGAAAGGGGAATAAATCGATTTGACCAGCGATACACTAAGGGGTAGGTGCCCATTTCTTCGAGTAATCCAGGGATGGTTTCTTCATTGAGATAACCCACAACGGATAAAACATAAATAAGGCTTTTACCGATTTGTGGTACATAGCCTCCAATCACATTACGCCGACCTAAAACCACATCCAGAAAAGAACCGTGGGGTGGCACTGAAACAGGGAGCAGCTCACCTGTCATGCACGTATTGAGGTAACTGAGCAAATCAGCACTTGATAGTTTTTCTAGCACAAAGTAGGGATTGAGGAGACCCACACATCGTTCAACGATCTCACCAAAATAGTTTAATAATGTTGACAGATTTTGGTCTTCATCAATTTTGGACAGACCCTCTACAAACCAATGCCGGGTGGTCTTCACAACGGGCAAAGGAAACTTCCAAACAAAAGTGATGAACTGAAAATTTTCATAATGCGCGCCCTCTGCCTCATAGAGTTGACGACGCTCTTCATCTATCAGACTAGATACCTTATCAGGAAAGTGACCTTGTTCAGGATAAGTCAATGAGGGTACGCGTAATTCATCAATGTGAATCATCCATCCGTCTTCTAAAAAAGTGACCATACGATTGAAAGTAACGCTCATCGCATCTAATTCACTGCCACTTGCAGAATGGATATCAGGGCCACGGAATTGTAGCAGACTAAGAAAGCACCGTCTTTATTAATGATGACACCCTCATCAATGAGATGGGCATAGTTCAATAAATCAGACAACCCTTGATCGTTACTTAAATGTTTTTTCAAATTCATAGTAATCGCTTACCTTGATAAAATGGCACACTGGGCTTAACCAGTAATACGTTAGAATGGATCCCAGAAGAGCCTCTATAATATTTTTTGTAGTGGATGTGCCGCCTGAAAATCGCAAGCATTTGATTATCTGCACGCGTTATTAACACACCCATTGCGTACAAAATCATAAAGACAGCTAAGGCTACGCCATCCATAAGCGGAAGCAGGTGTGCTGAAAAGGCGATAGGTAAAGACAAGCCAACAAACAGGAAGAAGAGTTGTCTATCAACACCCAACACATTGAAAGGCCTATTTAACGATTTAAAATAAAGTGCGGCTGTTCCTCTCATCAATTTACCCTTTTAGCTAAAACGACCACCACCAAACATCGAGGTAATAAAACTGCTGGCTGCAAATGCAATAGAAAGCCACAAGACCATATTGATCAATTTTTTGAATCCATCTCCCCATTCTCCAAATGCCAACATCAGGCACGTAATCACCACCATGATGACGGTCGCTGCAAGCAAAAAAGGACCGCTGATGGCATCTTTCAACAGATTCATCGTGGAGTTGAAAGGTAAATAGGCGCCGTTTGCAAACGCGGGATGACTTGAAAACACCGTGCCTACAATCGTTTTTTTAAGCCAACTTTTCAAATTTGAATCTTTCATTTTTATAGTCTTCCAGTGCTAAGATTTCGTGAATAAAGCCCTTTTGATTTTCGCATCGAACGACAGACACAACGGCATCGATGGTCTGCAGCACAAGGGAAATCGGTGGCACAGTTAATCCTGCTTCCATGGCTAAATCCGAAATACGTTGAGCAGCATGAGCGGCATCTTTGGCATGTACCGTACATATGCCGCCAGAACAACCTGTATTCCAGGCTTTCAACATGTCAAGCGCCTCACGGCCTCTCACCTCGCCAATTAAAATACGATCGGGGCGCATTCGCATGGCAGTGCGTAATAATCCATTCATCGTGACAGAATCACTGGTTAACATGCCTACTTTATTGAGTGCTTCGCATTGCAATTCAGGTAAATCTTCTAAGATTAAAAATCGTTGGTTCTTATCACATCTAACCGCCTCAATGACTAAGGCATTGGTCACTGTCGTTTTGCCTGACCCAGGACCCCCACTGACTAAAATATTTTTTCGATCCATAATTAATTTTTTGAGGGTGTTTGCTTGATGTTGCGTTAAGCGACCACTAGCAACATACGCTTCTAATGTAAAAATAACCTCTGATTTTTTGCGGATCGTAAAGCTGGGCGCAGACACAATAGGGGGAATTTGAGCCGTAAATCGTTCACCTCGCAGGGTTTTAAAAAAGGGGAGTTCTGCCTCTAGTCGTGGACTCAATTGCGTGACAACAAAATGATGAATGCCTGCAACAGCATGGATAATTGAAAAAGCTTCTGCTTGATTTAAATGAGAGACACATTGCAACCCATTAGAGGCACGGTCAATCCATAGCTGACCATCAGGATTTAACATCACTTCATTAATATCTTTATCTTGCAAAAAGTGAATGATTTCACCTAAATCACGATAAAGCTTATCAAAGAGACGTCGTTTGGATTCCGAAGGTTCACGCATCATCTTTTTGACTTTCTTTTTTTATTTTCTCATAAATTTCTTGGCGATGTACGGGGATATCTTTAGGGGCTTTTATTCCTAAACGAACTTGATTTCCTCTAATATCTAATACAGCAATATGAATATCGTCATTAATGATGACGCTCTCATTTGATCGTCTAGTCAGTACTAACATCTTTTTTTCCCTCTTTTTTGGATGTTCGATTTCTTCTGTAGGCTTTTAATTGTCTATGACCTTATAAGGATCTAACATTGACAACTAACCCCGAACGATAAAGCCACCGATAAGTTAACTGCGCCCTAATAGCATCCATTTTTTCTTAAATATCGACATAGCCTTTACTAGGCTTATTCCCATCGGCATTCAAGAGCACTTCTAAGCCATCAGGACGAGATAAATGAGAAAAGAACGACAGGCCCTAGTTCTTGATTTAATTTATTAGCCAGGCGTTCTTGTTTGATTAAATGGCACATGATTATTTTTCTTATCGTTTTAGAATACTGTAAGCGCTAAGAGTCACAGACTTGCGTTCATTTTCACGTCTTTTCTTCTAACAATGTTCCCCCCACAAGCTAAAATAACCTCCTTGTGTGGATGACGGCAATTTTTGGAGCTTTTGTTTAAGAGAAGCATTTTCTTTTTTGAGCAATTCATATTTTTCCTTAATATCTTGAGCCTCTTTTCGTTGCACCATTTTCTTTCTCTGAGAGCCTCATTCTCACTGATTAAGTCTTTATTTTTTGCAGACATAGTTGCCAGAAGCTGCCTTAAGTTTTTGTTTTCCGCCTTAAGACCTTGGATCTCTTGCTGCAAGCCACCAATTTTTTGTTTCTGGCTATCCAACTCTTCTTCAATTTTTTTCACTCTTTTGGATAGAGAATTTTCAACACCATCTATCACATTATCTTTATCTAAAAAAATACCTGACTCTGCCGCTATCGTCTTTATAATATTAGTTTCATGATATTTAGGCACTTCTAATACCTGACGAAGTGTATGCTGAAATCGGTTTACTTCTAAAAAGGGGAGGATGGAAAGAAAACCTGTTGAAATATTATTGAGATAATTAGAAAGCTCTGCTCTCACAAGATTTGCATTGTTACCTTTGAGCATGAGTTTGATTCGTCTAATATCCTCATTGCGTTCAGGCGATGGCTTAAACTTGATGATGAGGCGTTGATCACTAGAATTTATGGATAATCATATCTATTCTCCTGTTGTTTAGTATGGTCCGTAAGATGGGAAATGGTTTTCGTCTTGATAGGTGTCAGATGAATCTTGATAAAATGGATTATTGAACGATTCCTAGCGATCTGCGCTCTGGTTGGATACAGGTTTTGATAATAAGTCTGCAACTTTACTTAAATAATGATCTCCTAGCGTGGAATCTAATCCGGCTAGCATGCTACAACATATGCCCTGAAAAAACAAACCAGTCTTGATTCTTTCGAGAGGAAATTAAATCTTCAATTCTTTCTCTTCATAAAGGGAGGGGCTAATTGATAAAATGAGAGCTCCAGGGAAGATAAAGAGTGAGCCAAGTTTTCTTTTTCTTCTTCTTTTGAATTTAGCCATGTAATAAGGTAGGCTTTGAAAAATTGTTTTAAAACTGCCTCTAATTTTCCATGAAATAAAGGCAAACGATCCTTGTTTAAATTAAAGGTCGTTAAATAAGACGCTAATCGGCTCACGTCTCTTTTAAAAGATTC
>CAWFQC010000033.1:0-11992 GCA_963817645.1 uncultured Gammaproteobacteria bacterium | reverse complement strand
GAATAATCAGAAGAATTATAGCCTGGACCTGGAAACCCTTCTAAAACTAGACTCTAAGTGAGCTCGGGAACTGCTTGAATAAGATCAATCATAGCCTCTTGAGACACCCCCCCTAGGATATATAAATGGCGTCTTGTCCTACAAAACCTACCTTTGGGTGAAATTTTGCGCCCACAATAGATTCACTATAATACATTAATAGGTTAGGATTGACCCTTCAAAAATGACATGAGAAGGATTTCATGAGCAAAGGGACAGTTGATAAAGAAATAGCAGCTATTTTCGAAGAATTGCTCAACGAGTATTTTAATCCTGACCTTCATACACCGTTACCTGAGGAAGAAGAGCCTTACAACACTCAGTTAGCCTTGATCTTGAAGTTATATAAAACTGATACATAATTTTTAAAAACGACCTGTAGTTGCGGAAGTAATTGCCAAAACCTGTTTACACTTGAACAAGTTACTTGGTGTGCGTATTAAATTCATGCCATGACCATAGACGAGAAAAATTGTTTTATTTTATCCCAGTTAGTTAGTTTTTCACGACATTCTACGCTTTCATATTCAGCACGTACTGCAATGCCTAGCTATAAACTACAAAAATTTGAATATCATGTTAATGCTGATCGACCTGTTTGTAAAACTGTTTTTTTATTCTATTATGGATAATAATCGATCGCTTAAAGCGCCTTCAAAAGAACTTTTACATAGAGGCATAGGCACCCATACATGGGAACAAAGGGTGTAAGCCAGTGCATGCGTGCTCAATATCAGAACGATAGAAAGATAAGTCTTTATTATTAATTTTCGGCTAATGAAGGGTTGCCTGATCCTGGCCGAGACTAAAAAGGTAAAGGGAAATTATGCATTCTGTTGCTATCTGTGATGTCTTATTTCTACGCTCATCAAGTATATCAAGCATGTATGTTTGAGTCAGGCAGTAAGGAGGCTGTTGGATATCGTACCTTCATCAGAATATGGCAAGAAGAATTACCTCATATCGTATTTAATAACCCTAAAACAGATCTATGCATTGAATGTGAAAATTTTAAAAAACAAATTAATCAAGTTGCTGCAATCCTAAAATGAAAAAGGAAGAGATGCAAGCCAAACTATACAAAGAAGCATTGCACCACTTGAATCATGCTAAAAAAGAACGTTTATATTACAGAGCCCATGCAAAGTTAGCTAACAAAAATTATCAGAAAATGCTCACTATTAAGCAGGCATCTCTCCTCACAAGGCGAATTCTATTGACATGATAATGCATTATTCATGGGATTTTGCCCAACAATTGCATTACCCATTTGAAGATCAACAAGTGGGGCCGATTTATTTCAAAACACCCCGCCGTGCTCAGTTGTTTGGAGTATGCTGCGAAGGAATTCCAAAACAAGTTAATTACTTAATCGATGAGGCCGATTTTTTAGAAAAAAATGCAAACACAGTTATTTCACTTTTAGATAATTTTTTCACACATCATGCGCTTGGAGAAACATCAGTCTACCTTACAGCAGATAATTGTGTTGGCCAGAACAAAAATAACGCATTAATTCAATACTTGATGTATCGCGTATTAACAGGATTACACACTAATATTGAGTTGTCTTTTTTAGTTGTAGGGCATACTAAATTTTCTCCAGATGGATATTTTGGACTTATTCGACATCGATATAGGCGTTCAAAAATTTATACGTATGAGCAGCTTGTTAAAGTTATTGAAGAGTCATCTCCAAACAAACATAATGTTTGCCAACCCTATTCAGACAATAATCAACCTACAGTTGTTTATCGTAATTGGTCTGATTGGTTAGCTCAATATTTTAAGGTTATTCCAGGGATTACCAGTTACCATCATTTTAAAATAAACGCTGATGAAAGAGGTCTCATTACGCTTAAAACGAATGTTGATTCAAAAGAAATAAAAATGAATTTGATAAACGATCAGGGATTCCCTTACAATACGCCAACACACTTGCCATGCAGCTTAACACCGGAAGGCTTATCAGCAGAAAGACAGTGGTATTTATATGATCAGATCCGCATGCATATACCGGATGATCAAGACAAAGATAAAACTTGCCCAAAACCAGAAATAGGTAAGCCATCTAAAACGAATTGATCTTATTTTGTGCCATTCGACTTTATATTGGCTTTCACCCGAAGGTAGGTTTTGTCAGACAAGACCCCAAATATAATAGTCTCAGTGGTAGAGTAGGAGTTCTTAGCCAAGGTCCTTGAAGCCAAGCGCCTTGATTTCCATTTCTTTTATAGTCCCAATTAACTCAAGTGTAAAATCATGAGCAACTCGAGTCGAAGCATTCGTCAGGGCTTCCATGCAAAAGCTATTGGAGTAATAGTAGCGGCCAAAGAACTGTAAATATTGAAGTCGCGATTGTGGCAATTTTTCAGCTAAGGCGATACAGCCTAAGAGATGAAGAAGAATTTACTGCACCAAAGTATCAATTTTATTACTGGCGAACTGGGAAGCGCATTGGCAATAACTCTGGCATGGCTCTCGTCATCAACAAAACCTCCAACTAAAAATAAGTTAGTAAGAAAACATAAATACCGGAGTGCCTGAGCAAATAAAGTGATATTATATGCAGGATTGGGGGCTACCATTCTTGAGTCAAAACCAAATAGTTAATTTGCGTATGGGGTAAAACCTTAGCTAATAAATCAAACCCTTCCTGTGAAAAGTTACTATAAGCAAAAGTTAAGGTGGTAACCGATGAATTTTGAAGTAAAATTCGCGATGCCTTCTGAGAAATCAATATTCAATCCTGGATATTTTCACTACTGAAAATTAACCGTTTGCATCCCTGTCATTTTAGGTTTTAATTCCTGTAAAAAAGCAGATAATAAAGTCTGGTTTTGTAAAAGCAAAATTTGACTCACAAAGTCTAGGGTTTTTATCTTACTCAAATCAAAACTGCTCAGACTCCTTAGCGGTTGCCTGAGTAAACATCCGTAATTCTTCTACATGGCCGTGGCATGGCCAGATAACTGCTAAAACAATCCTCTATTGTGAAAATACTTTTATAAAAAATAGAATAATCGCCGCACACACTGCAATCATATTGGGCTAGTTCCTTCATCCATAACCATTGTTTGCCGGTAGCTAAACACTCTTGTTCTTCGATATAAAGGTCATGAATATTTAACAGTCCTGTAACAATAGCATAATAAAACATCACAGTTGAATAGAGTTTAGCTCCTTTATAGGCGAAAAATAATGGCTGTAAATAGCCATGTTGGGGGTGTCCTATCATCCACATTAAATAATTTGCATGAAGATAACGTGGCAAGGGTCCTAAAAGGCTTTCATCCTGATGCGGTAAATTATAATTATTCGCCAAAAATTGTAATTCCCGAAAGGCTTCTGTTTTGATGAAAAACAATGTTTTAATGGTTTCTTTGTCTACCTCTTCTTTCCAACACCGTAAGATTCGTCAATTGAATATTGTTTATAATTCCTGCTAACGTTGAAAGTCCATTCATTTGGGTCAGCTTGTGGTTTTTACGGCTAAAGATCCTCAACATTTCAAACAATTCGCGCTTTTTTTGTCGGAGTAAGTCGTCCGTCCCAAACAATGGCGCGTTTTATTTTTTCAAGCATTGCCTGAATGGTATGTTGCGGCAAGCAAGGAAATAAAGCAGTCTTAGGAATAAGATCAGGAATAAGGGCATTGACTATCCAGCCTCCCAAATCTTCCCATAAATCTTCCCAACAGCCAGGACGATAATCTTTTAGATACTTTAAGTTGGTTCAATCTGTCGGTGATTGAACATTTTAACTTGATACGCCGCACGAACGGCATAGAGTGTTCCAATTAACAGGGGAACACCGACAGGAGAGGCCCCCAAATATAAGGCTGATTTAATGAGTTTTTTAAGGAATCAGTAATGGTTTTTGGAAGGTTAAGGGTATACAGAGATTTATCGAGCAGCGTAATAAGCTCAGGATATTCTTCAGGATAGAGAGCTAGATTGAACCAGCTATTGATAAGCAGCGAGGAGAAAATATGCTCCAAACGCCGCTGACCAATAAAGCTGTGGTTTCCTGGAATGTCCCTACAGCAAGTACGCGTTGCAGAGTAGATTCGGATTCTAAAAGAATGGCTGACGTTCTTAAAATGGGTACGGGAAATCGGCGTTTTTTCTGAATATACCTTGTAGGCCGCAGTCTATCTTCTTTAGTGAAGAAAATGTCTGATGGGTTGATTTCTTCGTTGTTAACGATATTCTCTTCATTTTCTTCAGGCTCAATGATAAGGGAAGGCTGAATAGAAGCGGTGGGTACAGAACGTTTAATAGGATGTTTAGTGTTTTTAATGCCATTTTTGGTTAAAAACGGCAACAGTAAAGCCGTGCGTAGTAGACTGACGGAAGCCAAAAAGCGTAAAAGCTTTTTCAAAGATATTTTGTTCGAGACCAAATATGGATCACAGATGTCTGGGGTTCGATACCGGCTTTTTCCAGTTCTTCAGCCGTTAGTTGAAGATCAATCAATAATTTCTTAAAATTTTTGAATCTTTTTTATATCAAGAAAAGGCATATCTTTAGTAAATTCACTTAATTCCCTATCGTTGATAGCCTTAATAAAGAGGTCATCTTCTGTTGGGTGCAAATTGTTATAAGCATCCAATTCATCTGTCGATTCTTCACTTAAAATCGTGTGATCCATGGCTAAGGATGTAACTTTTTTATCCTCTTGATTCTCTGCGGTTAAATCTATGGATATTGGTTTTTCTGTTGATACTGAGATTTCTACGTTTTTAATCACTTTTATCTTTCCATCCCTGTTTTAAAATCAAACTTTAATCTGGCAATTCTGGCAGCAGACCGGTGAATGTCTACTAAGATATATTCTATATTTTACTCTTACTGCATCCGACAGCTAGGTACATTTTTCTCGGGATTTTTTAAATCCTATTATATAATAAGGCTTTTTTCTTTTTCTGAAAAAGATTAATGCTCCAATTTTAAGTTCCTCTATATCATTTAATTTTTCTTTTTTCAAGTTCCTCGATTTACTGTTGTTGCCACCCTACTTGATATTTAATTCGGATATTTTATTTTCAAGAAACTTAACCTTTGCACATTATTTCCAATCTATTCTCCAAAAAGTTCCTCTGTATACTTCTAGATAATTTGGTATATTTATCATTTGGATGAAGCTCCTGGACAAAACCCATCAGCGAAATAACCATCGAAATAACCATCATTATTTCTTGCTCTAATATTCGCTCCATATTCCCATTAATAATATTCTCTGATTTTTTTGCCACGCCCTTTCAATAGTGAAGTGCAATTTGCTTTAGATGAATAATTTTCAAGCATTTGATGATGTTTTGAAATAATTGGAAAAAATCAAGCACTGACAGTATTCTCATTAGGACTTCAAACTCTTAAGGAGAGATACAATGCCAAGTGGCTATCAGCACCTGACTCTAGAACGACGTTCTCAGATTTACGCCCTCCTGTCAAATGGTTTTCTTCAGATTGAAATTGCCAATTCTCTTAAGGTTTCCGCTTCAACGATTTCCAGGGAGGTAAGGCGCAATAAGGGAGAAAGAGGCTATCATTATCAACAGGCCAATAAAATGGCTACAGAACGGCGATACACTGCCAGCAATCAGCCTACAAGAATGACGCCAGAAGTTATCAAGATTGTTGAGGAAAAGCTGCGAGAAAAATGGAGCCCTGAACAAATTTCTGGTCGGCTCGCTTTGCAAAATATATTGGTTAGTCATGAAACTATTTATTTGCATATTTGGAAAGATAAGGGTTCTGGCGGAACTTTATATAAAAATCTAAGGCATTCCGGGAAAAAATTTAATCGTAGGTCTTCGAGTAAAGCAGGACGAGGCTGCATACCGGAACGCGTGGATATCACAGAGCGTTCCAGCGATAGTTGAAGCGAAGTCACGATTAGGTGACTGGGAGGGTGATACGATCGTTGGTAGAAACAACAGGGAGCTATTTTAAGTCTTGTTGATAGAAAATCAAAATTCACTCTTTTAACGTCAGTTCGACCAATCTAAGCAGCTATTGCTAAATTTTTGATCAATTTTAAAGAGGGTTTCCTAGCGTCAGTTTATCACGCACCAGTGGTTAATCGACTAATTTTATCAGTGTAATCAATCAGTTACCTTGTTTTTATTTGTATACAACAAAATAATTTAATTTTATTTGAAATTTATTGCATAAAATACGATACTATATCGAGTTTATTAAAAACGTATACAACAAGGAAGTCAGTTTTGGCGACAATACAGGTCAGAAAAAGCGGTGGCATAAATATTGGTATATCGTTGAATCCAAGCGAATCAATGGCAAACCAAGACCTATAGTACTAGCTTATCTTGGTAAGGCAGACGATTTGTTAAAACGTTTGCAAGGCTTAACAGAAGACCTGCGCCTTAAATCCTATTCACATGGAGCCGTTGCCGCAATGCTTGATATCGCAAATAAATTAAACATTTGTGAAATCATTAACCAACATGTGTATAATACCAGAAATCACTTATCTAACAAGCCGATTCGTAATCATTTAACAGCGGGAGCCACACTTTTATTAGCGGCTATTGGACGAGCCTGCATGCCGACAAGTAAGCGTGGCTGGCGGAGTTGGGCTAAAACAACGAGCTTAGAATATTTACTCAAATGCAGCTTAACTAAATTGGACAGCCAACATTTTTGGGATATGATGGATGCTATTCCGGTTGATGCTATCGAAAAAATAGAAGAAGAGTTACTAAAAAAGGTATTTGATTTGTATCAATTGGAACAAGAAAATTTATTTTACGATACAACAAATTTTTTTACTTACATTAATACGACAAATGATCGCTGTACTATCGCTAAACGCGAAAAAACAAGCAAAAACGCACAGACCTAAGGCAAGTTGGTTTAGCTTTAGCAGTAACACAACAAGATAAGGTCCCCCTATTTCATCTGACGTATAAAGGGAACATGAATGATAGTAAAGTTTTTAACAGTATTGTTAGTAAACTTAAAAATAGAATGGATCAATTGAAGTTACAACAGGATGAGCATACCATAGTTTTTGACCGTGGAAATAATTCTAAAAAAATATGGCATTAGTTAAAGCAGCTCAACTTCATTATGTTGGTGCATTAACGCCTCATCATCATCAATCACTTGTGGATGATTCGTTAAAATATTTTATTTCAAATGAACAGAAAATATATAGAGATAAGCGTGTTATTTGGGATGAAGAGAGAACCATTGTGGTATATATTTCAGAGAAATTAAAAATAGGTCAAATTCGTGGTATTCAACAAACATTAGAGAAGAAAGAAACAAAATTAAAAAGCCTGCAAAGAGCGCTTAATTCGAAAAGAAAAAGTTATGAGAGATCAGCGTTAGAAGCAAAAATTATTAATATGTTAAAAGGACAGCATGTACGTCAATTAATTCAATGGACATTAAAGAGCGAAGATAAAATTTTAGAAAGCACTTGGATTTATTTTTTTAGTTTAGCACGTTCTTCAAATAACTTTTCTTTAGAGATTATTTTAACTGCATTCCTAACAGGGATTTATAATAGACGATATCATCTTGATTTTGTTATTAATCAAAATAAACTTCAAGAAATTGAAGAGCGATGTGGCTTGAGAATTCTCATGACAGATCGTCATACGTGGAACAGCGAGAAAATTATTAAAGCCTATGAAGGACAAGCAGAAGTTGAATCAGCATTTAAAAATATGAAGAACCCTTATCACCTAACATTCAAGCCACAATTTCATTGGACTGATCAAAAAATTATTACTCATTACTTTATTTGCATTATCGGTTATTTAGAATCTACTCTTTTGTGGCGACAGGCAAGACTACAAGCTGAGTTTAGGGGAACATTAGACACGCTACTGGATACACTGAATAATGTTAGATTGGGTACAGTATTGGAAGGCATAAAATCCAAAGGACGATCTAAAGCAATTTATAAATTAGAAGAAATGACAAGTGACGAAAATCAGCTTATGGAAGCTCTAAACCTGATCGATTTCCATCAGAAGCGACCCAAAATAAATGGACTTGTTGTATACACTTAATTTCGAAAAAAATCCTTTTAAAACAAAACATTATGGGTATTTTTGACTAGTGTCGTGATAAACTCACGCTAGGTTGCATGCAATATGCAGCTAAGCCAGCGACAATATTGACCATACAGTTAATCGGGCTTCGATGACGTGAATGTTCAATTTGACTAATATTTTTTAGTTGATCAATAACAGTTTCAACAATTGCTCGTTTTCTTAGTAAGAGTTTATCAACCATTGGCATGAGTTTATTTTTCATATTTTTCCGAATACGGGTAATTAATTGCAATCCACGTTGAAAAAGTAGGTCAAATAATTCAGCAGAAATATAGCCTTTATCACCCCCTCTGTGCCAGCGACAGTGAGACAAAAATAAGGTAAATTTAATGTCGTGAGGGTAGTGGGGAGATCAACAAAATGGTACAAAAATCAAGCAACATCGAAGATCAAAATTTAAGCACATTGGAAAACAAAAACAACTCTAATAATAATCAGTCTGAGTCGATAAAACTATCGGTACCAGATCCTCAAGTAAAAGGGACCAAAACTCCTAAACAGAAATTGACGAAGGCTTATAAGCTTAAGATTCTTACTGCATATGATGCCTGTAAAGATGGTTCTGAGCGAGCCTCTTTGTTACGGCGTGAAGGTTTATACCACTCTCATGTTGGAGCCTGGAGGAAGAGGTTTGGATTGACGAATGATGAAAGTAAAGGAGAACTAAAGTCACGCCGCACTGAACATATGCTTAGAGAGATTGAGCAATTAAAAAAGAAACTAGCACAAGCTGAGGCCATCCTTGACCTCCAAAAAAAAGTCTTCGAATTGCTTGGGACGCACATCCTCCCACACGAGAGCAAAGGGGTGAACTCATGAATCTAATAATACAAGTAGGACAAGAAAAATCGATTGCAATTGACTTGCTTTGCTCTAAATTGAACATTTCAAGAGCGACATATTATAGACATTTGGATGATAATACTTGCAAAGAACCTCAGCCATTATCATCAAAAAAACCGGTAAATGCGCTGAATTGTGAGGAAAAAAAAGAAATTCTTGACTTATTACACAGTGAACGTTTTATCGATAAAACACCCTATGATGCTTACTACGAGCTCATAGACAAAGGAGAATACTATTGCTCACCTCGAACAATGTATCGCATTTTGGCAGAAAAAGGTGAAACAAAGGACAGACGAAACCAGAGGAATCATCGTGATGCTATAAAACCTGAATTAATTGCAACTGGCCCAAATGAAGTCTGGTCTTGGGACATTACCAAACTACTTGGTCCTAAAAAATGGGTTTATTACTACTTATATGTCATTTTGGATATTTTTAGCCGCTATGTGGTTGGCTGGCTTATTGCTGATTCAGAGTCTAAAGAGCTGGCTAGAAAACTAATACAACAGTCTGCGCTGAAACAGGGTATTCAGCCTAAGCAACTCACATTGCATGCGGATAATGGACCAAGTATGACCTCGCATACCGTTTCACAATTATTAAAGCATCTTGGGGTTGCCAAAACGCACAATAGACCTTATACAAGCAATGATAACCCATTTTCCGAGTCACACTTTAAAACACTAAAATATAGGCCTGAATTTCCAGCTCGCTGCCAATCATTGGAACATGGGGAGGCATTCTGCCAACAATTTTTTACTTGGTATAATAAAGAACATTACCATTCTGGTATTGCTTGGCTAACCCCAGAATCAGTTCACTACCAACAAGCACAATCTATTTTGGAGCAACGATATTCAGTCCTTATGCAGGCTTTTTTAGACAACCCAAAACGGTTCAAAAATAAGCAACCAGAACTCAAACAATTACCTAAAGCAGTCTATATCAATCCTCCTCAAACAATCGATATATTAAATAATTCTAGACAATTGGAGGCAATTATGGGAACATAAATTTTATGTCGTAACTCTTCAAATTTGTCTCATTTTCCCTGACACATTCCGCCGATTAGTTTTCCAGTTAATCCTTGTGTTAAATCATCAACAACTTTTCTATCATCAGTTGTTGCTTGAGTCATTTTAAATGCAATTATCTCACCTACATCATTAATCAATAAATGCAATTTGAACCCATAATACCAGCCCATTGTAGACTTTGATTTTTTAGCAAGGCCTTTAAAAACTCGGTTTGAGCTAGCACGTTTGTGGTGACATACTGATAAAACTGTAGAGTCAATAAAATAAATACCGCTCGTTAATTTACTTTGAAAATAAATGAATAAACATATTAATACTAGTACGGAAGGCATTAATTCTACAAATCGATTATAACTGACTAAAGTAGGAAATTCTTTATGAAGGTTAATCATAACATACTTGGTATAATAAGTTTTAAAATCACGAAAATGGCTTTGATGAAAATGAATGATTATTGTCATTATTTCTGCAAAACTTAATTTACTGCTCCTTTTTTTCTTTCGCCCTGGATTAGGCAGAGAAACTTTATCTAATTCAGGTAACATGATTTGAGTAAAATCATCGACAACACAATATAAATCAACTAAATTATCCATATGGCTCTTCCTTTGATTTGATCAGTGAAACGGTTTATTTACACTAAATCTAATCAAAAAAGAGCCTTTTTTCAATACCTTAAACTTAATATCTTTCGTCGAACTCACGTTCTTTTAGCTAAATTAGAGGCAAAAACCGCGAAAAATGTTGTGAAGGCTGCAAAGAAATGTTTTAAACAGGAACCTAAAGCGGTTGCAAAAACAATTACGTTTGATAATGGAAAAGAATTCTCGGCACATAAAAAAATTACAAAAGCGGTGGGAGCGTCTTGTTATTTTGCAACACCTTACCACTCATAGGAGCGCGGCCTTAATGAACATACGAATGGGCTAGTGAGACAGTACCTTCCTAAATCAACTAATTTTTTAAAAGTTCCTGCTGGAGAAATTAAAAAAATAGAAAATCAACTTAATGACAGACCACGAAAAATTTTAAACTATTTAACACCAAGAGAAGTGTTTCAAAAATTTAAGAAACCGATGAGTAGTGTTCTGCACATTTAATATAAAAATTTTTGTTGTTATCTGTGTATTTTGTGAATTATTGTAGCAATTGTATTTCAGTTATTTTGATTGTAAACAAAAATAAAATTTTGTTGTCAAGAATATTCAAAGAATCACAGAACAAAAACTCTTGTAATAAAATTTATCGACATATCTTTTCTTGACAATCAGCACATAATATTTTATACGTATTTCTAACTGATGAGGAAATTGTCTTTTACTTTAATTGCACTTCATTTTTGAATCGGCGTAGATTAAAAATTTGTCAAAAAAAACACCAAAAAAATAAATTCCTATAAGATAGCTACTTTGCGATCTTTATACGTAAAAGGCAGACTAGCTTCACTTCAAAATGATATTTCTATCAATATAAAATCCAGCATCTCATTCACTTTGTTATTTATCTCATAGGATTTAAGATACCTCTAAGTTAAAATCTGTATCCTGATAAAACAGTGCTAACTTTCGCTTTATGAATCAATTGTATTTTACCTTATCGCAGAAAAATACATTCATCATCCTGGCTTGTTTATGCGACTTTGAGACAAATGCTATTCTTAAGACATAGAGAAACTGAAGATCGATTTTTGATGAGGATTATCAATATGTTTGTTTGTTTGTGGCGAATTTGCTAAATTTATGGAGACCATTTGCATTCCTATGCCTAGGCTAAGTTGATTCTAAGATGTTGGGTGCCATCATATGATAAGTTTGAACATATTGCAATAGCAATTTCCGCCTAAAATCCACCACCAGCTTTTATTAGCCGGTTAGCTTCAAAAAAATTTTTGATATTTTTCAAAAAGTGGCTCTCCCCTTCCTGAAGAGCCAATTCCCCTCTTATTTTTCTCTTAGACCGTCTTCTATTACTATTA
>CAWFQC010000032.1:0-20590 GCA_963817645.1 uncultured Gammaproteobacteria bacterium | reverse complement strand
GAATTATTTGACCTACTTTTTCAACGTGGATTGCAATTAATTACCCGTATTCGGAAAAATATGAAAAATAAACTCATGCCAATGGTTGATAAACTCTTACTAAGAAAACGAGCAATTGTTGAAACTGTTATTGATCAACTAAAAAATATTAGTCAAATTGAACATTCACGTCATCGAAGCCCGATTAACTGTATGGTCAATATTGTCGCTGGCTTAGCTGCATATTGCATGCAACCTAGGAAACCCTCTTTAAAATTGATCAAAAATTTAGCAATAGCTGCTTAGATTGGTCGAACTGACGTTCACTAGCAGTACTACATATGCTGATGCACATTAACCATACTGCAGGAATAAATTCCCACTGTTATGACAGGCAATGCCGCAGTTAATCCATTATTAACGGGATGAATTCACCGATGGGTCCTTGCACTGTCACTTGTGTGGGTTCAGTTATTTTTGGCTTTTTTTTTCATCAAATGCCCAATATTTTTTTAACCGTAGAATTGTTTAATTTATTAATCTGGTGCGAAATGTGAAATTAATATAATTCTTCTTTATTTTTTTTAAGTAGCAAAAATTTAAATGTATTGTTAAGAAAATCACTAATACCGCCTAACACTCATTAAAAATAACCTTTCTTTCCAATGGATTTGGATCATATTTCCCGAGAAAATCTGCATGCTCAAAATACCTTACCTTTTTGCAACGAAGCGGCTTGGCACCATGTAAAAAAACAAATTGCTCATTAAAGGGCAATTCACGAATTTCATTGAGTTGAATAAGATCAACGCCTGTTTCGTGAATACTCTCTCCTTCGCTACTTGATACACTGCCGCCGAATGCCTGCATTTTTTGACGTGAATCACCTTTGTTGGTAGAGAATGTTTTGGTTAAAACAGTTTTCTTCCCCCCTAACGTTTGAATCCATTGCATAGTCGGGGTATCATCATTTGTAAATATTTGTTTGAGAGGTACACTCAAAAATAAATCAGGCTTTTCAAACATCTCAATTTGTTTCAGTGCTTGAAATACGGTCCATACAATCACACCACGAATACGCATCACCTCAATACATTGTTCTACATCAGGGGAAGCACCTAATTGAGCAAGCTCCTCTAGCAGGAAAAGCATCTTTTTCTGAGGGAGATCACTGGGATTAGATTGCACTATCATGCTCATGAGTAATGACATGATCATTCTGAAAAGTCTGTTATACTCCTTGACTTGGTCTTCTGGCAGGACAATAAATATATCCATATTCCCTTTTAGAAAATCTCTTAAATCAAAATTGCTTTCTGATAATGTATCCTGAATATTGCTATCGCCCATCCAATCAATTTGACGATAGCTGGTCGAAAGAATACTGCCTCGTTCATCAGCGCCCACCCGATTAATCTGATTAGCGGCCGCCCCTGCTCTGCCCTCTAGCTGCGCCATTTGATCAAAGGTATTTTGCGCTTCTTCTATACTTTCAGACATTAATTCATAAAGCATCGGTAAGCCACGCGCCTTCGCATCTAAACTCATCATGTAATCGATATAGCCACGAATCAGTATTTTAGCATTTTCATCAAAATGGGTTGCAAAACCGCCTTCATTAATCACAAATGAAGCAGCAAATGCATTGATCATTCGATCACGTTGTTTCTGATCTTCTGGAATCCAATCAAAGGGATTTAATCGATACTCTTTCAGCAATGCCTCTTTTTTCCCACGTTTAAAATCATCGCCCTTTGTGACGCCAAAAGGATCAATCACAACTATTTGTCTGCCTAACACCTCTGATCTGAACCGCGCTGTCACAGCCCATAATTCGCCTTTAATATCAAAAACAAACACAGGGCCATCGTGTGTTAATAAAATCGGAATGCTCGATGAGGTTGTCTTACCGCCTCCTGGCGGAGAAATCGTCAGTTTGTTATAAAGGGGTAGATAAAGTGATTGATTATCAAGCGCCCCAATAAAGGGCCCATTTCCAGGATGATAGGCATTCAGCCTTTCTAAATCCTTCCTATTGGCATAGCGCGCTGTTCCAAAATTACCGGACGTCTGATCGGTTTCTGTCGTATCATCAAATTGCTTTTTTTAAGAAATTGCCCAAATACGCCCACAAAGAGACAGGTGCAAAGAATAGGTAAAAATTTGATGATATCGCGCTGACTGTGCGTAGCTGATAACATTTGCCACGGTGATAACCCACTTCTCTCTGAGAAAATTTTATAAGCTACCCAAGTAAAAAAGAGTTGTAGAAGAATGGCCATACTCAATCCTACGCCTGTAAGCGTTGCTAATTTCTTGAGCCAGTCGATTGATAGTTTATAGTTGTCACGTAAACGAATGACGACCACCAATACTAAAATAGAAATGAGACTATAAATTAAATTAAGTGAAAAGGAGAGAATTAAGGGCACCTCGATAAAATGTTTGGAATACAGGTTCTTAAGTAAATTGATATTCATAAGTTGGACGGGATAGACAATCACCCACGGACTTAAAAGAGTCAGCGAAACACAATAAAACTTAATGTGAGCTAATGGTATTACATTGGTTTCTTTGTATAACATTTTTTTAAGTAGAAAAATAACGATCATTAAAAAACATAAGAAGAGATAAAACCAACTCTCTTGATATAAGTAAAGCGGTACGGTATCCGCAAACGCTTGATAATCGTTTTTATGCTTGGCTATTTCAAATAAATAGAGCATATCAAGATAAAAAGCACCGACCATGGAAATTAAGCATCCCATTAACCCTATTTTAAAATTAACATCCCCCGCTCTATTATTACCCATTATTTTGGGCAAAAAAACCAAAGCGATGATCAATAGCCCATACAAACATAAAAAGTAAAAGGCAATAGAATCTTTCCAAAAATAGGCCGTATCCCCTGTTGTTATCACATCAATGAGAGAAATTAATCTGCCGCTTATATTCAATAAAATAGAAATAAATAAAACACTGATGGCCATCAGGATAAAATAAATATGATTAAAATGCGTGCTTCTGTTAAACATCAGGCGCTAACTCTCGTATTTTTTTATTCACTTCCCTGATACGCTCAACATACCGTTTAGTTTCATGTGGAAGCGCAAGTTCATCAATTGATGTGGCAGAGGGATTTTTTTGTATCGCATCACTTACGCGTTTACTTCCTGCATTGTAGGCAGCAAACGCCAATTCCCAATTGTCAAATTGCTGGTGTAAATCATTTAGCAAGGTCAGCGCTGTATCTGTTGATGTAGCAAATTGAAACCGATCTTGATCCTGAATGCCATATTCTTTTGCGATGGAGGGCATCAATTGCCATGCACCTATCGCACCTTTTGGCGATATGGCATTTTTGTCATAATTGCTTTCTATCATCGGCACGACGGCGACACTTGCGGGTAATTTCATTTGGTCCGTTTTTTTAAGCACATAGTCCAATTTACCATGACGACTTGCTGCGAGAAGGAGCCTTCTCACCCGCTCATTGGTTGCCCACTCATCATTAAAAGATTTTTGGGGAGGTTCATTTGAACTCATTAACACTGACTTCGCCTTTTGTTGAGATATTCCTTGGCCTTTTGAGGGCCCATCGAGATCGACTCCCTCTGTTGAATTGATAATACCGCCATTGATAGTAGGATGGTCTAGCGTGCCGACACAGTGTGTGTATATAAAGGCTGGTTGAATGGGGTGAATAGTTTTCGCCAAGATTAGCGCCTCTCGTTTAATTTTTATTTGACTAACAGGTTTGGCATGAATAGCTACCTTATTTTGTGGCAAAATAGGCGGCTCGCTTTTCAAAGGTGAGGACTGTTTGCACCCAGATAGTATTACTATTCCTAGCATGAAAATCATCTGCCCTCTCAATTACCATGCCCTCCCCTCAATCATGATAAGGACCTGGAAAAATCATGTCTTTTGTCACAGAGATGTTAAATTTATAGCCTGAGCGAATGGCTAAAGTGGGTTGGTTATTGCTATCTTTAGCGAGCAGCATGGCCCCTGTATTTGCTAAATTATTTCCGACGCTTTGCGCTACCGTTTGCCCTATAGTAGGGGTGGCAAACGGGTTATTATTATTTTGAGGCGCTGAAAGCTGCGCCCCTGCCCCTAGCATACTCATTAAAATGACTGATCCAACGATTTTTCGATAGTGATGGTTAACTTGATCGTTAAATCCTGCATACCCGCTCATATCAATGCCAGGCATGCCTTGTAAATTAATACTCTGACCATTTGGGAAAATGAGCCGTTTCCAAACGATGAGCACACGCTCTTGGCCATATACGATTTGGGAATCGTATAATCCTATTAATCTTGAGCCCTGGGGGATTAATAAATATTTCCCTGAAGGAGAATCATACACATTCGAGCGGACTTGTCCTAGCATCTGACCAGGTAAATCAGAGTTGATTCCCGTGATTAATATCCCAGGAATCAGCGTGCCTGCTTGAAGTACATAAGGACTCATCGGATTTTTCAATAGGGATCCCAGATCATCCTCCTCCATTTGATTGTTTGATTGAAGAAAAGCCTTTTTCTCACTCTGGCCATTTTGATCTGCGTCATGCAAAGCACTTGAAATAAGGGGTGTATCGGCAGAAAGTGGCTCTTTTTCTGCAATAATTTGGTTACTCCCAATGGGCGCGCTCATGGCTTTTAGCAGATCTTGGGTTTCTTGCGATGGCGGGTCTTCCTTCCTTATTTCTTTTTGCTTGCCAGTTTTAAGATGCGTTTTGGATTGCGCTGGAATATCCACTTTTCGACCTTTTTTATCTTGATACCAGCGAGTATCGGCTTGACTTGCAACCGCTTCTACTTTGTGACTATCTAGGCGCTTCATTACTGTCTGATGATGCGTTGCCTTATATAAATTATGGATGATTAACATCATAATGAGTAATATGCCAAAGAGTGCAACGCCAACTAACCCCTTTTTTAAAATCACCACTTTTGGATATACTTTTTGCATGCCTTTTACCCTTTAAAAATAGCGATTATTGGTGAGGGTGACAGAGGTTTGAGAATGCCCCACACCCATGATAAGTACCGCTTGTTTAAAAAGTTTGTCAACCACAAAATAGGGAGGTTTAGAGCGATAATTCACTAATTCTTTTGTATTTTTATCTGAAACAAAGAGTACGGGCAACTCTTGATTTGCAATCTTTTGCGGAAATTGAATATAGGTATGTGTGCCATCATCAAACACCCGTGCGGGTGACCAGGTGGGAAGAGGGGAGAAAAAACGGCCTGAAATACGGTAATTAAAATTCAAATTATTCAGGCTCACATCGGGGCTACTAGCTGGACTTCCCTCATCAACTTGTTTAATTGTCGCTAGCATGTCATCAGGATACCAAAAGCTCACATTTTTTGAAGACCCGGCATTCAGTGACGAGAGTAACCTTAAGTTATAAAGACGCCTATCCGTTGTGATCACCAGGTTAGTGCTGATATCAGGCAAAGAGGGTTTCACTAAGACATGTTGCTGAAGTTTTGCCCCACTTCCCGACACTGCCACTGAATAAACCCAGCGACTGGGATCACCAGATGAAATATTGGTAAATCTTTCTCCAGGTTCCAGCGAGATCACTGTTTCTTGAAAGGGCATGGTTTTAATAATCGGTTGTTGTCCTGCGTTAAAACCAAATTTGATAAATCCATCGGTCATAATATTGGGGGCTCTTCCTGTTCTTGCATAGTGATTAAAAGCACGCTCCAAAGAAGGATCATTGCCATAGGTCAAACGACAAGGTGTTCTCTGTGCTGGTGGTCGTTGCATCTCCTGTGCTCGTGTAAATGATGGGGGTGCTTGGGCACACCCTGATAGTAATGCGACAAAAATACTGCCTATTAAAACTTGTTTCATGATACTCCCCTACCCATTTGAATCTTGACTCTGTGACCACGACACGTTGATAACGTAAAAACCAAACGGGTTATCTGTTATAAACCGCTGATTCACCTCACCAAATTTATAGGTGAGGTTCGCCATCCAGCGCGTCACGCCTAAAATACTGGCGTTGGCACCTTGCTTTGTTTCATCCCAGGTGATTTGCCAGGTGTCTTTACTCAATGGTAATGAATTGATGATATTGACAGTGACGGTCGTGTGCTCACTTAAATCAAATGGATTATTTTTTTGGTAATAATCATGTAAAAAGCTAATCGTATTATTTGCAGAGTAGGCATACACCTTATTCAGGAGGGTTTTCTGCGCCGCTGTATCATTGATGATCGTTCTGGCATTCATGATAAATTGATTAAGGGCAAAATTAACCAGATGCCCATCGTGTGAAGACATCGCTATCAGGGGTTTAACGGCATAAGGCAACCCCTTATTGGTTTCTACGACGAAGGGCTGCACGCGCGATTCACTGGCCATTTTCACTATAATAAGGGCGAAAATAAGGCTGATAGCCATCGAACAAAAGAAAGCTTTTTGCCACGTGCTCGTGGATTTTTTCATATTTTCATAGCGATCATTCCATTCTTTTCGCCCTTCGGCCCCTCTCACATAGGGGTTTTGTAGAGAATCAGAGCGCATTATTTTGTTGCCAACTATCAATTTACTTTTCATCGTGTTCTCTTATTGTTTATGGCGACTCGAACCCCTTGGATTTTCACTATGTGTTGATTCTGTTGAGCCTTCTTGAAGGGTATCGCGCTTAAGCTCTTGGGCCTGCGTGTACATCCGTTCAGCGACTTTACTGATACGAGATTGTCCAGGCCCACCTGCCAATTTACTTGCAATATGCTTAAAATGATCTGAGACACTGGCACCCATTGCTTTACCTAAATGCGCTATCGATCCGCCCACTGCTGCCCCTAACCCCCCTTTATTGAAGTGGGCGCTTGCGTTATAGACTGTACTTCCCGCAATCTTGGCGATCCCAAAAGCCGTCTTCGATGCGACTTTCACAGCAGGCAGAGCAATGTGTGCATACCGCGCAGCGGACATTGCCAGTGCCCCTGTCTCTGTCCCTCTTGTTTCTTGAAAAGCCCCTGTTACAATCTTGGCAAGTTGATTTGGGAGATTTTTTGCAATCAACCAAAACAGCAACGCAACCGCCAAGATCCAGACATAAGGATCAAAACTCGCCATGTGGGTGGGAATAGCAGAACTGGCAGCCACCATGGTTTGGCTGCCGACTGCCACAACCAGGTAGATACCCAGTAATTTCACACAATTTGCTAAAATAACGTCGAGTGTCTGACGGGCTATTTGTGAGGTAGCACCCAATGCTGAAAATCCAAGAAAGAAGGTGGCAACGCTAATTAATGCAGTGGTAATGATCAACGTGAGCGCTAAATCAAGCGCGATGCTGATAAAAACAAATAAAATGATAATATAGGCGATCAAGACAATGATTAATCCAAACCCTAAGGTAAGCAGGCTTGATTTTTCAATGGGGATCATAATCTTATTGCCTATACCAATCCCTTCAGAGATAAGTGAGGACGGATCAATGGGTGCCTGTGTTAACGTATTTCCCATAAATTGAACTGTTTTTAAGATCTCGCTCAACCAGGCAGGGTGTATCATGATGGTATAAAAAACAGTAATAACAAAAAATTTCTTAATAAAAGAGGGCATGCTTTCTGAAAACGAGTGACGATCAAAAGCACACCATAGCGCCATCCACACAATGTTAATGACCAGCAATGAAAAGAATAACCATTGACCCCATTCAAGGAATTGATTGACATAGCCGCTAAACGTCGTCATGTAACTTTGCGCGGCTGTCGTGACGATATCCATGAACCCTCTAATAATCAGGTGAATTTAATGGATGGCCCGACGTGCCATAACTTGGCACGTTTGTTGATCCCGAATTAATTATTTTTTCTAATTCGGCTTGACTGCTGGCATCGTTTTGAATTTGTGTAGCGTAATAAGCAGTTTGTGCATTTGATTGCGCAATCACCGTTTGTCTTAGCAACTGGATCTGAGAGACGAGCTCAGAGGCAATTTGACTGGAGGCTTGGATCGCTTGCGTTTGTCCCTGGGCACTTTGTGATTGGCGTTGTAAAAAAGACAGGCGATTATTTTCTCTTTGAAAATCCTGAGCACTTGATCCCATGGCTTGAAGCACACCCCTTAATGTGTTTTGCGCTAGGTTGACATTATTTTTATAATGCGCATTAAAATCCTGTGGTGCTTGATAACCAGGATAAGCGTGTTGAAACTGCTGATTAACGTTTGAGGCGCTATAGGCAATGGTGTTGGTTTGATCAACAATAGAGCCTAATTTATTGAGCAACTCTTGCGCATTACTCCATTGATACTGATTATCCTTTAACCTTTGTAATTGCTGTTGTATGCAGCGTGTTTGTTCCTGTAATTGTATTAATTGATTGCCCAGTTGTATCAGCGCTGCATAGTCAATGACCGGGATTGCGGCATGGGCTGTCAACGTGAAAGCAAGCGATAGCGCCAACAACCTTTTTCTTATGGCGAATTGGTTGACTCCGGGTTTTCGCGCCTTTAAATTTATCATTGCACCCCTTGTTCAAAATAATTTTTCTTCCAAAAATCGGCCCATTCATCAAAACCATTTTGAATAAGCCAGTAATAAACCCATTCATTTTTATATTTAGATTGACATTCAATCAACGCATGACTTTTGTCTCTGGATAAGCCAACGAAAGACAGCGCAATGGGCTTGACATCATTAAATCCCAACTCAATAAGACGGTTTCCCTCTGGCGTAACAAGGTAATAATGGCGTTTAGGCAAGCCTTGGGAAATAATGTCTAATTGGCGATCTGATAATCCCATTTTACGGTAAAGTTCTTTCATTTCTGTTTCCATACTGGGATTGGGAAGATAGACTTTAGTGGGACAGGACTCCATAATAGCTGCGGTCGTTGATGTCAGACTTTTTGTGCTCGGGTCATAAAGATCAGCCAACGATTGGGTAGCAAAAACAACCCGTGCATTTTTCTTTCTCAGTGTCTTGAGCCACTCTTTTAATTTTTTTGCAAAGACCGCATGCGAGATATAAAGCCAGGCCTCTTCAAGAATAATCAAGGTTGGCCTTTGCCCATGAGCATCATCAAGTCGAGATTCTATTTGATCAAAAATATGCCCTAAAACAGGTAAATAAACCGCTTGCTTCTGAGATAAGAGCCAGTTCATCTCAAAAGTTTGCAAATACCCGAGTTGAAGGGTACAGGATGTTGCGTCCAGTAATTTGAGCTGACCTTCCAGGGTATAATACTGAAGAGCAGATCGAACGCCTTCATGCTGCACTTCAGAACGAAAAACAGTTAAGTTCCTACTTTGGGCATGACTATCAGGTGATAAGGAGTCAATGGCTGTATAAATGGCGGCTCGAATAGCCGGTGTAATCGGCACGTTTTGCAAATAAACCAAATTCTCAATAAATTGCGCTGCCCTTACTTTTTGAGTGTCTGTTGATAAATCGGCAAGGGGACAAAATGCCAGTGTTTCACCCTTGCCAATATCATAATGGTATCCCTCTAAAGCAAGCGTTAATGCCTGATGTGAATAATCTTTATCGAAAACAAAAATTTGGGCATTCTGGTATCGTAAGAACTGCGCGATTAAAAACCCTAAATAAGTGGACTTGCCTGCACCTGTTGGTCCTAATACAACTTGATGACCTACGTCTCCTACATCCAGATGAAAACGAAAAGGCGTCTTACCTGTTGTGGCGGCATAAAACACAGGCGCGGAGTGCGATGGCAATAATGAGGACGACGAACTAAAGGACGAGCCTGCCCAAAGAGTATGTAGGGGTAACACATGTGCCAGATTAATCGAATTGATAAAAAGACGGCGCACATTACAACTTCCATGCCCAGGGAAGGTGCCTAACCAAGCATCAAACGCATTCACATCTTCTTTAATACAAGCAAATCCAGCATGTTCTAAATAACGGGTTAATGCTTTTGTGGCTTGCTCTAATAAGCCCAGGCTTTCATTTATCAACACAACTTCACTGGTCCAATAACCAAATCGGGTCGTGCTATTGCTATTAGTCGTTAGCGCCTCATCCGTTTGCTGGCTCATCTCTAAGGCATCATAATTCACCTTATGCGAGGGCGTGCCTGATATCACTTCTTTGACAATACCCATCAAGCCCTTGACCTTATTATTCCAATTTTTTTGATAACGCCTTATTTCTCTTTCAGCCGTAGCATGCGAAAGGGGAATAAATCGATTTGACCAGCGATACACCAAGGGGTAGGTGCCCATTTCTTCAAGTAATCCAGGGATGGTTTCTTCATTGAGATAACCCACAACGGATAAAACATAAATATGGTTTTTACCGATTTGTGGCACATAGCCTCCAATCACATTACGCCGACCCAAAACCACATCCAGAAAAGAACCGTGGGGTGGTACTGAAACAGGGAGCAGCTCACCTGTCATGCACGTATTGAGGTAACTGAGCAAATCAGCACTTGATAGTTTTTCTAGCACAAAGTAGGGACTGATGAGGCCCACACATCGTTCAACGATCTCACCAAAATAGTTTAATAATGTTGACAGATTTTGGTCTTCATCAATTTTGGACAGACCCTCTACAAACCAATGCCGGGTGGTCTTCACAACGGGCAAAGGAAACTTCCAAACAAAAGTGATGAACTGAAAATTTTCATAATGTGCACCTTCTGCCTCATAGAGTTGACGGCGCTCTTCATCGATCAGACTAGATACCTTATCAGGAAAGTGACCTTGCTCAGGATAAGTCAATGAGGGTACGCGTAATTCATCAAGGTGAATCATCCATCCGTCTTCTAAAAAAGTGACCATACGATTGAAAGTAGCGCTCATCGCATCTAATTCACTGCCACTTGCAGAATGAATATCAGGACCACGGAATTTGTAGCAGACTAAGAAAGCACCATCTTTATTAATGATGACACCCTCATCAATGAGATGGGCATAGTTCAATAAATCAGATAACCCTTGATCGTTACTTAAATGTTTTTTCAAATTCATAGTAATCGCTTACCTTGATAAAATGGCACACTGGGCTTAACCAGTAATACGTTAGAATGGATCCCAGAAGAGCCTCTATAATATTTTTTGTAGTGGATGTGTCGTCTGAAATGCCCAGCATTTGATTATCTGCACGCGTTATTAACACACCCATTGCATACAAAATCATAAAGACAGCTAAGGCTACGCCATCCATAAGCGGAAGCAGGTGTGCTGAAAAGGCGATAGGTAAAGACAGGCCAACAAACAGGAAGAAGAGTGGTCTATCAACACCCAACACATTGAAAGGCCTATTTAACGATTTAAAATAAAGCGCGGCTGTTCCTCTCATCAATTGACCCTTTTAGCTAAAACGACCACCAAACATCGAGGTAATAAAACTGCTGGCTGCAAATGCAATAGAAAGCCACAAGACCATATTGATCAATTTTTTGAATCCATCTCCCCATTCTCCAAATGCCAACATCAGGCACGTAATCACCACCATGATGACGGTTGCTGCAAGCAAAAAAGGGCCGCTGATGGCATCTTTCAACATATTCATCGTGGAGTTAAAAGGTAAATAGGCACCGCTTGCAAACGCGGGATGACTTGAAAGCACCGTGCCTGCAATCGTTTTTTTAAGCCAACTTTTCAAAGGTGAATCTTTCATTTTTATAGTCTTCCAGTGCTAAAATTTCGTGAATAAAGCCCTTTTGATTTTCGTATCGAACGACAGACACAACGGCATCAATGGTCTGCAGCACAAGGGAAATCGGTGGCACAGTTAATCCTGCTTCCATGGCTAAATCCGAAATACGTTGAGCAGCATGAGCGGCATCTTTGGCATGTACAGTACACATGCCGCCAGGACAACCTGTATTCCAAGCTTTCAACATGTCAAGCGCCTCACGGCCTCTCACCTCGCCAATTAAAATACGATCGGGGCGCATTCGCATGGCAGTGCGCAATAATCCATTCATCGTAACAGATCACTGGTTAACATGCCTACTTTATTGAGCGCTTCGCATTGCAATTCAGGTAAATCTTCTAAGATTAAAAATCGTTGGTTCTTATCACACTAACCGCCTCAATGACTAAGGCATTGGTCACTGTCGTTTTGCCTGACCCAGGACCCCCACTGACTAAAATATTTTTTCGATCCATAATTAATTTTTTGAGGGTGTTTGCTTGATGTTGCGTTAAGCGACCACTAGCAACATACGCTTCTAATGTAAAAATAACCTCTGATTTTTTGCGGATCGTAAAGCTGGGCGCAGACACAATAGGGGGAATTTGAGCCGTAAATCGTTCACCTCGCAGGGTTTTAAAAAAGGGGGTCTGCCTTTAGTCGTGGACTCAATTGCGTGACAACAAAATGATGAATGCCTGCAACAGCATGGATAATTGAAAAAGCTTCTGCTTGATTTAAATGAGAGACACATTGCAACCCATTAGAGGCACGGTCAATCCATAGCTGACCATCAGGATTTAACATCACTTCATTAATATCTTTATCTTGCAAAAAGTGAATGATTTCACCTAAATCACGATAAAGCTTATCAAAGAGACGTCGTTTGGATTCCGAAGGTTCACGCATCATCTTTTTGACTTTCTTTTTTTATTTTCTCATTAATTTTGGCGATGTACGGGGATATCTTTAGGGGCTTTTATTCCTAAACGAACTTGATTTCCTCTAATATCTAATACAGCAATATGAATATCGTCATTAATGATGACGCTCTCATTTGATCGTCTAGTCAGTACTAACATCTTTTTTTCCTCTTCTTTTTGGATGTTCGATTTCTTCTGCAGGCTTTTAATTGTCTATGACCTTATAATGATCTAACATTGACAACTAACCCCGAACTATAAAGCCACCGATAAGTTAACTGCGCCCTAATAGCATCCATTTTTTCTTAAATATCGACATAGCCTTTACGAGCCTTATTCCCATCGGCATTCAAGAGCACTTCTAAGCCATCAGGACGAGATAAATGAGAAAGAACGACAGGCCCTAGTTCTTGATTTAATTTATTAGCCAGGCGTTCTTGTTTGATTAAATGGCACATGATTATTTTTCTTATCGTTTTAGAATACTGTAAGCGCTAAGAGTCACAGACTTGCGTTCATTTTCACGTTCTTTCTCTTTAATAGCGTCCCCCCACAAGCTAAAATAACCTCCTTGTGTGGATGACGGCAATTTTTGGAGCTTTTGTTTAAGAGAAGCATTTTCTTTTTTGAGCAATTCATATTTTTCCTTAATATCTTGAGCCTCTTTTTTTGTTGCACCATTTTCTTTCTTGAGAGCCTCATTCTCACTGATTAAGTCTTTATTTTTTGCAGACATAGTTGCCAGAAGCTGCCTTAAGTTTTTGTTTTCCGCCTTAAGACCTTGGATCTCTTGCTGCAAGCCACCAATTTTTTGTTTCTGGCTATCCAACTCTTCTTCAATTTTTTTCACTCTTTTGGATAGAGAATTTTCAACACCATCTATCACATTATCTTTATCTAAAAAAATACCTGACTCTGCCGCTATCGTCTTTATAATATTAGTTTCATGATATTTAGGCACTTCTAATACCTGACGAAGTGTATGCTGAAATCGGTTTACTTCTAAAAAGGGGAGGATGGAAAGAAAACCTGTTGAAATATTATTGAGATAATTAGAAAGCTCTGCTCTCACAAGATTTGCATTGTTACCTTTGAGCATGAGTTTGATTCGTCTAATATCCTCATTGCGTTCAGGCGATGGCTTAAACTTGATGATGGCTTGCTCAATATCACGGCGCAATTTATGGATAATCATATCTATTCTCCTGTTGTTTAGTATGGTCCGTAAGATGGGAAATGGTTTTCGTCTTGATAGGTGTCAGATGAATCTTGATAAAATGGATTATTGAACGATTCTGAGCGATCTGCGCTCTGGTTGGATACAGGTTTTGATAATAAGTCTGCAACTTTACTTAAATAATGATCTCCTAGCGTGGAATCTAATCCGGCTAGCATGCTACAACATATGCCCTGAAAAACAAACCAGTCTTGATTCTTTCGAGAGGAAATTAAATCTTCAATTCTTTCTTTCATAAAGGGAGGGGCTAATTGATAAAATGAGAGCTCCAGGGAAGATAAAGAGTGAGCCAAGTTTTCTTTTTCTTCTTCTTTTGAATTTAGCCATGTAATAAGGTAGGCTTTGAAAAATTGTTTTAAAACTGCCTCTAATTTTCCATGAAATAAAGGCAAACGATCCTTGTTTAAATTAAAGGTCGTTAAATAAGACGCTAATCGGCTCACGTCTCTTTTAAAAGATTCATTTTTGTAATCAAGCTCTCCCTTTTTAGAAATCAATTTAATTAAAATACTTTTCAAATCATCAGTCGTCGGCTTGAAGTGATTGAATTCATTTTTTGCCTTTTCCACTTCTTTTGCTTGGCCTTTTGCATCAATACCTCTTTCTTTTTCATGAGTAAGCCTTTCAGTGGATATAGGGTGTCCCAGCACATAAGGAATATCAGAATCGCAAGGTGACAAGTCTATACCGATCTTCTCTAGATCAAGGTAAGGGACAGGGCCTTTTTTAGGTTCTTTTGCATCTTCTGCACGTGCACCCATTTGTTTTTTTAGATGAGGAGGTACTAGATCAACAATCTTCCTTTTTAAATCAGTAGGTAAAGGCTCGGGATTCAGCAGATAAGGAATTTCAAAATCGTGTGAAGAGTCAATGTTGATCTTCTCGGGGTCAAGGTAGGCGCGAGCGTCTTTCATTTTATCAACTTCTGCACTTGACCAGTTAAAAAATTTCCCTATGACAGGTATTTTACTTCTCTCTTGCCTTCTTTTTTCTTCTTGTTGTTTTTGTTTTTTGTTGGCCTCTTCTAACTCTTTTGGCAGATGCGTGATTCGATTAAATTGCAAAAGAAAATGTTGATAGAGTGGTAATTTATCTTTGTCAAGTCCCGCACGCCCAATTGCTATCCAAATATCATTATTGAAATGTTGTATATCAGATTGGAATTGTTCAGTACAAAGTACTTCCAAGCCTAAACCTAAATCGACATATCTCTTCATCTCTTTAGCGACATAATCTTCATAAGTCAACATAGAATGGACAATGCTTTGTTGTTGCCCTCTTAAATACATTTTCCAGGAAGCAGCAAACGTCCACCTGTCTTTCATAAAAAGCTTTTCAAAGAGAGTCAGTGGTTTAGGGCCATCTGGACCTTCATATTCAATGATGACATCACAGCTTAAACTATATAGATCACGCCAACTATCATTTTCTAAAAATGTAGGCAACGATTTAAACTTCTTTTCAGGTTTAGGAGGAAAACGAAGCCGAGTCAACAAAGAAAAACGCTCGTGTATAAACTTTTCATTCTGCTTATCAATACCAAAAAGTCGGTGCAAAAATCCCTTTTTATGAAAAGGTTTCTCTAATACTTTTGGGAGTGCAAAAAATCTCTTTTTATTTTCTATGACGCGATAATCTTTGTCAGATACATTCCAAATTAATTTTTTGAGCACTTGTTTTTGCTCATAAGCCCCATTTTTTAAAATAAAAGTTTGAAAATAATCGCGTGTTCGCCCATCAAGATCTCGCCTACGGCGTATTGGCAGGTTTAATGCCTTGTTTAAGACATTCATTTTTTTTAAAGAATGTGTAAGATGAATCGTCACATCATCGTATTTTATATCACGTGTATGAGAGGCTATTTCAAACGAGCTAGCATAGCATACGCTACCTTCGCTTTCTCTTTCTCAATGGCTGAATTTAATGCCTTAATATAACTTTCAATCTCTTGTTGTAAAGTGCTGGAAAGCTTATTTTTATATTTGCTAAATTCCACTTTAAGGAGCGTGAATAGGCTTCAAATAAAACAATATAACGAGAGGCGACTTCCACTAATGCTTGACTAGGGTAATGCGAAAAATTTGCGTGCCGGATCCATTCTTTCTTTTAGGGACTGTATTTTGATTTTATCGACGCTATCTCTGCATGATTCTGCAAGGTTCTCCCATGCTTCATCCTCAAGCAAGCCTTTATTTTGCACCACATACCATTCATGCATTTTTTGTTTATAAATATCTTGCTTATAAAGCGTAATCTCTTGATGAAATTGCTGGGCATCTGACTTCTCCAGATGTTGCTTTAAATCATTTTTATAAGACGCTGATGACTTACCTCGCAAACCTATAAATTGTTTTGGAATCTCATCATAATACGCATTAGCTTTCTGCAAAGGTTGAATGGATTCATCCCGAAAACTTTTAAATTTCTTTAGCAATTCTTTGTCTTTTTCACTGACAGATAATTCTTCTAGATTAATGATTGTAAATTGCATTGTTTTTTTTCCTTAATTAACGTTGCAGATAGTGTGATGAAAAATTTTAGTTCTGTCATCCCTTACATTTTGTGAATTTTATTTATTATAATCCCTTGTTTCATCCCCGTGTACACGGCTTGAGCAGCCGTTGTGCTGTCTAACTTTTCACGCATAGTTTGAATATAATATCGCGCGGTGTGAAAAGTGATGCCAAGGATCATAGAGATCTCTTCGACTGTTTTTCCCATAGCTGTCCAGTATAAACACTCTTTTTCTCTCGGCAATAATTTTTTATTTGGTATGATTTTTTTCATTGACTACGCCTTCCCTTTTTCACTTTTTTCAGGTAATGCTTTGGTTAATTTGGCCTGTTTTTTTATGCAATCAGCCGCTAGAGAATGGTCACAATGTATGGCTATGGGCGCCATCGCACGCCCTCTGAAATGACCGATAATGCCAAGTGTGCATCTCCAACCAAGGCAGGAATCGTGCATTTTGATAACCACGGCATTGATTGGACTGTTCAAAAGTGCCCACTAAATATTTCGGAAAATGAGTCAGTTTTGTAAATCATGTAACGCTGGTACCTTTTCATAAATTCAGCAGTAAGAAAGGGCATTTTTTCAGCTAATGTTGAGCACAGCGTTGGCCAGCCGCCCATTTCTAGAATCACAACGTGGATAATGGGATCATCAAATGCAACGCTCCCATAGCTGCCCAGCCTTCGAATGGCAGACTCTACTTTGGACCAGGCTTGCAATGCCTTAGCCTCGCTATTTCCTTCCAAAAAACGCACAATATCGGCGGGTTTGGGCATAAATTGCCCCACATCGGGGTTATTTACGTGATGTGCAATGGCCTGGCGAATGTCAGCAAAATTAAATTGCTCAAGCGCTGACCAGTAAAGGCTAAGCAATATCAGCGATACTTTCTTGCCGTATAATTCGCCAACGGCCGTAAGCATTTTTGCAAAATTTGATTTTTCATTTTCTTTCATCGAGCACCTCATAGCCAAATGATTCACTTTGAAGCCAGGCTTTAGCCACTTGAGCGTTATGCGCAGCCAAATCAAAACCCTCTGGTTTTTCACGCACAGGATTCTTTGCCTGATAGGCATTTTCTGTGGCTAACCAGTGGTTGATGTGTTGCAAAATAAAATGTCCTGACTTGCGCTTACTCGGGTTCGCTAAATTCCAACCACGAATATTTTTGAGCGCCTGTAAAATATTTACGCTCGGGTAGAGCTGCTGCCATTCGTCAATCATCGCTTGTGAGACCGCAAACTCACCCTCATCGCGAAGCGGAATTTCAATCACAAAAAACAAAGGGGAGACCACTTTCGGTGAAGGCACTTCAGTTTTCTCAAGCACAAGGTCCTGACGCTGTCCCAGTATTTCTCCGTGCTTCCCCGCCTCCTGGTTTGGAAACGATTTTAAGGGGGTTGCCAAGGAGTTTGGAAGTGGCTTCAAAACGGATGTGTTTTCTTTGGCTAGCCACTGATTGATGTACTGCAAAACCGTTAAATCCGACTTGCGTTTGTCAGGGTGAGTCGCATTCCAATCGCGAATATTTTTGAGTTGCTGCAAGACGTTCACGCCCTGATAAAGCCACTGCCATTCATCGATCATCGCTTGCGAGACTGAAAATCCACTACCATCACAAAGTGGAATTTCAATCACAAAAAACGAAGGGGGAACCCCTTGAGGCGAAGGCACTTCAGTTTTTTCAAGCACAGCCTCCTGACGGTGCCTCAATACTCTCCTGTGCCTCACCTCCTCCTGCTCCTGCTGTTGTTCCTGTTTCTGTTTCTGTTGCTGTTCTTGCTCCTGCTCCTGCTCCTGGCTTCGAAGGGGCTTGCAAGGGGCTTCGAAGGGGCTTGCAAGGGGCTTCAAAGCCCCTTCGAAGGGCTCTAAGGGACCCATTCTGGCGTCCTCTCCTCTATAGATACCTTTCCCAAGGGGATGCTATCCATTTCATGTGGAGGATGATCTATTCCAAGTTGGATTTCTTGAAGTGAGAGCTCAGGGGCTTGCTTCAACACTTTTTCATCCACCTGCTCTTTGCGTTCTGATTTATGATCTTGTTCTTGACTTTGAAGGGGCTCGCAAGGCGCTTCATAAGGACTTATTTCTAGATTATTTTTCTTTATAGATCCCTCCTCTACGAACTTAATGTTTTTTTTCTCAAAAGAAGAATGAAATGTGAGATGAAAATGATCTTGATATTGATTATAAAAATTTTTCAGGAATGGAAGAGCAGGCAAAGAATGGAATAGGGTATTAATACCTCTCACACGTTTGTCTTTAGCATCTAACTGATCCCCAATTTGATCAAAAGCCATGTCATGAACCCAAATATATTCACTCTCCATGTCATAAGTGCAAAAAGCAGTTTTTTCTAAATATTGCAAACTCAAGATTATTTTTTCTTCATTAATACCCGTGTCATGGCTGACATAGGGAAGAGGAAGGTGATAAACGCCAATCATACTGGCGTGCTTGCAAGTTTGGATATAAAATGCAATAACAATAATATCCGAACCTAAAAATTTCATTTCTTTTTGGACCGTTTCAGACCAAAATTTTGGTGATATTTTAGAATAATCTCTCATATCTACTTTCCTAATTTTTATAAACCATTAATAGAATTTAGCTCATAGTTGATAACTGAAAAATGCAAGTGTGGATCTTATTTTTTATCTAATTTTAAAAGGTTAAAAATGACAGACCCATTATCTAATATGCAATATAAGAAATGGATTTCATGAAGTACCTGAAAGTTTTTGATAACTGTTTCTACACTAAAACCTAAGTCTTTAGCTATACAACTTAAGGGTAATTTAAAAAAAACCAATATATTGCCCTGAGTGCCTGTTAAAAGGTAAGCGGCAAGCAATCTTGCTTCTATTGATATTTTCTTAATGTTAGGGTCAGTCCATAAAGGGGCATAAATTTTTTTATTAATTTTCATATGAGTCACTCCTGTTGTTTAATTAACTTTCTTTGATTATTACAAACGAATATGTTTCATTTGAAAAAGCATTCCTTCTTTGATCATTTTCAGTCCTGTCATCACCCTCTACCCCATCGTTGTCATGTGGAATATCAATATTTTCTAGCAATGATAGAGCCGATGCAAATATCTAGAAAATAAACTAACGGGGAAATGATGCTCGTTTTCGATATCATTTATCTTCATTTTCTTTAAAATTCACTTTTTCTGCCTTTTCATCTTACTTAAATCGTTCTTGGATTATCGAGAAACTGAGCGTTTAGCTAATAGTGGTAAAACGCACATTCCTATCCCAGCATCTTGTTGATATCTGTTCAATTTTATCTTCGATCTTAAGAGTCATATAATATTTTTATAAATTTTCACAAGAACGTTCTCTATGTTTTTAATTATTTTTTTATGAGTGAAATGTTAGGGTCTATAAATTCTAAATATTTATAAATACCTTTAATCTCTTTTTTTAAATCCTCGTGCACATGAATAATATAGTTCATTATATGATCGAGAGAATAAGGGGATGCGGAATTTTCTGCACTAATTTGCTGCGATTTATGGTTAGATACCGCATACGGGGCAAGTTTTGCAGCAGTGACAGCGCCTTGAGTAATCTGCTCAATAAGCACTGCAAAATGGTAAGGAATTTTTTTGTCTCTATTTAACCAATTGTTAAGTCGTTTACGGCTTATACCCAGTTCTTTAGAAAGTTTTTCCTGACCACCTCTCATTTTAATTGCTTTACGAGCTTCTTCCTTATGGGGCGCTATTTCATACATGATGATCTATCCTTTTTAAAATTATTCATCCAAATGAAAACTCTAGAATTTTTTTTATAAAAAAGGTATGATAACGAATTATTTGTCCACCATTGTGGATAAATGCATCTGCTAAAAACTCCTCAACTCAAGCCGTGACACGCTCCGTTTTATATCAAAATTGACTGAAAAATTAATTGGATATGTTTCGTAATCATTAATATTAAGTGTTTTGCAGCATAAATAGCAGATGAAAAAGCTTAAATAAAATGTCCACCCTTGTGGACAAAAAACAGTTTATTATTTCACTTTACACTTATTGTTCATTAATGTAATAAAGGAGAACTAAATGAGCTTACCATCTATTAAATCAATTAAAGAGGCAGATTCCATTTTTCTGACTAGAAGGCAAGCTGCAGAATATCTTGGTATTTCACCAAGCACTTTGGCTGTTTGGGGTTGCACGAAAAGATATAATCTATTTTATGTCAAAATCAAGAGCCATGCCAAATATCGCAAATCTGATCTTGATGCTTTTATAGAGAGCAGAGATTGTCGTC
>CAWFQC010000031.1:0-108687 GCA_963817645.1 uncultured Gammaproteobacteria bacterium | reverse complement strand
CGATGAGAAAATTCTCATCAGGGACAAAACAATCTTCAAGAACAATTTCACCAGTTGCTGAGGCACGTAAAGAAAATTTATGCTTGATCTCATTTGTTCGGTAGCCAGACATCTGCTTCTCTACAATAAACCCTCTAACACCCTTATCAGTCTTTGCCCGAATAATAGCAATATCGGGAAAGGGCGCATTAGTGATCCACATCTTGGTCCCATTTAGTTTCCAGCCACCTGCCACTTTTTTGGCAAATGTCTTCATACTGCTTGGATCTGAACCAGCATCAGGTTCTGTTAAACCAAAACAGCCAATTATTTCACCAGAAGCCATAGCGGGAAGATATTGTTTTTTTTGTTCTTCAGTACCATATTTATAAATCGGAAACATACATAGGGAATTCTGAACGAGACAAAACTTCGAAGAGCACTATCTGCACGCTCTAATTCCTGGCAAGCAAGTCCATAACTAATATAATTTGCATTACTCCCACCAAACTCTTCGGGCAAATTCATACCCAACAAGCCCAACTGAGCAATCTCTGGAATAATTTCTTGAGGAAAATAAGCAGCTTCATTTGCTTCTAAAAAAATATTTCCAAGATTGGCCACAAAGCGTTTAACACTTGACTTGACAAGTTTTTCCTCGCTACTTAACAAATCATTTAGCATTAAAAAATCTTCCATTTGCAAATTCCTTTTAATAAAGTAGCTTTTAATAAAGTAGTATGATGATTCTAGAGAGCTTACTTTCCCTAAAGAATTGTCCTAGGGTCTGTCGTCAATTAGCTCCCACTACGTCGTCCCACTGCCATTAAGTTAAGGGTTTTTTCTCCCCTATGTCGTCCCGTGACTTGTTCCGCAGAATCTAGGATATATGCCACTTTACTGGATCCCGCGAACAAGTCTGGCGGGACGACGCGGTGAGGAGAAATTATCCTTAAGCTGAATGGCAGTGCTACGTCGTCCCACTGCCATTAAGTTAAGGGCATTTCCTCTTCGCCGTCGTCCCGCGACTTGTTCGCGGGATCCAGGATAGAGGCACTTCCCTAGATTCCGTGATCAAGCCATCACCGGACGACAGATTGCTTAACTTAATGGCAGTGCTACGTCGTCCCGCGGCTTATCCCATAGGTATCTACACAAGTAAGGAAACCTAAGCTAACATATCTCATATATGGACCCTGCCTGAGGTTGCAACAGAAAACTTATTGCCAACAAAAGAAAAGGTAGAGATGCATACATATATTCGGCTTCTGGTCGATCACTCATCTTGATGCTCCTATGAAAAATACAAGTTCTGGAAATGGCCATTTTTTAATCCATGAAACATTTTGATTGTTTCCTCTGTATCAGGGAACAAATACAGTCCGTGTTTATACTGTGGTAAATGAGTCATGGTAATTTTAATTGTTCCGTTGTGAATCCTATCATAAATCCAATGTGCTGAAATTTTAGTAATTTGAGCCATCTGTGAAATTGTCAAAAATCCAGTAATACGACGTGGGTATAACTGTGCGCGGTTTAAAAATATACCGCGCTTTAGACGAATACATTTTACTGTATTTAATAGCACTTCATTTCCCATCGGGGAACGAAACCCATTATTGGTGAGATGTTCAGCAATTTCTTTATCTCCTTTTCCAGCCTACTTAGCTCAATAATTTTGTCTTCCATTTCTTTTGCAAAAGATAATCGTGAAAGTGAACCAACAGCAACAGGAATTTTGATCGTTGTTGTATCCCCGCCTTTCCAAACAATTCGTGTATGTATGATATCAGATTCAGAACGATGGATAACAACTTTATCAATCAAACAACGTAAAAAAGATTTTTTTTGTTGTTGTGATATAACGTTATGTTTATTCCAAAGCTCAGGAAGATTTTTACCTATATCTATAAATGCCAATTTTAATTCTTCTGGTAAAGATATAACAGAAATTTTTATTTTTTGTTGTTCCAAAGAAAATAATTCTTCTGCATGTCTTAATTCTCTCAAAGAATTTTCCCATCGCTTTTCAATTTCAGATGCAACTAAACGATTGTCTGGATCAACTTGATTAAACTGTCGCTCTGCTAATTTTGTTTGATAACGAAGTCTATCTAATTGTTGCCGATGAGCTTTTTGAATCGATTCATCCGCTTCGTTTTGTAATGAAACAGTTTGTGTATAAGCATCGAGCTCAATCGGAGAAATAGCCTGGAAAAAATTTTTAACCACCTCTTGATCAACAGGGTTTCCAGGAATTCGTTGACAAAGAGGCGATTCATATTGTTGACGCAAACTATTGCATATATACTGAGTACCTTTTTTGTATTGTACAACCATTTTGTGACCACACTCACCGCAACAAACAATACCATGTAGTAGTGCTTCTCCAGGGCGTGGAATTCCGCGTGTTTTATTACGAGTATATTCAGCATAATTATCTTTCAACATTGTTTGAACTTTTTCAAAAGTCTCCCAACTCACATAAGTAGGATATTTATTATGGATAAGAATTTTCCATTCTTGTTGAGATACTTTCTTGACAGATTTATCTGTGTGAGATGGACCATTGCATATAACACGTGAGCGTCCATAAGCAAAAGCACCTGCATAAGCAGGATTTTTAAGTGTTGAAATAATGGCAGGGACAGTCGGTTTTTTCCAATTCAATTCACGAAAACGATCATAACGAGGAAGGCGTAATTGTTTTTCATTAAAATACCGTACTGTTTTGTGGGCTGACCTTACAAGCAAAAAAGTATCAAAGATGTGAGAAATACAATTTTGAATTTCTAAATTAGGATCTTTTTCTACTTGATGATAAGCATTACGGATTAGTCCAACAGGTAATCGCAAAGCTAAGTCTCCACGCTGCGCTTTGTTTAATAAACCTGCCGTTAAGCGAGCTCGAATCGTATTAAGTTCCACTTCAGCTAATTGTCCTTTTAATCCTAATAAAAGTCTTCCATTGACTGTGCCTGGATCATAAACACCATCACGATCTGCAATTAAACAATGTCGATAGCCACACAGATCCAAAAGTGGATACCAGTCGGAACAGTTTCTAGATAAACGCGTTACATCATAAGACAAAATAATTCCTATATGACCTAAAGCAACTCGCGCAAGCATGTCTTTAAAACCTTCACGCTGATCAATAGATGCACCTGTTAATCCTAAATCTGAATCAACGATCTCTATATTATCAGAGGGCCAACCTAATTCGGTAGCCTTCTGTTTGAGTGCATATTGTAACTCTAAACTTTCTTGATTAGTTATGGTTTGATGGAGTGTTGATTGTCGAATGTAAATGACAGCCTTGTTGGCTAGATGTTGACTTGTTATTAATTCTGATTTCATCAATAATTTCCTTACAGGTTAATATTAATTGAATTAGGGCTTCTTGTTGTTCTGCTGGTGACAATCTTTGCCAGATTTCACCAGGATGGGATGACATGGTATGTTGCACTCCTGTGCTAAAGTGACCAGCTCTTCTATTGAAGAGACGGTAAGCTTGGTTGATGGAATGCAAAAATTACCAGCTATATCAGTGGCTGAGAAAGGAATACGTAGAGTAATACCTTCGCGGTAAACCACATAAACATGTCCTTGGCTAAAATCAGGATCGTTCATTGATAATACAGTAAAGATTCGACCAAAAAGTGGATGTCTTGGATCAATAACAGTCACTTCAGTCTTTGATCTATTGATTGGGTTGTAGAAGGGGGTATTTTGTTGGTATATCGGTTGAGTGATTTACGTCCACTCGAGCCCTGATAGTATTTGCGCTCTTCCTCCTCATCAGCTCGTCGGCCTATTATGGCCCTTGAGGTTAATAGGTTTTGAAAGAGCCGGTCTTACCTATTTTGCTATCAATTTGTTTATCTAAAGCAATCTCCTGGACTCATTAAAATTTCTTGTTAAATTTAAGCCGACGCGTAAATGAATGTTTACATTTATGTAGCGTTAGCAACCCCTCATATTTACGCACATGCTTTTGATACTCGATAACATTCGCCTGTTGATAACATTGCCCAGACAATTCGAGCATTTTTATTAGCAAGCGCAACAGGCTGCTTTGTTGTAACCAGCTTGTTTCTTTTTTTCCAACAACCAGATATGACGTCTACTATTTTTCCCCTCACAAGTTCTTACGACTGACCTTGCCCCATGTATCAGCAATTTTCTGATATAGCTATCTCCTCGCTTACTAATCCCAGATAACCTTATCTTATTTCCACTAGAATATTGTTTGGGTACTAGACCTAACCAGGCTGAAACCTCTCGCCCATTTTTAAATACTTTCGGATCTCCTACCGTAGCTATTAATGCAGAAGCTGTCACAGGACCTATCCCTTCTATTTTCATAATTTCTTTACCCATCGCACTTCCTTTTACTTCTCCCTCTATTTCCTTGTCATATCTTTGTACTTCTAATCCATATTTTTTAAATTGCTCATAGAGCTGATTAAATATTTCACTTGATTTTGGTGTTAGTTTATTGGCTTCTTTCTCTAAAATTTCAGGCAACTGTTTTAAAGAGGCAATATTTTTAGGCAAGGTAATACCATACTCCATTAATAATCCGCGTATCTGATTTGCTTGTGCCGTTCTTTGTTTGACAGCTAATTCTCTAGCACGATGAAGTAAGAGTGTATCTTGTTGATCTATCCTTTTAATCGGAACAAACTTCATTTCAGGTCTTGTGCTGGCTTCTGTTATTCCCCCTGCGTCATTTTTATCATTTTTATTGGATTTCATATAGGGTTTGACAAATTGTGGTGCCATCATTCTTACTTCATGCCCTTTTTCAATAAAGAGCCTTGCCCAATAATGAGCCCCTCCACAAGCTTCAATCGCTATTATGCAAGGTTGAAGATTAGATACAAATTCAATCAATTTTTCTCGACTTAACCTTTTACGCAAAATACACTTTCCTTTATGATCTACACCGTGTAACTGGAAAATATTTTTTGCCAAATCAATTCCTAATACTTTAATATTCTTCATATGGACTCTCCTTCTTGTTTGAATGAAATTAAGTCATCATTCTGGCTCATTAAGAAGCCTATTTAAAGGGGGCAGGGTCCATACTATTAGCTCGGAGTTTTTAGTAAGATAACAGCCTCATGTAGCACTTGCAGCTACCCCCTCTCCCGCGCTATAATTTTTGCTAGAATCAATAAGTTACCAGCGGGAGAGGGTTGGGGTGAGGGCAAAGTTGGGAGCAGAGTTTACCCTCACCCCAACCCTAATCTATGCACACATCTTTTTCTTGACATAATGGCACTCCTAATGTAGATACCCATTTTTCGCGAGCCGCCATCCTCGACATATCGATGCAAACTCTATTTGTCCATTAAGCATTGTAATTGGCCCTGGAGGGCTTTCAGAGGCATATCCCTTCCAACCTCCTAACCGGGCGATCATCCAGGCCACCCACGCCAAAGTTCTTATTGGATAGGGGTTTTTCTGTTTCTTCGTTTTTCCCTCTAGCCGGGGTTGTATTGCAATCAATACATTAATTTCATCTTCTTCAAAGACATCTGATGCAGGACGATTTGTTTTACTGTCCTCTCTGGCTAAAGTTAACTGCATTGTTTTTACCGCCGCACGAAGAGCTATTATGGCTAACTTTGTTAAACTTTCTCCTGTTTCAACTTGACTGGTTTCAATTTGAAAACCTTGTTTTTTTATCGTCCTAAATAGTTGTTCAATATTCCACCTAAGACAATACCAATTGATTTTTTCTTGAGCCTCTTCAAACGAGTTGACTGAGTGTGTTGTCAGTAATCGCCAATGAATTGGCTCTTCATCTCCAACAACGCTTTCGGGTAATTCCCTGACATCGATCACAGTCAATTTGACTGTTTTGGGGGCACTTTTGTCAGAACATCCTTGTGGCCGTTTTACTTCAATTTTTCCATAACGCACTTCTAATTGAGCTGTATGAGCACTACGTTTGTTGACACGTTTATTTAACTCGACCTCATAGACTCCAGCTACATCTAATGTATCAATGTAATCAAATAGTAATTTCCCATTAGCCAGACGGCGATTGTAAGAAGATCGGGTTAACAAATGTGTTTTTTCGTCTGGAATACGATACCACTCTTCATAAATATCACTTTCCCTATCTGCAATTATTGTTACAAGTGTGGCTTTTGCCAAGGTGATTTTGCTTCGCATAGCCACTGTTAGCCAACGATAAGATTCTTTTTCTTCAATAAGCAGCTTTTGATAATCATTGCTGGTTTTTTTCTTTTTTGGCTCTGCTTCATTACCTTCAACTGGCTTTACCTCGCGCATCCATGTATGGATATCACCCAGTCCCAAGACAGTGCCACTTTTCGCTTCTAAAACTAATAGCGGGTGCAGGAATAAACCATTTTGGTTGGGATTACCTAACGGTCCTAACCCAGTTACTCGCTTTGCATGGGAATGATAATTGAGTTCCGTCGTGTCTTGTATTGCTAATACGTGGCAACCTGACACGAGTTCACTCGTCTTTTTGCTTGCCTCTTCAATTAATTCTTTCACAGTTACCTTTGGATTTGCAAGAAAACGACCGAATCTTACCTCATTAGCTCTATTCCCTCCAATTTTTCTTAAGCAAACACAGCATTTCTCTATCATCCTTCGAAAAAAAATTGCGCCAGTCTTTTGTATGCGCTCATCTCCAAAATTTCCTAAGCTAAAATCCATGACTTAATCCACTCCATAAAAACACAATATTGACAACTCTTTGTATTTACTGCGTTCTATTTGAGTTTTCAAGCAAAATATACTCCGTATCGCTATTTGCTTTACCATTTAAAAGATGTGTGCATAGATTAGGGTTGGGGTGAGGGTAAACTCTGCTCCCAACTTTGCCCTCACCCCAACCCTCTCCCGCTGGTAACTTATTGATTCTAGCAAAAATTATAGCGCGGGAGAGGGGGTAGCTGCAAGTGCCAGCAGCCGGAGCAATAGTTCCACTGAATTTCACTGAATTATGATGTTTTAAACTCCAAGCTGAGGTATGTTAGCTTAGGTTTCCTTACTTGTGTAGATACCTATGGGACAAGCCGCGGGACGACGTAGCACTGCCATTAAGTTAAGCAATCTGTCGTCCGGTGATGGTTTGATCACGGAATCTAGGGAAGTGCCCCTATCCTGGATCCCGCGAACAAGTCGCGGGACGACGGCGAAGAAGAAATGCCCTTAACTTAATGGCAGTGGGACGACGTAGCACTGCCATTAAGTTGAGGATAATTCCTCCTACCGTCGTCCCGCGACTTGTTCGCGGATCCAGGAAAGTGGCATATATCCTAGATTCTGCGAACAAGTCACGGGACGACATAGGGGAGAAAAAACCCTTACTTAATGGCAGTGGGACGACGTAGTGGGAGCTAATTGACGACATAAATTCTTGTAACAATATTTAAATGGGTGTGACCTCTTATTTATAGGATGCTTAAAGATGCTCGGAATCGGCAAGGTGCTCATTATTTTAGGTATTTTCTTAGTACTCGTTGGAGTATTGTTTCCTTGGTTACAAAAACTAGGAATCGGTTCGCTTCCAGGTGATATTTATATTAAAAAGAAGAATTTTACTTTTTACTTTCCAATTGTGACTTGTATTATTCTGAGTGTTATTATTTCATTACTGCTTTGGTTTTTTCGAAAATAATTCTTGAACGCAATTACTTAATTCTATTTCTAATTTGTTGGATAGTAATAATTAATGTTAAAGGTGAGTTGGTGAGTTCAATAAACCCATACTTATTATAAAATCTCTTAGCTTTTTCATGCTTGGCATCAACTACTACCCCGAAAATTCCTAATTGAGCATCAGCAAGACCCATGCTACGATGTAAACCATCCATTAAAAGATATTCACCTATACCCTTTCCTTGCATAGAAATATCAACAGCTAATCTTCCTATTCGAGTTATTGGAATAGGATATCTAGGTAATTTTTTCAAATTTGGAGATAAATTTTCGAAGTTAATGCTTCCAGCACATATAGTATAAAAGCCTAAAATTATTTCCTGTGCATCCTCTTGAACAACAACAAAAGTTCTTCCAATATTCCGCTTAATATCCTGAAGAGCATATTTTTGGATATAATCATTAAGAGCTGCATCGCCACAGTTAAAAACAGAGCGATTATGTTGATTACTTAGGATTTCAATTTGCAATGAGTTAGCTCTTTTTATTGCTTAAATATTTGCTCATGGCCTTCTTTAACTTTGTGTTAGATTCAGGTGGATTTTCAAGTAAAGCAAAAAATTTATCTCTTTCTTTATCAGAAAGAGTGATTGACTCCTTCTCACTAAGGATTTGTTTTGCTTTTTCCTGAGCGGCTTTAAGTGTAAAAGCACTCAACTTCTCTCCCGATAGATAAGCTGCTCGTTTTAATTCTTCTTTGACCTCATGAGTAGCTCTTAAATCAATTCTTTCTTGCTTAATGGGTGTTGGCATTTGAGTTTACCTCTTTGATTACATATTTGCTATATAACGTCAGTTCGACGAATCTAAGCAGAGGTAGGGGTGGATTAGGCGGAGGGATATAATCTCACTGCCATATTATAAGTTAAGGATAGGTATCTCTACTGCCGTCGTCCCGCGGCTTGTCCGCGGGATCCAGGAAGCCTGTAAGAACTGGATCCCGCGGACAAGCCGCGGGACGACGGCAAGGAGCGATGACTTTTACTTAATGGCAGCGGCCCTAATCCACTCTACCTCTGCTTAGATTCGTCGAACTAACGTTATATAGTATAATATATGTACGGCAATTGTACACACATTTTTGACTGCAAGCTATCCTATGATTCACAACATATTTTTAATAATAAGTTTTACCAAAGGTATTTTAAATAAAATATATTTAAAGCTGCGAGAAAAATGGAACCCTGAACAAATTTCTGGCCAGCGCTCTTAATCGAATGCCATTGCAGTATCAGCAACCTCAAAACATTCTCTTCACTTCTTAGAAGACCCTCCTTTTTAGAAGTCCCTCTCTTGCCTTTATTTTTTTAATTCTTCATCTTCAGAAGTATGAACAGAAGTATCTGTCGTTGTAGGTTCTATTTTTTCATGCGTTGGTTCGCCTACACCTGTATTATTTTTATAACTTGTACTTGTCGAAGTGGGATGAGGGGTAGTTTCTGCTTTTGATTGCGGATCTTGTGTGGAAGCAGCAGCTCTGGCTTCTGCTTGTTGCTTTAATCTCATTTCGGCTTCCAGTTTGCGAAATACCTCAAGATCTTTATAAAGTTCATTAAGTAAGTTATTAACTTCAGTTAAATCTTTAGCTGCCTGTGCATGAGTGTGAGTTAAATTTTGCAATAAAGTGCTTATTTGCACAACTTTCGTTCCAATTGGATCACCTTCTGCAACTTTTGGTGTAGTTGGCTCAGGGTTAATAATGGATTTAACGCTATTAACAATGCTCTGTAGATCAAATTTTGAAAAATCTGGTATCTTTGGCATGGCACATCCCTTCCTTTATATCAGTAATAAATAGTATAATAGCATAGTTTCAAACGGTTATTTATCGTTTTAATTTTTTTAAAAAATCTTCGATAAATTTAGTATTTATTTCGCAGCTAACAGGAAGCACCCAGTAATTTTCTTTGGCAAATTGTTTACATTTAATGGCATCTTTCTCAGTCATAATGAGTAAATCTTCACGCTTACAAAATATCAAATCTTTTTCTTTATAATTATGATGATCTGGAAAAATTTTCTCAATAAACTGCAAGCCAAGAGACTGCAAGCTGGTAAAAAAACGCTTGGGATGTCCAATTCCGGCAACAGCATATATAATTTTATTTTTAAATAGCTGTGAGTTCCAAGTAATGCTAGTATCCAAAAGGTTATAGAAATTTTCAGCCTTTAAGCTCATCGAATATAAGCTGTCTGTTGATTTGCCATGAATAATTAAAAAATCTAATCTAGAAATTCTATCTAGAGGTTCACGTAAAGGACCTGCTGGTAAACAAAAGCCATTGCCAAATTTTCTCGCTTCATCCATCAACATGATTTCGAAATCCTTATGCAAAGCATGATGTTGCAAACCATCATCTAAAATAATGACATTACAATCATATTTTTCTATCAATAAACGAATTGCTTGCGATCTTTTAGGGGCAATTACCACTGGACAGTTTGTTTTCATTCGAATAAGAGCAGGTTCATCCCCCACTAAAGAAGGATCACAATCCATTGTTACAATTCGTGGATAATATTTTGATTTGCCTTTGTAACCTCGACTCACAATACCTGGGCGATAACCTTCTCGTAAAAGTATATTAGAAAGCTCTATCGTAAATGGCGTTTTACCTGTTCCTCCCACGGTGATATTTCCTACTCCAATAACAGGAATAGGTGAATAAAATATTTTTTTAATTTTCAAACGATAAAGTAATCTATGCAGAGAATAAAAAATCAAGTAAAGATAGGAAAAAGGAAGTAACAAAATAGAAAATATATTTTTTGAGTACCATAGTTTTTCCACAACTTTCATACCCATGCTTCTTCAGTGGAAATTTTTTCTGAAAATCTCGTGGAATGTAACTTGGCATAATGTCCACCAAGCATTATTAGTTCTTGATGCGTACCACATTCTAAGATAATGCCATTATCAATTACTAATATCCTATCAGCATTTTCAATTGTTGATAAGCGATGAGCAATAACAATAGTAGTACTGTTTTGCATGAGTTTTTCTAAAGCTAATTGGATATAACGTTCTGATTCGGTATCGAGTGCAGAAGTTGCTTCATCTAAAATAAGAATAGGCGCTTCTTTTAAAATAGCCCGTGCAATAGCAATACGCTGTCGTTGACCACCTGATAATAATACGCCATTTTCTCCAATCAATGTATCAAATTTTTTGGGTAATTGTGAAATAAATTCTAATGCACAAGCCGCTTGTGCAGCTTCTTTAATTTTTTGGCGAGAAACTTTTTCAAAAATTCCGTAAGCTATATTATTTGCAACAGTGTCATTAAATAAATTTACATGCTGCGATACAAAGGCAAATTGGCGGCGAAGTTCACCCAAGCGGTAATCTCGTATGTTAACACCATCCATACAAATTTTTCCGGTATCTATTTCATAAAATCGAGGCAAAAGATTAACTAATGAAGTTTTACCACTACCCGATCGCCCCACCAGAGCAATGGTTTCACCTGCCTGAATTTTAAAATTAATATTATGCAGTATTCGCTTTGTATCTTTAGTGTACTGAAAGTTGACATCAATAAATTCAATATCCCCTTTCGCTCGATCCAAGTTGATTTTTCCTTGGTCTTCTTCAATAGGTTTATCCAACAGCTCAAAAATACTCCTAGCACCAGCAATCCCTTTTTGAATAGTATTATTGATTCGATTTAAACGTCTCATAGGTCTTAGAAGAAGAACCATTGCGCTCAAAATTGCCACAAAGCTTCCGGCCGAAATTTTAAGAGAAGGCAAAATGGCTAAAAATAAAATACAAGAAATAGGGATGGCTGCCAAAATTTGGACAATTGAGGAACCAATGGTGTCTGTTACAATAATTTTCATTTCACGATGCTGATTTAGCTCTGTTGCTTGCAAAAATTTATTTCGTTCGTATTGTTCACCTCCAAAAGTTCTAATTACCTTATATCCTTCGATGGCTTCTTCAGCAACATGGGAAACTTGTCCCATCGCTTTTTGTACATTTGAGCTTAATGTTTGCAAACGCTTACTGGTATATCGAACAATCCAGGCCATTAATGGAGTGGCTATCAGGAACAATAAACTCAGTTGCCAACTATTGGTAAACATCACAACAATAAAACCAATTATCAAGCAACTTTCTTGGACCACAGTTAATAAAGCAAAGGTCGTTGCCTCAGCAACCTGTTCAACATTGTATATTAATAGCGAAAGTAGTTGGCCTGAAGTTTGTTTATCATAAAAAGCAGCTGGCATTTTTAATAAATGGTCAAAAATGCGTTGGCGAAAATCAGTAATGACACGACGCCCTACTTTATTAACATAATAACTCGATAAAAAACTAAAAAAACCTTTAAAAATGAAAACGATTATGATGATAAATGGCAATAAGCGAATGAATTGTGTATCACGCGCAATGAAGCCCTTATCAATAATCGGCTTGATAAGAGAAATAAAGCCAGCCTCTGATGCAGATTCAATGACTGTAGCAATGATACCAATGGTAAATATCAAACAATAGGGTTTGAGTGATTTCAATAATCGATGATAAATCTTTGCTGAATCATTTTGATTTAATGCTTGCAATGTTTTTATTGTCATTCTAGCTTCCTAATCTTTATGCCAAATCTTATGGTGATTTTTGCGATATTCTTCATAAGTCACGATATCAGAATCAGCCGATAAAGTCATGATGATTGCTCCGCTTAAAACAGTACTGAAGGATGACACGTGGTTCTCTTCATAACGATTCACAATGACTCTATGGGGATGATGATAGGAATTTAAATAGCCACAAGAAAAAATGACATATTTAGGCAAAACTGCCTTAATAAATTGATAAGTAGAAGATGTTTTACTGCCATGATGGGGTGCTAGTAAAATAGTTGATTTAAGCTCATGGCGATGATTCTTTATTAATAGATGTTCAGCCTTCTTTTCAATATCTCCTGTAAGCAAAATGCTCTGTTTACCATTGATTACTTTAAGGACACAAGAAGCATTGTTACCAACGAAATGCTGAGCATCGGGAGGAGACAGAAATTTGAATTTTACACCATCCCACTGCCATTCAATATTATCAGTACAGAATAATGCCTTCTGCTTGCTAAAGCGATCTGGAACACTTGTCACGATACGGCGAACCGGAATGGCTTGTAGAATAGACTCTGCACCACCAATATGATCATTATCTCCATGGCTAACCGTCAGTAGATCAATCGTTTTAATTCCTTTACGCATTAAATAAGGAATGATTACCGCCTTCCCCATATCAAAATTGGCATTTAATTTGGCTCCAGTGTCATAGACTATGGTATGGTGTGCAGTGCGAACTAAGGTAGCTAGACCTTGACCTACATCAAAAACGACTATCTGCACTTGATTAGGTTTTAGCGCTTGCGTTGGCATTAAAAAACAAGCTAAACACCAAATCGATGCAACAAATCGATTTAGCATCCCCTCGGGTAGTAATGTAATAAAAGCCGCTATATTTGCTAATACAATATGATAAACATTTTGAAATGACGGATGCCAAATTAAATTGGATAATCCAGCAAGCCTTTCCAAGATAAACCAAATACATTGCAACAAATATATTGCAACTTGCAGCAAAGTAGCAGATAGCATTTTCGATACGGGTAATAATGCTATCCCTAGTAAACAGCAAGGAACTACCAGAAAACTGATCCAGGGAATGGCTAAAAAATTGGATGGTAGTGATATAAGGCTAGCTTGTTGAAAAAAAAATATGATTGTTGGAAGCATTCCGATACAAACTACCCATTGAGGCTTCCAATGATACCAGGCTCCTTTTGAATTTAATCTTGCATTCATTCCATAAATCAAAACGCCAACAGCAATAAAAGATAGCCAGAAGCCATTTGCAAGAAATGTAAAGGGGTTAATTAAGTTGATAATACCCAAGGCAATCACAAGTGCTCTAAAGGTAGAAAGCTGTCTGCATGTTAAAGTTGCAAGTGTGGTGACAAGTATCATAATTAATGCACGTTGAGTCGAGGCAGATAAACCTGCTAACAAGCTATATATTATTGCAGCTATGAGGCTACTGAGTGCCTGTACATAACTAGTTGGCATCCTTAAAGCTGCATTTGGCAATCTCCCCCATAATTTCCTCATTAATATTGATGAAAGAGCAGCTACCAATCCAATGTGAAGACCAGAAATAGCGATAAGATGATTAGTGCCAGTTGCTCTAAATACTTGCCATTGTGAAATAGATATTTTAGAAGTAATACCTAATGAAAGTGCTACAATAATACCAAAAAATGGGCTGTTTTTTATATTTTGAGGGATGTTATTGACAAGCCATTCACGCGCTCGTTGAATGATAAATTGTCCAGATGCAGCTTTCAAGCGACAATTGTTAGGAGAAGTAATGACATTTCCTAGCGCGCAGATATGTTGCTGAAAATAAGTTTTTTCGATATCAAAACTTCCTGGATTCCGCAGTGCATGAGGTCGTTTTAACTTAACGAAAAGACGCCATTTTTCTCCGATATGCAATGACGACTTACATTTATGCCAAGATAACTTTACTCCTAAGGGGAAAAATTTGTTTTGCAAATTAGCAATCTCGAAATTAAAAGTAGTATTGTTTTCATTGGTATCAGGTAAAGAAGCAACAACCCCTTCTAACTTTATTACTTTATTCTCAAGAGAATGAGGCCATGTCCAATTAGAAATAAAGTGCGCATAAATTAAAGCCCAGGCACATCCTAAAAACAGGGTAGCGATGTAGGTAATAAACCCAGATTTAATATATAAAACCAAAATAGAGCATATGAAAATAGGAATTAAAATTGAAAAACTCGGTATATGGCTAAAAAGAGTTGTTGTAAGAATGCCCGCAAAAAATAATAATATAGTGGTTGGCATATTTTCTTTCTATTCAAATAAAAAGAATTAAGCCAACATTTTTTGCTTAAAACAATATAGTAATTAGTTGCGTATAGCTTTTCAGAAAATTAGTTATGGCTTATCCTCAGGAAGCAGCTCGTTTCTAAGCAAACCGTGCTCTAAGGTTAAGGTACGATGCATCCGATTTGCAAATGACACATCATGGGTAACTATAATAAAGCTTGTTTTTAAATCTTCGTTAAGTTGCAGCATTAATTCGAAAACCTGCATAGCGGTTTTTTTATCTAAGTTGCCTGTGGGTTCATCAGCCAATACGCAGACAGGTTCTGTCACTAAAGCACGTGCAATTGCAACCCGCTGCCTTTCTCCTCCAGACAATTCGCCAATACGATGCAGTTGGCGATTTGCAAGTCCAACTTTCTCTAAAATAGCCCTTGCTTTTTCCTGTGCTTCCTTTGGTGCATTACCTCGAATCAAAAGAGGAATAGAGACATTCTCAATGGCATTAAACTCTGCCAAGAGATGATGAAATTGATAAATAAAGCCTAAATAGTGATTCCGTAAGTAGCCTTTTTTAGCTGTTGACAGCTTATGAACATCTATACCTGCAATCAATACCTTACCGCTTGTTGGTTCATCAAGCCCACCCAGGATATGGAGAAAAGTGCTTTTTCCAGCTCCAGAGACACCTAAAATTCCGATCATTTCCCTGGAGCCTACAGTTAAATCGGCTCCGCGGAGGACTTCAACATTCAAACGGCCATCATTAAAAATTTTGGTAATATTTTGACATTCTAATACATGGGGATGAGGATGATTACTCATAACGTAATGCTTCAGCGGGTTGAGTACGCGACGCCTGCCATGCAGGATAAATAGTTGCGATTAGACTTAAAAATAAAGAAACCAGTGAAATCTGCATAACATCTTTCCATTCCAAACGTGAAGGTAAGTAATCAATAAAATATACTGAAGAAGAAATTAATTGCACATGAAATAGGTGTTGTATACCAGCCACTATATTTGGAGCATTAAAGGCAAGCAAGATACCTCCAGTTACACCAAGGAAAGTTCCTATTACTCCCACGATACATCCTTGCACCATAAATATAGCCATAATCGTTTTAGGACTTGCACCCAGTGTTCTTAAAATAGCAATTTCAGAGCGTTTATCTGTCACCACCATGACCAATGTTGAAACAAGATTAAAAGCTGCAATCGCAATGATTAAGACTAAGATGATAAACATCATCGATTTTTCCATCTGAATGGCTTTAAAATAAGGACCGAATTCCTGCGTCCAATTTCCCACAAAATAATTAGGCAAAGCCTGCTGAAGTTCATCTGTCACTTTAGGAGCAGCATAAAGATCGGTAACCTTCAAGCGAAGTCCAGAAACATTATCTTGTAATTTAAATAACTTCTGGGCATCATGCATCTCAATAAAGGCAGCGCTTTCATCAAAATGGAAACCACCGCCAACACGAAATAACCCTGCAATAGTGAATCGTTTATATTGTGGCACTACGCCAATAGGAGAGACATTCACATCTGTTGTTAAAACTGTAACTTTATCACCCACCACTAGCCCTAAATTCTCAGCCAGAGCTTCTCCCATAATAATTCGAAATTTTCCAGGTTGAAGGTTTTCAAAGCTGCCTCGAGTCATTTTCGAAGACAGTTGTGACACTTTACTCTCTTCTTTCGGGATTATCCCGGTAACAATTACTGGTTTGGCCATCCCCATACTGGCTAACATAGCCTGCCCAGTCACAAAGGGTGCGGTCCCTACAACAGATGGCCTCACTTTTACTTGCTGCGTCAGATTTTGCCAATTAGGGACACTTTGGGAAAAATTACTGATAGTAACTTGCTGCGCCATATTAAAAATGCGGTCACTTATCTCATGATCAAAGCCATTCATGACAGAAAGTACTGTAATTAATACCGTCACACCTAATGCTATCCCTAGCATTGAAACCAAGGAAATGAAAGAGATAAATTGATTACGCTTTTTAGCGCGAATATATCGTAGGCCTATATACAATGGAAGTATCTTATGCATTTGAATATCGCCCAAACTTAAAGTTGCCGTAACTACTTGAGGTGCTTATAACCTACTGAAAGAGGGATAATACTCGATAATCAAGTCTTTCGGTAACTAATTTCATCTGATACGTCGTCACACTGCTATTAAGTTAAGGGCATTTCCTTTTCGCCGTCGTCCCGTGACTCCCGCTACGTCGTCCCGTGACTCCCGCTACGTCGTCCCGTGACTCCCGCTACGTCGTCCCGCGACTCCCACTACGTCGTCCCGCGACTCCCGCTACGTCGTCCCGCGACTTGTTCGCGGGATCCAGGATAGAGGCACTTCCCTAGATTCCGTGATCAAACCATCACCGGACGACAGATTGCTTAACTTAATGGCAATGATACGTCGTCATTGCAAGTGCCCAAGCCATTTTGGGTCAAATATCGGAAATGACGTGCCTTTAAAAACAACAATTTACGAATAGTGCAGTAGTCATTGTTTACAAAAAATTTTTACCCAATTAGCAAATGCATCCATAAAAGCTTGTAAAAATTTACGAATTGTCTCATTTTCAATTTCACCATTAGCATTGAACAAAGTACCTGCCTGCCCTATATAAGCTTCTGGTTGTTGCATACAAGGAACATTTAAAAAAACCATTGATTGTCTCAAATGATGGTTTGCGCCAAATCCCCCAATTGCACCTGGAGAGACAGTAATGACTGCGCCAGGTTTTTTTTCCCAAGCGCTTTTGCCATAGGGACGTGACCCTACATCGATTGCATTCTTGAGCACGCCGGGAATTGAGCGATTATATTCCGGTGATACAAATAAAACACCATCACAAGCGCTTATACGCTCACGAAAGGCTACCCATTCAGAAGGAGAGTTGTTTTCATCATCAAGATCTTGATTATAAAGAGGAAGGTTACCAATTTCAATGATCTCTGGCTTAAGTAAATCAGGTGCAAGTGAAATTAATACTTTCGCCATTTTACGATTGAACGATTCTTTTCGAAGACTCCCTACAAATACTCCAATTTTTTTACTCATATCCCTACTCCTTGTGATTCTTCATTTAAGGGGGTGTACAAAATTACAAAATACCTCTTTATTATAATCATGTAAATTTTATTAACTAATTCGCGCTTCTCTTTGTTCTTTAGCAATTTGGAAATAATGTTGAGGCCGTCGTTCCTCGCCATTTATTCTCTGGATCATGCGAACAAGTCGCGGGACGACGGCGCAAGGTGCGATGACTTTTACTTAATGGCAGTGGCCCTAATCCACCCCACCCCACCTCTGCTTAGATTCGTCGAACCACTGCCATTAAGTTAAGGGCATTTCCTCTTCGCCGTCGTCCGCGACTTGTTCGCGGGATCCAGGATAGAGGCACTTCCCTAGATTCCGTGATCAAACCATCACCGGACGACAGATTGCTTAACTTAATGGCAGTGCGCCGTCGTCCCGCGACTTGTTCCATAGGTATCTACACAAGTAAGGAACCTCCGGCTGCTGGCACTTGCAGCTACCCCCTCTCCCGCGCTATAATTTTTGCTAGAATCAATAAGTTACCAGCGGGAGAGGGTTGGGGTGAGGGCAAAGTTGGGAGCAGAGTTTGCCCTCACCCCAACCCTAATCTATGCACACATCTTTTAAATGGTAAAGCAAATAGCGATACGGAGTATATTTTGCTTGAAAACTCAAATAGAACGCAGTAAATACAAAGAGTTGTCAATATTGTGTTTTTATGGAGTGGATTAAGTCATGGATTTTAGCTTAGGAAATTTTGGAGATGAGCGCATACAAAAGACTGGCGCAATTTTTTTTCGAAGGATGATAGAGAAATGCTGTGTTTGCTTAAGAAAAATTGGAGGGAATAGAGCTAATGAGTAAGCGATCAACGAACTACGTGCTGTTATCCTAGATGCTTTTCATTAAACTAATGGCAGAATGGGAGAATTTTTACTTTTATTGGTCACAGTAATTAGCTGGTATCATTTTTATTGCTACCATCAGGATTCATATTCCAAGGCAAGAGCTTTTCATAGTCCTCCACTGTCTTACAGTTTGGCAATTTTTTAAGAATGATGAGATAGTAATGATAAGGATCATGTCCATGCATTTTAGCTGTTTGAATAAAACTAAAATGCATGCATAACGCTTTTGCGCCTGCAACTGAAGCAGCAAAAAGAAAGTTTTCCGTGCAATTACGATAGGCTTAATTTTCTGCTCGGTAATATTGTTATCGATATCCAGCCTTCCATCGTCTAAAAATTGAATTAATCTAGTCCATCTATTTTGACAATAATTGATTGCTTTCCCTAAAGGAGATTGTGGTAAAACAGTTTGTAAACTGTCATCAAGCCATTTTTTAAATGATTCTAGCAAAGGCTTTGATTCTTTTTGACGTAATTCATAACGATCATTTGCCGACATTCCCTCATTTTTTGCTTTACGTTCAATTTTATAAAGTTCTTTATATCGGCGCATGGCCTCTTTTGCCAAGCCTTTTCCTTTTGTGCTTTTGGCAATAGGCTCAAATTTTCTGCGTGCGTGAGCATTACAATTGACCAGAAAAATATCTGGAACTTCTGCGATGTCTTCAAAAAAATTATCCCCATCAACATGAAGATAGCCCTTAAATCCACAAAACCAGTCTGTCACAAATTTTTTATGATTCTCGGCATTGTAATCATATAAAACAACTTCCTTGCCAGGCTCTCCGCCACGCATACAATACATGTAAGATTTTGTTTCCGCTTTACGATTAGGTTCACTTAACACTTGCAGGCTTGTCGCATCGCAAGCCGCTACATCGTATTCAATAACTTGGTCTTTGTATAAATTATAAAGCGGCTGCATCGGAGCCATGAGATCAATCATCCAGCCAGCCATGGCTTGACGTGAACAATCCACACCATAACGTTCAATGAGTTGCTTTTCCAAATGATACAACGGTTGTCTATCTTCTAACTTACTGACAATAAGAAATGATAAGAATGCTTCACTGACCATCGTTTTAGGCAATACTTGCAACGGTGATGGGGCTGTCATGATGGCACCATCACATCCTTTTTTGCAGGCAACTACTTCACGCCGTTGCTCGATGATTTCAAATATTGCTGGTTGATAATTTAATATTTCTTTTGTCTCATAGCGAATTACTTCTTTTTGACACCCACAAGTACAACGTCTTTGCTCATCAGTCGCAGGAATAATTTCAATACGTCTTGGCAGCGCTTTATTTGATGGCTTCGGCTTGTTGCGCTGATAAGTAATCGTTTCCTTTTCATCATCGCCATTCTCTTCTACTGGGTCAGTTGCTTTCATATCAGAATCAAACAAACTCATTTGTTTATTGATATCATCTTCAATATATCGTTCTGATTTCTTTCCAAAACGATAGCGCAATAATTCCTGTAACTGATGCTGCAATTGCTCATAGGCTTGAGCATATTGTTCGCAACGTTTTTGATAAGTGACTAAGTCAGATTGTAAAGCAATATTTTGTTGAGCAAGCGGGGCGAATGCGGTCTCTAATTCCGTAATTTTTTTCTCATAAAATTGAATAATTTCAACAGAATCCATTACACATTCACATTAATAAGAATGTAAAAATTATACTATAAAAATAGAATTTTTTATACATAAATTTAAAAAAAATTTGACGCTTTCACCTTTGGTAACAACCGATGCTCCAGATAATTTAATCCTGATAGTAGCCAACTTAATTGATCGCGCGTTAATTCAACCGCTTGATTTGATAGTGGTGGGAATATCAGTCTACCTTCTTCTAAGCGCTTGTAACATAACCAAAAACCATTCCTGTCCCACCATAGCATCTTTATTTTATTTGCTGTGCGATTACGAAATAAAAATAATTGTCCAGATGTGGGATTTAATTGCAAATGATCAGCTACAAGCAAAACAATTCCATCTATTTGCTTCCTAAAGTCAATTGGTTTCGGATATAACCAAATAGCTGCATTGAAGGTCAAAAGCATATTATTGCACCTCCCTCAAAATAATAGACAATGCCTGTACATCATGAATCTGTAAATAACTTCCGTTTCCAAAATTCAAAGTGCATAATGTTGTTGCTTGTTTTAAATATTTTTCTGATGGCTTAACTTTAACAGCAATTAACGACGAAGGTTTTTCTCTATTTTTACGGGTACAATAATTAAAACGATTAAAGTTAATACTATTTAAATCACAATATTTTTTCTTAGATAGTCCACTTACTTTATGCTGATCGATATGATGATTCCAATAAGCCTCATCTTCTATAACGTCTGATTGCATCGATCCTTTAACTTGTTTGACTATTGCTTCCATCTTTTATTACCTTTTATAGTTGAAAACAGTACTATCGCAAAGTAATAAAATTAAAAAAAGATGGGGTTGCTTGATCGCTTACGCTAATGAGGTAAGATTCGGTCGTTTTCTTGCAAATCCAAAGGTAACTGTGAAAGAATTAATTGAAGAGGCAAGCAAAAAGACGAGTGAACTCGTGTCAGGTTGCCACGTATTAGCAATACAAGACACGACGGAACTCAATTATGATTCCCATGCAAAGCGAGTAACTGGGTTAGGACCGTTAGGTAATCCCAACCAAAATGGTTTATTCCTGCACCCGCTATTAGTTTTAGAAGCGAAAAGTGGCACTGTCTTGGGACTGGGTGATATCCATACATGGATGCGCGAGGTAAAGCCAGTTGAAGGTAATGAAGCAGAGCCAAAAAAGAAAAAAACCAGCAATGATTATCAAAAGCTGCTTATTGAAGAAAAAGAATCTTATCGTTGGCTAACAGTGGCTATGCGAAGCAAAATCACCTTGGCAAAAGCCACACTTGTAACAATAATTGCAGATAGGGAAAGTGATATTTATGAAGAGTGGTATCGTATTCCAGACGAAAAAACACATTTGTTAACCCGATCTTCTTACAATCGCCGTCTGGCTAATGGGAAATTACTATTTGATTACATTGATACATTAGATGTAGCTGGAGTCTATGAGGTCGAGTTAAATAAACGTGTCAACAAACGTAGTGCTCATACAGCTCAATTAGAAGTGCGTTATGGAAAAATTGAAGTAAAACGGCCACAAGGATGTTCTGACAAAAGTGCCCCCAAAACAGTCAAATTGACTGTGATCGATGTCAGGGAATTACCCGAAAGCGTTGTTGGAGATGAAGAGCCAATTCATTGGCGATTACTGACAACACACTCAGTCAACTCGTTTGAAGAGGCTCAAGAAAAAATCAATTGGTATTGTCTTAGGTGGAATATTGAACAACTATTTAGGACGATAAAAAAACAAGGTTTTCAAATTGAAACCAGTCAAGTTGAAACAGGAGAAAGTTTAACAAAGTTAGCCATAATAGCTCTTCGTGCGGCGGTAAAAACAATGCAGTTAACTTTAGCCAGAGAGGACAGTAAAACAAATCGTCCTGCATCAGATGTCTTTGAAGAAGATGAAATTAATGTATTGATTGCAATACAACCCCGGCTGAGGGAAAAACGAAGAAACAGAAAAACCCCTATCCAATAAGAACTTTGGCGTGGGTGGCCTGGATGATCGCCCGGTTAGGAGGTTGGAAGGGATATGCCTCTGAAAGCCCTCCAGGGCCAATTACAATGCTTAATGGACAAATAGAGTTTGCATCGATATGTCGAGGATGGCGGCTCGCGAAAAATGGGTATCTACATTAGGAGTGCCATTATGTCAAGAAAAAGATGTGTGCATAGATTAGCACCCCAACCCTCTCCCGCAATAACTTATTGTTTATTAAAAGATTTTTTGCGCGGGAGAGGGGGTAGCTGCAAGTGCTACATGAGGCTGTTATCTTACTAAAAACTCCGAGCTGAAATATGTTAGCTTAGGTTTCCTTACTTGTGTAGATACCTATGGACTTGTTCGCGGGATCCAGGATAGAGGCACTTCACTAGATTCCGTGATCAAACCATCATCGGACGACAGATTGCTTAACTTAATAGCAGTGCTTCGCCGTCGTCCCGCGACTTGTTCGCGGGATCCAGGATAGAGGCACTTCCCTAGATTCCGTGATCAAACCATCACCGGACGACAGATTGCTTAACTTAATGGCAGTGATTCGTCGAACTAACACTATTTACTAAAATTAAATAAATTATTATTGCCTTAATTTTAAGAATTTATTTATATTTGAAAGGCATACGCTTTTTTATTGCTAGCTGAAGCTATTATTTCGCATAAATTTGCTTATTGTAAGTTTTTTCATACATAACTTGTCTCTAATCTCCTACATACTATTTTACGTTATTTTAATATACTCTCAGTTACTAAATTCAATTTTAAGGTTGGTGGTGTATAGAGATGGTTATAGGTATAAATTTATTAGATAGAAAATTGTTTGTAGACAAAAGGCTGTTAGCTATTAATTTTGATGAAATTTCCCTTTTAATGTCGGCATTGACTTGTCCTACTCCTGTTAATGTGACTGCAATTCTTCAAAGATTGAACATTCCCTTAAGCAAGCAGATGTTAATACAAGAACTTGGCAAACCCAATTCGATATATTATCAAATATTGGCTTCGATTCTTTTAAAAGAAGTTGCTCGTTGCTTATTTCTGCAGAACCAAGAATTTGAGCAATTTTTGGAAGCTGTTAGGCGAGAGGAAGCAGAAGACGATGAAATTGCTGAACTTAAGCGTTATATTCATCTTATCAAGGTCCGAGAAGCCTTTAAACTTTATGAAAAGTTAACCAAGTTAAATAAACTTCTGCTGAAATTAAAGCAGCCTCTTCCAACTCACAAGCTTATGTCAATTGGTCATTTTTTAATAGATTCAGCAGCTTCCGCTGATCTGAAATTCTTCTTGAAATATGCTAAAACCGAGAAAGAAGCGAGAGTTATTTATTATTGGCTGGAACAATATTACCAAAAAGCTGCTAAGGTTATACAGCTACTAAACAATTTTCAGCCTAGTAGCCTTGAAGAGGAAGAATGGCGCAATGGATCACAAGAAAGGTTGCTATACCGCTTTTCTCCAGAAGGGATTGAGCAAACTCGTCGCCAGCATACGTTTATTGATCTGGAAGATTCGCTTGTTAGGGAGCAGTATTTGAAAGGATTAAATACAAATATGGAAATCATTGAATTTGAAGCAAGCAAAAAGATTGATCACCCAGGTGTTGCTCAAGAAGTATCAAAAGATACTTTATCTGTAGATAGTGAACTCACAAAAAGAATGAGTTATTCACATCCTACTATGCTTAATAAGCCAAATGGAAAAGAACTGTCTCCTGTAGAAAAAGCAAGACGCTGGAAGCTTGAAATTTTTCAGGACAAATTTAATGATTCAGTAAGTACTGGCATGATAGAAGGTGTTCCCAATATTTTAAAGATGCCTCATGTTGTCCAGGATGCAATATGTAACCCTATAGAAGAAAAGGTTTCAAAAGTAAATACTGAGGTTAAAAACCTACTGGATGTAATTAAAGATAAAAATGAAATAGAATATAAAAATCTGTCTCAATGTTTAACTAATTGGTCTAAAAAGAATGTTTGTGAATCAACTGATGAATCCTATTTAGCTGTTTTAAATTCGATTAAATTAACTTCTGAGGCACAAACTACACTTAAGGATGCTGTTCCCAAACTTCAAGAATTTTTGAAAATTTGTCAAAATGAATTGTTGAATGGCCACCAGGATAAAATTGTTGAAGATTTTAATACATTAATTAAAGAAAATCCCATGCCTGAACTTGATAGGATTCGCAGTAAACTGGAGGCCATACCCTTTATATATAAATTTGATTTAAAAGAGCCTATGAAAAACCCAGAAAATGAATTCGACTTTAATTAAAGACATTTACATTCTCCTGAGCAAAAAAATCATAACTTCCTTGCCCCTTAGGCTTGGGTCTATTTTCCAAGAAAGTATTTATGTACTTCTTTGATGAATCAAAAGCATGATCTTTTTTATTAGAGATGAACTCCTTCAGATAGGAGTATATTTCACGAGATGAAAAATATGCTAGCTGTAAACTATCAGTTTCTTCTCCCGAGTGATGATGGGGCAATGAATACTTAAATTCTAAGTTAGCGTTATTTTCGGCATAAACTTTAACCAAATCTAATCTTTTAAATGAGACGGCTCTGCTAATTGCAGTCATCCCAAAGGAATTACGATAATCGATGTCTACTCCTTTCTTTATTAATTTTTTCGCAATAGAGGCGGCTTCAGTAGGCTGGTCGCCTGAATAATAATTGAAGTGGTGAATAATTTGTTTATTAATCACTTCACAGTTAGATTCAGCAAGCCTTTGCAAAATAGACATACTACTGGAGTCAGCGTAATGTATATCTATACCAGGTAAAGTAAGCAGATAATCCACGACACCCTCGCGACAAAACAAGGCAGCAGCCATTAGAGCATTACCAAAATCACCAATATAATTTATATTGACATTCCCATCTGCTACCACCTGCTTAACAATGCTTAAATACCCTGCAGCACAAGCTGCATAATAAGTTGAATTTCTCAAGAGGTCGGCTATTTGAGTTGCCTTTTCACGTTCTGAAGAAGTCTTCGCAAGGTAAATTCTATCCTTTGCCAAGCAATACGGTATTTTATAATCATCTGTCTCGGCTAAGGAATAGCAATACGGAAGTAATAATTTACAAGCTTCAAGTTGATTTTGCTCCACAGCAAAGTACAATGGAGTCCTTTGTGTACGTTCAGCTTCGCCAAATTTAATTCTCGGATGTTTAAGCAATAAAGATAGTATTTCGATTTCTCCGATAAACGCAGCAAGCTCCAGAGCACTCATGGTACCAAAACTTTTACTCGGAATGGCACAATTAACATCAAAGTTCGGATCTCTAAGAAATTTCTTTGCCTCCTCTGTCCGATGTTCAAAAATAGCTTTTAAGAACTCTTTACTCATTTTATAGCTCCATTGAAAAGTTTTAGGAAGTAAGGTAATTAGAGATGGTATATTATTTTTGGTTTCAATCCAATAGAAATTAATGTTTCCTTAATATTTTTAGGAATAAATTCACTAGATAGCGGATAGGTAATTTGACAAAAGGCATTAGCCGAAAGGTATAAGGAAGGTACTCTTGGTACCGCATAGCCTTTTTTAAGGTTTGTGGCAATTCGGGCTGTAATTCAACTAGGGCCTGTCGTCAATTGGCTCTCACTACGTCGCACTGCTATTAAGTTAAGCAATCTGTCGTCCGGTGATGGCTTGATCACGGAATCTAGGGAAGTGACCTATCCTGGATCCCGCGAACAAGTCGCGGGATGACGGTAGGAGAAATTATCCTTAACTTAATGGCCGTGCGACGGCGAAGCACTGCCATTAAGTTAAGCAATCTGTCGTCCGGTGATGGCTTGATCACGGAATCTAGGGAAGTGCCCCTATCCTGGATCCCGCGAACAAGTCGCGGGATGACAGCGAAATTGCGGGACGACGGCCGAAGAGGAAATGCCCTTAACTTAATGGCAGTGCGACGGCGAAGAGGAGACGAAAAGCCAGATTCTTTCAAAAACAATAATTTAATTAACTATACTGTTATTAATTTTTAAAAAAGGGAGAAAAAACATGGCTAGATGTGAAGTCTGCGGTAATGATTATGATAAATCTTTCAATATCTCATTAGGAAATAACAACTACGACTTTGATAGCTTTGAATGTGCTATAGCCAAATTAGCTCCATCTTGTCATCATTGCAATTGCAAAGTCATTGGCCATGGTGTTGAAATCAATGACGTTATTTACTGCTCCCATCATTGCTCTGAAAGAGATAGTTAATACTTAAAAATAATGGATGCCTATTAAAGAGAAAACATGGAAGAAAGAATTGTCGAGGTGGTTAAATATAATCCATCCTGGGTAGAGGATTATAGAAAAGAAGCCCAAGAAATTGAGCATCTACTGTTCTCTGAATTATGTGGGATTTACCACATAGGTAGCACATCAATACCCAATATGGCAGCTAAGCCAGCAATCGATATACTCCTTGAGGCTAAAAATCTTGATGACATTAAACTCATCGAAGAAAAATTGCTCGCATTAGGATATCAACCCCTGCGTCGTGGCATTATTCCGTATATGAGTTATTTTACCCATAAAATAGTCAATAATTTGAGATATCATTGTCTTATATTCGAAAGGAATGACCCACAAGTCCTACGCCACTTGCGTTTCCGAGACTACTTAATAGCTCACCAAGAAGAAGCAAACCAATATACAAAATTAAAAGAGAATCTGGCAAAACTTTTTAGTAAGGATATTTGCAGGTATATCCTCGGGAAAGATAGTTTCATTCGCTCAGTGGATGCAAAAGCTAAATTCTGGCCAGGCAAATTAGTTTTAAAATATGAGACCTCAATTGATAATAAACCAAAAAAGTGGACACCTGAAAAAGTTTTTCAAGCCATCGAAGCAAATTTCATTATCATGAAAACTCATTTTTCCCAATATATTCCAGCAATCGAATTTATCCGTACGCCCGATTATGTTTCTAACAACACCTCCCTTCCTAGTAAGGATTTAAATAATGTCATTGATACTCACTTAAAAAGTGACAGCGTGGCTAAAATCCAAAATGTAATAAAATATTTTAATAACCACAAATTGCCTTTTGCTTGGTTTGTAGGTCAAAATGATGAACCCAAAAATTTAGGAACTCTTTTACTTGAAGCAGGCTTAATACCTGATAAGAAAGTTTATTTAAGCTACCTGGACCTAAATTCGCTTGATGATGAAAAAAACAATTTTGCTAAATTAAAAATAATCAAAAATATTGAAGACTGGTCACAGTTTATCCAATTACAAGCAAAAGACAACAAAAACTTAACAAATTATTATAATTGGTTGGCCAGCGTTTATACCAATGACGATCCTTTTGAGTTTTATTTAAGCTATGTCAATAATCAAGCTGTCAGTGCTGGAATAATTGTTTATTATGACTCAATTGCAGATATCTACCAAATCTCAGGTTCTAATAATCACAGACATACCATGCGGCAGTTGCTCCTACAACAAGCTAAAGAGTCTGGATTAGAAATTGCCTGTCTTGAAAATACATCAGATGAAAATGTAGCATTCACTTACAATTTATTTTATCGAGAAACGAAATAATTCATAGCTAACTTTGAAAACGTTCGCAAACTGGAAGCTATACCTTGGTTCAAAATACACATTATTTTTTCCTCCTGTTCATGGTAATACTAAAAACCTTTTGAAAAAAGGTACTAAGCTGATTCAAGCTGTAAATCAAATGAAAGAAGAAATTAAATCTGAAAAAAATTTAAAGTAACGTGAAACAGTAATATTACCTAATATGTCGACAAGCAATCGTTGATTCTTTGCACCAATAACACCAAAAAATTTCTCATCTATTTTTTCAACGGGAGCCGCTGAAAATTAAATTTATATTTTGACATAGATGCGTTCAACCGTTATTATACTTTTTTAACTAACTGATATTAGGCAAAAATGTGCAAAAAAAAGTGATCATGAACATTCGTCTGTTTGTAGAAAACAAAACAATTAAAATTGATTCAAAAATTTAAATAAAAAAATTAGATAAGGTTGATACTTAGATGTGCAAAAAATTGAATCTGGGTTTTATTATGACTTGCTTTTTCTTATCAATAAGCATACCAGTTATGGCTGCTAATACAATTGATATTGATTATTTCAAATCACTTGAACAAATACAAAAACCACCTATCGGTTCAGTACCTATTTTGGCCTGTGATATTCATGAGAAAAAACGCGTCCTTGACTTGATGAATAAAAGCAATATCAAGGATTTCGAAGATTTAAAATTGACTGATAATGGAAGCATATATGATCGTTGGAATGAAAGAATAGAGATTTACAAAGGAAATTTTAGCAATGAGGGTGCGATTGAGTATGCATTGATCTCAACAGGTGGCAGTATGCATGCTAACACAGTGAATGTTTACAAACTCATTGCTGGTCATCTTGTGAAGGCTAATTTGGATCAAGTTATCGTTAATAATTTAATTCCCGGCGGAGATATGGGTAGTAGCTTTTACCTGCATGTTGCTGATCCATTTGCTATTGAAAAAAATGGAAAAACCTATCTGCGATTTATGAGTTATCCTGGTGGAAATATGGATTACGATAAAACAAAATTACGGTTATGTACCTACCTTTGGCAAAAAAAACAATTTACCTTGGCTGGGCCTAATTGGAGTTTTACTCACTTGAATAATAATTTAGTTGCTGCAAAGGATTGTATAGGTTCACGCGCCAAATAACTCCATGGGCACCTTTTGTCCAGCGACCCAATATTTGCTTGAAAATATGCAGAAAGCGAGTATCCGATGTGATGCTAGTCAATTAAAGCTGTTAGATATAGTATTTAAGAAAAATATTCAGAAAATTTATTTTGCATAAAATGAAATATTAGCTTTATTTGGATTTTATGCAAAATAAATTTTCTGAATATTTTTCTTAAATACTATAGCTGTATTGGTAATACACCATTGGCAACTGTTCATACGAGTACATTACAACCTTTCATTAATACAAGAAAACAAGATGGCGTTAGTTTTAGAACAATCAATCATTGAATAGCGCTAAATCCCTTCTGCCGTTTCTCTTCCGCCGTTCTTTACTATGGAACATGTTTGAAATAACTCTTACAACTAGCATCCCATTTGGCAAGCATCTTTAAACGAGCTTTCTTCAAAAAAACGTTTCTTTGGGCCGTCGTTCCTCGCCGCACAATCCGTATAGAATGCTCAAAACCTTCATGCGAGGAACGACGGCCCAAAGAGCGCATTTCTTCGAAAAAAGTTCTTTTAAATCTGCATGCCAACCGGGCGCTAGTTGTAAGAGTTACTTTAGACATGTTCCTTAGCAGCTACTGCTTATTTTCGACCAACAAAATAACAATACTTATCAAAGAGTTACCGACTCATAATTTTTGTCCAATACAAGGCGATTTTTGCGCTGCCATCGAAGACTCATTAATTAAACCTTAATAATTATATCGTATTATATATATAACTTTAATATTAATTAATGAGGAAATATGAAAGCAAAATCATCGATACGTATTGGCACCAGTGTAAATGAGTATTATGCCCCGACCTCAATAGGGAGGGCAATAGACACAATAGAAAAAATATATTCAGAAAAACAAAATGATATTTCAATTGTTATTGAACCCTTTCAAGAAGGAGTAAATTATATTCAACATTCCACATCTACTCCACATAATATTTATGTTGATCAATTAATCAAAAAATATTTTGAACAATATGATGGATTGATTATACCTGGGAATAGTATAAACATTCATCCTGCTTTTTATAATAACAATCTTCCTTCTCCTGATCTCTCCCAAGAAGATAACAGACGTACTAAACTTGAACTTGCATTATTTGAATATGCTCTAAAAAATGGCATACCTGTTTTAGGAATTTGTGGCGGTCATCAAATTATTAGCGTTTACCTTGGTCTCAAATTAACATCATATAATCGTGAGTATTCAGAAGAAGACGTTATTTATTTAGCTGATACTCAATTAAATACCATTATACAAGAAAAAACCCATAAGGGACATTTCAAGCTAAATAGTACAGAAATTATTTCAAAAGAATTAAGTATGCATAAACAAATGATTGATTCTGAGTTTTTAGGAGATAATTTACTATTAGTTTTTGCTGCTAAAGATCAGGAAAATACGATAAAAGCAATTGAAGTGAAAGGACATCACCCTTTTGTCATCGGCACACAATTTCATCCTGAGAGGGGATCTACAGTTTATAATCATAATTTATTTGAACAGTTCATTATTACGTGTGAGACAGTAAAAGAACAAAAATACAATAAAGCAAAAGTATTAAAAACATTAAAAAGTACATTTAAAGATAAAGAAAAATTAACTTTTTTTACACCGAAAATAAATATTCCAGACGCCTTAATCATACAATATATAAATTCTTATCTAAAGATTAATAATGAACTCAAGAAAGATGAGCTAAAGCAGAATATTATTAACCTTGCCGATAAAACACAAAGTATGGCCTCATTAATATATGTATATAAAAACTTAACGGAACAGGATAGACAAGAATTTTTACAATTATTTATAAAAAATGAGAAAAGTATAAATATTATAAATCATATTGATAACGTTGTTATGATATTAAGCATGATGAATAAAAAAGAAATGGAAATGTTTCTCAATCACCCAAAATGTGTCAGCATCATTGCAAATAATCACGATAATAATAGTCTTTTGAGTGTTATCAATCTTTTACCAGAAGAATGTCGATATTCTTATCTACAGAAGCATAATTTAAAATTCATTATCAATAGTTCTTCAGATAATGATTTACTATCTGTTGTAGATATATTACATACGTCTGATAATGTCATGTCAATTATAGATTTATTACCGCAAGAGGATCGTTTATCGTTTGTTATAAAGAAAACCCTCCTCAATACCATCCATACGTTTGACCATGCTTTTTCAATAATGAATGCGTTATCTCTAAATAATCGCTTATCGTTCGCTATGGAAGATGCCTGTTTAAATACTATCCATTCATTTGATCACATCCTATTAATGATGAAAACAATATTCCCCTCTCCTAATGATGCAAATCATTTACATTTTCTTAAAAAAATACAATGTATTGAGCTAATCAACCATATAGATAATATAGTGCAATTATTTGATTATTTTCCAAGAAATATGATAAAAAAAATAATGATTAGCGATAGGGATATTTCAAATAAACTGAATACTATTTTATCTGAGTCACTCGATTATTCTGATCAAGCATCAAAATTAAACAAGCTCTATTCGAGATATTTTTATAAGAGTTGTGCACAATATAAACTAATCAATTATAAATTAATACGACAGCTCATACAAACTCATCCAATTTTAAAAGATAGCTTGAAAAAATATTTTGACAGCCAAAATGAGTCGATGTGTTCGTTGTATTGTGATGTTTATTTATTGCCCCAAGAACAAAAACTAAAAGTTGCCGTACAGCATATTGATTTAGTAAATGATAAACAAGATTTAATTACTCTATTAGAAACACTGCCGCCACATAATCAATTATTCTTTTTAGAAGAAGTCTTACTTAAAAAGGAAATCTGCCACTCTGTTGACGACATTATTTTTATGGTAAAAAGTTCAGATCAAGATCTTAAAAAATCAATTATTGAAACTAATCAATGTATTAAACATATTAACCGAATAGATGATATTGTAAAACTGTATCTGAATCTCTCCCTGGAAGAAGTACAAAATCTCATTAATAAAAGCGACATATTTTTAACGAAAACGAACGACATATTAGATAAAAGCAATATACAAGAAGTGATGGCTATTTGCAAATCTAACGATCAAATTGATAACCAATTAATTGAAAAACTAATAAATACTTATCCTAAATTAGAAAAAAGCATATTGAAAGAAAGAAATCATGATACTCATTATGATACGAATTTAATTAGTAATGAGCAGAATCTTTCTAGGAAATTAAGCACATTATCTTTCGATAATCTAGTATTATTATTTGAGGATAAAAGCTGCAAACAAATGCTAATAAATTCTAACCTTGAAGACTTTATGGTTATTTTCGATCAATTCTATAAATCAAATAGTCAAAATCACTCAATTCTATTTTACTTTTTAGAAAAGACAAAATTTGATAAAAAAATTAATTCTTTTTATGATCTTGAAATTTTCTTCAATTATCTTCCAAGACCCATCGATAAATTTAAATTTATTCAAGAAAGTAATTTCTTTAATACTATATTAAATATATTAAAAAATAACGATAACTGGGAAGAAGTATTATCAAATCATTTTTGTCGAGAAGATATCGCAGAGTTACAAACATTGGTACAAAATCAGATTCCATCATTTAGTCGTTTTTAAGCAGCCTCGAGAAACCCATCATCGATGCACTGCTATTAAGTTAAGCAATCTGTCGTCCGGTGATGGTTTGATCACGGAATCTAGGGAAGTGCCCCTATCCTGGATCCCGCGAACAAGTCGCGGGACGACGGTGAAGAGGAAATGTCCTTAACTTAATGGCAGTGCATCATCGATGGTGTCATTAAATAAGCAATTGTAGGGTCTTCAGCTTGCAGTCCTACAAATGATGTTCTAGGCAAGTCTGATTACTAATGCACTTGCTAAAGCATATAAACCAATAATGCCCACTAAGATTGCTACTACCAAAGCATAACTCCATCTTGGACTTGTACTATCAATGACTTTAAGTTGATTTAAATCTTTTTGATGCTCAATAATTGCAGGAATTAAACAAAAAATCCCAAGCAAAATTAAAAATATTCCGAGATGTCTACTACCTGATGCATGCCATGCATTCGGATTGGCATGAAATAAATATTGAAAAAATCAAACTACTTCATTATTTAGGTTAAGACTGAATTCAGGTTAAGACTGATATTTATCTGGCACTGCCTGAATAATAGGTATAGCTGCATCAAATAGATCAACTGGATTCCCTGTAAGAGGAGGATAGATTCTATAATGATTGACTTCATATTTCGTTTTCTTAGCAGGTATCCCTTCACTGACGATATGACGATCCCAGCCTTCCATATAAAGAGCACCTCCAGCGCCTAGATCTAAAATGGTAACATAAGCTTCTTGTCGATAAGTAATTAAGGGTTTTTGATATAAATCTGCAACAACATTATGACCAGCAATCCGTCCTTGGGGACGAGCATGCTGGCAGGACATCACTGACGTATGCAAGTCATCAACTTTAGCGTTTGCGACGTCACCTGCAGCAAAGCAATGTTTGATGGAAAAAATTCGCAAATAATCATCCACGAATACACGCCCTAAATTATCTTTTTGTATAGGCAACAAGGTAGTGAGAGGACTAGCACGCATACCTGCTGCCCATATGACTGTTTGCGTTTCAACAGTTTTCCCAGAATTTAAGATAATTCTATCTTTCTCTACAGATTCTATTGTCACCCCAGTGATGCTTTCTATACCTAACTCACTTAGTGTTTTTTTAATAGTAGGCTGAGGCGCTTTGCCCAGACTATTGGCAATTTCGTTATGATCAATAATCATAATAATAGGTTTGGGAAGATGGGGAAATGGTTGAAATATCTTTTCTAAACGTAGCGGCAGCTCAGTTGCAATTTCTAATCCAGTGAAACCGCCTCCCACGACTACAACTCTATTTGCACCAGGCTCATTGGGATGATTATAAGGCAGTTGAGATAAGTGCTTCTCTAGCTTTTTAGCTGCCTCAAAAGTATCAATATTAAAGGAATATTCTTTTAGCCCAGGTAATGATGGCCCATAAAGCTGACTCCCAGCCGCTAACACGAGTCGATCGTAGTTTATATGTTGTTTTTTTTCTTCAATGATTAATTCTACTTGTTGGCTCTCTACTTCTGTCCCTGTTACTTCTCCAATCAGATAATTGACATCAATAGGATTTAATAAAATTTCAAGCGGCACTCTGGTGGATGCTAGGTCATCTTCATAGTAACGAACACGTATACCATGATAAGGTTTATTTGTTATGACCTGAATTTCTAAATCTTTTTGGCCTAGTTCATGGCGCTTACGGGCCGCTCCAATGGCCGCCCATAAGCCCGCAAATCCACAACCAATAATAACAATACATTTTTTCATTAGTTTCCCTCTAATAACATAGTATTGAGTTTAAGTATCAAAAGTATAGAGGATGATCGATTCTTCTTTCTCTGTATCAATTTTTCTACTCGATTGAAATGTTGTTACATCTACAGATTGCATGCGGTTAATTCTCTTAAGGCTACCAAAAGGCTCTATGATATTGTTTTATCTTTTGGGGTTAACCTGCTACAAATAGGTACTATTACGCAAATAATACCTAAAGAATTATAATATACAATAAATAGTTATTGTATCTCGATAATTTATCATTTATATTACCTGTATCATCGATGATATCTATTTTTAAAAATATCATAAAATTTGAGGTCAATAATGAAAATATTAATGAAAATAATTGGGCTAAGTTGTTTAGGCTTAACGACGATAGCACATGCTAATGAAATGCTTCTTACGTCAAAGCAACCTACGAAAATTCAACGAGTTAGTTTATTTTTTAGACTGATCTTTCAAATGATATTTATTGCGCTGCCAGTTTTATTAATCATGAGTTGGGTCTACGCGCCTAATGAGCTTTTATTATTTAGCGGAATCATTAGACTCGATGCCATTCCTGCTAATTACAGTGGAATGCACCTATATACCCCACAGGGGATATCTGAAAAAGCTTTATTGCATACACTTAGTTATAAAGAAAAAACGCTAGGCTGTTTAGTAAGTGCAATACCGATGATGGTTAAGATGTTTATTCTCTATACATTAATCAAATTATTTGGTTTATATGAAAAGCGTGAATTTTTTTCTATTCATCATGTTAGATTAATACGCAATATTGGATATACCTTGCTAATTGATCAGATCATTGAACCTATCTATCAATTTATAATGGGGATAGTGCTAACAATGAATAATCCACCTCATCATAGATATGCAGCAATTACGCTAGATCAAACAAACATTGGAATTTTATTAACTGCGCTTTTGATTATTTTAATCTCATGGATCATGGCGGAAGGGTGTAAGTTGCATGAAGAGCAACAACTAACAATATAGGTGATATCATGGCAATTATCGTAAACTTAGATGTCATGCTAGCTAAAAGAAAAATTCGTTCAAAAGAACTTGCTGAAGCCATTGGAATTACCGAACAAAATTTATCTATTTTAAAAACGGGCAAAGCAAAGGCAATTCGTTTGGCAACGCTTGATGCGATTTGTAAATATCTATCCTGTCAACCTGGAGACATCTTAGAATATGAAATAACTAACTCTTATTTTACAAGAGAAAAATGAAAGATCGTAATATAATATTTAGAAAAATGAAGGAAGATGATTTAAAATTATTGCATCAATGGTTTCAGGTTCCACATGTTTTAAAATGGTATGCAAGAAATGAGAAATATACATTTAAGATGATTCAAAAAAAATATCTACCAAGAATAAATGATGAATCTATCCCAAGTTATATTATTTGCGATTATGACAATCCTGTTGGCTACATCCAATTTTATCATGTGACAGATCATCTTCCCGAGAGTATAGTAAACTATGACCACCCTCTATTTAACGATTTCAATCCAAAAGAGTTAGTTGGTATTGATTTATTTATTGCAAATGAGAGCTATTTACATACAGGATTTAGTGCTGAAGTATTAAAATTATTCATCAAAACATATATTAAAGGCAGATTTAAAGCAATTCTGGTTGATCCATTAAGGCAAAATATCTCTGCTGTTTCATTTTTTGAACGAAATGGTTTCAGACACATAAAGAGTCAAGATAACAATCACTATTTAATGTTACTAACAACTGACAGAAAAGAAATATGAAATACACAATTAATTATGAGAAAAATCCAAAAGCAGATGATATTCAAATACTTAATGGTGGCATTATGGAATATGCCAAACAAAAGAAAGGAATGAACCAACTCGATTTTTTCGCGTTTTTCATCCGTGATGAAGAAGAACGAATCGTCGGTGGATGTGGAGGAGATAACGTATATGGATGTTTTTTTATTGGCCAACTCTGGGTGACAGAAGAATTACGTGGCAAAGGTTATGGCACTAAACTTATGGAGTCAGCAGAAAAGCTTGCAAAAGAGTGTGGATGTAATTTTATGGCAGTCAATACTATGGACTGGGAGGCACTTGATTTTTATAAAAAACTCGGATTTTATGTTGAATTTGAACGCCGAGGCTTCGATAAAAACTCAATATTTTATTTTTTACGAAAAGACTTAGGAGGTATTACTTAGAACAAGGACCGCCGCTAAGACGTATGAAAAATACCCTAACTAATAAGGGAACATGTTTGAAATAACTCTAAACGAACTTTCTTCAAAAACGTTTCTTTGGGCCGTCGTTCCTCGCCGCACAATCCGTGTAGAATGCTCAAAACCTTCATGCGAGGAACGACGGCCCAAAGAGCGCATTTTTTCGAAAAGGAATTTATATTTGATTTAGATTGATAATTCTCATTCTCATGTTACTAATCCAATATTGTTTTTAAGGTATCTAAACTAATATTTGCACCACTTAAAACAATGACAACGTTTCTTCTATGGAATTGTTTTGCATGTTTTAATAGTGAAGCGAGTGCAACACCTGCCGCACCTTCAATTAAAAGATGTTGAGTTTTAATTAATGTGATGATCGCATTTTTTATTTCTTGCTCAGATACTAAAATATAGTCATCTACAAATTCTTTGCAAATATCAAAAGTAATTGCGTCCGGTTCTATATCGCCTGCTGTTGCATCTGACAGAGTTGGTAATGTTTCCATTTCAACAATCTTTCCCATCTTAACTGATTGCGCCATCACAGGAGAGTTTTCTGGCAAACAGCCAATGACTTTTGTTTCAGATGAAACAGATTTTATATATCCCACAATGCCTGAAATTAATCCACCACCACCAATTGGAACTAATATAACATCGACTTTATTCAATTGACGGGTGATTTCAAGAGCAATGGTTCCTTGTCCTCCAATAACTTGAAGATCATTGTAGGGTGAAACATAAACCATATTATGTTTCTTTGCATATTCCTGAGCATGTATTTCGGTTTGCATACAATCTGTCGCATAAAATTCAAGTGGAATTTTGTAATTTCGTATATTATCAACTTTTGTAGAAGAAGTATTTTCAGGAACGAAAATAATCCCTGGAATTTTTAATTTATTTAAGCCACATGCTACCGCAGCACCATGATTTCCTGATGAAGCTGTCACAACTCCTTGCTGCCATTGTGATGGCGTTAAAGAAAGTAACTTATTGAATGCGCCTCGAATCTTGAAAGAGCCTGTATATTGGAGGTTTTCGCACTTTAAATAAACATTAGTATTTGTGATTTTACTAATTGGTAAAGAGAAATCTAATGGAGTTTCTCGTATATGGGGACGTATTCTATTTTCAGCTATAATTACTTCATTTTTAATGTCTAACATTATTCTACTCCTCAATATTTTCTCATGTTTGAATGAATAGTTGTAAACAGTGTCGCTCTCGAAACTTGAACAATTTTACTTATGATTTTTTGTTCTAGTACAAATCTAATAGCGCATTGCCTCATTGAAAAGTGTTACTGAAGAAGAGGATTCGTTGCCTCATAATTGAGGTGAAATTATCTTTTCTTAATATTATTTTAAGAAATTTATTATAAAATATGCCTACCTGTCTATGCTTGGTTGCAAAGCTGCTGTACAATTATTGCACAATTGGCTTATGCATAAATAGAAAACACTAAACGTGAGGGTATCTAATGTATTCCAAACCACATTTACAGGACAACGATAAGGCGAAGAAAAGCACCGTGCAACGATATCATGCTTTATTAGCAACATCCGAGCAAACCAATAATGACAAGACCCTCATGTTATCGGATCATTTGCCACGATTATTTATCTTACCAGAAAAACAGGGTTCATTACGCATTATTACGTATAATGTTTTTGTACCAAATCAAGGAAGTGGATTCTATCCTACCAAAGAAATGCCTGAAGACTATGCAGAGCGCTTAAAAAGGTTGCAAGCAGCCATAGTCTTGATGGTTAAACAACAAAGTCCACACATAATCGTGATGCAAGAGCTATGGTTCCAGGAAGAATTCCCAAATGCCTTACGAATGCTTTGCCAAGAGTTAGGTGATAATTGGCAGTATATTAATAATGGCTATGGACAGGCATCATTTTATAATGCTGACTTTATTCAGCTTGAGAAAAATATTGAAATTGCACAAAGTTTTTGGAAATCTAGACGTCAAGAATTGCATATCCAGTATTCTCTCGATCAAGGCGCTCACACATTTTCATATGTCCTGCATAATGTTCATCTTCCGCATGAAGAAACACCAGAAGTAACAGAAAAAATAATTGGTGATTTGCTAAAAGCTAGTCAGGGGAAAATAGCTATTGTTGTCGGCGATTTTAATTCACGATGTTATCCAATCAGCCATGACCTATTAGCTGTTGAAGAGAAAATAAATTTAGTTGGAAATGTTGTCAGTGCCGAATTTAAATCGGCTAAAATACAAGGTGTCGATTCAACCGATGGGCTATTTTTTATTGATGAGGATAATAAAATTCGCCAAGCAAATTCAGAAATCATTATACCTACAACAGGTAAGATTTATGAACAAGAAATCTCTTTTGAGGCTTGGTTTGAACAATTAACCGAGCAACAACAAGCAGAAGTATTGCTTCCACGAATGCATCTTTGTTTATCTGCGGAGTATGAGATACAGATTGGCAATAAAGCCTTAAATAAATATCAAGACAAGTTGCGTCGACTCACCAAATGTCCCGGATTAATTGTTCGTTTTGCTCGTAACTTTTGTAATGAAAAATTTATTGGTATTGCATTTAATCCCGTGAGTAAGAATAAACTTGCTATGAATCCTAAATTGGCAGAACAGACCTATTTAAATGCAATTAAGCCTTACATTAAAGGGATGCCAACAATTCAACTAATGAATCATATTATAGAAAAATCAAGTCCCCCTATTATTTTCATTGAAATTCAGTTTTTTATAGAACTAGTTTCATATATCGAATTATATCATGTGATGTCATATGAAGCTGATGAACTTAACAAGTTTTTAGCTAATAAAACATATGATATTCCTGAACTGATTAGAAATCATATTGAACATATATTACTTTCAATTGATAGAAATGGCGATGATTCAGAGAAAAACTTACACATGCTTCTTGGAAATTTGCGAGCTTCCCAGGTTCTTATCGAGATTTATCCTTCTTTCTATAAGAATAACTTTATTCATGGTGTACTGGAGTATGCCATTCGCGGAGGTCGAGTAGCTGATGTCTCCAGATTTTTGGATGCCTTAAGAGAGCAAGTAGAACGATGGAGCAAAGAGCCTCCGAAAAACCCTACATATGCCAGAGAAATTATCGAATGGATTAAAACAACTCATATTTTTAAAAAATATGATCGTCTAAAACCATTAAAGGCAAAATTATATTATCTGCAGGCCATTATACACCAAGACGGTGTGCTAGGTGTTGAAAAAAACTTGAATCAAGCTATTGCAAGTTTTCATGATGCTGCAATTAATGGTAATCAAGAGGCCTATATGAGACTAGGGGATATAAAATTAAAGGAAGCACAGCACAATCATTCTAATTCAACTCAATTACAAGATAATTCAACTTTTATCGCTGCATTACAATATTATAAAAAAGCGGGACAACTGGGTTTGTATGGATTGTCAAACGCTATTTTGATGAATTATAACCATAATTTACAATATGGTAATTTTAAAACAGCCTCTGAATGCCTATCATATTTAGATGAATTGATTGACCACTACCCTAAAGACAAGTTGATCCTCTCTAAGGAAAATATCCTCGAGTCAAAATTTTATTTAGAAGACTTGAAAAAAGCATTAAATGATGCCATGAAGATAGAATCTCATTATATTAAGTGTAAAAAGTATGAATTTCACGATATCGAAGATAAATATTTGTCACTTAAGGATGTAATCACGGATGATAATGTAAATCCAATTTTTGATTATTATTATTTAAATGTCTTGCTGCAAAAATCACGGCAAATGAAATCTTCCAAAAATAATGAGGAGCAGAAAGACTCCCTGAATTATAGGATAGAATCTTTAACTAGAAATCTACTCAATTTTGAATCTTATCCTCCTTCTCGGCGAGGTGAGTTATATTATGTTTATGGTTTGGGACTTCTTGATCGGCTGCCAAGTTTTATAAAGGCTTTAAGTCAGCAAATGTCATCAAAAGATTGTTTTATGGCAGCGATTAAAAAGGGTTTTCCTTTAGGGTATTCCTATTTGGCTAATATCGCAGAAATGGAAAAGATTGAGACTGACACTACTGTCTATTCCTATTACCTATGTGGCGCTTTAGCTGGAGATGCTCGATGTCAAATATCATTTTATCATCTATTCTTACAAAAAAGATTACAAAAAGCGCTTGACTCAGAAGATACCTCTCACATTATTTTCACCTGCCAACAAGTACTTAGGATTTTGAATCTTGCTAAAAACAATAAGAATCTTGTCGAAGAAAATTATGAATATGTCAATGAAAACATTGCATACATGGAAAATATTTTGGCTATTTATAGTTATAAAACAAAAGAGTTAACTTGTGAATTTTGGTCAAAAATGCATGGTGATCATTTCCAAAATTTAAAGGATAAAATAGCAATATATGAAAAATCCAACCCAATGATGAATATAGAAACATTGTTGAATCTTTATGAAATTAATGATCTAGTTTTAGAAAGACTATCTGAAAGACAATTGTTGACTGATGAGCATGCAAAAATTCTCAGAAAGATATTTAAAATAATTAATTTGACGATACATTTTATTGAGGATATAGTTAAAAATCAGAAATTATATGACTACTGCAATATGTCAAAAGAACAGAGGATTATTCAAGGTCTTAGGTATTTCTCCGAAAGTGGACATATGGATATCTCTTATTATCTTGAGCACATCGATCCTTATCATAGAATGAGTAAGCACATAAATGCGGAGTGGCAAGCGTCAGTATTCTGTGATAATTCATTTGTCGACTTCTTGGAAAAAAATAAAAATTTAGATGATGATGTTCCACAAATAATTTATTTGAATGAGCATCAAAGACAAAATATTCTGGTTAGCAAAAATGAATCAGGTGATCTCATCTATCCAAAAAATGGCAAGATATTACCTGATGGGAAATATTTATATGTTTTAGATAAGAATAACCAATTATATGTGGCTGATGAAAAGAATAGTTTCTTTATCGAAAGGAATCAGTTCTTCCAACATACTTCCATTTTGAATGGAGGACATATTGCATGTGCTGGCGAGCTCTATATTAAGAATGGCAAGATAGTCTCTATGAATAATGGCAGCGGACATTATCTCCCGACAGCAGGCCAATTGTTTCAAGCAATTGCAGCCTTAAAACACTCACAATTGATAAATCTTGATGATCCTGAGTTTAGAGTAGGCGTATATGGTGTAGATGATATACCAGGATTCATTGGCAACTTATTAGGGCTTACAATTGATGAGTTTCTTAATCATTTAGATACGATACTGCAAATTGAATCAAAAAATCGTAACCTCAAACCATTTAATGCTATGGTTAAACATCCAGATACCCAAGTTCAAGAGAATGATCCTTATGTAGATAGTGAATGCATTTGTCCAGTGATTACAAATGCTATGCAATACTTTGAGAATGGACAACAATTAGTAATAGAACGAAAAAATGCAATTTTGGCATTGAAATGGAATCCAAAATTTTTCGACAAGGTCACTAGTCATACTATTCAGATTGAAGGTCAGAAATACGCTTTGACTAAAGATAACTTTAATCAGTTGAAAATAATTAATAAGACGGAAGATTCACATCATTGGATTTTGGCGTTTGAAAATTTGAATATGGTTGCTGATAAGCTTGTTTTAAGTCTTCTAAACGGAACTGAACCCAAGGTGAGTAAGGAGTTTAATCGGCAGAAGAATTTGTAATTAGTTCGAAGAACCATTTTTTTCATTATTTTTAAAGAAGCAGTTATGAAGTCTAACAGAGAATGATTTGGATATTGCGTTGTCTCATGCAGCTTATGGCATAGCGGCTATTAACTCTTTGTGGAAAAAGAGTGTAGATAACATGTGTAGAGCATGTGTATAAAGTGTCGCCAGCACGATAGGTCAAATAATGAAGGTACTAGGTGAGCGCAGTGCTGGAAATACGCACGCTACGTTCGACGTGGCGGAAGTTGGAAACGGGAAGATGGCGAGAATTACTGGGCACAAAACTGGAAACGGTGAAAACTGACAAGCTGAAACCTATACTTCACCGCACCAATTCTCGACCCTACTGCGAAAGATTGGCAGGGAAGTTCCGCTGGTCTACTCACTCAGCGTCCACACCTTACCACCTCTACATTACGAAACATGTATTTTCATTTTCTGGATCAGATGGCTTATCTTCAATTTGTAATGTTGAGTGAATTCAGGCTTAAGCTAAGGATATTCATCCAGATTTAAATATTCAATTTTTTTATAATGTTTCAGTAACAACTCATAATGAGATTGCAGAAGAACAAATTTTTCATGTGCTTCCCGTTTTTCGGGTTCAGTCAAACCTGCCCTGTCAGGGTGAAATTTCTTTGCAAATTTTTTATAAGCCTTTCGCATCTTACATTATTTACATTAAAACAATATTAAATATATTGAGAATTTGAATTGTTTTGAACCCAATGTGAGTAAGGAGTTTAGTAATTATTTTTAAGTAAAGGCACTGTATCTATCTGCAATTCTAGCAACCTATAACACAATATCTCGATGAATATAATATTTAATATTTTATTAATAATTGTAATTTAAAATATCTAACTCTTACAAAACTCCCATGGCAGGCAAGTTTATGAGCGAAGTCATTGATGCTTCGCGAGTATAGCAAGATAGAAGACGGAAGCATCTAAGCTGATCAAGAGGTCTTAAGATTGCTTCGTTTCTCACTTCAAGCAAAGAAATAGCTGAACACAGGAATTTTCTAAGAAGCATTTTTTTTATTATTTTCTAAGAGGCAGTTATGAACACGAAAAATCCTTTATTGATTGAACTAATCAAACAAATTCAAGCTGGCTCTGCCCAGGAGGTGGTTCTAGAGAATATAAAAAATCTTTTCATTAATAAAGGCATTGATGAAGATGAGTGCAACTTTTCTGAGATTGCCGCCTTATTAATTAATTATAAACAAAAAAAAGCTTTTTACTATCTCATTGAAAATGAAAAAGAGCAAATAAAAACAATAAGCAGTAATTTGTATAAATTGCTCGAATTTTCAATTGAGAAAGGTGAACAGGAATGTGCTGAAAAGCTCGTAGATTTTATCATAGAGAATAAAATACAAGTGAACCCAAAGTCCCCATGCAGGTTTGCAGAAGCTGCAATTGATAAAAATTATTTTTTAATCTTGGAAAAATTACTTGACTACAACAATACAATTATTAACGGCACACTAAAGTATAATAATCACTTGATTAAAGATACAAAGATATATGATCTCTTGCTAAAACATGGGTTTACTATTGATCTTGATCGATTTTCTCAATATCCAGAAATGTTAAAAGAATATTCCGATGAAATTATTTGCAAAATAATCACTGATGAACATAAAAGCTTAAAAGGTTTATTGAAAAGTGATGACGAAATTATGAAGATCATATCATTTTTAATTAAAGAAGATAAAGTTAAATCATTGGCTACTTTTATTAATCAATTTCCATTTGTACAGAATGATTTGATTTTAAAACTCATTAATGAAAGCAAACTTTGCTTAATTCGTTCAAATGAAATGTATGATCTTCTTTCATTAATAGATAAGAGGATAAGTATAAATTATTTACAATCAGATTATTTTTTAAAGCTATGTCACTATAGCATACAATCTAGTTGTGATATTAATGACCATTGGGGACATTCCTGGAGTTCAGAGAACTTAGAATATTCCAAAAATATTTTTTTTGAAGAGACAGAAGGACCTTTAAAGCTTCTTGAAAATAAATTAACCCCAGAAAGCATTAATGCCTCATTGTATGAAAACCTGCATCATTTTAAATACTTAGCCTTATCAGCAGCAAAACATGGACTTCCAAAAATGATTAATTTCTTTTTTACAAAACCAACGATCAATTCGCTTCCTGATGATATTATTGAGGCTTCTTTAATAGGATGTTTTCGCCATCAAGATAAAAACTTAATAGAAATATTTGTGAAATCATTATCATTAGACAATATGATTCTGCAAAATTTCATTATCGACAATTCTCAAAGCTTCTATAATCCTTACATTCCCATGATCATAAAATATCATGGCAAGGACATACTAAATAATGAAAAAATAGTTAATAAAATAAGAAACACAAACTCTCCAAAAATTGCACAAGCTTTTATAGAAATAGGCATGAAATTTGATGCTAAACAATTAAATAAATTATTAAATATAGCCAATATTCAAAATGATATTGAAATTATTCAGTTTTACAGAAATCGAGGTGATATAGAGACAGCAAATAATAAATCAGTTGAACTGATAGCAGGAGTAAAATCAAATGATTGCGAAATGATGAAAAGATATTATGGAGACGGCATCACTCAACAATCGTATAAAGAGATTTTCCATGAAATCGTTTCTATCATTACTGATGCTTTGCAAAATAAAGCTTTCAAACTTCTAGAAGATAAGGATAACAAGCTTAAATCAAATTATTCCTCTAGGTGGTTTGATCAAGACACTCCTTCTGGCAAGAAAAAATCTCGAAAAAATGAAGTCCAAACTTTAACATTGCCAAAATTGGGTAATTTGCGAAAATTCATTGCAAAAATAAGTGGAACAGAAAATTACGAAGTATTTGGAAAGAGTAGAGAAAATAATATGATCACACCTCAAACAGGAAGATATTCCTCTTATTTTAATGAATTCTTGAACAATGTTGTTCCTGAAAATTATGATCCTGATAAACTTCAATACCATGGCTACGTCATTGAAGATGGCGAGTTAGGTGTGAATGCCATGATTAAAGCAAACATTAATGACGAAGAAGTGATTTTAACTTCAAGCCTTATGATTGGAATGCCCATGTGGCGTCATACAAGTGAAAATATAATCAATATGATTTTGTCTTATGTTGATAACTTAATTAAAGAGGCAACTCATACTCCCATAGACTTAAGTGATGAGAAGGCAGTTGCGTCACTGACTTTTAAATTAGCTAAAATTCATTGGTGGTTAGCTCAAGCTACTCCTTTTGAACGTGGTTCTGCAGCAGTAGTTGAAATGCTGGTTTCAGCTTTATTCCGATTTCACCATCTTTCTGTGGAATGGTCATGCTTACCAGATTGTAAGGCTTTAATCGAGCCCGATGTGGAAAAATTTGCAAGTCAATATGAAAGTTTTTCCAAGATAGCATTCATTAATTATCCAAGTTCAAGTGTACATGCTACTGAAATATCCGGGTTAAGGATAAAATAATGATTCTGGGTGAAGGATTACCCTTTTATCAAGGAATATGCTTCACTATTAAATGAGTTAATTTAAAATAAAAATCACGCGATTCTCAATTTTTCATGGTCTTACCAATAACTCGAATTAAATAGGATTAAATAGACTTCCACTAACTCGCCAAATTATTAGAGCAAGTGGCCAAGGGAGAACAAGATAGAGTAGAAAAAATACTGAGAATTAATCCAGGACTCTTGTTGCTAAACGGCATAACATTATTTAGCAAAATAATTTTCTGAAAAACTATAGATATAGAATTCATAAGAATCCTAGAACTCTCAAGCGGGAATCTATAGCGGAAATATTTTTACAAACTATTTTTGATAATTAACAAACCTCACTCTCTTCCCTCTATCAATAATCTTTCAGCTACAAATTGTATGAGCTTTTGCTCCTGAGGGTTGTTGACATCATCATTATCTAAAATAAAGCACTACGTATTGACATACTGCTCTAGAGTCGATATTTTTGCAATTGGAAACGCTTAGTGTCACTTTAACAAGGGCCTGAGGCTGAGCAAAAGGGTATGGCGCAAGTGTGATGTTTTGAGTTAATTTTTATGGTATTCTGTTGTCACCGATCTAACCGCTAAGCATAAGGAAATAAGGATGGCAGTATTAATAACAAAATAGACAAAAGATCCACTTACTTTGCAAGTAACCGTAAAATTCAATCGATCAATGTTAGATTCAGAAAGCGCAATACAAGATGCTTTAAATGGAACAATGACTTCGTTCAGATAGAGAATTTATTGCTCAGTCTATATTACGAAAATAAAATCTAATTAAAATAAGAGGATGCAGCATGTCAAGACTCTATAAGATCATTTCTTGCCTTATCATTTTTTCCTCCTGTATTGCAGGTTGCGCTACGATTGTATCGGGCACAACACAAGCTATCAATTTGCAAGCAATTGATATTCGCACTCGTGAAGTTATTCCTGGTGCAATGTGTACATTAACTGATGGGAAAAATAATACTTATATCTTCAACTCCAATCCAGGCACCGTAATTATCACAAAAGGTCAAGGTGCATTGGTTGCTCACTGTGAAAGACGAGGTTATATTCAAAAACAAGTGGGGATAGGACAAAGCTTCAACGCTTGGACAATTGCAAATGTCATCCTTTTCTGGCCAGGAGTATTTGTAGATGCTATGACGGGCGCAATGCAAAAATATCCTTCTCACATCACTGTTTTGATGGAGCCTATTTACGGGCATCGTCGTTAATTTGATCATTCCATGACAGGTCAGTAAATCAACAGGACGTTGAGAGCAGTTTTGGAGTAAAGTAAATCAATATGGATTTCCTGTTTCTATGTAATGAACGAAGTTTTTGTGTATTTTTTTGATCGAGACTTAACTATTTCTCGAGAGAAGCAATTCACTTCACTATAGCGATTCCTTCAAAAGCTTCGTTTTCTAATTACCAGCCTCGGAGGCCTTATCTATATAAGACCTCCGAGAATTTTCCGCTCAGATACTAGCTATGATTCTCCACTGAGTAGTTTTTCAACGAGACAGGGAGAATTTTTTATTTACTTACAACTTCTTCAAGGGAAAAAATCTATTTAATAAGAAGTTTGTGCACAAGCTTCCTAGCTACGATATCAGAAACCTGCTGCCACATGTTATTTAATAGTTAAAACCCCCGCCTTCGGCAGGTAGCTTTCAGCTAGCAGTTGTATTAATCTGAGGGGATGCAAGAATATAGAACGGGCCCACATACAAGGTACAAAATCGAATACCATTTTGTATGGATTACGAAGTATCGTTATCAAGTATTGAAAGGTGACATAGCGTTACGCTTGAGGGAGTTGGTAAGACAAACTTGCTCAATGTTTGAGATAGAGATATTGCGCGGAGTTGTTAGCAAAGATCATATTCACATACTGGTGTCAGCGCTGCCGACACTTAGTCCTTCTGAGATAATGCGTAGAATCAAAGGGAGAAGCTCCTCTAAGCTGTTTGAGGAGTTCCCACACTTGAAAAAGAGGTACTGGGGACGGCACTTTTGGGCAAGAGGGTATTTGTGTCACAGCAGGTGAGCTGACCAAGCAGATGATTGAAGAGTACCTGGAGCATCATTTTGAAGGAAAGGAAAACCCAAATTTTGAAATAGAAGATTAATCGGCTTTAGCCGATATTTGGTGGGACTTTCAGTCCCTTATTTTAACCCATCGACTTTAGTCGATGGTTGTTGAGTAAATTTGAAATAAGTTAGTTAATGCTTGTAGCTAAACTATGTTTATCCTATTTACAGCAGCATCTAAGGAATTTGCTTCTTTTGGATGAGTTTTGCATAGCTTGAGCATATTTGTCGCTTCTACTCCAGTAATACCTTCTTTATATGAATCACGGGTTAAAAAGAGAGAGGGGTGTGTTTCCATTGGAATTTTTTATTGCCAAATCCCCACCGTGCTCTAATAAAAATAGAAGTACCTTTATATGATTTTCCATACAATTTCTAATTGTATCAATTGTACACTCAACCTGTTGCAACACTAAAAAGTCTTTCACTAACGCTTCACCCATCACAGTAAAATGTAAACTAGTTCTGTTCTGCCAATCGCAGGCATTAGGATTTACTTGATCATTAATAATATATTGTTCTACTTTTCCTATATCCCCAAAAACACAAACTAGACGAAGCAAAGATTCCCTCACAAAATTACGAATTTTTGGTTGATTACTCAAGCATTGTTCAGATATCGTAGGTACTGTAATTTTCTGGTGTAGTTTTTCCATCATTGGAACAAATTGCCTGGTTACTTCATTAAGACAACCTTCAAAAGGTTCAGTTGGTTTTTCATATAAGGATACAATTGCTTCACTTAAAATTGTTAGATGAGGTTCTTTGGGAGACAAAATAATGGGGGTCTCTTGGCCTTTATCATCTACTAGTACCAAAGGGGCATAATCTCGTGAAGGGACGCATAAATTACTGAAAGTACTTTCTATCACGCGATCTGGATGAACTGAAAGAAATTCCAATATATCTCTTATTTCTTTTTCCGGTGCTTGTATATACCATAGCAGATCACGTCCTTGATTATCTTTCACTAGTAAGTTACATCCAGCGCTGATGAGCATTTCTAATATCTCTTTACGCCCTAGCGCTGCAGCTATCATCACTGATGTACGACCCTTATGATCAGGTATATCTAGGCCAATGATATGTTTATTTTTTGCAGTGCCTTTCATGAGTGATAAAAGTTTCTCTACCACGCTGGTTAATCCTAAACCAACAGCAAAAAATAATGGAGTCTTACCCTGCTTATCTTGCAAAGTATACTCAATTTCCCAATTATTTTTTGTGCTCGTTGTGGTTTTAGGCATATTTTCAGTTAAATTAATCAACTCGACAGCATAGTTATGCATTTCACATGCAATTAAATATTGTAAGATAGTGTTCTCATATTTTTCATCTATTATTTCATTAATATCTGCACCTACCTCTAACAGCTCTTTAACTTTATTAAAAACTCTTCGAGTAGAAAAAATAGCAATAAGAGTAGTCTTTCCCAGAATTGAGTTAGCTTGTTTTCCGAATATCGATAAAGCAACTTTGAAATAATTGTCATCAAGTCTATCAAATGGCGTTGGAATAAATAAATTATGTTGATATTCTGCGCCATCTTCTAGCAATGCATTAAATAATATTTTGTTATTAAACAATTCATTATCCCAAATAGGAATATCCGAAAATCCAGGGACTTGTTTTTTTACATTACTACTCATTATTACAAATGGAATTAAAAACCATTTAACTAAAGGATCATCTTTAATATGTTGCTGATATTGTTCTCTTAAATTGAAGTAGTCTTTAATATTTGTGATTGCCCAAACAAGGTTGTGATAATCACCAAATATATTTGGCAAGTTACATGCTATCATTGTTCCGCTGTAGTCGTCATACGCTGTGTAAAGCCCTGGAAACTCAAGCTTTATCAATTCTTGCCCCGGGAGCTTCTTCTCAGGAGAAATTTCAAAATATCGAGTTTTTAGAGCAACGGATCGACTAGATTTATTAAACATTATAAATTTCTTCCCAAGTAGCTAATCTGGTGATTAGGTTGAACAATATCCGGCAAAAGAATATATTGGACTTCTTACATGTATTTCAAGGGGATGGAGAAATGTAGCATTTTTCCTATATAAAACACAACTTCAAACCTACATACCCAAACCTGATATTTTATGTGATTAGGTATCAATATATCAACCTTGCCATTCTCAATTTTTTAAATTAATTTGAACGACATGGCCAATTACTGTAGTTTTGGTTTTTCATAAAAACAAAGCCAGGGAGAAAAGCCATGTCGATGGAAGACTTTATCATATCTGTATATTGCTTGATAGATGAAACGTTGAAAAATTTAATGGGAAACCAAGAGATACGCCGGAGAGGTTTTAAACCAGGGTAATTAAAATTGCTCATGGTATTTTACCTCAAATCTTCTTCATTAATGTTAAGCTGTTTGAGCATAGCTTTATAAGTACCGGATTTAAGCTCATCTTTTAAATTACGAATAATGGTAAAGCATTCCCCATATAGTAATGTGCTATGGCTGCCTTTCACAAGCAAGAGCATTGAAAAAAGCCTTTGCCTAATTTTATTGAAACCCTTTATAACAGACGATTTAATAAAGCTAAAGCTTAGCTTTATTGTTAATTTGCAGGTTGTTGTGACAAACAAAGTCATTTCCTCTTGCCCCCAAACTTTATAAGTAGAGGCGACAACTTGAACAGAGGGCTTACAAATCAGCTACATCACCAAGCATTTATCTTGATCAGAATCATGGTCTTTTTTCTGCTTCATGCAACTCCATTATTAATCTCGCAAAAAATAAAAAATGTCCTTCAAAATATTCATTGACTTCATTTTGACGTTTCCTTGTTGTATCCTGTTAGCCGTTATTATTCGGAAATAAGCGCTGATTGTCAGAAATGTTTGAGGGAGGCCCTTCTTCTTGGTTATATTGTTTTTTGCGATTGAAACGAATCGCAACAGGTTTAAGTAAATGGGGATAAAAGGGTTGAATGGAATGTTGGTAAGTGGCTGTCATGGCCTCATTATGGGGGCTTGGGTAATAACCCATAGGCCTTTCATGACGCCCTGGTCAAAATCAAGCAATTTATTAAGTTTTGTTTAAATAGAACCTAGGTGTGAAGCTTTCACACCTAGGTTTGAACTGATCGGGACTTTGGGCTTTGATGGCTTCATTTAGAGATAGAACATAATCTCTAAATCAGCGTGAGCAACTTTAAAGGAAAAGAGTGTATTATTAAAAGTGGAAGTGGGGAATATGATTTTATGACAAGTACGGATATTATGATTGAGAAGCATCCCTTAAAGGGAATTTGGTTGTGCTTGGTAGCGTATTTGTTCGCCTCGTTAATTGGTATTTGCGTGAAATCCATGACAACACAAGTGCCATTAACAGTGATTTTGTGTTACCAAAACATCGTTTGTCTAGTATTACTCATTCCCACAATATTTAAGAATGGTATCAATCAGTTAAATACGAATAATGTCATTGATTATGTTGTGCGAATTGTTTCAGGAATCGGATGCTCTTTGACTTTATTTTATGTTATTCGGTTTGTTCCAATTTCTGAAGCTCTTCTATATCAATATTCAGCACCATTATGGATTCCATTCATTATGATGATTCGGCTTGGTGTTCGCCTGGAAAAGAATATATGGTATGGGATTATTATTGGTTTTATTGGAATTATATTTATCCTGAAGCCAAATGCACCGCAAGCTCAACTCGTATCCTTGATCGGTGTGTTATTAAGATGAACTCTAATTCAAAAATTCAACGCTCACGAGAAAAATTATGCAAACACGACTTGAAATAAAAAATTACATAGCAATTGGTTTTCATATAATATGCTCAACGATAAAATAGTCATTTATTGGGAATAAATGGATGATCAAAAAAAATCATACATCTGAATTATTCAAAGCTACTCTTCTAACTATGCTAGGCGTGTTATTTTTAGTAGCTATGGCCTTAAAAAAGGTGCCACTACCAGGCACAAGTATTCAAATGTCTTTGCAAAGTCTCAGCATTTCACTCTTAGTGATTACTATAGAGAAAAAAGCATTTAGAGTAGTTTTAATTTATTTAGCACTTGCTACGCTCAGTTTTCCAGTACTTGCTGATGGCACCAGTAATCATTTCTGGTTTTTATCAGCCTCAGGAGGTTATTATATTGGCTTTCTGATTTCTTCCTATTTTTTACCGAGAGTATTAGACAAAATTAAGCCTCAAAGTCTCTGGAAAGCTTGGATTTGTCTCTCATTCAATGAATGTGTGATCTTATCCAGCGGCTATGCTGTGCTCAATTTTTATATGGGAGCTAACAAAGCTTTTTGGACGGGCGTTTGGCCATATATTTTTGGAGCCTTATTGAAAATAAGTATGGCAACTTGTTGTTATATTTTAAAATATTCCCAATTAAAGCGACGAGAGTCAGCAAGAATATAAGTCCATTATTGCTGAACAAAAGGAGATAATTTGAAGCGTTTACGTTTATTAGATAAGGTCAGTTTAGTCTCAGGCGCAGCCAGTGGCATAGGAAAAGCCATTTCAGAGTTGTTCCATCAAGAAGGTTCTTGCGTTATTTTAAGTGATATCCAAGATGAAGTAGGTAAGCAAATCGTTAATCACTTGGGAAAAGGTGCATGTTACATTCACCTCGATGTCAGTCAGGAAAGCGATTGGATGAGTGCAGGTGATTTTATCGAAAAAAATTTCGGCAGGTTGGATATTTTAGTCAATAATGCTGGCATTGGTGGATTCACTCAAACTAAAGGTCCCCATAATGCTGAAAATTTTGACCTTGAAAGCTGGCATAAAGTCATGGCAGTCAATGCGGATGGTGTTGCTCTTGGCTGCAAATATGCGATTCAGATGATGAAAGCAAATAAAAAGGGAAGTATCGTCAATATATCTTCCCGCGCAGCTATTTATCCTCTAATTGTGATAGTTGCAGTTCAGTTAAAAAATTTCTGATTTTAAGAGATAATTGATCAGGTTTTTCAATATAGACGAAATGTCCGCATTCTTCTACGGGGATAAACTGAGAATGGGGAATAACATCATGAATTTGCTTTGCTGTCCATAAAGGAACGATATCTTGTTTGCCGTGTACTATTAATATCGGCACTTTTAATTTTCGAAGTTGTGAGTACAGATTTGTAGTTGGCTTGAGAGATGATGTTTGAGCCATTAGTTCCAATACTTTCAAGCCGCTTTTTGCTGACTTCTCGGTCATATCTAATGATAACTTTGCAATATCTTGCCGATCAAAAAAGTAAACTGAAAACAGCAATTTATATAATTGAGAGATCTCAGCTTGTGTTAATTTCTCAACATCCTTACTATTAAATAAAGGCTTAATTTGCTGCTTAATCGGCAAAGTTCTTTTTTTAAGTTCTTTAAAAAATGCTTGCACCCCTTGATAATCTGCTGGCGCAGTATTTAGCAGAATAAGAGCACTGAGCTTATCAGGATATTTAATTGCATAGTTCATAGCGAGCAATCCACCCCACGAATGACCAAGCAGTACAAATTTCTTAAGCCCAAATCGCATCCTAACTGTTTCTAAATCTTGAACAAATTGATTCATATTGATGAAAGAAGGTGTGAGTTTTGTATCAAGCGATTTCCCTGATCCACGCTGATCATAAAAAATAATCCTGTGATCTTTTGCAAATTCTAGCATTTGGGGTAAGAGGTAACCTTGATCTAAACCTGGACCACCATGTAAAACAATAATGGGTATTCCAGAACCATATTCTTGATAGAAAAGTTTTCCTTGATTAACTTGAATATAGCCAGAAGAATATTTATTCAGTCGGGAGATATGATTTGGATGGTTGCAGCCTGCCACAATAAAGGCCAGAAAACATAACATCAAAGCTTTTAATTTGGGTGCTAATCGCATGGATCGACCTTTCACACCATTTAATTGCTTCAAATCAAATATCTTATCGAACATACCTGTTTCTCCTTTTCTCAAAATGTCCAAAATTTATCATTTTAAACATGACTCTTTTCCTGAAATAAAAACTTTGAATCCAAAAAGCATTGACTATTTAGCAGTCAAACGCATTTATAATTTACACTATTGTAATACACAGCAGATAATAAAATATGATATCTTAAAATGAGGCCAATTTATTTTCATTAGATACATCACAAAAATTTGTTTGAGGCTGTTTGCTGGCATTACTATTATTTGTTGATAAAAAACCTGAGAAGTTGGCTAAAGGAACACTGTCTGCACTACCAGATAAGTTTTGTATCTTAATTTTTACCATAACTAGACTTACAATTTCCTCTTCTGTCATTTTATTTGCATCAAGGATCGTGATTCCAAGAGGGTGAAATAACTCTTGACTGCGAATTTGTTCTTCGTACTTATTTTCTGGCAAATTAGAATAAATATAAAAAAAATGAAATTTTGACTTGGATTCTTCAAGGGATAAATTTTCAAGTATCTTGTTTTGCATCCCAAGTGCATGCCCATATCCAATGGATCCAAAAACAGGTTCTTTCGCTTGTAAGTATTCATTCACCATTTTTTTATCTCTTTTTTCGATGCCTTCAGGTGAAACTGCAAAATCATGATTAGATTCATCTTCAATTTCAATTAGATCAATCCCTTTATAGTTAATATTGTTTGAATGAAGAATATCAAGAAATTTTTTTAGCTCCAAATCTGCTAAATGCCTTTTATGCAGATTATCTACTGTATTATAAAATTCAATAGTTGCTTGATTATCAGTAATTTTACCGAATTGTTTAATAATTTCACGTTGAGCTCCTGCCATTTTAAGATAAAAGCCGTCCGTTTGATACGAAAAATGTGTTCTTCTAGGGAGATAGTTTCAGGCACTTCTGAATAAAAATATTTATATCCCAGCTCACTGAACTTTGGCGCTAATTTTGTTAATATTTTTCCGTGAACTATATCATAATGACTATCCATAAATATGATGGTTGGCAAATTTATTACTTTTTTTTCAGTTAAAGGGTTGATCAATATTTTACTTTCCATTATAATTTTTACCTCTTGATTAGAATATTAAGAATTGCAAGAAACCGCTTATAGATAAAGCGCATGATGTTGCTCATAAAAGCATTTCAAATTTTTAAGTCAGAAAGGATGTGTCAGTATAACATGAAACAGAGCAGAATACTAATAAACTTACTGAAAAGTTTCAATTAAAACTAAAATATTTTAAACCATTTTGACATATGGTTAATGCTTTGATAATTGAGAAAATGCGCATAAACAAGACTTAAGATTTCATAGGTCTTGATAAGGATGGTCCTTGCCACCGCCAGCATGTTCGAATCGAGGGATAATCACAATAATATAAATGTTTTAAAATGGTATGCAAAAAATGAAAAATATATGTTTAAGATGATTCAAAATAAATATCTACCAAAAATAAATGATGAATCGATTCTAAGTTTTATTATTTGGGATTATGATAATCCTGTTGGACACATCCAACTTTATCACGTGACAGATCATCTTCCCGAAGGCATAATAAACTATGATCACTCATTATTTAATAATTTTAAGCCAAAAGAGTTAATTGGTATTGATTTATTTACTTGATTTTTTTGCCTTTTTCATCCGTGATGAAGAAGGACGAATTTTCAACATTGTTCGGGTAATTTTATAGAAATAATCATTAATGAGGCAAGACTTAAAGATCTTTAATGAGATAAATCATCTCTTGCGTATATCAAAAGGATATTGGGGTTATGATGATGAGTTTCTTGATAGCTTTATCAAAAAGTTAGGTATTACTACTACTTACATAGATAAACACACTATAAAGCTATTTAAGATTGACGATAGGCTAGCTGGTTTCTTTAACTTTATCATTAATGATGACGGCTTGCTTGAACTTGACAATTTCTTCCTACACCCCGATTACATCGGACAAGGGATAGGACGTAAATTATGGAATGCTTGCTGCCAAACGGCAAAAGAACTTGGAAAAGATAAATTTATTCTCTGGAGCGAGCCTAATGCAGAAAATTTTTATCTGAAAATGGGGTGTGTCAAGATTGGTTTTCGCCAAGCTCCATTGTTGCCAAAACGTTATTCACCACTTTTAAAATATAAAATGCAGAATTAATTGATAAAACTGAAAAATTAGGATTCTAGTAGCTGACTATTGCTAACTAAGAAGCGAAGTAAGTATTAGAAAACTTAGGAGTCTCAAGATCTTATGAGCAACGAAAAATATATTGTTGAAATCGGGGAGCAGGGATCAGAAGGTTTGGAAAAACTTGATTACTGCTTTAATCAAACCACAAAAGAATTTTTACTTCAAACAGGGATTAAAAAAGCCAAATCTATCCTTGATATTGGTTGTGGTTCAGGTGGGATGACTTGTTGGATTGCAAAGCAAGTTGGTATTCATGCTAAAATTGTCGCAATTGAGAATGACATCAACCAATTGAATGCAGCAAAAAGAAACGCTGAAAAGCAGTCTATTAATAATATTACATTTAAACTTTGCTCTGCTTATGAGATAGAGACACTTAACGAAAAATTTGATTTTGTTTACTGCCGCTTTGTTTTGCATCATTTATATAAACCAGAGGATGTAATTGCTAAAATTTTTCAGTCTTTAAATTCAAAAGGCATATATGCTTCAGAAGAAGGTATTGTTAATTACGCATTTTCTTATCCATTTTCACCAGCCTGGGGCGATGAAACTCTTCGTGTTCCACCCGTTTGGCAAGATGCACCACAAGACCAAAGAGATGGGAATATTGGCATAAAAATGTTTAATAAGATGCATTCGGCCGGTTTTAGTAATATCTATACAAAAATCATCCATCCTATCCTTACAACTAGAATGGAAAAAAATCTTTTATTACTAGGAAGAGATGAACTTAAAAGGCATTACTTAGAGCAAGGACATACTGAAGAAGAATGGAATTCATTAGGAAAAGAAACAGAAAACATTGTGAATAACGATTCACAAATTGTTGGTTTCTATGCAAGCTGCCAAGTAGCTGGTATAAAATTCTGAATTTAAAACCACATTAAGATATAAATTTAATAAGAAAATAACGCTATGAGAATGCTAAAGAAAATTTTAGAAATAATTTAGCTTTACATTGAGAAGATTTCGGCGAATGGCTCCTGGATATTTGTAAGATTTACTTCTGTGAGGGTTTAGATAAAATGCTTTTTAACCATAAGGTTCGATCTAAATGGGTGTCCACTATAGATATTTACATCTTAGGAGATATTTCAATTGTTTCAGTTATTTTATGCGAACTTGTATACTTTTTAAGTATTAATAACATTTCTTTAGCTTGTTCACCAGTTAAATCTTCTTTAAAGGAATCACGTATCAAAATTTTCTGCGGGGTATTATTATTGCAATTTTCTTTAGTAATATCACCACCATTCTCGAGTAAAAATTCAAAAACTTTGGAATGATTCCTAGTGCATTCATCTGCAATCAGATTTTGTTTTTGTGACTTTATTAAATCTTCAACTAACTCAGTACGCATTACACTATAGTGTAATGGATTCCTGCCTAATTCATCACAGCAATCAATATTCACTTTTTCTCTCAGGATTAATTCTTCTACCTGATCTAGCTTTCCAAAGGCACAAGCGTGGCATAATAGCTTTTCTTTTATTGTCGTCTGATGATGTTCCTCAAGCATCAATTTCTTATCTAGAATATCTTTATAGATTAATTCTATTATCTCATCGTCAGACATTGTCCTTCCATCAATAATTAGTGGGTTTATCACCTTACCTGATATTTCCAAGGCAAATAAGTCAGAAGCTCGGAAGATGTGATAAAAAGAATATGATATATTCGCAATGTTTATTGGAATAATTTTGGAAACTTCCTTTTGAATACCTGGTGCATGCGCCCTTCCTATTCTAGCAAAAAATGGATCTTTAGAGTTCAAGTAACGCTTAGCAGTAAACTTGTCTCTTTCTTCCATTTTATCTATAGCAAATAAAACACCGCTTTGATTGTGACAATCAGTTCCTTGAAAAGAGATATTATTCTCTAAGAGATTTTCATAAAATTCTAAATAGGGTTTAATCGATGGGTGAATTTTTATGATATGCCACACTTCATTGCTAAATATAGTTAGATTCCTCATAAAATGTTCGGAGGTCACAGAAGGGTTATCCTTTGCAAGGATGTCAGCAGGAACGCCCGGATCTTGTTCGTCAGGCGGAAGTGATTTTGAATATTGAGTTGTATACCCTTTGAAACCCATCATTCGCATCGTACAAAAAATACGTATCTCAGTTTTGGATGCTTTTTCTATTGTTTTATTAAAACCACAAGACAAAAATTCCTGATTTAAAGTTTCATAATCGCTTAGACGCTGTTTGTTTCCATTTATTAATGTTTCAATTTTAGTTTCTATATCCATCTCTTCATAAAAATAGCGATATCCTAATTCTTTCAGCCTAGGGGTTAATTTTTTAAGGATTTGAGCGGTGATCGGATCATCGTGTGTTTCGGCAAAGATTATTTTTGGTAAAAACAAAGCTGAGTTTATTTGTAACAAACTTTTCTTTGATGTAAGTTCAAAACTCGCATATTCCTTTTGCTTATTTTGAATATGCTTCTTTACTTGTTTTAAGATTTCCTCAAAAGATAGACTAGCATCAATTGTTACAATAGCTTCTTTGTATCCTTTTATTTGTGGATTATATTCATTAACAACCGCCTGAGAATGATTGAAATAACAATAAGTGGCTTTGACCTCATTCGGAGAGGTATTTTTCTCCACTATATTTTGAAATTTTTCTAACTAGTACTTCCAATGAGCATGATTCAATGCAAAGCAATTTAGTTCATCTCGATATATATGCCATTGCGGCATAAATTTGTCCATATATGCAATAAAACGGTCATTATGTCGCCGCTCTAAAAAATGAACTAACTCGTGAACTATTATATACTCCATACAGTGTTGTGGCTTTTTAATCAGTTCTAAATTAAGCCAAATTCGCTTTGAATTAATACTGCAGCTTCCCCATTTAGTTTTCATTTGCTTTATGCGATATTCATCCGCACTCAAGCCAATCTTCTTTTGCCATTTCCTGATAATGGGTAACATTTGTACTTTCATTTGGTTCCGATACCACTCGGTCATAAGTTGATGCCGCTGTTCTAAACTACTATCTTTATCAAGAAACAAATCAATATAGGTTTTATTACGCAGACTTACTCGATTAATACCCTCAGCATAAATAACGTTCAAAAGATAACGTTTGCCTTGAAAATAATGACTTTCTCCAGAAACATACTCACGAGGTAATTGACGAACCTGTTCTTTGAATTTTATTTTATGTTTTTTAATCCAAGGCAGCTTCGAAATCACAAAAAGCCTAATAGCATCATTATCCATCTTCTTAGGAGCAGCGATTCTAACTCTACCCAGAGGCGGATAAACAGCGAGATGTAAATTTTTGATATCCTTGCGCACAACATCAATAATGATGTCATTTATAACAACTTGATGCATATCAATAATCCTTTTGATTTTTTACAATCTCAAAAATGCGCTCCACATCATCTTCAAAAACATGTTTCTTTATTGCATAAATAACTTCACGTTCTTTGATTTTATTTCCTCTCCAACTATCTTTTTTGGTATAGTTTATCTCACTATCTAGCTCAACAACCAATTTCTCATTCTTTTCTAGATTATCATATAATGCACGCTTTGCGATGAAGTGTCCATCGATGCAGGGTATTCTATGCTAGAGCCAGGATTCTTAACTTGCTTGCTAAACTTAACAATTTTTTCTAGATAGGCCTTATAAGATAGCGCGCCTACCTTTCGCTGCTTTATCAGTTCGTCGAATAGTATAGACATGTTTTCATAATATTTTGGATTAATTGGCTGCTCATCGATAATAACTTTTCTTATATTATTTTCGATTGTTTCTGCAACTGCCTCTTCATTTTCTCTTAATATTCTCAGGTAATTCTTGAATTGCATCCACACCACGCTCGATGATTAGCTCAACAAGCGACAAATCATCAAAAGCAGAATATCTTTACACTTTCTTCAGCATGAATATAAGTGTCAATTAAATGGCGCATAGCGGGTTCATAAACTTTCAGATCAATATAATCACCGCTGGCTAACTTCACTTCAGCTCGAACATTCTCATAATGGTCAACTTCATTTTTAATTTTCGCAAATTCCTGATGGGAAAAACCAGCTTTATCATACTCATTTGCAATACTAGCAAACGCGCGAAGCAATTGAGAGGTTTGCTTATACAGAGTTATGCGCTTTTGTTCATTATTCTTTAACTCATCTTTGTTCGATGTATCCTTTCCGCAAAAATAATGTATATAGGCCAAACTATCTTTCGCGGTAAGCAACTGGCTCACATAACGCATTAATGCATTCAAGACATTCTTCTAAGATGCTCTCTTGCTTTTTTTAATGCGATCACTCAATAAACCAGCCACATCTTCTTTATCATAATCAGCTAATGCACCTGCCGTATAATCCTGAACCGAATTTTCTAATCTTGGGAAAAGATCTTTATAATCGATAATGTAACCAAACTCCTTATCAACATCATCCAATCGATTTACACGGCAAATAGCCTGAAATAATCCATGGTCCTGCATATTTTTATCAATATAGAGATATGTTGCTGGTGGAGCATCAAAGCCAGTTAATAGTTTATCGACGACAATTAAGAGCTTCATCTGGCCAGGCTCTTTGATAAATTTCCTCTTAACTTCTTTTTCAAATTCTTCAATATTCCTGCCATTCAACATGCTTTGATAGATTTCATATTGCCTTAATTTTCCAGTTACCCCTTCGCCTGTTTCTTCTGTTCTTATATCTGATGTAGAAGGCACATAAGAGGTCACAATGGCGCATTTCAGGAACCCTGACTTGATAAATAATTCATAAAATTTACAAGCTTGGTAAATACTGCCCGCAACTAACATTGCATTGCCACGACCACTGCTCAATCTATCTTTTGTTTCCATATCCAACAAAATATCAGCAACTATTTTTTCAAGGCGTGATTGGGAACTAAGGACTCGCTGCATTGTGCCCCACTTCTTTTTGAGTTGAGTCAATGCATAATCATTTAAGCCCTTTGTTTTTGCCGTGAACCATTGATCCACTTTTTCTGGGGATGTTATGGCTTGATCTATATCACGAGCTTCATATCGTAAATCGAGAACGACACCATCTTTAACTGCTTCATCATATTTATAGGTATGAATATAACCGCCAAATATTTCAATACTTTTTTGCTTATCTTTTTTGAGCAGCGGTGTTCCAGTAAAACCAATAAACATAGCATTGGGTAAAATTTTCTTCATTGCCTGATGTAATAGACCAGATTGAGTACGATGACACTCATCAACAAATACAAATAAATTACCTTTCGCTACAAAATTTTTCGGCAAACTTCTTTCGACAGCCGCAAGAAAGCCCTCGTAATCTGATTCTTCTTTTTTGCCAAATTTATGAATCAATGAACACAATAATGGAGGAGTGGATTGATTGAGGTTTTCTATTAAATCTTTACCACTTTTACAACGATAAATATTTTCATTTACACCAAGAAATACCTTTTAATTTGATCTATCTAATTCATCTCGATCTGTAATGATGAGTACACGAGCATCAGTTATGTTTTCGCGAATCCATTTGGCTAACCATATCATGGTAAGGCTTTTCCCACTCCCTTGGGTATGCCAAATAATACCGCCTTCTTTTTTACGAACATGCTCTTGAGCAGCTTTGACACCAAAATATTGGTTATGTCGACAGATTTTTTTGATGCCAGCATCAAAGACAATAAAATTATGAATTAATTCTAAAAATCGTGCTTTGTCGAAAAGTTGTATAAGCTGCCTATCAAGTATATTTTGTGATCCATCATTAACGACAGTTTCTTCTTTCCAATTGAGATAATATTTTTCCGTTGTTTCAATCACACCATAACGTAATCCTTCGGTATTATTTCCGGCCATCACCAACTGGATAGTATTGAAAAAAGATTGAATAAAGTTTTTATTTTGATTAAGCAAATTTTGGCGGATACCTTCAGCGACAGAAATCGTTGAGCGTTTAAGCTCTAACACGGCCAAAGCAATTCCATTAACATAAATAACCACATCAGGACGTTTGATATTTTCACCGCTGATAGTGACCTCTTCTGCAATAGAGAATTGATTATTGACGTGGATTTTTCCAATCGATTAAATAAATTGTTTCTGAATTTTGGCCAATATCTTCTTTTACTTTAATACCATAGCGAAGTAACTCATAAACCGCCTTATTTGTGTCATACAAACTTTTACTTTGATCACCAGCAATTTTGTTGAGCTCATGAAGAGTTTTATTGATTAATGTTTCACTATACTTTTGTTTTATTAAATATGATCGCAATATAGATTCTTCGATATTGCTGTTATTGACACGATCATGCCAATTGCCTAGATATTCATACCCAAATTTATTTTGCAAGAGCTGTATAATTCGAGTTTGAGTCTTTCTTTCTATTTCCCCGACTTTGCTCATATCAATCTCGTCTTGCCCGTTAAGAGTTCTTGCATCATGCCTTGTTTGATTAGCTTTGCTTTATTCCGTTGTTGCTCCAAACGCTCGATTTCAGCATCCATGTCGCTAAAAATTTTAGCGATGGCCTGTTGTTCGGAAAATGGTGGAAGACGTATTTCTAATGAATTAAGAATCCGAAGATTAAGTCCACCTCGCCCACCTTCACCTGTTGATAGTGCTCTTAGCTCTTCATAACGGAAGTCTAAATCGTAATATAAATATTCGGACACAAAAATTTTAGATGGAAAAACTGCTGCAATGGATTGATTTGTACATAGTTCAATATAATTAATCGCAACAGTCCCTCTCGTTTTTCCTTGTCCTGCAAGGCTAACCAAAATACAATTCTGTGGAATTAATTTTGTGCTAGAATTTTTTAAGCCAATTTCTGTTATACGTCCTTCAACATCATAAATTTTCTTCAAATTCAACTCTCCTGAATTCATCCATTTAATTTCTCCGCCCCAATAAGCATTAATGAATGTATTTGGAGTTCCTCCAGAAGTTACAAATGTTAAATCTCCTAATTTTTTTACTTCCCATTGCTCAGAAAATCCAGGCAGACGTTTTTTGCCAGTAAGCAGTTGCTGCACAGCCTGTAATTCAGGCATAGGTCTATCATAGCGTTCTACCAATTCTTTAATACGCTGCGTGAGAGCTTGTGAGATTCGATTCATTTCTGTTCTTATGGTGTTATAAATCGCATTCATCCATTTAACTTCTACGACCGAGTTTTTCACTTCGTCCTGAGATAATGCTTTATGTTTCACAATAATTTTTCTTTCTAATGCAATCGTTACATCTTTTATTTTTTTGTTTACTTCTGATTCTTGATTGATGAGTGAAAGGTATTCATTTAAAACTTTTAGATCTTCATTTGAATCTTGCTCATGTTTTAAGACCTTGATGCGTGCTTGGACACTACCTTTGCTGATTTTGCCTTTATCAGACTTTAACTCTTCTAGCATCCCTTCTTCACCACCATGCTCTTCTTCTAGTTCTTCTTTCTGTCGAGCGATTGATTCTTTATCGGATTCCAACTTCTCGATTAATTTTTGTTCCAATGAAAAATACTGTTGAATGAAAATGTCATTTGGGATCAGTTCGTTATTTGCTTGCCAGCCATCTGTTACTATCATGTGCACGTCATCTTGCATACTGTCTGACCAATATGTCATTAAATGTTGATAGACATCATACTTATCGATGAGTTGAACATTCGAAAACGCCTGTAGCAATCCATCTGACAACGTTTCAATCAAAGTTGGTGGATGCGTGCCTATAGCAATTTTTTTGAGCGTGGCAACTTCACGTGATTGCCAATCATTGAAAACTCTATCTATTTTTTTTGCGTAGGCAATGAATTCTGGATGCGAATAGATTGTCGACTTTATTTTAGTTGGATCAACTTTTATTTGGCTATAGCCTGATCTATCGCTAGGACTAAATAATTCACTTTTAAGTGAAGGATAAACTCGCCAATAACCTTCCAGATTGTCGATATCGCGGTTAGGAATCCCTCCTAATAAATGTGCTTCAATATCTTGGATATCCTCCTCTTCACTACTGTCAATATAACGTGGAATGTTAAGGTTATAATCATTTTTCTGGATTTCTTCCTGACTCACCATGCGAGCATATTTGGGTATGTCAATTTGTCTAGTGAATACATCAACGATTCTGTGAATATCTTGATCACGCAAACGATTTTTATTGCCATCTTTAATGAACCCTTTGCTAGCATCGATCATGAAAAGGCTTTTATGATTTGCAGCATCTTCTTTATCAATCACAATAATACAGGCCGGAATACCCGTGCCATAAAAAAGATTAGCGGGTAAAGATATAATACCTTTGATATAACCTTTTTTAATTACATTTTTACGTATCTGACCTTCAACATTTCCGCGAAACAATACACCGTGAGGTAAAATAACTGCTCCCTTACCAGTACTTTTCAATGAACGGATTATATGCAACATGAAGGCATAATCACCATTCTTGATCGGTGGTACACCATCAACAAAACGTTCATACTCATCATGAAAAGGATCAAAGCCATTGCTCCAAGATTTCGTTGAAAATGGAGGATTGGCTACAACAAAATCAAATTGTTTTAGATTTCCATTCTGATCTTTCCAGTGTGGCAAAGATAGTGAATTACCCTGCCATATGTCAGCAGTAGGATGGCCATGCAAAATCATATTCATTTTAGCTAGTGTGCGCGTAGCATTATCCAATTCTTGCCCATAAATAGTAATGCCGCGTGGAGCCTCATGAGCAGCCTTAAGTAGCAATGAGCCGCTCCCACAAGTTGGATCATAAATGGTTTGATCCTGGCTTTTTGCATTTGCAACACCAATCAATTTTGCCATAATTCGTGAAACTTCTGCTGGCGTATAAAACTGGCCTTTGCTTTTTCCTGATTCAGTCGCAAAGTGACGCATAAGATATTCGTATGCATCCCCCAAAAGATCATCACCATCTGCGCCATTCTTGCTAAAGTTTAACGCAGGATTCTCAAATATACCGATCAATTTAGTGAGGCGGTCTTGCATTTCCTTGCCTCTACCTAACTTATCTGAATTATTAAAATCAGCTACATCAATCACGCCTTTCAGGTCATTAGCTTCAGCTAATTTGCTAATGATTTTGTTTATTGCATCACCAATATCCTTTTGCCCCTTGAGTGCGATCATGTCTTTGAAACTACCGCCAGGAGGCACATCGATTGCTGCATTAGCTTTGCTGGCGTATTTATCAGAAACATATTTAACAAACAAAAGTACTAACACGTAGTCTTTATATTGCGATGCATCCATGCCATCTCTTAATTCATCGCAACTTTTCCACAGAGAGCTGTAGAGTGCACTCTTTTTAATAGCCATTGCTAAACCCTTTTAATAATATTTTTACGGATCCTTCCTACAATCCTGCTGAACACTAATCCATTGATCAATCTCAGCCTTGCGAAATCGCCATACACCACCCACTTTGAAAGATGGTAATTTATTACCAGTTACAAGCCTATAAATAGTTTTTTCAGCCACCTTAAGATAAGCAGCTATGTCTTTTATGGTCATTATTTCGTCTGTCATTACAACACCAGCGGTGTTAATTTTGTGAATAAAGGGTAAAATAGGGCAAATTTGTCTAACAGTCAATATACAATAAAAGGACATACAAGGCTTTGATAGATACATTGAGGTCCAATCTGGCAACTTCTTTTTTCGGTTTAATCTTTCGAAGCACTTCATAATTCACATTATTTCCTGGAATTTTCAGTGTGTGATTATAAATGGGCGTTTTCATTGACTTACAGAGAACTTCGCACTCTCAGATCATTTTTTATCGGAATTCAGAGTAATCTTTAATTTTGCGTTTGTGGCAGATGCAAGTCTTGCTAGTAGCTCTAAAGAAGGAATACGCTCATCCGAGCCGCTTTCCAAGCGGGCTATGACAGGTTGTGTAGTCCCTGCTTTATCAGCTAATTCTTTTTGGGTTAATTTTGCTTTTCGTCGCGCTTGTATAACCATTTTAGCAATTTGATTAATTAGCATCTCACGCTGGAAGTTCCGTGAGAATTCCAGATCTTTGCTTTCTTCATTAATAACATCAGTTAATGTAATCGCTTTCATGACTGATAACCTCCAGCATTCGTTTTTCTGCAATAGCAATCTCCCTAGTGGGTGCTTTTTGAGATTTTTTCTTATAAGCATGTAATAGCACCAAACTATCATGCCGCACTGTAACGTAAAAAATGCGAAACCCTGAACTTACAGCCTTAATTTTTACTTCCCATAATTTTCCTTTGATTTGTCTAAATTGTACCCGTTGGCTGTCAAATCCCAAATCCTCAATACTTTTTAAACAAGCCAAAACTTTAGCTCGGTCTTTAATCTCAAGTTCTTTTATAAACTCCTGCACTGGAACTTTTGTTGTTCTGTAAAAAAGTATTCTCATGGGTAATTATATCCAATAGGATATAAATTTGCAAGGTATAACCTAACAACAATTATAGGCACACATCTCTTTATCAGCTTGAACGATATCATAGCGCCAAAAGATAAAATAGCCTAAGACCTGCCAAACATTATATTTTAATAGTTGTAATTTTCTGGATAAATCTTTAAGAAAAACATTAATGGATTACCTTTAGGGTGTCCAAAAATACCCTAAATTAGTAGATTTCATTCTCCATGAAATAAACCCTATTTTTCATCACCTCACCTAAAATTTTGGCAACGAATTTTGATAATATTCTTTGTAATCATCAGGACTCCAAAATTTTTTACAGATCTGACAAGTATCCTGACACAGGGGGATATCGCGGTTAGGAATCCCTCCTAATAAATGTGCTTCAATATCTTGGATATCCTCCTCTTCACTACTGTCAATATAACGTGGAATGTTAAGGTTATAATCCTTTTTCTGGATTTCTTCCTGACTCACCATGCGAGCATATTTGGGTATGTCAATTTGTCTAGTGAATACATCAACGATTCTGTGAATATCTTGATCACACAAACGATTTTTATTGCCATCTTTAATGAACCCTTTGCTAGCATCGATCATGAAAATGCTTTTATGATTTGCAGCATCTTCTTTATCAATCACAATAATACAGGCCGGAATACCTGTGCCATAAAAAAGATTAGCGGGTAAAGATATAATACCTTTGATATAACCTCCTAGAGAAAGACCATGTTCTTGGATGGCTATTAGCAGGCATTGCCAGTGATACTAAATTGTTTGATAAATGAATTTTTAAAGACGGAACTTGCTTAAAAAAATGCTACTTCGAAACATATCGCTTTTCAGAAGATCTTGACTACACATTAACTGACGCAAATCACATTAATGAGAGCTTTTTAGTAGACCATTTTAAAAACATTGGCGAATGGATTTATGAGACAGTTGGTATAGAAATTATAATTGAAGATTGAACTCGATTATTGTAAACTTAGTTTACAATAATCAATTTATTAGCTATTATTATAAAGAAATAGAAATGAAAAAAAATCAGCAGACAAAACCTGATAAAAAAACTGATCGAGAATTATATGACTTGATAACTAGTAAGATTACCTCGGACAATTACATATTTCTTAGCCATGCCAAGAAACGGTTAAAAGATCGTAATATTAGTGACTTAGATGTTCTTGATATCTTAGAAGGAAAAAACGATAATGAAAGAACAAGGAATAAGAGAAAAGATAAATATGAAGGGAGTTGCCAAGATTGGAATTATTGTATTGAAGGCATCAATCTTGATGGTGTGAAAATCAGAGTAATCATTTCATTTGAAGGTAATTTGCTGCTTATTATTACAGTTATTCGGTTTGATGAAAGAGGGTACTAGCATGAAAAGTAAGATTATCGATAAATATATCTATACAGGCTTTGGCTTTCCTGTAGAACTTCGTCGCGTTAAAATGGTAATGCTTCGTGGTGAATGGCATCCTAAAATTGATGTACGAAAAATTGCCAGCTTGACCATAAAAGAACTTGCTTCTCAAGAGGAAAGATTTACAGGAAATCAAGTAAAGTTTATCCGCTCTTACTTTTCTATGTCGCTAAGGGAATTTGCAACCGTTATAAATGAATCTCACACAGCTATAAGTAAGTGGGAAAAGGCAGGTGATAAAGTAACTAATATGGATATAAATATTGAAAAAATATTAAGACTTTATATTCTCGAGAAAATTGATGACTCAATTAAGAAGGAAGAGAAATTTTATAAAAACTATTTGAATTTAAAGAAAATACATCCCACCAATAAGCAAACTAGTCATATAAAAATTTGCGTTGTTCCGATACCTTGTTGACTCTCTAGTGGAAATATTTTAAATTCGAAAATTTTCACTGATTCATTTACAAGTAATACTTTACAATAAACTTTTATTGAGGATATTTCCTTGAAAGGTAGGAACTGAGATTGCCATTACGACAACCCATCTTAAGAATATTCTCGGAATTATTGCTGGATAATTCGGCTTTGAGTTCTTTTTTCTATTTCACCGACTTTGCTCATATCAACTCGTCTCGCCCGTTAAGAGTTCTTGCATCATGCCTTGTTTGATTAGCTTTGCTTTATCCCGTTGTTGCTCCAAACGCTCGATTTCTGCATCTATGTCGCTAAGAATTTTTGCGATGGCCTGTTGTTCCAAAAGAGAAGGTATTGGAATATCGAGTAATGAAATATCTTTTTTCGAGATTTCAAGAAAAGTCGATCAAATTGATATTTCAACAATTTGAGGTTTTATTTGTTGCAATAAATAATATAAAAATTCATTATACACATTCTTGCTACAAATCAACGACTTAAAACCTTGATTGGTTACAAGTTGCGCAAGTACCATGCCAAGATGTACTGGCATGCACGGGATCATAATGATCCAGGCCATCAGTGGTTGAGAGCACTTATAAAGAACACTGCTGAATAAATAAGCAGAATTGTTGAAAATGCTGCGTGCAAAGGATATAGTAGATAATTATTTAAAATTTACTTTTTTTAGTTATTTTAAAATAATATTTATTATATGAATTATTCTAACATCCGTGTTTATTACGGATTTAAAATTAAACTTTTTGGCATATAGTTTCTTAGAGGTAATCTATGGAAAATTATTTTGTTAAGATAACCAATTGGGAACAAGCGCTTAATCTTGCTAAAGAGGATTGCGCTGTTGGGATCCGAATTGCAACACTCACAGAGAATATTTATTTTGGGATGCATGTTACTGAAATACTGCCTAATAGGAAGGTTGGGGCACACTACCACCAAGAAGGAATTGAAATTTATAGCATTCTTTCCGGTTATGGCGTTCTGCATACAGCATTACCCAATCCTAATGGTGAACCTGTTAATATTCTCTCAAACCCTGTCAAGGCAGGCGATTTTTTTAATGTTAATCCTGGAATCATTCATCAATTAGAGAATACTAGTAAAGAACTATTAATTTTAGTCTTCGGATGTCCTGCTTCTCATTTATCTTCCGATAGAATCCTTACAAAGGATCTTATTACATATGGGAGTTAATTTATGTCTAAAAAACATGATGTTGATCCCAAATTAAAGCTAATATTTGACCAGATGCCTGGTGCCTGGGGTTGTAAAGATGAAAATTCAGTCTTTATGTATGTGAATGAAGAGTATGGTCGAATTATCGGACTTTCTGACCATAAAGATGCAATTGGATTAACCGACTTTGATATGCCTTGTGAAACTATTAAATTTGCATCTATATTTAGAGAGCAAGACAAAAAGGTAATACAAACTGCTCAAAAAATGAGGATCTTAGATATCCACCCTTTCTCAGGTTATGAATGGAAGGCTTATATTTTTACCAAAACTCCTTTGCTTGATGATAATAAAAATATTGTTGGAACAATTTTTTATGGAGCTGACATTACAGATTCTAACAGTATCCAACTTGGCTCCTTATTGTCTCAGATTAAAGAGGAAGGAGTAAAAAATAATTTGCTCGGACAGAGTAGCTACATGCTAAGCGAGAAGTTTGGAAATGTTAAATTGAGTAAGCGACAATCTGAAGTTTTATTCTATCTACTTAGAGGTAAGACGGTAAAACAAATCGCAGTATTATTTGGCATTTCGCCAAGAACAGTTGATGAATATCTTGATCAACTCAAAAATAAATTTAAGGCTCAAAACAAATATGACCTTATAGATAAAGCCATAAGCTTTGGCTATTTAAGTATAATCCCAGAGAGACTATTTAATACACAGTTATCAGTTGCTTTGATGGACTAATGCTCTATCTAAGTTAGGCTATTTTACAATAGATTCATTCCTAACGTTTTTATTTTTAAACGATAAGGAGGCATTTTTAAAATTATAACGGATTCAGTTAGTCGTTTAGTGTCAAAGGTAAAGCAAATTAATATTTGTAATTCCTTATAGATTATTATAAAAAAACATACTTATATTTATGTTAACATAATACTTTTTTACTTTGTACTGAGAAAACAGGAAAGTTATGAACCAACACGCCCCAAACCAAGGCACTGATTTACATCTTACTACCTATTTAGGCCAGCATGAAACTGTTGGCAAGCTTAAACGTGAGGTCTTTTATCTCAAAAGCATCATGGATAAATTGCCAGGAAGCATTTATTGGAAGGACAAAGATGGCATTTATCTTGGATGCAATGAATTTGTTTTCCAGATGGCTGGAAGTCGTGAGGTAATAGGGAAAACAGATTTTGACCTCCCTTGGAAAGGGCATGCTCAGCAAATAAGAAATTTAGATATAGAGGTAATGAAGGCAGGTCATACAATCGAGTTGGAAGAAACACCTACACTTGCTAATGGTCAACAAATTATCATGTTGACTCGCAAAGCTCCTCTGCTGAATGAAGAAGGTACAATTGTTGGAGTAGTGGGAATATCGGTTGATATAACGGACCGTAAAAAGCTGGAAATAGCCCTTAATGAAGCAAAAGACAGGGCTGAAGCTGCAAATAAAGCAAAAACCGAGTTCCTTGAAAACATGAGACATGATATACGCACCCCACTTACAGGTATTACTGGATTTGCTCATATTATTAGCGAGGAGGTTAATAATCCTAAAATAAAAGAATATGCAAATAACCTTACAGCATCGAGCCATGCGCTTTTAGACCTATTGAATGAGATATTAGAAATCATAAAAGTTAATTCTGGTGAAATTCCCTTATTAAAGAAAAAATTTGATTTAAAAAATAGACTGCTTGATGTGATAAATCTGAATAAAGCCAAAGCAAAACAAAAAAATATCGATTTAGCATTCAACTACGATAAAAAAATCCCTACTTATGTAATCGGCGATTACACTAGAGTTCATCGAATTGTTTTAGAGCTAATTACGAACGCACTTAATTTTACGAATAAAGGGACAGTAAGCTTAACTTCAAAGCTAGCTAAAGAGAGTAAAAAAAGTATTGTTATAAAAATAATAATTGAGGATACCGGTATTGGAATTGCCCCTGAAAAACAAAATGAGATATTCTTGCAATTCATGCGATTGACACCTTCCTATGAAGGTATTTATAAAGGAGCTGGACTTGGATTGGCTATCGTCAAGCGATTTATAAATGATATAGGAGGTGAGATCTATGTAGATAGTCAAGTGGGGATTGGGACTAAATTTACTCTTATAATGCCTTTTAAGAAACCTCTACTTGAAGAAAATTTTGGAACTGATGAGGCGCCTCTTGCCTTTAATAAAAGAGGACAAACAGAAGCTGGAGTAAAGTCGCCTGAAGATAATAAGTTTGAGGAAAAAACAAGTATAAAGAGTAGAATTCTTCTTGTTGAAGATCAAGCTATGGCTGCTATGGTTGTAAAAGCAATGTTTCTTAGTTTGGAATGCGAGGTTGATGTTGCCACTGATGGGAAGAAAGCTATTCAGTTAGCACAAGATAACAATTATGACCTCATTTTCATGGACATAGGTTTACCTGAAATAGATGGTTATGAAACCACTAGGCGAATTAGATTATTCGAGTTAAATAAGGGCCTTCATATCCCAATTATTGCTCTTACTGCGCATGTAGATGATGAAAGTAGACAACGCTGTTTAGAAGTTGGTATGAATGCAGTGCTTTCGAAACCACTTGCTAAAGAGAAGGCAGTAGACATATTAAAAGCCTTTGTTCCTAGCAGAGGGCAGAAAGCTGATGGAAAAATATCTACTGAAAATAAGGAAAGTTTATTTAAATTAGAGGGTAGAATTATTGATTTTAATCTTGCTTTGGAATTGATAGATGATAAAACCGAGTTGATAAACAAAATACTTGAAATGTTTTCATCATCGCTTTCAGGAGAGTCTACTAATCTTCGCAATGCATATGAAAAGCAAGATTGGAACGCTATCCAAATAATTGCACATAAATTAAGAGGAGATTCGGGTTATTGTGGAGCAATGCGCTTAAAACAAGCATGCTCACGTATGGATAATGCTATTAGGTTGCAAACTCATGAAGTTTTTATCGATTTATATAATCAAATGCTTGACGAAATCAATTCAGTTCAAGAAGTTATTAAAAATAAAAATTATTGACGACTACTAGAATAGACTCTTTTATCAATTAAAGCACTTAACTTTTCTACCGTGAGCAAATCTATAGTTAAATCTTGTAAGGATAAATCAACTCCAAAAACATCATGAAGATCAATCAAAAGTTGGATAGAAAGCAAAGAAGTGCCACCCAAATCAAACAAATTATGTTTAATGCTAATATTTTTTATTCCCAGCATTTTTCTCCAAATTTCTAGTATTTTTTTCTGGGTATTTGTATAAGGCTCAATATATTCCCTCTCCAATGTTGGAATAATTATTTTAGGCAATCCATTTCTATCTATTTTTCCATTAGGCGTAATAGGAATCTCCTCAATAGGAATGAAATAGCTTGGAATCATATAATGTGGCAGATAAGCCTGTAAAAACTTTTTAGTTTTAGAAATAAGTTTTCTATTAATTAATGGCAGCAACGGATTATTCGCATAAGAGTCCCAGGATATTTTGCTGTTATCCATTGATCCCTGTAACAAAGAAAGAAAAGCTTTTGAGGAATTGAAGAGGAATTTCTTTACCAAAATGACATCAAAACATTCAGATGGATTCCTTGATGACCAGGTAATTGAAGCATGATAATCATGTTCATGTGCTATCTGGTAAAAGATCTCTGGATCAATTGCTTTATCCTTATCTAATAAATATTCCTTGAGCAATTCATTCTGATTTTCTAAAAAATAAGGCAAGTTTTTGATAAAATGCAAAGGATAGGTTATCCTTTTGTTAGGGATATTTCTAATTAGAAATATGGGTGGCGAGTCTTGAGCTATTGCTAAATGAATAGCTTTTAGGTGAGAACACATTTGTTTTGAGCGCCAATCATATTCTCTAATTTCCTCAGTAAAATTGTTAATTTTATGATTTATATATAAAATGACATCATAGCGATAAGTATTCATTTCATTATGATATTTTCCTTCCTTGAGTTGAATTTCAACTTGAGTTATTTCAGGAAATTTACTTCTTAGAGCATGAAAGAAATTGAAATCCACTACCAACTCATCTTCATCTTTGATAGCTTTCATTAATAAGTACTTCCAATCTTTCAAAGAAAGATTATCTATTTTCTTACTAAGCAGAACAGAAGCGTGAAATTCTTCTAACAAGTGTAGGCTTCGAATATCACCTATAAAAATATATCCTTTACCAGTTATTTTTTTAATGCATTGACTGATAACATCAAGTAAATAATCAATGCTTGGAAAATATTGTATTACTGAATTAAGAATGATAGTATCAAACGTTTGATTTATTTTATGGATATCTGTTGCTTGGCATTCAATTAAATGAACATTATTTATATTATATTTAGGTAGATGAGATTCTAAATAGCTAAGCATATCTGTTGAAAAATCTGATGCAACATAATGACGCGATATTTTCGCTAAGCGAAATAAAAGAAGACCCATGCCACAACCAATTTCAAGAATATTCTGAGGATTCATTAAGGCGATACGTTTTATTGTATTATCCAGCCATTCTTTCATCTGAATCTTGGGAATAGGCTGGTTAGTATAACTACTTACCCAGCCCACTATATTAAATGTAGGATCATCGTTGCAAGAATTCTCTTTTTTACAAAGATTATCGTATATTTTTTCCCAGTATTTAATTTGGTTATTTTGAAGAATTGTATTTTCTTCATTGTTAAGAAACTGAGAATAATCAAAATTTAAATAAGTAGCGAGTTTAGGCTGATTCTGGTCTTTTGTTACAACAACTACGGCCTGTTTTATCTCAGGGACATCTAATAAATATTTCTCTATTGCATTTATTTCTACCCTAAATCCTCCTATCTTTACTTGGAAATCTACTCTTCCAAGAAATTCAATATTGCCATCTGGCAAGTAACGACCCATATCGCCAGTTTTATATATTCTTCCAAATTGAGGGTGTTGTATAAACTGAGCATTTGTTCGTTCAACATCACCCCAATAACCTTTGGCCACTCCAATGCCGCCAATATATAATTCTCCAGATTCTTCATTTATAACAGGCTCAAATTTTTCATTGAAAATATAAAAAGTTTGGTTTTTCATTGGCTTGCCATAAGGAATGCTTTTCCATGAAGGGTCAACTTCATTGATTGGATAGAGAATAGACCAAATTGAACCCTCTGTTGCTCCACCTAGGCTAATAATTTGAGCATTTCTAAAAAAAGAGAAAATCTTTTGCGGTAAGTTCAGAGGAATCCAATCTCCGCTTAACAGTACTAATCTCAATTGAGCATTGTTAAGCCGACTATTTTTACGTCCTAAATATTCTATAAAAATATCTATTAATGTTGGTACCGAGTTCCATATTGAAATCTTTTCTCTAAAGAATAAATCATGCCATTGTGTAGGATCTTTCTCGTTGCCAGGAAGTATAATGGTAGCTCCTGCCGCTAGAGTGCCAAATATATCATAAACTGAAAGATCAAAAGTTAGATTCGATAATCCAAATACTTTATCACTTGATTTAACATTAAACCGCTCATTAATATCTAAAATGGTGTTAACTGCATTCTCGTGGCTAATCATAACTCCTTTGGGAACACCAGTTGATCCAGAAGTGAAAATGACATAAGCTAAATCTTTTGGAGTGAGACCATTTGAGGTTAGGGGTTGATTTTTCGTTTCTTCCTGAATATTGTCAACTGAAATAATTAAGCAATCATCTGGCCAATTAAGTTTGTTAGCTAATTTTTTATCGGTCAGAATAATTTTCACTTTAGCAATTCTTAGTAAGTAGTGAAGACGTTCTCCGGATTCAATTGGATCAATAGGAAGATAAGCAGAACCAGCCATTAATATCCCCAAAACAGCAACTACTTGCTCATGGCCTTTAGGCATGACTACAGCAATTAATTGATTAGAATTAGCCCCCTTTTCTTTTAAAAGGCATGCCAAGTTGTTTGACAGGTTGAAAAGAGTGCGATAAGTTAATTTTTTATCGGCCGTTTTAACTGCAATTGCATTAGGTTCTTGCATTGATTGATCAATAAATAACTCATGGAGAAACAACTTTTTCATATTTAAATATCTCTCGTATATAAAACGTTTTCTTTGATAAGGCATACTAAAAATACTTTTCTTTATCGCATTCTTTGTCGAAAGCAAAAGCCTTTAACATCCTCCTTGGAAAAATGCCTATTATATAATTTGTGACCTACATTTATGGAAATCTCAACTAATTTCAGAGTTGCCCCATTATATTTGATGGCTATCAATCTTTCAACGAATGGATGTGACATAGGAACATAAGAGATGGCCTTTATATCTTCAATAGCAAGCACCCACAAATTTGCTTGCCAACGGTGAAAGGTAAATCTCAAATATTTAGACCAGCAAAGTTATCAAACTTAGATGATAATAGCCTCAAAGGATATTTTACTTCCATTTCTTTATGATATCCAAGATATCAGCAAAAGTTTTAAATTCTAAAAAAGGTAGAGCACATCCAATGCAATATTCTTTGAGCTGATCTTTAGCAAAAATTATATCTACCACATGTGCTAAACAAAAATCTGATTTACCGTTTCCTATCAAAATAACTTTTTCTTTTTCACCACTGTGTAAGGAATTTGCAATAGCGCATTTACAACAACCATACTGATAAATGCAGCTAGGTGATGAGTGTGAAAATGAGATATCAATACCATTATAAGTAATATGCAATTTATTCGAGAAATACGTGATATCCCTTATATTCAATCTTTCGAGTACAACTTGAATAGGGTAATCAATACCATCACTGACGATAGCAAGTTTTGCTATCTTATTAGCGTAATTATAAAAATCTTTAAAAAATTTATCGATCTTAATATTTTTGAAATACTCTTTAATTTTTTTCTCTTTTACTTTAACCAAGTTAAATTGTAATTTCAAACAATCCATTGAATTAATTTCATTTTTAAGCCATCTATCTTCAATAAATAAATATTCTTCTGATGCATAATTACTGAGCATTTCCTTAATACAATCATTAAGAGTAATTGTGCCATCAAAATCAATTAAAAATAACATATATGCCTCATTGAAATGCCCTTTACATACCTTGAAAAGATCTAAGAAAACTGAGAATGTGCTGAGTAACTTCTTCATTCTTGCGATCAATAGTAATTATATGATAGCAATCATCTAGATAACGCAGATTAATTTGTCTGCTTCCTATTCTAGATGTGATAAAAGCTATATTTTTTATACTTGCTAACTGATCTTCCAGCGAATGTATAATCAGTACAGGATTTTGAACCTCAGGTAAAATTTTTTTGGTGTTTTTAAAAATAGTCTTTAATTCCTTGAAGAAAACACCTGGAATTTTCATATTACCTACTGATTCACTCGTTTGATCACCTTGTTTTTTTACAATAGCTTCTATCTTTGATCGAACATTTTTATCCTTAACTCCATAAGGCCATTTTTCTTCAATTGTAAAAAGATTGGCTAATGGTGTATACATAATTAAAGGCAATAATATTTTTTGCAAGCGTGAAACATTCCATCCATCGAAAAATAAAATAGGACTTAGTAAAATCGCACCCACTAACGCCATTTTCTTTTCTGCAGCTAGTTTAAGTCCTAACAAGCTGCCTGCAGATAATCCAACCACAAAAATCTTTGTGCAATGTTGTTGTAGTAAATTAAATGCTTTTAGAATAGAAGCATACCAATCATCAGAATTTGTTTTTTTCAATGCATCAAAAGTAGAACAATGTCCTGCTAATTGTGGCAAGGCAATTGTAAAATTTTCTTTTGATAAGTGATACGCTAAACGAGATACCTCGCCTGGTGTTCCCGTCAAGCCATGTATGATTAGCACTCCTGTTTTTCCTCCCTTATGAAATATTCCTTTTTCACCGAGTATCTCGACCTGATTTATTTTTTCTTTAGCTGGAACTATTTGTGTTTCAGCTAAAAAGTTACTTAGTTGATTAATTGTTGAAAAATCCCAAAAATAATTAATATCTAAGGTGATATGAAATTCTTCTTCGAATTGTGTTGACAGTTCGACAACAGCTACTGAATCAATTCCAAACTCTGAAAATGAACTATCGATGTTTATCGATTCTGGTGATATATTGAGACGGTTTGCAATAGTATTTACTAGCCAATCGCGGATAATCTCAAAATTATATCCCTTGCTTTTTTTGCTAGTAACTGCTTTACTAACACAAGTTTGATTTGCAGTCCAAACAAATAAACTCGATAATTTATTACTTAGTAATTGTTCTCGCGCTAAACTTCGTTGTATCTTCCCACTTGTTGTTTTCGGCAATGTTTTAGTTCTAATTAACACAATAGTTGCTATTGCTAATTGGTAGTCCCTTGCAATGGATTTGGTAATTGCATGAATAATATCATTATAATTTGATAATTTTTCTACCTCACAGAGAATAGCAACTTGTTCTATATTCTCTTTAAGAACTGAAAAAGCTGCACAACATCCCCTTCGTAGTGCAGGGTGAGATTCAACAACGGAATTCTCAATATCTTGTGGATAATAGTTTTTTCCACGAATGATTATTACATCTTTTATACGTCCTGTTACATAAAGTTCTTGCTCATACATAAATCCTAAATCACCTGTCCTCATATAGGCAGTTTTTTCATCATTGATGAGATGAGCCTGGAATATATCTTTCGTTAGTGTTGGATTTTTCCAATAGCCTAATGTAACACTGGAACCAGTAACCCATATTTCACCTACATCGTTTGGGTCAGAAAGTTGCCTTGTGTCAGGATTAACGATAACAATTTTTTGTTTTGGTATTCCTGAGCTAACAAGATAGCTGGCATTCATCTCTTGATTATCTACCATTTCGATTCTGTGTTTTTTTAATTTTTCCCCAGCAACGAGGATAGATTTATAACCTTTTTGCTTTTTTGCGACTGAGACACACAGTGTTGCCTCAGCCAGACCATAACATGTTGCGAATGCTTTTTTTTTAAAACCACAACTTTTAAATGCTTGATAGAAATTATCTAATGTTGACTTCGAAATGACTTCCGCACCACAATAAGCCACATCCCAACAACTTAAATCTAATTTTGTTTTTTGCTCTTTAGTTATCTTTTTAACACAATATTCATAGGCAAAATTAGGACCTCCGCTAATAGCTGCTTTATATCGATTGATTGTCTCTAACCAAAAAAAAGGGTTTTTCAAGAAAGAAATTGGTGACATTAATATAGAGTGTGCACCAATTATAATGGGGCTTATTATATGGCCAATCAATCCCATATCATGGTAGGGTGGTAGCCAAGATACCCCTAGGGATTTTTCATCAGCTGCAAATGCGTCATGAATAATTTTGATATTTGCAATCAAATTATTATGTGAAATCATCACCCCTTTCGGGGAGCCAGTTGTGCCTGAGGTATATTGTAGATAGGCTACGTGCTCTTCTTGGATTTGAATAGGCCTATATTGTACATGAGGAAGGTTATCTGTACCTATCCAATCAAGATTTGCAAAATTAAATTCATGATGAGCTGACCAAGCAGGAAAAACAATTTTCAAAGGTAAAAATTTTTCTATTGTATTGAGCACCTTTAACTTAGATACTTTCTTAACAATATTTGTTGTAGACAAAATTAAGGAAGGTGAGCAGTCTTTAATTATTTTTTTTGCTATTTCAATCAGTTTAATATTTGTTGGGGGATAGGTTGGAACTGCAATGATACCTGCATAAAAACAGCCTAACATGGCACTAATAAAGTCAATGCCAGGTGCATAAACTAAAAGAACGGTTTCTCCAAACTTTAACTTGCTTTGCAAGTAGCCCGCAATTGCTTCTGCTTTTTCATGTAATTCCTGAAATGTCACTGTCTTTGGGACAGGTAGGTCAGGCTCAACAAAATAAAATGCTATCGCATCAGGTGTTTTCCCTACATTTTTTTCAATCCTCTCTCGTATACTGGTATTACGGTTCCAATTGTTCATTATTCCAGTCTCGCTAGCAGTACTTTCTAAAGACTAACTCACTGAGCATAGTATATTTTGCAAAAGTAATATTTACCTCCTGTCAATAATATTGATTTTTATGCTATTCTGATACTCTATTCAATAGCAAAGGAGATGCGTCAATGGATATTCCTTCATTATTAGCAAAAGATAGGCAGTATTGTTCCTATGGTGATACGGTACATTACGCGGATCCTCCTAAATTTTTTACAAATTGTGAAGGAAGTTATCTTTTCGATGAAAATGAGATCCCTTACTTAGATTTACAGATGTGGTATTCAACAGTTAATCTTGGTTATAAAAATAAGCGTCTAAATAATGCCTTGAAACTGCAAATTGATAGGTTGCCGCAACTTGCTTCTCAATACCTGCATAAAGAGAAAATAGAGCTTGCTGAAGCTATTTGCAAAAATATAGAAGCTCGGACGAATATAAAGGGTAGGGTTCAGTTTAATGTAGGTGGATCCCAAGCGATTGAGGACGCTCTGAAACTAATTCGGAATGAAACTAAAAAAAATTCGATGTTTGCATTTATGGGTAGTTATCATGGAAGAACATTAGGAGCTTCTGCAATTTCCTCTAGTTATCGTTATCGAAAAAAATATGGACACTTTGGAGATCGTGCTTCATTTCAGCCATTTCCTTATTGCTTTCGTTGCCCCTATCAAAAGGAGCCTAGTAGCTGCGGTCATTACTGTGTTGATCAATTTAAAAGATGGTTCGAATCGGAATACTATTCTTTTGTGGATGGAAAAGTAAAAGAGTCAGAATTTCCTGCTTTTTTTATTGAGTTTATTCAGGGTACTGGGGGCTATATAATTCCGCCAGATGGTTATTTCCAGAAGCTTGAACAAATATTACGCGAAAATAACATTTTAATCGTATCTGATGAAGTTCAAATGGGCTTTTATCGGACAGGTAAATTTTGGTCATTTGAGCACTTTGGAGTCACGCCAGATATTATTGTATTTGGCAAGGCCTTAACAAATGGTTTAAATCCTCTTAGCGGAATTTGGGCAAGAGAAGAATTAATTGCTCCAGAGAAATTTCCACCAGGTTCAACACATTCAACTTTTTCTGCTAATCCACTCGGCACTGCTGTGGGATTAGAGGTCATGAAAATATTAAGTGAGAACTCTTATGAACACCAGGTAAATGAAAGTGGCCGCTATTTCTTGGCAAAAATAAAAGAGTTGAGTGATCGATGGAAAATGATTGGAAACGTTGCTGGTATTGGCTTGGCATTACGAATTGAAATGTGTCAAGACGATGGCTATACACCAAACCGAAAATTAACCGATGCCATTTTTAATGAAGGATTAAAAGGTAATCTTGAAGTAGATGGTAAGCGGTATGGTTTGGTGCTCGATATCGGCGGTTACTATAAAAATGTCATTACCCTTGCACCTTCTTTAGAAATTACCAAAGAGGAGATCGATCTAGGTGTAAAGCTATTTGAGTTGTTGCTTCAAAGATGTGGTGCAGTTTAGGGTGCTAAAAAATGTGACATTTAACAGGAAGGAATCACAACTTATTGATTCAATAGAGTCGTCGAAACACTGCCATTAAGTTAAGCAATCTGTCGTCCGGATGCTTGATCACGGAATCTAGGGAAGTGCCCCTATCCTGGATCCCGCGAACAAGTCGCGGGACGACGGCGAAGAGGAAATGCCCTTAACTTAATGGCAGTGAGTCGTCGAAACCGGGATTCCCGAGTTCATCCCTCGGGGAAGCTAACCACACCGGTTACCGCGGCAAAATGAGAGTCAACCTCGATCCAATAAACGAACTGTAAGGGAGAACATATGGGAACTCAGGGGAACCGGTCTATCTTGGACCAGCACTGGGATGCGTCTGCATCCGGAGACTTGGAAGCAGAGCATGAGATTTATGACGATAACGTCGTCTGTGAATATCCACAGTCGGGGGAGAAGATCCTTGGCCGTCGCAATCTCCAGGCATTGCGTGGTCACCATCCAGGTAAACCCAGCGGCTTTAGCATCCGCCGCATCGTGGGAGCCAACGATCTCTGGGTAACGGAGTACGTCATCAATTATGGAGATGCGCTTTTTCAGACGGTCAGTATCATGGAGTTTCATTCTGGCAAGGTAATTCACGAAACCCAATACTTCGCCCAGCCCTTCGAACCGCCTGCATGGCGCTCTGCGTGGGTGAACCACGAAGGTAAAGACGCGGATGTTGAAATCGATGGCGAGCCGAAAGGACCTTAAGCCTCTCGACATCCACAGCATCCGGGAGTCTGTGGCCGAAGCCCACTTCCAATTTGTATTAGTTCGTGCTCGGAGGAACCATGGATATGATGCTATCGTAATCGGATCGGGACAGGCAGGAACGCCGCATAATTTCGGAAAATTAAGACTAAATTCGGCTCTGCAACTCAATGTGAATCTTAAGATTCAATGCACGCCTTATATTAGGCTTGTACTGCCAAATTTAGGTTAAATATAAGAGAGTTATTTATGCAAAAAAATAAAATTCTTATTGTTGGCGCAGGCCCAGTAGGATTGTATATGGCTAATGAATGTGTCCGATATGGACTATCTTTTGATATAATTGATAAAAAACCTGGACTGAGCATTCATTCTAAAGCATTTGCAATACACTCGCATACATTATTAACATTTACTCAATCTGGATTTGTAGGACCTGTATTACAGCAAGGCGCAAAAATAACTAAATTTGAAACAAAAGTAAATAAAAAAACTCTTTCTCAATTAGACTTCTCACAAATTGATACCCTTTATCCTGAAATAATTGTGTTACCACAAAATAAAACTGAAAATATTTTCAATGATAAGTTATTAAAAAATAATGTTTTTGTTCAATGGAACACTGAGCTCACTGCTATACAACAAACTTCAACAGGTAGCCAAGTTACTTTAAATTGTAATAATCAGTTGAAAACATCGGATTATAAATGGGTAATTGCCTGTGATGGGTCTCATAGTATATTAAGAGATGCAGCAAATTTGAAATTTACCGGTGGGCAATATAAAAACGTATGGTGGCTTGCAGATTTGAAAATGCAAACATCACTTCCAAAAGACAAAATTATTATTTTTTTTAGCGATGCGGGTTTTTGTGCTTATTTTCCAGATAAAGAACAGCGGTGTCGTTTAATACTATCAAAAACGGATCAGGACATGCCTATTTCTTTAGAAAATTTTGTTGCTGAAACAAAAAAACATATAAAAGAAGATTTTACCGTGCTTGAATCTGCTTGGGTTAGTGAATTTCATGTTAGCCATCGTTTGATTGAGCATTATCGATATAAAAATATATTTTTTGCTGGAGATGCTGCTCATATTCATAGCCCAGTGGGTGGACAAGGATTAAATACTGGTATACAAGATATTCAAAATTTGGCTTGGAAATTAGCTCTGGTGGAACAAGGTAAAGCTAAGTTAGAATTGTTAGATAGTTACGAAGAAGAAAGGATAGAAATAGGAAAAGTGATCTTAAAAGAAACTGATATCATGACAAGAACATGGTTAATAAAAAGTCCTTGGGAAAAATCATTGCGTAATTTTTTGATATCAACAATAACTGGGATTAAGCCTTTTCAAACAGCAATGGTAAAACGAATGGCAGAATTAACCATTAACTATGGTAAGAGTTCAATTGTAAAACAACATGGTAAAACTGGCTTAATAAATGCAGGGCAATTATTGCCAAATATATATTTAGAAGATTTACAACAAAATAAACAAAATCTATTTGTTTTATTAGCTGGCACTAAGCACCATTTGTTAGTTTTATGCCCAGAAAATAAAGAAATTTCGGCTGCAATTAGTTTTTTAGAAAAAATTTCGTCTCAATATGCATTGGAAATTATCTGTTATTTAATTGTATCTACTCGTCCAACAATCCAATGTAATGCTAGAGTGTTAATTGATCCTGATTTAGCAGCACATCACAAATTAAAATTAACTACTTCAACTGTGGTTTTAATTCGCCCAGATCAATATGTCGGTTATAGTCAAGCTGGACTTGATCCAGAAAAATTATTACTTTATTTAAGACAAACGATTTTTAATTTGTAACCATTAATGGTTTACTACAATAAAAAAAAAGGATAAAGATGCTTTCATTCAAGAAGGTAAGAATGTTAATGAAGCGCTTATTTCAGCAATCAATAAAAAACTCAAACCTTCTTCTGAAGAAGTACAAGCGATCATCCGCAGGCATTATGCTTGGATCAAACGTAGCTGGACACCAACAAAGGAAAGTTATATTGGTTTAAGTCAGTTGTATCAAACGCCTGAGTTTAAGAAGTTCTATGAGCAGCAACATCCTGAATTGCTTGAGTTTATAGTAGAAGCGATGAAGATATTTGCTGCGAATAATCTATCTTAAAATGAATGTCCCGTCATGATTTCAAACTCCAGGCGGGATGTTTTTTCTATCTTATTATATACACACACGAACGATTTAGTTTGTGTTATGAGTCGCCCTTTCAATAGTGAAGTGCAATTTGCTTAGATGAATAATTTTCAAGCATTTGATGATGTTTTGAAATAATTGGAAAAAATCAGGCACTGACAGTATTCTCATTAGGACTTCAAACTCTTAAGGAGAGATACAATGCCAAGTGGCTATCAGCACCTGACTCTAGAACGACGTTCTCGGTACCGCCCTCCTGTCAAATGGTTTTCTTCAGATTGAAATTGCCAATTCTCTTAAGGTTTCCGCTTCAACGATTTCCAGGGAGGTAAGGCGCAATAAGGGAGAAAGAGGCTATCAATATCAACAGGCCAATAAAATGGCTACAGAACGGCGATACACTGCCAGCAATCAGCCTACAAGAATGACGCCAGAAGTTTATCAAGATTATTGAGGAAAAGCTGCGAGAAAAATGGAGCCCTGAACAAATTTCTGGTCGGCTCGCTTTGCAAAATATATTGGTTAGTCATGAAACTATTTATTTGCATATTTGGAAAGATAAGGGTTCTGGCGGAACTTTATATAAAAATCTAAGGCATTCCGGGAAAAAATATAATCGTAGGTCTTCGAGTAAAGCAGGACGAGGCTGCATACCGGAACGCGTGGATATCACAGAGCGTCCAGCGATAGTTGAAGCGAAGTCACGATTAGGTGACTGGGAGGGTGATACGATCGTTGGTGCGAAACAACAGGGAGCTATTTTAAGTCTTGTTGATAGAAAATCAAAATTCACTCTTTTAGCTAAATTAGAGGCGAAAACCGCGAAAAATGTTGTGAAGGCTGCAAAGAAATGTTTTAAACAGGAACCTAAAGCGGTTGCAAAAACAATTACGTTTGATAATGGAAAAGAATTCTCGGCACATAAAAAAATTACAAAAGCGGTGGGAGCGTCTTGTTATTTTGCAACACCTTACCACTCATGGGAGCGCGGCCTTAATGAACATACGAATGGGCTAGTGAGACAGTACCTTCCTAAATCAACTAATTTTTTAAAAGTTCCTGCTGGAGAAATTAAAAAAATAGAAAATCAACTTAATGACAGACCACGAAAAATTTTAAACTATTTAACACCAAGAGAAGTGTTTCAAAAATTTAAGAAACCGATGAGTAGTGTTCTGCACATTTAATATAAAAATTTTTGTTGTTATCTCTGTGTATTTTGTGAATTATTGTAGCAATTGTATTTCAGTTATTTTGATTGTAAACAAAAATAAAATTTTGTTGTCAAGAATATTCAAATAATCACAAAACAAAAACTCTTGTAATAAAATTTATCGACATATCTTTTCTTGACAATCAGCACATAATATTTTATACGTATTTCTAACTGATGAGGAAATTGTCTTTTACTTTAATTGCACTTCATTTTTGAATCGGCGAGTTAATAAATCGCCAGAATTAGGTCGTTAAGCCTTAAATTACTTTTGTGTACATTAATTTTATGGGAAATGAAACACTTAAAAAAATAAATCACGCTTTCATTCCACAAAAGGATTTTCCTGGGATTCCAGTTTACAAGTCACTTCATCAAAGTATCCCAAATCATACTGCATACCGCCATGCCCACAGCCTTTTTCTGCCAAATGGCCTAGACAAATGTGTCCACTATACCTCTCCTTGAGATACGTAAAATTATAACTTAAAACCCTTACTCCTAAGTTGCAAGAGGCGATCTATTTTTCTCCCTTCGCACGAATAGATTGGATGTTTCACTGCTATCCACTGCAACCATTATTCGTAAAGCTTAGACCCTCCTGTGTGATTGACACGAATAAAATTTGTCGTTTAGACTCATCTTTTCACCTTTTACCAAGATTTTAGTTATAATACTACAAACATCATACTTCAAGCCAACATGGCTGAATATTCGATATAGGAGGATAGATTGCTTGAATCATTTTAATAAAATTCGTGCAATCGAGTTTCAAAAGAGAGGGATGGTAGTTCAATGAAAGTTACATTGGAAGAAAAACAAAAAATTCAACAAAATCTCACACATTTTGTCTATCATATGGCTGGAGAAATAGCTGAACGTAATTTTTGGTATATCTCTGAATTAAATGCATGTGCTGATTTTATTGCAGAAAACTTTCAAAAACTTGGTTATGAAGTCAATTGTCAAGAATTTTTTGTTTACGATAAATCGATGAGGAATATTGAGGCACGTTTTAAAGATGAAGATTCTTCAATACCAATGATTATTTTGGGCGCTCATTATGACTCAGTGCGAGGCTCGCCCGGAGCAGATGATAATGCAACGGGTGTTGCGGCTTTGCTTGAATTGGCACGGTTATTGGAAAATAAAAAATGCAGTCATTCCATCCGATTTGTTGCATTTGCCAATGAAGAACCTCCATTTTTTTATACACGAAAGATGGGTAGCTGGGTTTATGCAAAATCGTTAAGACAACAACGAAAAAAAGTGAATGCTATGTTCTCATTGGAGTCGTTAGGTTATTATTCTGAAGAAAAAGACAGTCAGCAATACCCGCCCTTTTTTAAATGGTTTTATCCAGATCAAGGAAATTTTATTGCATTAGTTACACGATGGTCAGATACTAAGTTACTTAAACAAGTATCGCAGTTGTTTCGCCGTCATTCTGATTTTCCAATCGAGAGTGTAGCCGTACCCGCCTTAATTCCAGGAGTTTCTTGGTCTGATCATTGGGCATTTTGGAAGATGGGATTTCCTGCCTTAATGGTAACCGACACCGCTTTTTATCGAAATCCCTATTATCACACTGTAAATGACTCGGCAGATAAAATAAATTTCCAACGATTAGCCGATCTTGTGGTGGCGTTAGCGGAAGTAATCTTCTTGTTTAAGAATTAATGCTGTCATAATTAGGTTCCCATCATGTAGGCCCACTCGGCTTCTTTGTGCCAGCGCAGCTCACGGATCGCCTCCGGCCTCAAGCCGCATATTGACACCAGGATGGGATTTTGTGGGACGCATTATTAACAAGAGTTATTATGCGCAGGATGAAAAGAATTGAGATTCTATTCTCTCATTATTAAAATATAAAAGCCCTGTTATTAAGCGACTAGGAGAGATATTTTTATCAAAGCAGCATAAATTTAAATGTTATTTGCAAGCTCATAAAAATCCCCATAAAGGCCGTGTTAGGAAAAATATTTACGGAGAAAAGGCGGCAAGCAGCCCCGAAGGATGAGTATTATAGTGCACCCCTTTGTCAAACCATTTTTTTTAAATGATCCGTTTTTTTACCCAGAAAATTAGCTCAAATACAAAGAAGCTGGTGTTCTATATTTTAAAGCCTGATGTAGCCTATGATGATTATACCAGGGCACAAAGTCGGTTAATCTATCTTCTAAGCTCTTTATACTTTCAGGACGATAATAATAGATAACTTCCTGTTTTAATGTCCTCCATAGCCTTTCAACAAAAATATTATCGAAACATCTTCCTTTATGATCCATACTGATATGGATATCCTTATCTCTTAATTTGGACGTAAAATCGTTGCTTGTAAATTGACATCCTTGATCAGTATTAAAAATTTCTGGTGCTCCTTTATTTAAAGCCTCTTCTAATATCGCAATGCAAAATTCTGCTTCTAAAGAATGTGATAAAGCATAGCTTATAATATAGCGACTATATAGATCTATGATTGCCATAAAATAAGTAAATTTATTGTTCACTTTAATATAAGTTATATCTGTTGCCCACACCTGATTTATTTTGTTAATTTCTAAATCTGCTAACAAATAAGGATATATTTTATGTTCATTATTTTTTGCACTAGTACAAATGGATTTCTTAGGATAGATGCCCTGTATGCCCATTTCTTGCATGATGCTCAACACTTTTTTACTATTGACTGCACGTCCTTGGTGACGTAAACCGGCTGTAACTTTTCTATAACCATATCTGCAATCTGATGATAAATAGATTTCTCTAATTAAATTTGCTATTTCGCTATCATCATTCATTATAGGTTTATAGTAGAGTTTAGTTCTAGGAACATTTAATAAATTAGCCTGCTTCCTTATTGAAAGATCAAGATTTAATTCAAACATTTTTTCTCTTTCCTCTACAGCTATCTCTTTAATTTTTTTTTAAGAAAATTATTTTCTATTGCCATCTCTCCAATGATCTTCTGCAAATTGTCAATTTCTTGTTCTACAAGCTTTTGTTTTTTAGTATGCTCATTCTCTGGGATAAATAGTTGATCTAAATTTCCAAGCACTTTGTCTCGCCATTCATAGAGATTGGTAGCGGGTATTTGATACTCGCTACATATTTCTGCGTTGCCTTTTTGATTCTTTATCGCCTCTAACGCAACCTTAGCTTTAAATTCCGGTGAATAATTTTTCTTTGTTCCCATAAAATTAAAGTCCTATTTTTTGATATAGTTTAACATTTAAAAAATCGGATCACTTCTCATTTTGTGGTTTAATTTAGGGGTGCATTATATATATAGCAATTAATAAATCAATGGATTAGGATAGGCTTTTATAAAAACGTCGCACTAAAAATTAAGGTTCTGCAAGTTACTTTGAGCAATCGGTGACCAACAACCATAGTGTATCTATAAAATCTCATATGAAAACCATATTTCATTATCCCGAGGAGTTTCTATGAACGATGTACTTTTACAACAAGAAATCGCACTTTAGTCACACTGAAACATAAATTGACCCAGAGGCATCTTTAGCCATACATCACCCCTTTGAATGCAAAGAATTTCTCTAATTTGCCGAAGACCATCTTGGTGACACTTGCGGGTTCGACATGTTGCGCGACGTGGGGTTAGCTTACGCGAAGAAGCTTGCCGAGTCAGGGAACGATATAACCTATGTGCATTATCCGGACCTGCCGCATGGGATCATTCAGATGACAATGCACTCGAAGCGCTGCCTGGAAGCCACGGAAGAGATTGCTTCTTTGATTGGAGAAGCTCTTCAAGCACCAAAAGAATTGCGATGATCGGTATAAGTTTTTCCATCAGCCGCAGTTGTTGCAAAAAATATGCTTTTCATAGCCAAAGTATGCCGAGTTTGCAAAGTAATTCTCAGCCTTAGCTTCTATGGATACTAATGGCATAAGCTAAATAAATTAATTTCATCCAGTTCGTGAAGATCGTAGTTAACCACCCGTTGATCAAACTGGATGTTGATGGTACCTTCTTCTTCCAGATCACTGCTACCAATAAATCCTACATCACCATTAAACACGTCTTTATCATAATTGTTGACATGGATATCTCTTAAAGAGTATTAAACTTTTTGATTATCCTTTAACTCTTGAGTCTACACAGAGTCTACATGGGAATTCTTAGCAATGAGCTTATATAGTTAACTCTTTGATTTTATTGGTGGGCCGTGACAGTCTCAAACTGTCGACCCGCTGATTAAGAGTACACAGGCTTAAACATCAGTAAAATTACGCTAGTTTTAACTAACTGATTTTTAATTATTTTTTAACAATGTTCAATTGGGCGCACACTAGCAAAACTCTTGATTTAGCACATTTGAGCATATGTGAGCATATTTAGTCCCTACAAATCTCCTACATACTGAAATAGGCTCTTCATTAAAGATTGAATCAGAAAGTTTGTGAAATTGATCAATAGACAGCACTGTTAAAAAAGTATACTTTTCTCTCTTATATATACTGATGAACCCTTTACAGCGGCATATTGCAAAATCTTTTAAGCTCTTGATATAGCACGAAATGACTCCTACAACTTATAAAAATAACCCATTCTCGTATAACCTTTCAACCTCTTCTCTCCCATTTTTACCAACATAGGTATTTGATTATCCACATAATCGTAAATCACAATTTCTTTTTTATTCCATGGGTTCTATGTAATCTTCCTGCATATTGAGCTAATGTCCCATACCAAGATAACTGATTTTTAACTCACTGATTTTAAATTATTTTTTATAACGTTCAACCGGACACACGAGCAAAACTCTTAGGATCTATGATTTATCATTGAAGCCTCAATCTTAGAAATTACTACTCAATAAACAAACTGCTTGATAGTATGTTTAATTACGATATACTTATAAAAGACGGGTAAATCCTTCTATGTGCCAGGATAGAGTAGCTTCCGTAGGTTGCTGCAATAATGTCTTGGAAAAGCGCATAAAAGGGGCCGTCTTTCTTATTTTAAAACTTGTATTCCACTTCTACTGCAATTCTATTTGCAAACTCAGTATACCAGGTTAAATCTGCCCTTTCATATTTCTTACCAATTCCAGCGCAAAATATATCTACTGCTTTCAACCCTGCATCCTCTTGTGAACTACGATGCTTTATAGTTAACTTTATTTTATTAGAAAGAAGTCGTTTAGTCGTAAGTGTTCACATCCCCCCATCATATTTGTTAACTCGTGCGGAAAAAATCTCTTATAAAAAGTAAAACAATGGAATCTTAAATGGAAATACCTGACTACAGTTTGCTTCAAATTACCCCTGAAGTTTTAGTGAAACTAAATCCAAATGAGTTATTGAAATTGTCAGTGAAGTTACTCAAAGATTTGAAAGAATCACGTGATCGTTTAAATCAAAACTCAAATAATAGCTCTCGTCCTTCTAGTAGTATACCTCCTTGGGAAAAAGGCAATTACAAAAACCAAAGCCAGGATAAACACAACTATTGAGAAGGTTTTGCATCCCACAATTGGTTTTCTAAGTTCTCAGCAATATCACATGCTTGTTGGGCAACCAATTTTTTTCGGTTATGATTAGCTTCATAACTTAATTCTCCAATAAGCTCTTCAAGCTCATTGATTGTCAGTTCGCACTCAATAAAATCTTCATTCTCAGAATGTATTGTTGAGGTTGATTGTAAATGATCTAATATTTTTTGTACGGTGGTATTTTGCAATAAATTAATGACAAATTCTTTATCATATGCAGATAATTCAATTCTCATTTTAAATCCTAATTGAAATACTATTTGTCATAAAATATTTTATGTACTAAATAGCATTTGGAATCATGCCTATAGGCAGGCCTTTTCTTGCAGCAAAAATAGTATCAGCTAAAAATTGAACTGAATTAACAGCACGCTTTCGACAGGTACCAATAACACTTGCTAATAAAGTAAACGTTTTTGTTCCCTTCTTGCTCTTAGATCCAAAACAAATTTTTCGAAGCAATACCCAAGGCCTCAATTCACGTTCCGCTTCATTGTTTGTTAATGGTAAATAAGGGTGTTGTAAAATTCTGAAAATAGCATCCCAGTCATTCAGAAATTCTCTAGCCAATGCTTTTGTCTTTTCATGCGAGGCACCTCTATATTTTTCACACATTACCTTAAACTCTTCTAAAACAGAATTCAATTTATTAGTGAGAACATCTGTTTTTTCTGATGGATATGATTCTTTTCTCCAATCATATATGGCATTTATGCAAATTTTTAAAACTTCCAAGGCAAAATGGCCAAACTCAGCAGCTGTTAGATCCATGCTATCAGCTAATCCCTGTGCCTTGCGTAACAAATGTGCCCAGCAACGTAATCGTTTTTCATAATACCTATATGCTCCATAGCCATCTGTCATGAGCCAACCTGCAAAGCTCGCTTTTAAAATCTGTTGTAGTTGCTCTTTGGTTCGTTTGCCAACACAAAAATATACAACTGTCAGCGCATTGAATATCCAAAGCCAGAGCATCTTTGATTTTTCCAGCCACACCGTTTCATCTGCATGAATAAGCGATTCTTGTATTAAAGTTTCTAAAATAGGATTTTCTAAAGGAGCTACTGCTACGCCAGATTCTTCATAACATTGCTGAATGGCTCCAGTACTTAATCTAATGCCAAAATAATTTAACAGTTCTTGAATCTTACGAATCGGCAATCTGAAATTCATTTTTAAATGGACAATCAGTGAAGCTAAATAGGGACCTATCCATCTCCACTCACTGAGTTGTGTCTTATCAACAACAACATCAGATTTCGGATCATAGCGATTTTGATGCCCACAGTTGGCACAAGTGTTGTCGTAAAGTAGGTAAGGTGTCACTATCACCGTTAATCCTGGCTGTAGTGCATTACCTAATTGAATATCAACTTGATTATACTGCGTATAAAGCACTTTGTTTATAGAGTCCAGTATGTTGCTGCATACAATGCACATATCCAACGAACAGTGAATTGCCTCTTCTGTCACTCCTGGATTCCAGGTGCGTCCATAACCAGGGGAGCCCTTTTGTTTCCCTTGTTTTTTAGGAGTCGATTCTTCAGTATTCCCTGAAGAAGATTCCTTTAGCTCCGTAATGCTAGCACTGAGATTACTGGAATTCACATCATTAAGTGAATCATTTTGATTGTTTCTTTTATTTTTTTCTTCCACTTCAGCTTCTTCTAACTCAGTCTTCTTGCTTTCAATGCATTCATCTGAATTTTCATTCGAATAATTGTCTTTTTCCCAAGGAGGTATACTACTAGAAGGACGGGAGCTATTATTTGAGTTTTGATTTAAACGATCATGTAATTCTTTCAAATCTTTGAGTAACTTCACTGACAATTTCAATAACTCATCTGGATTTAGTTTCACTAAAACTTCAGGGGTAATTTGAAGCAAACTGTAGTCAGGTATTTCCATTTAACATTCCATTGTTTTACTTTTTATAAGAGATTTTTTCCGTAGGAGTTTAACAAATATGATGGGGGATGTGAACACTTACGTTTAGTCACTGCGGCGGTAATTGATTTATCAAAGTCAGCAATTTCATCTTTATTTTTAGAACGGTCAATTACGATATTTACATGTTGAGCTGTTTCTAAATGATCAAGTTGTGAAAATAGTCGCTTTGCAATTTCGTTATATAAAACTTTCTTTTTTGGTTTATAGCGATGGTTAGAAACATGGTGATTTACCCAAGCTTTTTTATCCGCTACTGCTGCATACAAGCACCAATTTGCTTCTTTGTTAATTTCTTTTAAAAAATATTTTTTTATTGATAAGGCCAAATTGCTCCCTTTTAGCTCAGATGTATTTTTAGGTAATTTATTTTTTAGCGTCCTCTTCACAGAACGAATCATTGCTAAATGTGCTGCCTCATCCCAACAAACAAGCAATGTTATTACCAAATAACGTGTGGTTCTTTTTTGGCTGAAATTAAATCCTAAATCACCCGATTCATCCAAATAAATTAATAGATGTTGTGACATTTTTTTCCCAATATATATTATATATTTCCGATATCTCTAGATTTAAATTTTAAACTATCGACTTTATTAAATGAAGCCTGATTAGTCTTCCCATTATAATCCTTATCGCAGTAAGCAAATGCACCACCATTAAGCCTCATGAAGCCATTATTTAATTGTTTTCCAAAAGCAGTGAGTTATCCGCATTATAGTTGTGTAGTCGTTTATTAATTTCCTCCCAAGGCAATCGTGCACCACAATCTTTCATTTTCTGAAAAGCAATATTTGCAATGTCTACGCTAATTTTTTCTAGATATATCATTTGATCTACTAGCCATAAAGTACCATGTACTTCAAGATTGAATTTTATGGCTACTTCACGTAAGGCTTTATCACCTGTTAATAGTTGGCATTTTTTACTGCTTGCAAGTGTGAGCGCTAATAAGTCGTTTACACTAAGTTTGGGATGTTTAAAACGTAAATTATAAGCTTCAGCGATTAAACAGCTATCCACTGTTTGGCAGAGCAAACCCATTTGAAGTAAATGGCTATGTCTCTCTTCTAATTCCTCAAGAAACATAATGTCAGGCACTATAAATTGATAGGGTAAACTAAACATGAAACTAGCTAATTCGCCATGCTCTATATCAATTAATACGCTTGCATCACTGATAATAAGTAACACCATTTTGCTCCAATGCACGCCGAGCTCTAAAAGATTCTAATGATATATTCATTAGCTCTGCCGCTTTGGATTCACCAATATAGTCTTCAGCTAATGCATGAAATATCATTTGTTCAAAAATATGAGTTTTCTCTTGTGGGTAAGGAGCTCCAGGTTCCTGTTTTAGCCAATCACGCTCAGTAAACTCTGATCTTAACTTTCGATACAAAGCTTTTGATATTATGCCTATTTCTTCTACCCGATGTAAAATGCTGGACATACTAATTCCAAATTCCTGTTTTATTAAACTTAATTCACGTGGCTCAATATAATTACGATGTTCCCCTAGTATCCTTTTAAGAGATTTTCGAGGAAGTAGAAAAGCACCAGCAAATCGATTACAACAGGCTTCTTCTTCTAGATTGTTAGAAAAATCATCTAAAATAAGGTGTCCTAATTCATGAACTAAAGTAAATCGTTGGCGATCTCCAGGCATCTCATTTCCTATTACAATAATTGGTATATTGCTAATATGAGCAAATAACCCTTCAAACTTAGGAAATCTACGCGTATCGATTTCAAATACTTTAATCCCCTGCTCTTCGAATACATCTATTATATCTGGAATTGGATCAAGTCCTAAACACCATAGCTTGCGCATTTCATCAGCCAGTTCTTCAATATCTTCAAGGGATTGTATTTCTTTTAAAGATAAAGTCTCTATTGAAAAAAATTTGATTGGGGCTGTGGGGAAAAGACTTTCCAATTCCATGCGCCGCTCAGCTTGATCAAGTATTTTTATATTAATTTCTTCTAAGTGCTTTTCAAGCACATCAGCATGCTTGCGGTATTGAATGTTATCTAAGATAGGGGTCTTCGTTCTAAAGAAATACTCAACTTTAACATGTAATACTTTCGCCAATTTTATAAGAATATCTGAGGAAGGAGCTACTTTATTGTCTTCATATTTTTTAATTGCAGCATGACTTAAAGAAATCTCATCCGCTAGATCACGTAGGGATAAACCCAAGGCTTTTCGCGCTCTTTTAATTCTATTACCTAACATATTCAACTCCTAAGTTTACAATTTTGATTATGGTCAATATTTTTGTAAACGTCAAGCTGTCATCTAAGAACCCATCATCTGCCAGTAAATAAACAGGTCCTTCATTTGCTAACTTTTAATCCTCAAGTGGTCGAATACGTTTCAAAGCAGGGTGGTTGTTAATTTGAGAGGATAAACTAATGGTCATCCAGCATCTGTTCAAGTATCCGTTTAGAGAAATATTGAGTTTCGTAAAGATGACTTTTAATTAATATAAGCACGCGGGGCAGATATGGAATTTTTCCTACAAAAATGCTAGCTAAAATCGCATATACAGGAAGTCTTTATTTTGTTTAAATAAAGTTCAGATAGACAACTTTATAGAGGATATTAATATTTTTAAGAATAGGTGAGGTATAATCTATGTTATCAAGTTTTACTTTTAATGAACTGCCAAAGTTTATTCAGACTCAAATTAAGAGCCATCTTGTACATAATAATTTCCCAAAGGCAAAGAAACTGTATGATCAATTTCGTGTGAAGTGAAATCCTACTTTGTTTAAAATTGGCTATTAACGTTTAGAATATTCTTGCCAATTAAATTGAAGGGTAAAGCGCTCTCCTGTCCCCCAGGATTACATCACAGTATTTTTGCCATTACTTTTCAGTGGTGACTTACCATCATATCCAACGCCTTAAAATACCTGTAGAAATGTTATTAGCTGAAGCTATCTCAATTAGCGTTTGGTTGCCTCAGGTTAACGCTTTATTGATGATGGCTTGTTTTACTATTTCTTCCATGTGTCATTTCCTCTTGCCCCCAAAATTTATAAGTAGAGGCGACAAGTATTCTGACACAGGGGGGGGGTATTATTACTCCTCAAAATAAGGTTAGATAATCCTATTCATCTTCAAGTCGTAAGACCTTTGCCTCAAGCGCATTCATTACCTGCAAAAAGAAAACAAAACTGAACGATCCACGATTTATTTTAACATTGATGCTATTAGCCGTTCTTTTAACTCCAATCTTAGCGAGCTTTTCTTTGAGCTGATCATATGTTGTCCCACGTCGAGCAAGTTCAGCTTTTAATATATTAGTCGCTTTTTTTTGCCATTTCTTTTCCATATTTCAATCTCACTTGGTTCATAGAGGAAATAAAGACTACATTAAAAGAATAAAAATGTCAAAAAGACTTGCATTATAATACATTTATGTTATCATTGTTGTTATAGATGAAATATATACTTTCATTTTGAATCAGAGATCAAGTAATAACAGATACTAAAGGAGTAAGAAATATGAAAGACGCATTAAGTAATTTAGAAATTCAAGCTGGCGAAAATAGGAGAGGTAAAATGACTAATCACTTTAACCCAGAAATCTATGTAGCCTGCCTCTCTGCTTACAATAATGGCCACCTTCATGGAGCTTGGATTGATGCCACTCAATCTGTTGAAGCGATAAAGAAAGAAATACAAGCCATGCTAAAGAAAAGTCCTATTCCGCATGCCGAAGAATGGGCAATACATGATTACGACAATTTTGGTAACCCGCATCTTTTTGGTAGCCTGTATCTTAATGAATATGAAAACCTAGAATCCGTCACCGAGATTGCCTCCTTTATTGTTGAGCAAGGTGATTTAGGCATGGCACTTTTAGAATATACCAGTAATAACGTGAATGAAGCTCAACACCTTTTAGAAGAGTGCTACGCGGGCGAGCATGAAAATGAGCGCAAATTTGCTTATCAACTTTTTACAGATTTTTACGAAATACCCGAGTATTTGGAATACTATATTGACTACGAGAAGGTAGCGCGTGATTTGTTTATGTGTGATTACTTCTCCTTAAAGGTTAATTATAATTTGCATGTCTTTAGAAATGAATAGAACGAAGCCCACTCTTTGAAGAAAGGGTGGGCATTTCCAATCAACTGTAGTAGCCAATCCTACCAACAAGACAAGCTCGCTTTGATAACCACAATCATAACTTAATCGCTGATTCGCCCACCACCCTCGCATGTTTTCTTTTGCTCCCGCCAGTCTTTATCTTTGTCAAAAAAAGTAATGCCTTTTGTTCTAAAAAGTGCCAAATGATAATCCTGCTCAGTTGCAGTAAATTTGCATTTCTGCCAGTAAATTTTTTTCTAAACGTATTCTGATTTGTTCCTTTTCTGGCAGCTCTTGCGGTTTCTGGATCAAAAGCATTTCTCTATTCTCCGCTCATAAAATTGTTTACAATGCTGACGTATTTTGATTACATCCTGCATTTCTAAAGTAAAATTTGTTTTTTAGTATTTTAAATTTGCAAAAAATTTGAATATTATGTTTAAAATTAATAAGTTTACTGCTGGTTTGCTTTCAGTTGTTATCAAAATAAATACTCTATAAGTAATACAAGCAAAAATAAAGCTAATAATGCATGAGTTAATAAGTTTAATTGATAGATTTAATTAAAACAGTTTTAAGGGTCTAGTTAGGTTACATAATCTCTTTAAATTATTATCAAGCATGCTCTGATTTTGTTACAAAGATTGAGGCAAATTTAAAAAATGATTTTAGTCAAATATCCCTTAAAAAAGCGATTCAAAATGAGGATAAAAGGACACATAGCCGTGTTGAGCTTAGTGAGGTTCAGCATTACCGTATGAATTAGCCCCACACCCGTCGCAACGTGGTTGCATGACGGAAAAAATATTGTATAAATAAAGACTTAGCCTAGAAAATAGCGATGCAGTAAAAAATCCCGCTTTTATGCACCGTGCATCCCTGTTGCATCACAGTTATGTTATCTTGCATCACATCTTTTTTATTCACTTTTTGAGGTCTTTTGTCCATTTATTGCATCACATGTGGTGTTATTGAGCCGCTAAATGCTATAAATAACATCACCGCGATGCAAATGCGCTGCGACTTAAAATAATTTTTTCCTTTAACTGCATCACAAGTGCTGCACACTAAGAGTAAGCTTATGCCAAGAATAACGATTACATTTTATACAGATTTGTTTAACCAACTACAAGAAAATGCAACCCAGAAGCAAACTCCAGTAGCGCATTATGTTCGTGATTTAGTGGATATCGGATTACAGGTGGAAAAAGCTGCTGCCAAAAAATCACATTCTGGCGGTAACCAAAAGAGTGAAATAGAAGAGTTAGGTGATCTCAAAAAACTTTGGGAAAATAATTTAGCTTGGCTGCTCGAATCACTCCATTTAATTCGATACTTAATTCGCCATTTAACCCATGATGAAAAGCTATTATTGGAAGGTAACAAGAGCCATACTGATAACATCATTAATAAAGCCAAAGACAAGGCACAAGCTTATGTCAATGGCCTATTTTGTGAAGGGCCCTAATTTTTATAATCTCCCTGCCACTCGTTACTGTACAGCACACCTTGCTGTGGGTATCGGTTGACTCTTGCCCAGAATAGACAATTTTGTTTTGAAAAATATGCCTGTCACGAGTGCTCCTTGCTTCCAATAGCTCTGTCCAGCTATTTTTAGCCACCTGGCTACCTGATCCACCATGACCGGTTTTCCAGTAATCAATAAAGTATGCTCTTTCCAATTAGGTGTAAATTTGATGCCTTCCAGGTTGATATTTGAACTGAGTATTTTGGCGAGGTTCCTAAGATTCTGCAAGCCTTCTTTTTCCACAAGGGGAGCAAACTTTATCTTTAGCTCACCTTCGTTTCGCCAACTAAGCGTAAATTCAGATTTTTCTATTTGAAAAACTTTTTTCAGATGATTTGCAAAATCTTCCATAGGCGTAATCTCTAGCGGATTTTTTTCTGACACCTGGCGACTTTCTGCTTTCGTTGAAGGCAACACGCCCCCCACTTTTCGTGAAAGCCTCTGTAACGAGGGCTGGGGCAAGGGATGAGCCGGACGGCTAGGTTTTATTTCCACTAAATAACGTGGCAAACAGGCCGCTGATTGAAATACTACTAACTCGGTATACTTATGCGGCTGATGAGCTTTAGGCGGCATATAGGTTCTTTCTTTCGGCGATGCTGAGATGGGAACAACGGGCGCAAAATGGGCATCATAATTAGCATAACTGCTTACGGGTATGGGCTTATTGTCTGAGTCTCTTATTAAAAATTTCTTTCCCATATCCGCATCAATGATAGGATAGGCCGAAAAAAGTGCCACCCAATTCAAAATTAATGCCCCTTTACTATAGACGGCGTGTGCGTATGCTGCTTCATAGGTGGAATAAATCCCCTTTCCAAAAAAACCAGGATCCAAGGTTGCCAAATTGGCATAACCTGCACTGAAAATGCTTCCTACAATCTCCGGTTTGGTGCCGTGCCACACCGGCAATAAGGTGATGGACGGATAAACACCATCTTTATACGGTTTTTCTAACGTTTCCAGCAAAGTCGCCACTTTTTTGCGTTGTTCAAGCTGCGCTGCGGTTTCTCTTTTTTCGTCTTGCCATTTTGGCTCAAAAGCAGGATTATTATGTCGCTGTTGAAGTTCGGATAAATATAACGAAAACTTCTGATTCATATCTGGATTATAAATTACTTTGATTGAACAAATATCATAACCTGGCACCGGATGGTGTTGGTAAAATTCTATGGCTTTCTTTTTATCTTTTTCTGTTGCCTCAATTAATTCATAAGGATAACCGGTTTCAATTCTTTTTGAGCGAATTTGTAGGTCCAAATGCCACTCTTTTTCTTGTAGCTCTTCCATCGATGAGACTTTTTCTGGCCGTGCATGGCGTAGTGCCTCCAGAGCGTATTGAGCGCTAGGCCGCTCGTGCGGTTTTTTCCAGCAATTCTCAATCACTTTTCGATAGCCAGCAGGGCAATCAGTAGGGATTTTTTCGTTTCCTTTTTGAATTAAGTTCACGACCTCAAAAACACTTTTCGTTTCGGGATAGGGTAATCGCCGTGAAGCAATTTCCCACAATATCATGCCGTAACTGTATATATCGGAAGCAAACGTGGGATTTTTTCCCTCAAACAAAATTTCTGGCGCAAGCCAGCGACTTTCCCCTCGTGTTTGGGTTACGGTATTATTATCAGTCAGCTTGATCTTCGCTGATTCAAAGCCACTAATTTTCGCTTGATAGTGGTTGTCTAAGAGAATAACCGCACTGTTTAAATCGCGATGTACAATTTTTTGATCATGCAAATAAGATAACCCTTTACCCACATCCTCGGCGATATTCCAACGTATGGGCTCATTCCACAGCAGCTTTTCGTTTTTATCCTGTAATACCTGCTGTAGCGAACCTTTGGGTAAATATTCCATCACCATGGCTATCGGATTAATATCCAAGCAAATACCATACAACTGCACAATATGTGGTGAATCACATTGGGCTATTATTTTTGCTTCTTGTTGAAATTTTTCGAGTGAAATCGAGAAAGGTACTTGTTTTACAGTAACGTCCACCCCTTTCCAGCGCCCCAGTAATGCCTCTTTTTGATGAGGGTTTCTCGATAGGTCTTCTCGCTGAATATCCTGCCAAGGAATCTGTTCTAGCTTGGCCAGTTCGGGCGATTTATTAAGCCATTGAGCGGAAATTTCTCCAGAAGAAATGTTTTCTGTACACTTTTCTTTTTCTCCACTGTCCAAACTGGCTTTTTTGATATCTTCGTGTAATTTTTGCCAGCGGCATGATAGTACTTTCTTTTGTAAAACAAAACCTTTCGTAAAGTAAAAGAGTGCTTCACTTAACGCATCATATTGGAGGAAAAATTTTACCGCACAAAAGTAAATCTCAAGCTGCTCTTCTTTTATTTGATTATTTCTAAAACTTTCTTCTAAAAAATGGTCTTCCAAGTTGCTAAAAAGATCAGTAAAACGTTCAATGTCTTTCCGAGCAAAACTATATAACCACGCTAAAACAGTAGTCCAAATAGTGTTCTCCTCTAAGGAAATATGCTTTAAGCTTTCTTCAACTTGTCGAATATCACCTAGCATGAGGTGAGCCAGCGCTTTATGAACTTGTGCTATTAAATTGATGGCTTTTTCTGGATTTTGATCATTGTCTAAAGCTTTGTCATAGCACACAATAGCACCCGCATAATGGCCTTGATTTCTCAATGCATCACCCTTACCCATCCATGCTGCCTGATAAGCTTCATCCAGATCGAGCGCTTTATCGTAATGCGTTATGGCTTCTGCATACTGCCCTTGTGTCATTAACGTTAAGCCGATAGTACACCACGTATCACATTGTGCACTCTGTATCTTTTCCTTATAGCGCTCACAAGATGCTAGAGCATTCTCGTAGCACGCCATGGCCTCCACAGACTTGCCTTCACTATTGAGTGTTAAGCCTTCATGATAGTAATCAGAAAACGTTTTTTCGTCACCTACTATCCCTACATCTCTATTTCTTTCTTCCACTGTTTTCTCCTCAGTTGTATTGAAATAATAATTATCTACAATTGGGCACTACTCAACTAATTTTTTTAGTTATTTTAAGATCGTAGGATGCGGTGTATAAAATGATAACGTATCCTTTGTAAAACGAACATTGAGTGCATTCGCTCTCCACGTAAAGGGTTATACTACTGCATCGCGCAACCCCGCGGGGACACCACCTCGCTTTTCTCAAGCACTGAAGTCGTGGGTTTTATTGACGAGGATTTAAAAAAAGAAGAGGTTGCAGAATACCTGCGCGTTTCATCAACCATACCCATTGACGCAAGCCATGGGGCGACCTGATGAAGTATCGCTGGATCGCCGGTAATGGATAAACTTTTTTCTGTCCAGTCGGGTGTAAATATGAGGGTTGTCATGCCTTGTGCATTTAAATCTTTTTCTAAGCAGGTTAATAAGCCCTCGAGTGCCCTACAGATTTCTGCACCGTCCAACATGGTGTAGTTTTCTCCTGTAAACACTATCTGCAACGCCTCTCTTGTATCCCGCTTTATCGTAAAACTAAAATTTTCATCCTCTACGAGACGCTTGTATTCTTTCAAAAAATCTTCACTCGCTAACAGAGAAGGGGTGGGCAAGGGTTCCTTTGATGTCAACCCGTCCTCTAACATCGTCACCATGGTTTCTGCATCTTTGCGCTCTGTGGAATCTGCCCAACATGCCTCAATGACTCGCTTATAACCACGCGGACAGTCGTCAGGGATTTTTTCTTTTCCCTTGATAATGGCATGCGGTATGGTGTGCTGACTTTCCACCATTGCATACGGTATTTGACGACTCACAATTTCCCATAGAATCATGCCGTAACTATACACATCGGATACAAATGTGTGATTTAACCTTTTGCCGACTATCCAGTCGTGGGCCAATTCAAGCGCAAGCCAACGCAAAGTTCCCACCACTGAGGATGAGTGTTGTGCTGTTGCGTAACTATTTTCCAACTTAATCTTCGATAAACCAAAATCGCTGATCTTAGCTTGATAGTAATTATCTAATAAGACATTTAAACTTTTTAAATCCCGATGAACAATTTTTCGCTGATGATGCAAGTAGGCCAGTCCTTTACCAATATCAATAGCGATAGTCCAGCGTACTGGCTCCCACGGCAAAGGTTCATTTTTATCTTGCAAGACCTGATACAACGATCCTTTGGGCATATACTCCATGACCATTGCAGTGTGTTCTGCTTCGAGACAGACACCATATAAACGCACTACGTGGGGAAACTGGCATTGCGCCATGATCTTTGCTTCCCGTTCAAAATCGGCACTCAACGCGGTTGATAAGGTTTGTACATGTAATTGTTTAATGGCAACGGGTACGCCCTGCCATTGTCCCTGACAGACATCCCCATAACTCCCACGGCCCAACGAACTTCCAAGCTTCAAGGTGTTCCAGGCAATATGCTGTAAGGGCAGCAAGGGCTGTGCCGCTAATTCGGCTGTTAATTGGGATTTTGGGGCATCAGGTGTTGGCTCCACAGAAAGTAAGAGAGTTTTTTTAATAGAGCTAAGCTTCTTTGGTTGACAATCAGTAGAGCTAGACCTCTTTTTAGTAGAGCTAGATTTCTTTTGTGGTTTAGGTAAGGAAGCGGTCTGGCTTAAAGGATTACCTCCAATAGCTATCTTTTTAATTTGGGGGGTGTTGTATAAAGTCGGCAAAGGGAGGGAGTTTAGGTGTGCATCCGTCAAACCGGTTGTGTGTGTTTGTGTCGCAGGATTGGCGGCAGGTAAGAGGATCTTTTTGGTGGGGCTAGACGCTTTTGGAGTTCAATTACGGGAGAAATGGATAAACTCAGGCGATTGTCAAAATATTGTTGTAATTCCAAAGAAGCGGCTTGACTTAAAGGATTGCCTTCAATAGCCATGTTTTTAATTCGTTGAGTCTGGTACAGCAGCGGTAAAAGGTCGTTTAGGTGGGTATCTGTCAAGCCGGTGTTACTGAGATCGAGGGCGCATAAGGTAGGATGGGTTTGGACAATTTGGTGTAATAACGCAAATCCCTGCGGGATGTCTTTTAAACTGATGTTGGAGAGGTTTAACGATTGCAAAGAAGTATTGGTTAACACGGCTTGCAAAAGCATCTCTTGTTCCTGAAGCGTTAACGCCAAAATGGCGGAGATTTCCCACACCTTAAGGGTGTCATCCATAGATCCGCTGACCACCTGCCCACTAGGGAGCGACCGCAACAACCACTAACATCATTCGTATGCCCCTTTAGGGTTTGAAGGCATTGTCCGCTCTGAACATCCCACACCTTAAGGGTATTATCACCAGATCCACTGACCACCTGCCCACTGGGAAGCACCACAACAGCGGAAACAGAATCTGTATGCCCCTCAAGGGTTTTAAAGCATTGACCGCTCTGAACGTCCCACACCTTAAGGGTATTATCCTCAGATCCGCTGACTATCTGCCCACTGGGGAGCACCGCAATAGCTTCAACATAACTCGCTGCCCCCTAAGGGTTTTAAGGCATTGGCCGCTCTGAACATCCCACACCTTAAGGGTTTTATCCTCAGATCCGCTGACCACCTGCCCATTGGGGAGCACCACTACAGCGAAAACAGAATCTGTATGTCCCTCAAGGGTTTTAAGGCATTGGCCGCTCTGAACATCCCATACCTTAAGGGTGTTATCCTCAGATCCACTGACCATCTGCCCACTGGGGAGCATCCGCAACAGCGCAAACAGTACCCGTATGCCCCTGAAGGGTTTTAAGGCATTGGCCACTCTGAACGTCCCACACCTTAAGGGTTTTATCCACAGATCCACTGACCACCTGCCCACTGGGGAGCACCGCAACAGCCTTAACATAATTTGTATGCCCCTGAAGGGTTTTAAGGCATTGCCCGCTCTGAACGTCCCACACCTTAAGGGTTTTATCCGCAGATCCGCTGACCACCTGCCCACTGGGGAGGGCTGCAACAGCATCAACATAATCTGTATGCCCGAAGAGTTTGGCTATTGATAAATTCGCCCTGATTTTTTTTCTTAATATCAGCGAACAACAGTTGAGTGAGATGGTTTTGAGCTAGAGCAGAAAGAGTTGTTTCAAGTTTTCAAGCGCCATCAGGGGCTGATCCTTTGTGTGTGTTTGTGTCACGGGATTGACGGCAGGTAAGAGGATTTTTTTGGCAGGGCTAGGCTGTTTTTGGAGTTCAAGTGCGGGAGAAATGGGTAAACTCAGGCGATTGTCAAAATATTGTTGTAATTTCAAAGAAGCGGCTTGACTTAAAGAATTGCCTTCAATGGCCATGTTTTTAATTCGTTTAGTCTGGTACAGCAGCGGTAAAAGGTCGTTTAGGTGGGTATCCGTCAAACCTGTGTTACTGAGATCGAGGGTGCATAAGGTAGGATGGGTTTGGACAATTTGGTGTAATAACGCAAATCCCTGCGGGATGTCTTTTAAACTGATGTTGGAGAGGTTTAACGATTGCAAAGAAGTATTGGTTAACACGGCTTGCAAAAGCGCCTCTTGTTCCTGAGCCGTCAACGCCAAAACACCGGAGATTTCCCACACCTTAAGGGTGTTATCCCTAGATCCACTGACCACCTGCCCACTGGGAGCGTCGCAACAGCACTAACATCATTCGTATGCCCCTCTAGGGTTTGAAGACATTGGCCACTCTGAACATCCCACACCTTAAGGGTATTATCATCAGATCCACTGACCACCTGCCCACTGGGGAGCACCGCAACAGCGTCTAACATGACCCGTATGCCCCTCCAAGGTTTTAAGGCATTGCCCGCTCTGAACGTCCCACACCTTAAGGGTTCATCCCCCAGATCCGCTGACCATCTGCCCATTGGGGAGCACCGCAACAGCCATAACAGTGTATGCCCCTGAAGAGTTTTAAGGCATTGGCCGCTCTGAACATCCCACACCTTAAGGGTCTTATCCTCAGATCCGCTGACCACCTGCCCATTGGGGAGCACCGCTACAGCGAAAACAGAATCGTATGCCCCTGAAGGGTTTTAAGGCATTGGCCGCTCTGAACATCCCACACCTTAAGGGTGTTATCCACAGATCCACTGACTATCTGCCCACCGGGGCAATGGCATTTATTTATGTGAGTGATGCACAAAGAAGCAGCCTAGCCGGTTGATCTATTAAGTAATTTCATTATTTTAAAAAGTTCTTCAGTCTGAACAGCACCATCTGTCATGCTAATGCTAGGATTAACAGTCATACACTGAAAACTAATGGATAATAAAGTAGACTCTCTTTTAAAAACCACATTTGGCGGCCGCCAATTTAGAAGAAACAAATTACCGAAATACAAAAAACCGTTAGAATGTTTTCTGGGCTGAAGTTGTCGAGAATTAGCCCATACGATTTGTGAGCGTTTTCAATGGAAAACCCCAAGAGGAACGGATAAAATTCAAACCTGCCTAAATGCTCTAGAAGAAATGGAATCCCGTGGCATTATAAAATTACCAGCTAAAGTCGAAAGAAATCATAAAGCACGGCAAAAAAAAATTTTATGGACTGATCAAACAAATGAAGCATTACCAATTGACTGTGCTGTGAATGAGTTAATGCCGATTAATCTCCAGGTTGTTACTGAGCCAGAACAAATTACTGAGTGGAATGAGTTTGTTGATCGATATCATTATTTGGGTTATAGGCGACCTATTGGGTCGCATTTGCGTTATTATGTTGTTGATCGCTATGGAAGTAAAATCTTGGTTGTTTATTGTTTTCATTTGCAACAATAAAATTAACCTGCCGTGATGAATGGATAGGTTGGACTGACTTACATCGCCAAAAACATTTAAATTTAATAGCTAATAACAATCGATTTTTAATTTTCCCATGGGTTAATGTGAAGCACCTTGCTTCAAAAGCATTGGCCTATGCCATACAACAAATTGCTAGGGATTGGGAATCCCATCATGGATATAAACCTGTATTAGTGGAGACATTTGTTGATCCTACAAGATATAACGGGGACGTGTTATAAAGCGTCTAATTGGCAATATATTGGAAAAACGGCTGGGAAATCATTCAAAAATGAATCTGAATTGGGAAAAAAGATGTCTATATTTATCCTTTAGATCCTGATGCTCGTGAACTACTTATGGATAATAAAAAATCTGTTTTTCAAAAAGTTGCCCCCTATAAAACAGCCTGTATTACACCGGACAACCAGCAGGTTTATTTATGGCAAAAAATTATTACTGTTGTTGCATCTGTTGCAGAAAATTTTGATAAAGAATGGCAACAAAGACGACGTGTATTATCTACCTTATTAATTATTTTATTTATTTTCCGACTTATATTTTCCAAGAACAAGCAAGGTTATGGACTGACCATTGCTGAATTATGGGAATATTGTCATAAATTACATATTCCACTACCACAAGCTAAACCAGTGGTACCTGCTGCATTTTGTAACGCAAGGAAAAAGATGGATGAATCTATTTTTAAGACATTAAACACAAAGATTATTCATGAATATGAAAGTGATCGCGAAGATTATCGATGGAAAAATCATAGACTATTTGCTATTGATGGATCAAAAATAAATTTACCTAAAGAATTGCTGAACGATGGTTATCAAAAACCATCTGATAACGCTCACTTTCCTCAGGGCATGGTGAGTTGTCTGTATCAATTAAAATCAAAGATCCCTTATCAATTTGAATTAGCTGCACATCTGGACGAACGACGTTTGGCATTTGAACATATTCAGTTCCTACATGAGGACGATCTTGTTGTGTATGATCGTGGTTATTTTTCTTATGCTTTACTGTACACACATTATAAGAAAAAACTTCATGCTGTTTTCCGATTACCAAGTAGCTCATACAAATTAATTAAGCAATTTATGGAAAGTGACGATATTGAACGTGTGATAACGATTATGCCAACATCAAAAGATCAACGAGTAATTTTAAAAAAATACCCACATATTGAATTTATCCCATTACAGTTAAGATTAATCAAATACACTATTAACAATATGGCTTATACTTTGGGAACGACACTTTTTGATCATCATCAGTATCAATACAATGAATTAGCTGAGCTATACCATGCTCGTTGGGGAATTGAAGAGCTTTATAAAATATCCAAGGTACTAATTGATGTGGAAGACTTTCATGGCAAAACCGAGCGCGGCGTTAAACAGGAATTATTTGCGCACTTTGTTATACTGACCCTCAGTAGAATTTTTTAAAAAACTAAAACGGACGATATATTACTTTTACGAAAAGGGATAAACAAATCAGACTCCTCCAATATGATGAAGACTAACCTAAAAAATTGCTTGATCACTGTTGCAAGAAATTTAGAAAGGTTCGCTTCTTGCGTCAAGCCGCTTATGTGAAAGAATCCATTCATATAATTACTGAGTCTATTGCAACATGTTACCAAAAAATAAGACCCAATCGTTCATATGCACGCGTTTCTAATAAAATTCCTAAAAAGTGGAAACTCGCAAAAAAGAAAAGCACGAAGGCAGTAGCAGTGCCGTAAAATTATATTTACAAATATTGTTCAAATTGAGTTAGTGTAAATATGTAAATAACATCACTCTTAAGTGAATGGCCCTGATTCCTTAAATAAATGCCATTGCCCACCGGGGAGCGTCGCAACAGCAAAAACAGGACTCGTATGCCCTGGAGGGTTTTAAGGCATTGGCCGCTCTGAACGTCCCACACCTTAAGGGTTTTATCATAACATCCACTGGCCACCTGCCCACTGGGGAGCACCGCAACAGCCGTAACAATATCCTGCCCCTCAAGGGTTTGAAGGCATTGGCCGCTCTGAACATCCCACACCTTAAGGGTTTTATCATAAGATCCGCTGACCACCTGCCCACTGGGGAGAATCGCAACAGTCCGAACAATATCCGTATGCCCCTGAAGGGTTTGGCTATTGATAAATTCGCTCTGATTTTTTTTCTTAATATCAGTGAACAATAGTTGGGTGAGATGGTTTTGAGCTAGAGCAGAAAGAGTTGTTTCAAGCACCATCAGGGGTTGATCCTTTGTGCGTGTTTGTGTTATGGGATTGACGGCAGGTAAGAGGATTTTTTTGGCAGGGCTAGACTGTTTTTGGAGTTCAAGTGCGGAAGAAACGGGTAAACTCAGACGATTGTCAAAATATTGTTGTAATTTCAAAGAAGCAGCTTGACTTAAAGAATTGCCTTCAATGGCCATGTTTTTAATTCGTTTAGTCTGGTACAGCAGCGGTAAAAGGTCATTTAGGTGGATATCCGTCAAACCTGTGTTACTGAGATCGAGGGTGCTTAAGGTGGGATGGGTTTGGATAATTTGGTGGAATAACGCTAATCCTTGCGAGATGTCTTTTAACCTGATATTGGAGAGGTTTAACGATTCCAAAGAAGTATTGGTTAGCACGGCTTTCAAAAGCGCCTCTTGTTCCTGAAGAGTTAACGTCAAAATGCTGAGGATTTCCCACACCTTAAGGGTGTTATCAAAAGATCCACTGACCACCTGCCCACTGAGGAGCATCGCAACAGCG
>CAWFQC010000030.1:0-11796 GCA_963817645.1 uncultured Gammaproteobacteria bacterium | reverse complement strand
AGCAAAACAATTCCATCTATTTGCTTCCTAAAGTCAATTGGTTTCGGATATAACCAAATAGCTGCATTGAAGGTCAAAAGCATATTATTGCACCTCCCTCAAAATAATAGACAATGCCTGTACATCATGAATCTGTAAATAACTTCCGTTTCCAAAATTCAAAGTGCATAATGTTGTTGCTTGTTTTAAATATTTTTCTGATGGCTTAACTTTAACAGCAATTAACGACGAAGGTTTTTCTCTATTTTTACGGGTACAATAATTAAAACGATTAAAGTTAATACTATTTAAATCACAATATTTTTTCTTAGATAGTCCACTTACTTTATGCTGATTGATATGTCAGTGATTTCCAATAAGCCTCATCTTCTATAACGTCTGATTGCATCGATCCTTTAACTTGTTTGACTATTGCTTCCATCTTTTATTACCTTTTATAGTTGAAAACAGTACTATCGCAAAGTAATAGAATTAAAAAAAGATGGGGTTGCTTGATCGCTTACTTTTTACTTAACTTATGATAAAGAAAGAAAGCCTCTAGAAGAGGAAGGTTAACCTCATAACATTTTCCTCTAATACGGATTGAGATTTAAATAATGAAATAATACTTTCAAGGATATAATAATGATACAGAAGGACTCAAATAACACACTTAAATGCCTTCTAGATTTTTCGGACGTTCAAGGTGCTTTAGACTCCTATAATAAAAGCTTAAATATTTTCTCCGCCAAACTACAAACTAATCTTAGTTCAAACCTTAAGAATGCATTGTTTGAGCATACGATAAATCATATGGTTAGTTTTCTTGATAAAGTATCATTTCATGGTTGTCTAAAAATCAGGTCAAACATTCAGACTTGTATAGATGAATTTAAAAATTTAGCCAACTTCGGTAATATTTTAAGAAATCAGTTTTCAAATAATGAGAAAGAAAAACATGATTTAATTGAAAAACTTCATATTACTCAAGCGTATATTGATAAATATATTCGCAATCTCAGGCTTTTAATTCCAATAACTCAAGGCCCAGCCCCTTCGCAACCATCAGTTCCACCTGATGATTATTCTGAAATATATAAAAAATTGCCAAAGGAAAACTGTTGCGTGAGGATATATAATGCCATTTTTAAATAATTTTAGAGGAATTTATGGAAGAAACGAAAGAGTTGCTAATTAGCTTATCTACGCTTACAAAGGACATTGCCAATACTACCACCGGATTTAATATAAACTGTTCTTTGAAAGAATATTACAACAAATTAGATCATTTTAATTCATATTTAGCAGAAATTGGTCAAGATAAGAGCTTATTATCTACAGAAATAGTTCGTAATACGATCAATTATTATCTTAATGAAATTAGCCTTTTTTTGCTTATTGCGCTTCAGCATGGTTTGGTGCATCATACAGAGATAATATTAAATCCTGAGATTTATGGTAGTTTTCTCGGAGAAGGTTTCTTCATAAACAGATGTTACGCTCTTCTTGAAATAAAGCGCGAAAGTGATTTTGTGACTAAATTTATGGATGAAGTGCTTCCTACCATTATGAAATTCTTGAAATCATATGAACCGACAGTATATTCTAAATTAATGAGTCATAGCACTTTGGATAAATTCAAATTCTTCCATAACGCTTGTCTATCATCAGTTACTACTTTAATTAATGAGGCGCGTGTATCAGACTGCATGCATAGGAACAGCTATTTTTAATGCTGGAGAACTAAGTGAAATCTCTAACAAAATATATTTGCTAGTAGGTAGCGAAGAGAAATTCATATTAACCATGCAAAATCTTGCAAAAGTTATTAACTATAGAATTGAAATGAAAACTTATTATGAAAAATTGTTAAATGATGCATCTGAAAAAAATCTCGATAATTTAACAAGAAATTTAATAGAAGATATAGAGAAAAAAGAAGAAAAACTATCTTTGTCTGATGTAGATATATTGCAGGGTTTCATTAATGATAAAGATAACGGCCTAAGTTCTGAAGAATTATCTTTCATGAAAGAAGAGGTGTTTTCGATGAAAAAAACTATTCAAGCTCACCTCCTTTTACAAGAAAATGAAAACAATAGCGATTCTCTACTAACATCAGCGCTAAATAGTGAAGAATTTACTGAAGAAGAACGAAAGTTTTTAAGTTGCAACTTATAATTTTGTCTCCTAAGAGATTTTTGGGTAATAACTATTTGTTGATAAAAAAAGATAGTTTCAGACTCGCCTCTGTGTTAATGATTTAATATCAGGAATGATGAATATGGCAGAAGAAAAAAAACTTGATCACATTTACGAATGTGCGTTAATGTCAAAGATTGTTTATGACCTTCGCAAGGATAAATCTAAAGCAGAAGCAGACTTACCTCCAGGGTGGCTTGTTTTTCGAAAAAGTTTTCGAAAAAATAATTGGAATTTAGGAGCAGTAATATATGAAAAAATAAATTGTTTAGATAAGCCTGGTGAAGCTTGCCTCGAGAAAGAAACAGAAGGATCGAATAAAGGGAAAGTAATTTTAAAGCTAGACGTTCATTGGGTAATTGCTTTTCGTGGAACTGAGCCAAGTTCTGTTTTTAATTGGATGACAAATTTTGGATTATTTTTTAACCAGATACCAGTTGCTACTCATACTGATCTTAAGCATTTATTTGATAATTTTATTGTAGAAAATGAAGGGAAAGCTAAAATCTACCCTTTATATGATTCTGATATTGACATATACCCGGAAAAAAATCCTGATAAAGTAGCCATCCTTAATTATATTAATATGGGTTATAGCATACGGAAAAATGTGAGCACTATTACTTATACGGGACATTCTTTAGGAGCACATTGTGCTGTTATGAGAGCAGCTGCAGAAAGCGTAATTCCTTCGACTTCCGATGAGTTAGAAATCAATCAACTTCAGACTATTCGAGCAATAGTTTTTGAAAGTCCTGGGACTATTTCAATGCTGACAGATAAGCAAAAAAGATGGGCAAATGGAAAAAATTCGAACTATGAGCCAAATGTTATTAGTTATTTATCTGCACCGAATTTTATTAATACCATTCATCAGCATGCGGGGAAAATAATTCGATTGTCTCCGCCTCATATACCAAAAGATTTTATATCTAATGCAGTAGAATTTTTTTCATCATACACTGAATCTGCCACCAGATTGTATATAATTTTAACTGCAATTGACACTAGTATTAATAAAAAAATTAATAGGGATCTTTTAGACGGTATTGTTGCCTTCGGTATATTATCAATTTTATCGCGCGGAGTAATGTCAGGCGCTTTATGGACCTATCATCAACATAAGATGGAGAATTTATTATCTTGTTTCAATTCGCAAACTGGACAAATAAATAATATTCCTGGAAAAGATAATGGAAAAGTAATGAATAGTTGGCCCAATTTTCGTCAATATCAGACCGATCGTTTAAGAAGAATTGGTTTTTTTGCTTCTCCTATTCCATTACCTTATTTACCTTTCAGTAATACAGGCATTACAAACTTTTTTAGAAGAAATACAAATGAAGTTATAGAGGAGCAAATAAGGAACACAAGAGGATATCAATAATCGGGGTCTGCTTATCCCTGATGTTTATCAGGCAACTATTGGAAAGCCATGTAGTTTGCCTTGTAGCAAGTATGGAGTTTAATCAAATGATCCCGTCTAAACCAGCATAATATCTAATCATTTCATTCCAAAATTTATTAAACCTTTTGGGTGATAACTCTGTATAAATGGTTGTATTTTAATGGTAATAGATCACTCCACCCTATTAGCGAGTTAAAAGAGTCAATCGCCAACCAAACTTATATATAAAATTAACAAAAAACGACTGCATAATGACGCGTATGAATGTTTTTAAAGAAATTTTTCCAAATAAAGTCCCTGGATCATTGAATGCCTATCATTAGGGCTAGCCCTAATGAGTGAGGTTAAAACACTATTAAAATCCTATCAATAAAGCTATGTTTCAAATATGATAGGGATTTTATCATAACTTCTAGAGTCTTGTGAGTTAAATGAATGAGTGAGATTGAATTTACTTTGCCCATGGAGCTCAACGAAGCAGAAGGTATTCAGCTTGCCAGAGAGTTTTTTAAATTGATATGTGCAGTACACTTTAACAGTGCCCACCGTAGTACATCTAGAAACAGGGCAAGCAGAAAAACGAGATAATTTCCTCCTATAGCCGCCTGAAGTTTTTCGCGCGCTGCAACAGAAGATACCTGTGTTGTAGCAGAATTTTTTTTGTTCAGTTAAGTTTAAGCGCTATTTTTTTAAAGGAGAAGCCTAAATGCAGATTCAAGAGGAAGCACTCATTCGTTTGAGAAACAATGATTCAACGCTTACTCAACTTAACTTTGGGTATAACCAAATCGATGCAGCAGGAGCGAAAGATCTCGCTTTGGCCCTAGAAAAAAACACAACGCTTACTCAACTTAACCTTAGGTATAACCAAATCGATGCAGCAGGAGCAAAAGATCTCGCTTTGGTCCTAGAAAAAAACACAACGCTTAATCAACTTAACCTCAGGGCTAACCAAATCAGTGCAGCGGGAGCAAAAGACTTTGCTTTGGCGCTAGAAAAAAACATAACGCTTAATCAACTTAACCTTGATTATAACCAAATTGGTGCAGCAGGAGTAAAAGACCTTGCTTTGGCCTTAGAAAAAAACACAACGCTTACTCAATTTAACCTTGGGCATAACCAAATCGGTGCAGCGGGAGCAAAAAATCTCGCTTTGGCCCTAGAAAAAAACACAACACTTACTCAACTTAACCTTATGGATAACCAAATCGGTGCAGCGGGAGCAAAAAATCTCGCTTTGGCCCTAGAAAAAAACACAACACTTACTCAACTTAACCTTATGGATAACCAAATCGGTGCAGCGGGAGCAAAAAATCTCGCTTTGGCCCTAGAAAAAAAACACAACGCTTACTCAACTCGACCTTAGGCATAACCAAATCGGTGCAGCAGGAACAAAAGATCTCGCTTTAGCCCTAGAAAAAAACACAACGCTTACCCAACTTAACCTTAGGGATAACCAAATCGATGCAGCAGGAACAAAAGATTTGGCTTTGGCCCTAGAAAAAAACACAACGCTTACTCAACTTAACCTTAGGGATAACCAAATCGATGCAGCAGGAACAAAAGATTTGGCTTTGGCCCTAGAAAAAAACACAACGCTTACTCAACTTAACCTTAGGGATAACCAAATCGGTGCAGCAGGAACAAAAGATCTCGCTTTAGCCCTAGAAAAAAACACAACGCTTACTCAACTTAACCTTATGAGTAACCAAATCGGTGCAGCGGGAGCAAAAGACCTTGCTTTGGCCTTAGAAAAAAATACAACGCTTACTCAACTCGACCTTGATGGTAACCAAATCGGTGCAGCAGGAACAAAAGACCTTGCTTTGGCCTTAGAGAAAAACACAACGCTTACTCAACTTAGCCTTATAAGTAGCCACATCGGTGCAGCGGGAGCAAAAGACCTTGCTTTGGCCTTAGAAAAAAACACAACGCTTACTCAACTCGACCTTGATGGTAACCAAATCGGTACAGCAGGAACAAAAGACCTTGCTTTGGCCTTAGAGAAAAACACAACGCTTACTCAACTTAGTCTTATGAGTAACCACATCGGTGCAGCAGGAGCAAAAGACCTTGCTTTGGCCTTAGAAAAAACACAACGCTTACTCAACTTAACCTTAGGGATAACAAAATCGATGCAGCAGGAGCAAAAGCTCTCGCTTTGACCCTAGAAAAAAACACAACGCTTACTCAACTTAACCTTAGGGATAACAAAATCGATGCAGCAGGAGCAAAAGCTCTCGCTTTGACCCTAGAAAAAAACACAACGCTTACTCAACTTAATCTTAGGAGTAACAAAATCGGCGATGTAATAGCAGCAAAAATAAATTTACTTATCGAACGGAATAAAGAAATCGCTGTTAAAAAAAATAAGAGTCATAATGAAATAAGAAAGGCAGCCAGGATATTAGCCCAGGGTTATCGAGATAAACATTGTGTATTTTCAAGATTACCGAAGGAAATTAATTGTAAAATTTCTGGTTTAACGGGCAATGCTCAAGTGCACAGAGAAGAACAGGCTACTGAAATCGCAAAGCAGTACTTTTGTAAACTCTAAACAGTAAGAAGCGTATTAAGGTAACTTTTATTCATAAAACCATCATACTATCCATCGTTTATTATTGTCATTTGCAGAATTATTTGGCATGATTTGCGCAACATTAAAGGGCTCTTTTTTCCAAAATCTCGCGAATCCCATCTGTTGGTAGGTCTTTTCGTAATTGCACGGAAAAACTTTCTTTTTGCGTAAGCGATCAAGCAACCCCATCTTTTTTTAATTTTATTACTTTGCGATAGTACTGTTTTGTGTGCTTCCGGTGAAGGGGGCATGACTAGTTAAATTTTTACTGCTAAATTTCAAGCTGTTTTTAATTATCCCAAACTAACGAGGAGAAACAGCATGTCAAAAGATAACATCACCCAATTCAAAAACCCTGCCAGCCTACGAGATACGTCCACTGTTACGCTGCAAAGTGCTATTGAATCCATACAGACCTGGCGACGTAGTAAGACAAAACTGAATGAAAAAATTCCAGACTTAATATGGGATCAGGTGTTTTCATTGATGGAATCAGTCCCTGAATTAGAAGTCTTGAAGGCTTTAGATATAAATTCATCGCAACGTAAGCGATCAACGAACTACATGCTGTTATCCTAGATGCTTTTCATTAAACTAATGGCAGAATGGGAGAATTTTTACTTTTATTGGTCACAGTAATTAGCTGGTATCATTTTTATTACTACCATCAGGATTCATATTCCAAGGCAAGAGCTTTTCATAGTCCTCCACTGTCTTACAGTTTGGCAATTTTTTAAGAATGATGAGATAGTAATGATAAGGATCATGTCCATGCATTTTAGCTGTTTGAATAAAACTAAAATGCATGCATAACGCTTTTGCGCCTGCAACTGAAGCAGCAAAAAGAAAGTTTTTCCGTGCAATTACGATAGGCTTAATTTTCTGCTCGGTAATATTATTATCGATATCCAGCCTTCCATCGTCTAAAAATTGAATTAATCTAGTCCATCTATTTTGACAATAATTGATTGCTTTCCCTAAAGGAGATTGTGGTAAAACAGTTTGTAAACTGTCATCAAGCCATTTTTTAAATGATTCTAGCAAAGGCTTTGATTCTTTTTGACGTAATTCATAACGATCATTTGCCGACATTCCTTCATTTTTTGCTTTACGTTCAATTTTATAAAGTTCTTTATATCGGCGCATGGCCTCTTTTGCCAAGCCTTTTCCTTTTGTGCTTTTGGCAATAGGCTCAAATTTTCTGCGTGCGTGAGCATTACAATTGACCAGAAAAATATCTGGAACTTCTGCGATGTCTTCAAAAAAATTATCCCCATCAACATGAAGATAGCCCTTAAATCCACAAAACCAGTCTGTCACAAATTTTTTATGATTCTCGGCATTGTAATCATATAAAACAACTTCCTTGCCAGGCTCTCCGCCACGCATACAATACATGTAAGATTTTGTTTCCGCTTTACGATTAGGTTCACTTAACACTTGCAGGCTCGTCGCATCGCAAGCCGCTACATCGTATTCAATAACTTGGTCTTTGTATAAATTATAAAGCGGCTGCATCGGAGCCATGAGATCAATCATCCAGCCAGCCATGGCTTGACGTGAACAATCCACACCATAACGTTCAATGAGTTGCTTTTCCAAATGATATAACGGTTGTCTATCTTCTAACTTACTGACAATAAGAAATGATAAGAATGCTTCACTGACCATCGTTTTAGGCAATACTTGCAACGGTGATGGGGCTGTCATGATGGCGCCATCACATCCTTTTTTGCAGGCAACTACTTCACGTCGTTGCTCGATGATTTCAAATATCGCTGGTTGATAATTTAATATTTCTTTTGTCTCATAGCGAATTACTTCTTTTTGACACCCACAAGTACAACGTCTTTGCTCATCAGTCGCAGGAATAATTTCAATACGTCTTGGTAGCGTTTTATTTGATGGCTTCGGCTTATTGCGCTGATAAGTAATCGTTTCCTTTTCATCATCGCCATTCTCTTCTAATGGGTCAGTTGCTTTCATATCAGAATCAAACAAACTCATTTGTTTATTGATATCATCTTCAATATATCGTTCTGATTTCTTTCCAAAACGAAAGCGCAATAATTCCTGCAACTGATGCTGCAATTGCTCATAGGCTTGAGCATATTGTTCGCAACGTTTTTGATAAGTAGCTAAGTCAGATTGTAAAGCAATATTTTGTTGAGCAAGCGGGGCGAATGCGGTCTCTAATTCCGTAATTTTTTTCTCATAAAATTGAATAATTTCAACAGAATCCATTACACATTCACATTAATAAGAAGTAAAAATTATACTATAAAAATAGATTTTTTTATACATAAATTTAAAAAAAATTTGACGCTTTCACCTTTGGTAACAACCGATGCTCCAGATAATTTAATCCTGATAGTAGCCAACTTAATTGATCGCGTGTTAATTCAACCGCTTGATTTGATAGTGGTGGGAATATCAGTCTACCTTCTTCTAAGCGCTTGTAACATAACCAAAAACCATTCCTGTCCCACCATAGTATCTTTATTTTATTTGCTGTGCGATTACGAAATAAAAATAATTGTCCAGATGTGGGATTTAATTGCAAATGATCAGCTACAAGCAAAACAATTCCATCTATTTGCTTTCTAAAGTCAATTGGTTTCGGATATAACCAAATAGCTGCATTGAAGGTCAAAAGCATATTATTGCACCTCCCTCAAAATAATAGACAATGCCTGTAGATCATGAATCTGTAAATAACTTCCGTTTCCAAAATTCAAAGTGCATAATGTTGTTGCTTGTTTTAAATATTTTTCTGATGGCTTAACTTTAACAGCAACTAACGACGAAGGTTTTTCTCTATTTTTACGGGTACAATAATTAAAACGATTAAAGTTAATACTATTTAAATCACAATATTTTTTCTTAGATAGTCCACTTACTTTATACTGATCGATATGATGATTCCAATAAGCCTCATCTTCTATAACGTCTGATTGCATCGACCCTTTAACTTGTTTGACTATTGCTTCCATCTTTTATTCCTTTTATAGTTGAAAACAGTACTATCGCAAAGTAATAAAATTAAAAAAAGATGGGGTTGCTTGATCGCTTACTCTTGAAGGCTTTAGATATAAATTCATCGCAACTGCGAAATAAAAGACTGGATAGAGAGGTGACATTAAAAATCCCCAGGGATATTCAACCCCCCAGTCAGAAACCTGTTGACACCAAGCCTGTTGAGCTTTGTGAAGCCACGCCAAAATATCCTTTGGTTGGCAAGCCAGCTAAAGCCTTTGATACAACGACTTGTGTTGTCGAGTTATACAGGCCAGATGGCATGTTGATGAAAATCCATATTTGTACGGACAGTTTTGATGCGTTGTTGCGTGCATTTTTCGAAGGCTCCTTTTGATGCTCACGATAACCCCAGCACATAGAATATATCTGGCATGCCAGACTTTTGATTTTAGAATGGGGATAGATGGTTTTGCCGCTGTTTGTAGAAACTATTTCAATCTGGATCCCTTTTCTGGCCATTGCTTTATCTTTAGAAATCGAAGAAAAACAGCCATTAAGGTGTTTTTATACGAAAACACTGGATTTTGGCTCTGTTACAAAAGGCTATCCAAAGGGCAATTTAAACAATGGCCACAATCCGCAAGCAGCCTCATTGTACTGGATCCGGAACAATTGAACTTGTTATTACAGCAATAATTGAACGAGAATCCTGTTCAATTAAGCGGCTTGTGCCAATTGAACCAAATTTTGCTGATAGTTCCAGGGCAACCAGAGCTCAGGGCTTTCTCTAACGCGTTCGGCATTACGCTGTAGCGCGTTTAAATACTCCAAGGCGTTGACGTTATTTTGTTGGCATGTGTAAATAATGCTCATCAAACAATCACCCACCTGGGCACCATGACTCGTCCGGTAAAACAAGGAATTACGCCGATGCCGTATTGCTATTTTTATGGCACGTTCAGCCCATGAATTATCTAAAATGGCTCCAGCAATGCGTAGAAAAGTTGTCAGTGGCTTCCAATGCTTGAGCAGATATTTTATTGCCAAACCAAAACCACTGTTTTCTTCTGCCAACTCATAAACCAGTTGATTATTGAGCCACCGATAAAGAATAGCCATCAGTGGAGCACTGTGCGTTTGATGATATAGCAATCGCTGCTCCGGTGTATATTTTTTTGCCTTGCAATAAGCATCATGCCCATACACTTGACCGATAATATCAAGCACGAAATCGCATTGTTTATCAAAAAAATTAAATACCTCAAAAAATTTCCGCCTGCCATGTGCTAAACAAAAGCACAGTATGAAACGGGCAGTTAGCTCTTCAGCCACTTGTGATTTGCTGTCTGTGTTTATAGAAGAGGTGGAGAGATCAGGTGTTGTCGTTAATGCGGCCGTAATCGATCGAGGAACAAGTAACGTGGGATCCAAACCTTCCATAGACGGTACTGAAGTCAGTTTTGAGACAGGAATGGTCATTGTCTTGGGAATATTACTGGTGCTTGCATCCATCATCGCAATAATAGAATCTTTTGATGTGCGTTGCTTCAAAAGAATGTCTACATTTTGACCGGCTGTATTACGTCCTGTGAAAAACAGGTGTATCTTTTTTTCCTCATGAACCGAAATGAATGCAGTGGTGTGGGTCGCCTCTCCTTTGAGCCGATTTTCCATAATGCGCCCAGTGGTATCGTCATACTGAAACAGGTTTCCATTGGAGCCGTATTGGATCAAGCACTGGTATGCAGGTAAGGTCACTCCATATAATTTATCCACTAAATCCCATTGTGTCGCGTCAGCCACGGGGATCCCATGCATGGTTTGATTCTGCTCGATTCGGTAGAATGGAAGTCCCATGGAATAGCGCCCTATGGCTAATGTGCTGGCGCAACTCACATCGTATTTTGGCGCATTCTTAATCTCATCAGGAAAGCTGGCTTTATACCCAGCACCACACAAGCCGCAATACAAACACTCTGCTGAGTATCGCATACCTGTAATCAGTGGGCTGCCTTCCAACCTAACTACAATGGACGGATCTGCTGCCCGAAGTTTACCGCCACTCTTCGCTGTACTACAACCTGGACAGCAAGACCCAACCTGCAATGTAGGATGCGAAAAAAACACATCTGTACAACCCTCATACGCTTTTGCTGATATTCGCCCATGGTTTGCATTGGGATTCCATTGTGGCATTAGAACTTTTTTTGGGGAGCATCCTCCTCCTTACCCTTCAGGTTTTGACCTGCCTCTGATAATTCTGGAGGCAGCAGGGGCGAGCTTTCATTGGGTTTGGTCAAATTATTCGGCGGGTTGGAGGTCTTGGGTTTTTTTTCTGTGCTGAAACTAAAAAGTTTCTTCAATCTACGAATTGTTAATTTAGTCGCCTGAAGCTGCTGATACATCCACTGATAAACAGTCACTATGGATAACATAATCGTTTTATCAGATTCGGTAAGGGGTGTACCTTCTAAAATACGTAATTTCATAGCCTCAAGATCGGATACGGGAACATTAATCATTTCAGGTGTTTTTTTTCTGGTCATGGTAGTCTGCGCATCTATTTTTAATAGTGCATAGAATGATCTTATCTTTCTGAAATATCAATAAACTTTATTTATTTTCAAGCCAGGCTCACCGGAAAGACACA
>CAWFQC010000029.1:0-92378 GCA_963817645.1 uncultured Gammaproteobacteria bacterium | reverse complement strand
CCTGCCGTTAAGCGAGCTCGAATCTGATTAAGTTCCACTTCAGCTAATTGTCCTTTTAATCCTAATAAAAGTCTCTTTTCCGTCGACTGTGCCTGGATTCATACAACACCATCACGATTGCAATTAAACAGATGTCGATAGCCACACAGATCCAAAAGTGGAGCACCAGTTGGAACAGTTTCTAGATAAACGCGTTACATATAAGACAAATAAATTGATATGACCTAAAGCAGCTGCCAACATGTCATAAAACCTTCACGCTGATCAATAGATGCACCTGTTAATCCTAAATCTGAATCAACGATCTCTATATTATCAGAGGGCCAACTTACTTGGTAGCCTTCTGTTTGAGTGGTTATTGTAACTCTAAACTTTCTTGATTAGTTATGGTTTGATGGAGTGTTGATTGTGAATGTAAATGACAGCCTTGTTGGCTAGATGTTGACTTGTTATTGATTGTAATGCATCAATAGTTTCCTTACAGGTTAATATTAATTGAATTAGGGCTTCTTGTTGTTCTGCTGGTAGAATCTTCGCCAGATTTCACCAGGATGGGATGACATGGTATGTTGCACTCCTGTAGCTGAAGCCTGACCAACGCTTTTATTGAAGAGACGGTAAGCTTGGTTGATGGAATGCAAAAATTACCAGCTATATCAGTGGCTGAAAAGGAATACGTAGAGTAATACCTTCTCGGTAAACCACATAAACATGCCTTGGGTAATGAGGGTTGTTCATTGATAATACAGTAAAGATTCGACCAAAAAGTGGAAGTCTTGGATCAATAACAGTCACTTTAGTCTTTGATCTATTGATTGGGTTGTAGAAGGGTATTTTGTTGGTATATCGGTTGAGTGATTTACGTCCACTCGAGCCCTGATAGAAATTCCGCTTCTCCTCCTCATCAGCTCGTCGCTTTATGGCCCTTGAGGTTAATAGGTTTTGAAAGAGCCGGTCTTACCTATTTTATATCAATTTGTTTATCTAAAGCAATCTCCTGGACTCATTAAAATTTCTTGTTAAATTTAAGCCAGCGAGTAAATCAATGTTTCCATATTTATGTAGCGTTAGCAACCCCTCATATTTACACACATGCTTTTGATATCGATAACATTCGCCTGTTGATAACGTTGCCCCAGACAATCGAGCATTTTTATTAGCAAGCGCAACAACATGGCTTTGTTGTAACCAGCTTGTTCTTTTTTTGCAACAACCAGATATGACGTCTACTATTTTTCCCCTCACAAGTTCTTACGATCACCTGCCCCATGTATCAGCAATTTTCTGATATAGCTATCTCCTCGCTTACTAATCCCAGATAACCTTATCTTATTTCCACTAGAATATTGTTTGGGTACTAGACCTAACCAGGCTGAAACCTCTCGCCCATTTTTAAATACTTTCGGATCTCCTACCGTAGCTATTAATGCAGAAGCTGTCACAGGACTATCCCTTCTATTTTCATATTTTTTACCCATCGCACTTCCTTTTACTTCTCCCTCTATTTCCTTGTCATATCTTTGTACTTCAATCCATATTTTTTAATTGCTCATAGAGCTGATTAAATATTTAACTTGATTTTGGTGTTAGTTTGATTGGCTTCTTTCTCTAAAATTTCAGGCAGCTGTTTTAAAGAGGCAATATTTTAGGCAAGGTAATACCATACTCCATTAATAATCCGCGTATCTGATTTTGCTTGTGCCGTTTTTTTGTTTTGACAGCTAGTTCAGCACGATGAAGTAAGAGTGTATCTTGTCATCTATCCTTTTAATCGGAACAAACTTCATTTCAGGCTTGTGCTGGCTTCTGTTATTCCCCTTGCGTATTTTTATCATTTTTATTGGATTTCATATAGGGTTTGACAAATTGTGGTGCCATCATTCTTACTTCATGCCCTTTTTCAATAAAGAGCCTTGCCCAATAATGAGCCCCTCCACAAGCTTCAATCGCTATTATGAAGGTTGAAGATTAGATACAAATTCAATCAATTTTTCTCGACTTAACCTTTTACGCAAAATACACTTTCCTTTATGATTTACACCGTGTATCGGAAAATATTTTTTGCCAAATCAATTCCTAATATTTTAATATTCTTCATATGGACTTTTCCTCTTGTTTGAATGAAATTAAGTCATCATTCTGGCTCATTAAGAAGCCTATTTAAAGGGGGCAAGGGTCCCTCTATTAGCTTGGAGTTTTTAGTAAGATAACAGCCTCATGTAGCACTTGCAGCTACCCCCTCTCCCGCGCAAAAAATCTTTTTTTAACAATAAGTTATTGCGGGAGAGGGTTGGGGTGAGGGCAAACTCTGCTCCCAACTTTGCCCTCACCCCAACCCTCTCCCGCTGGTAACTTATTGATTCTAGCAAAAATTAAAGCGCGGGAGAGGGGGTAGCTGCAAGTGCCAGCAGCCGGAGCAATAGTTCCACTGAATTATGATGCTTTAAACTCCGACTGACGTCAGATAACCATTTTCTGGCAAGTTTAACCCTCGTCTAAATCCTGGATTGCCCGTGAAGCAATCGCTGCTAAAGAGTATGGGTTAAGTTTGAACCAATGGAATAGGACAAGCCATAACACATATGCTATCAATTATAATTTGTCCTATAGCTATAAATAAAGGGTTTGGTGTCATTTCACTTCGAAAGAACTCTAAAAACTTTTATAAGAATTTGTTTGTGGCCTTTTATTCATATCATCATCACTATTTTCAATAATAACAAATTCATTCAAGTCAGAATCATTAATTAAATTAAGTCTATCATTAGCGGGAGCGCGAAATAATCCTTGAGACATAGTTTGTACTTGTTCATCTATAAACGCATGAATGTCTTTTTCCATTTCTGAACTAAGCCTTTCTTCTTTCGAATTAAATTTAAGAAATATAATTCTCTCGCGAGCTAATTTACTAATATATACATATGATTTTTCATCTAAAGCAAGTGCCTTCAGCCACTGTACGAATTCATAAACTTCTTGCTGGCTTTTTGACTGACTGATAAAAGCAACAGGTAACTTGATCAGTAAATTAAGTGTAGCTGTAGCTCCTTCGCAAGTTTCTTTTTTATGCTTTAAAATTTCTAGAGCTAAAGAAGGTTCATTTTGTTTTATAGCAAACTCAAATAGCTTCTGTTTGTCGTCATTACCAATTTTTACTCTCTTGCCACATACCCCTTTAATCAGATCGATTTGTACATACACAATTGCATCTTGAATAAGGTTATGGATTCCTTTGTCCGTACTATTTTCGCACAAGTTAAGAAAACGGCCGCGATGCTTTTGAGGCATCTCTTTAAAATGGCTAACTGCATCACAGCAATCGTATGACATACCCTTTGTCACTTGTATAGCATAACGATAAAAATCAATTAGCTTACATAACTCTTCAGTTTCTAGAGTGGGATCAAAATACTCTTTAGCCAATAGAGACTTGTCAATCATCTTTTGGTATCTGGGAATTTTTTTCAAAATCAACAATTTATCATCGTCTACGTCAGTAGGTTCTTTTGACAGGTCTGAAATTAAGGCTGGAACCAAGTATTGAGATCTAAGAAAATTAATTAATTCTTCTTGCTTGCCTGACTCAAAGATACTCTGGATATTTCCATTCACTTGGATTTTTTTCAGGAAAATTTTTTGTGGTAATACTTCTTGCTTGCCTGACTCAAAGATACTTTGGATATTTCCATTCACTTGGTTTTTTGTCAGGAAAATTTTTTGTATCAATTGTTTTGCTAAAGTGACAACAGCCTGATTATTCGAGCTTTGCTGATGAGCCAACTCGAGGTAATGAATACAATTGGTATAATCACCCATCCAAAAATAGAGTTGAGCTAATTCATTGGTGGCACCACTGTTTGTCGCTGAAAACTCTTGCAGATTCTCAAGTATGCCGCCCTCTTCTTGCAAAGTTTTTTTGAAAATCTTTTTTAAGAATAATTTCAATAATTTTTCAATTGAATAGTCTGAACCAATAATTCCCTTTCCTGCTACTAATGCTTGATAGCTGTATAATTTTAACTTGGCATCAGCTTTATCCCCTGCAAACGCATGAAGAGTTAATGCCATGACTCTATTCGCTTTCATCTCTTCAGGGTCTAAATTTACAGATTCATGTGCGAATAATGTCTCAAACATTCTGAAACAAATTTCTTTAAACCCATTTGTTGAATTTAATTTAGGATTCTTTGCCAAATCAATTAGCAATGGGATTAACCTGTTAACAAAAATATTGGTGCACTCCCTAGGGAACTCTAATGCTAACTGCAATGGATCTTTGTTTACTTTAGGGTCTTTGGTAAGAATTTTATCTAATATAGTTTTTTCATCAAGACACTCCATATAACCCATGATTTCTTCTACTTTTTCTGGCACATTACAACGGATGGCATGATGAAGTAGATAAGCTTTTTCCTGAGGTAATTGTGATTGCAATTTAAACAATTCTGATAATAAGATAGCTTGACATCCGCCGTCGTCACCAGGGATAGGATACGTAATTGCTTCTTTTATCTTGGATATTTTTGGGGGTACATTTGGCATTTTTTGTAATAAACAAGACAACATATCTTTATTGTTATGTTGAACAGCTAAAGTAAGTAGGTTTTTATCATAAATAATTACAGGAGTACCTTGAGCAATCAAGTGTTCGACTTTACCTATATCATTACCTTGACAAGCATAAGATATTGCCTCAACATTTTCTGAAAACTTCTTGAAAACTTTGACGCATTCTTTATCTAAACTCTCAGCAGCAAAATTGTTACTTTCTTCCCTTACATGCACACCATATTTAAGCAATAGGAGAATAAGTTTGTAATTTCTATGGGCGATTGCGAAATCTAAACAAGTTTTTCCTCCCTCCTTATATTTATATTTATTAGGAGAAGCTCCTGCTTCCAATAATGCCTTAGCAACATTATATTCATTACAACTGACAGCAGACAGCAATGCAGATGCATAACCCGCAGCATCAATTCCATCTGTTTTTTTCTTCTTGGCTAAAGTAATAATGTAATTCCAGAGGATTTCAATACATACTTTAGAACCTAGCATCCCAGGTTCAAGAATTCCATTTTGTTTCACAATAATACTATAATATCTAGCCTTAAGAGCTATCCTCTCGATAGCAGTCTTGGCTTGACTAAACACTTCTATAGGAATCACTTCTTTCAATAACTGTTCTACAAGATCACATTGATTCTTCTGTACTGCATCAAATAATTGCAAACCCTTTTCTTTCATACCTGTCCTCTTTAAGCGTGATAATATTAAATTTTTTGATAAATTAATCATATTCCTTAAGAATGTACGGTAGTATATTCTTTATTTCTTAAAGAACTCTTAACTTAATCCACGTAAAGGTTGGTTTATAGCAATTGGAACAAAGTACAATATAGGAGGCAAAACTTAAACAGATCTCTGCAAGAGATGTTAAAATAAATTATCGAGAGCCAAATTATAGAGCTATTCTTTTTTTCTCGTTTTTAATTTTATTTTCATCGTATAATATAATATTTTTGCTAACAATCTTACGATTAAGGTCACTATTACTCCAAAAACGTTTCAAAAAATTGCAGATCCTCAAGTATTTGTGACTTATCTACAAAAAAAATTAGCTCTCTGTATAGGATTGGCGCTAGATTCCTCGCATGAAGGTTTTGAGCATTCTACACGGATTGTGCGGCGAGGAACGACGGCCCAAAGAAACGTTTTTTTGAAGAAAGTTCGTTTAAAGATGCTTGCCAAATGGGATGCTAGTTGTAAGAGTTATTTCAAATATGTTCCCTATAAAATGCATTTAACCACGTAATTTGCTGCATTTTATTTATAGTTAGTCGTAAAATCCTATGTATAAAACTAGGGGCGAATTCAGGAATAGATAAACAAAACACAGAAGTAGGCTGTCTAAATGATTTTGATAATTTTACGGGCAGCCAAGAGTTTCCCATAGGATTTTGGGTTGGTAAAATTTTTGATTAAGATAGTAAAATTAATGTTCCTGTTTACTTCAACTTCACTGGCGATGTGTTTGATCCCAGTAAACCAAATATCATTTTACATTTATTAAAAAAAGAAAATGAACTAAAAATTGATGATATAGAGTATAATACCATGGCTTCAAAAAACACACTAAGGACGTTAATGACGGAATGTTTAAAGTAAAAAGGTTTATTTGATATTAACCAACCCTCGTTCTACTATTATTTAAGGAAGTCTTATGTCGTTTTTAACTAGAAATCCCAGCATGGGATAATGAATTTAATAGGTAGTTTAAAAATCGGTATCTAGGACATGATTTTAATAATGGATCATGGAACAAAACCTAAGAAAGGAGTCTTGTAATGAGCTACATTAACGTCGGCAAAGAAAATTCAAGTGATATCAAACTTTACTATAAGGACTGGGGCACCGGTCAGCCCATCGTATTTAGTCACGGTTGGCCTCTTAGTGCAGATGCCTGGGAAGATCAGATGTTTTTTCTCAGCTCACACGGCTATCGTTGTATCGCTCATGATCGCCGTGGACACGGCCGCTCAAGTCAGCCTTCAAATGGTAATGACATGGACACTTATGCTGATGACCTTGCTGCTCTGGTTAAAGCACTTGATTTAGAAGATGCGATTCATGTTGGACACTCAACAGGTGGTGGCGAAGTTGCTCGCTATATTGGCCGACATGGCTCCAAGCGTGTAGCCAAAGCAGTCCTAATTAGCGCAGTGCCACCCATCATGCTAAAGACAGCGAAGAACCCTGAAGGCACACCTCTGGAAGTTTTTGATGGCTTGCGCGCCCAAGTGCTTGCTGATCGCGCGCAGTTTAGCAAAGACATCACGATACCATTCTATGGCGCTAACAAACCGGGTTCCAAAGTATCTAAAGGCTTACGCGAATCTTTCTGGTTGCAAGCGATGCTTTGTGGTTTCAAAGGCTATTATGAATGTATTAAACAATTCTCTGAAACTGACTTCACTGAAGATCTCAAAAATATGGATATGCCTACTTTATTCATTCATGGTGATGATGATCAGATTGTGCCGTACAAAGATGCCTCCGTGCTTGCTGTAAAGCTAGTAAAGAACGGACAACTCAAAATTTACCCGGGAGCACCACATGGCCTTCCCTCAACTCATAAAAAACAGCTAAATGCAGACCTGCTTGAATTCATAAAATCCAAGTAACGTATATTTTTATGTCATACCCTACCAAATACGCTTCAACAGTTTCTATCCCGTTGCCTTGTACAGATGACAAAGCAGACTGCAATAGCTCATAAAGCTTTAGATGAAAATACCACTTTGCGAGAAGCGGCAATTGCAACTGGTTTTATTACTGCCGATGAATTTGACAAGGTTGTGATTCCAGCAAATATGGTGGGAAACCCACATCAGGATTTGAATACGATGTGTCGAGAATAAATATTGCATCAGGTTTAGCTAGATCACTCACTGTACGAGCGGATAGCTTCCCAATCTTGAACTAAGCTAAACTCACTGCCATAATTAATGACAAAACCACTTAATTCTTCAGATTAAAGGGACTTTTTATGACTACTGTCGGTACTTATCTTGCACAACGGCTCCAAGAATTAGGGATAACTGATTACTTTGCAATTCCAGGTGATTATAACTTAGGATTGCTTGATGAATTATTAAAAAACAAATCTCTTAAAATGATAAATTGCTGCAATGAACTCAATGCTGGCTATGCGGCTGATGGTTATGCCCGAGTTAAAGGCGTTTCTGCACTGGTTGTGACCTATAGCGTTGGGGGGTTAAGTGCGATTAACGCAGTGGCAGGGGCTTATGCTGAAAATCTACCCGTGATTGTGATTTCAGGCGGGCCTAATACTAATTCAGTCCAAGATGCAGAGATATTACATCATACCTTGGCTACGGAAAATTATAGCTATGTGCGTGAAATATTTGCGCAAATCACGGCACACAGCGTGTTCATTCATCGTCCAAGCGATACCCCAACGCAAATTGATACGGCCATTGCCATTGCATTTGAAAAGAAAAAACCCGTTTATATTGAAATTGCTTGTAATATCGCGAGCTTAAATGTTTCGCCACCAACTCAACGTGCATTTAATGTCAAACGTTTAAGCGATACATCATCGCTTGCAGCAGCTGTTGCAGACGCTACTGATAAATTAAATGCTGCAGTCAAACCAGTACTAATCGCTGGCAGTAAATCACGTCATTGCGAAGCAACCGCTATGATTGAAGAGTTGAGTCAATCCTGCGGTTATGCCCTAGCTGCTATGCCAGACGCTAAAGGTTTTGTATCGGAGCAACACCCTAATTTTATAGGTATATATTGGGGCCCCGTGAGCTCGCCAGGTTGCGGTGAGATTGTTGAATCAAGCGATCTATATTTCTTTATAGGCCCGAATTTTAATGATTACACAACTGTTGGGCATGTGTCTAATATTCAACCCAAAAAACTTATGGTAATTGCCGATGGAAGCGTATCCATAGCAGGTACCGTTTATACCGATGTGTATATGAATGAGTTTTTAAAAGGTCTAAAAGACAAATTGAAATACAACGATACTTCACTTAAGTCTTATCAACGAATTGCAGGTTCCGCGCCTTTATATTACGAGCCAACTGACCTCAATTCACCGCTGACAACAAGGTTTTTATTTGGTCAAATTCAAAAACTATTAAGCAGTGAGTATGCTGTTTTAGCTGAGACTGGTGATTCATGGTTTAACGGCATGCGCCTAAACTTACCCCAAGACTGTCCATTTGAAATCCAAATGCAATATGGCTCCATTGGATGGTCCGTCGGGGCACTTCTAGGCATGCAGGCTGCTCTGCATAACAAAAAGCGTGTTATTGCCTTGATTGGCGATGGATCCTTTCAAATGAGCGCCCAAGAAATTTCTACGTTGATTCGATATGGTTTTAAACCCATTATCTTTTTAATGAATAATGCCGCCTACACCATTGAGGTCCAAATTCATGATGGTCCTTATAATGTCATCAATAATTGGTATTATTCCGATTTGGTAGGCGTTTTTAATGGGGAACAAGGAACGGCGCGCGCATTTAAAGCTCCGACACATCAAGCACTTTTGGATGCCATTGAGGAGGCCAAAAAATCCGATACTCTTTGCTTTATTGAGGTCATTTTGGATAAGGATGACTGCAATAAAAATCTATTGGAATGGGGTGCTCGTGTTGCGAGATACAATAGCCGCCCACCACGTGCACATTAGCAGTCGGTCGCATCGGGAACCAGTCACCAGTCCCTGATGCCCACTGCCATTAAGTTAAGGGCATTTCCTCTTTGGCCGTCGTCCCGCGACTTGTTCCATAGGTATCTACACAAGTAAGGAACCTCCGGCTGCTGGCACTTGCAGCTACCCCCTCTCCCGCGCTATAATTTTTGCTAGAATCAATAAGTTACCAGCGGGAGAGGGTTGGGGTGAGGGCAAAGTTGGGAGCAGAGTTTGCCCTCACCCCAACCCTAATCTATGCACACAAGTCGTTTTTGCTACCATATGTAGTAACTGCCACTTTCACAGACACACAAGATATAGTAAGTAAAACCACTTGTGTGCATAGATTAGCACCCCAACCCTCTCCCGCAATAACTTATTGTTTATTAAAAGATTTTTTGCGCGGGAGAGGGGGTAGCTGCAAGTGCTACATGAGGCTGTTATCTTACTAAAAACTCCGAGCTGAAATATGTTAGCTTAGGTTTCCTTACTTGTGTAGATACCTATGGACTTGTTCGCGGGATCCAGGATAGGTTCACTTCCCTAGATTCCGTGATCAAGCCATCACCAGACGACAGATTGCTTAACTTAATAGCAGTGTCCCTGATGCCCCCTTCCGGAAGAGCCGAAATTTTAAGAACCCATCACAGAATGAATCCATTCAATAGAGCTGCGCTGTATTGCATCAGCAAGTGAATTTAAGGAATCTCCAATCAGTGCGAATATTTGTTTAACGCCAACCTGTTCAAGTGCGACGACTAAGGTATCTGCAACTGTTTGAGACATAAAACCTCCTGGTTTACTTTAATGGCTTATATAATGTCGTTCTTCTTTTAGGTCGACCGACAATGGGTATAAAGACCCCTATACTATCCAATAATACTACAATAAAATGAATAGGATAATTAGCTCCGAAATCACATTAGGAATACGCATGATGCTTGTATACTCATTAACAAACAAAGGGAGAAAATAATTATTTACTCTATTAATTGCGCATTTCCTTACTCAAAGCGATTAGTGCGTTATGTATATTTTTTTAGATGAATCAGGAGATTTGGGCTTTGATTTTAACCATAAGAACTCATCAAACTTTTTCTGCATTACCCTGCTTGTCTGTTGCAATAGAAATACCCTGTTTTCATTTAAATCTGCAATAAAAAGAACATTACTTTCAAAATTTAACCAAAAAACCACCAAGAAGGTCATATCTGAGCTAAAAGGCGCAAGCACCACATTAACTGTCAAACAATACTTCTACAAGCAATTGTTAAAGTATCCAAATCAAGATTGGGAGATTTACAGTATTGTTGTAGATAAACTTGCTCTACATAAACAAGTAAGCGAGCACTTGGAACCTCATAGGCTCTATAACCTGATCTCTCGAAAAATTATTGAAAGGGTTGATTTTTCCCTTTTAAACAATCATGTACAACTAATAGTCGATAAATGTAAAGGTAAACGGGAAAGAGCAATCTTTGACTACTTCTTAAAAACCAACCTGGAATCAAAACTACCCCTCAACGTTTCGTTAAATATATTACATGAGCTTTCACATAATAACGCTGGCTTACAAGCAGTAGACTTATTTTGTTATGGTATTGTGCGAAAGCATGCCCAAGCTGATGTAAGTTGGTACTCTGAATTTTCGAAAAAAATCATAGAAGAGGTAAAATGGAAACCCAAGTTTAAATAAAGAGACGGTGCCCGCTATGTCTTAGTCCCACAACTCGTATCCCGCTATTGCGGGGAGCATTACAGGCACATAACTAGGTGTTACCCGTCTTTTTTAATTATAGCGAAAAATACCTAGATCGGCAATAATAATTTCAAATCAGGCATGTTAGAGTCAGCATAAAATCTTGATCAAAGTTTGGAAAATCGATAAACCAGAGCCGCTGTGAGATAAGGGACTTGTTGTAAGCTGGTTAATTCATCTAGAATGAAGATGCGTCTTTCTGGTTGCAATGTTAAGCTTAACAAGGCATTGATAGCAATATCTAGCCAGGCGGTCATGAGTGGCTTTAAAGATTCATGCTTGCTACCCAATGAGCTCATAAATTGAATATACGAGTAAATTTAAGAAGGACTTGAAACTTGCAAAACGCAGGAATAAAGATCTCCTTAAACTCCAAAACATCATGACCAAGATTCAGAAAGAAGAAATCTTTGATAAAAGATACAAGAATCATAATCTATCCAACAATTGGCAGCTGCACAAGTCCCTACTTAATAAATTAATGCAAATGTTTTGCCTTTGAACCCAATGCCGATTTTGATCACTTTTTTAATACCACGTTGCTTGAATTCTTCCACATATTTCTTTTCTTCAATTTGTTTCAATGCCCTGCAAGCACATTCCTCCAGAGTTTCTTTTTCACCTTTGATTTTAAGCTCCATCACAACTCCTGCCTGAATTAAATCTTTCGGAATAATTAAAATATCAAATCGACCTAATCCACTCTCTCGATTGGATTTAATCTCATGCGTTTGATGCAAACTCGCCATGAATCCAAGCAATAAACCATGATAAAATGCTTCCGGCTCTTTTGAAAGATCATGATAACTCACAATTTGTAGTAATACTTTCTGAAGATGAACTGCAAATTCTTCCATTCGTCCTTCTAATAAAGAAGCAATAAAGTCATTATACCAACTAATGCCATAACCATTAGACAGCCACTGCTCGATAATCTGACGATATAAATTACGCACTTCCCGATTGGGAATAGCCAAAGCAGCAACGACACCCTGATCAGTTTTTCGTAAAGTAGTCGGTTTAAGATAGCCTGCCATCAGTAATAAGCTCCAGGTGGCATCAGGCATGTTGCTTAAATATTGAAAAGCCAATTGTTCATCAATCAATTTTTCAACAGTTTTTCCCTCAATGAGAACTTCAAAATCCTGTTTAAATCTTAAAGGAGATTTTTTTAGCAAATCTTTAATGAGTTGATTGTCACTGGTGTTGATCCAGTAAGGGTCTATTGCCCCTTTCTCTTGGACACAATTGGCAATTGACCAAGGATTATAAATAGTCGTTTCTCCAAACTGATAACCGTTATACCACTCTTTAATTTCCTTAGCTTTGTCTGTGAGATTTGACTCTTTAAGAAGATTATCCATTTCCTGTTCAGTAAATCCGAATTGTTGACTATATCTCTGGTGAAGAATTGAATAAACCTTTAAATTATTCACTCCTGAAAACAGACTTTCCTTAGCCACACGCAAAATGCCAGTGATAACCGCTTTATTCAAATAAGGATTATTTTTCAAAGCTGTACTGAACATACCACGCATGAATTCAATGACTTGATTATAATAATCATGGAGATATCCTGCTTGAATTGGGGTATCGTATTCATCAATGAGTAACCAAGGCTTAACTCCGTGATGTTGATAAAGATATTGGCTTAAACGTTTAAGAGAAAATTGAATGAGTTCAAGATCATTTTCTTCCAATTCGCCTTTCAAAATAGTTGTAAAATTAACTTTATCTTCTTCTTCCAGGTGAGAACTTGATAATAAATAACGATGTTCCTTGTAGAGATCCTGAATAATAATACACAAGCTTTTATAGGTATGCTTAAAAGTGCTATTTTTAACATCTTTGAAACTAATCGCAATCACCGGATATTGTCCCTGATGTTGCATATAAGCTTGTCCATATTGCACTATCTGAAGATTAAGCTTTTCAAATATACCTTTTGTAGATCTCCCATAAACTTCTGTCGCTAAAAAATAATGAAGTAGCGACAAATTAAATGTTTTACCGAAACGGCGAGGACGAGTGATAACAATCACTTCCGTGTTTTTGTCATCGATAATTTCTTTGATGAATAAACTCTTATCAATGAAATCTAATTCATTATCAATAATTTTTCCAAGGTCATCATAACCTATGGGTAGTTGCATGATTTCACCTCTTATTGAAAATCTGATCCAAGGCATTGAGCTCCTTTTTCTATTTCATTAGTATTAACCGATGGTAGAACTTCATTTGATGCTTTCTTTTTCTCATTCTCACTTGATCCAAATAGAGTTGAGTTTGCTGCTGATGAAAGCTTCACGGATTCTTGGCTCTTCTTTGTAGTTTTTTTCTGCTGAAGTTCCAACATTTTATTTTCAAGAAAAAACTGAATTTCTTCATTTGCTATTTGATAGGCGGTAAAGCCATTGTGCGTTTCTATATTAATATTTGCATTGTTGTTTAATAAAAATTCAATCGCTTCTTTATTGCCGCATAAACAAGCAGTATGCAAGAGTGTCATGCCTTCTATCTCTTCAAAAAAGTTTGGTAGTTCTTTATTTTGTGCGAAAAAATGTTTTTTTAATTCAGTAAATTCAGTAAATTCAGTTTCATAAACCATTCCTTGATAGTTTACATCTGGAGAAAAAGGAAGCAAGCTTTCCAACATTTGAATCTGATTATATATGACCGCTGCAAAAAATGCGGTATTGATATACTTATGTTTAAAAATAGGATTAGTCTTAGAAAAAAGATATTTAATCATCTCAATACGGTTATTTTTAACAAAATTGAAACATAAATCTTTGTTGCATTGTCCTGTATAAAAGTAGTGTGGTATCGTTTCTAAATGTTCCAAGAACTTATAATGGATTCTTTTAGTGTTTTCATCTAATACTAATAAATCATCTGGACATAACTTAAAAAAATAAGGGATACCTGAGTTATCCTTCCATGAAATTGCTTGATTAAATACGAGTATCTTTTCTTCGTCCTTCTTAATATGCTCAAAAAGACTGGCTTTTTGTCCATTGATTGTTATTTTTATTACAAATAAGCATTGAAATACGCGCTCATTTTTGAGCATCATGATGCAACTTGCAAGAGTAAACCTATTAATAAAAAAACCTTCTAAGAATGTTTCTTGCGTTCGATTTATTGGTTTAAATAATGAAAGAATATCAGCATATTCCATAGCTTCAGCTAATTGATAAGCAGTCATGCCATTGCCGGTTTTAATATTCACATCTGCTTTGTTTCTTAACAAAAACTCAAAGATGTCCTTAGAACCAAAGAAACTAGCATAATGTAATAAAGTGAAACCTTCTATATTTCCACGATTTAATAATCTCTTGATTTGTTGATTACGGCCTTTTGGTAAAGGACTACTCGTCAACGGAAGATCCAATTTGAAATTTATATTCGGAAAAAAAGGAAGTAAGAGTTCTAATATTTGAATGTGGTTAATACGTATTGCACTAAGGACCAATTCAATTTTATCTGTCATGTTTGCTGCTAAATGAGACTTGATTTTTTTATTTGCTAATAACCTTTTAACTGTGTCAAAATGTCCATAATTTACCGCAAGAAAAATTGGGCTATCCCCCCGCCTGGTTGTTAAATTAGGATTCGTCCTTTTATCAGCTAATATTGCTTCCACCATTTCTATCTCCTTGGTTACCCCTTCTTTCTTTATTATAATGCAAAGAGAAGGGATTTCGTTTATTCCGATTGAATTAGGATTAATTATTCTATTGGCTAATAAATATTTAATTATGTCAACACGATTACATATACACGCTAGATGAAATAAATCATCTTTTTTAAATGAAGTGTTTAATAAATTTTTCAGGCCATTTCTAATTAAAGGATTTATGTTATTTCGAAATAATTTTAATACGTGAGGTAGATTCTGCTCGTCGGTCTTATTGATATAAGTAAAAAATATATCTTCTTTTTTTGGATCCTGTCTAATACATTCATAAAGCTTCTGAACTGTTACCTTGTCTCCTGCTACTACTTTTATATCTTCAGCAAATAACCAGTGTAAAAACTGATCATCCGCAACTATTTTTGAGAGATTTTCTTCATTAAAATCATTTATTAACATTTCTAACGGTGTTAAGGTTGGTGCTATGTCTATGTGTGGGACTACAATCGGTGATTGAGATTGTTTGAATTGATGGATGGCTGCAAAAGCTTGAAATGCTTCTTCGCTTCTTTTTAACTGTATCAAAAAAATTTCTCTTGCTGCTTCTATATTTCCCTTTCCGCCAGAAAATAATTCTTTTGCCCACTTTTCACATTGTTCTACATTAATTTCCGTTCCTTCCTTAGGCAGCTCATAGCCAGTGATAGCAGGTTTTAAAAATTCAAATATCTTTTGTATTCTGTTTGTATTTTGATATATAAATAAATTCCTTTTCGCCCGCGTACAATTTACATATTTTTCACTCCACATAGTATTACTCTTCGTTTCCCTATCCTTAAATTGATTTTCCTGGCCTTCTTCTTCTAGCTTGCCTTGTTCTTCTAATTCAATTAACTTTGCATTCGCTTCTTGTAGTAGAGCTGTTTCGTTTGCTCCATCAAATAACCGATAAAGGATCACATCGTCCCATTCTAGTCCTTTTATTTCTTCTACTGTAAAAACTAACTTTGTTCCTAGTGCTTCTTTTGCCTCTTTTTTGAATTCTTCTAACGTCAGCACGATACAACCCATTGCAACAAGTGATTTTAACTCTTCTAGTACTGCTTTTTTTGGACTAAGCCAGACGACATTGCCTTTAGTATTTATAGTTTGATTACCCTCTATTTTCTTTTTTCGGCCTTTAGTTACCACCCCACCTTCTAGCTTTCTCTTAAGTGTTTGTAACCGCTGCCCCATTTTTTGTACTTCTGGCGAGCATCGATAGCAAAACGTTAATTCATAGATTTTTATTCGCTCATAAGTGAGCTTTTCTATTACTTTTTCTATAGCCTCTAGTTGTGGCACTGAGTCAAATATGCTTTGTTCAAAATCCAAAAAGATACTTAGGCGTCTGCCTTCACCCTTTTCACATAGGCTTTGCAATTGTAAACAGGAAAAATCTTGGCCTTCATCGATGACTAACCAATCATATTCGCCCTCCGGTAAGGGAGTAAAAGCTGGATGGTAGCTCTTTCTCTGGAGCAGGTCCGCCTGATACGCTTGGTAGGCTTCCCATAACCATTCCCTTTCCTCTTTATTGGCATAGAGGGACTCCCTCACTCCTGCCAGTAGATAAGCTTTTTTATTTGCAAAACCAGAAATGATCCGGAATTCTTTAACTTTATTTTTTGAGCTAAAAAATTTGTTGCTTGGTCCTTTATTGTGGACGCGTTGAACTTTTTTGTATTGTTTGATGTATCTATCAAGCCAATCTCCACAATCCCCGATTCCTACTTTCGTTTTACCAAGCATTCCTCTTTCTAACAAATCTTCATACGTTACAAATTGAACCATTGTGTTGTCTGGCAAATTCCTCGAGAGCTTGTCCTCATCCCACTGCTTATTCATTTCCTCTTTTAATTTGACTGATTGTGTCACATAGTAAACTTTTTTATATCCGTTCTCTGCTGCTTTTGCAGCACATGCTAATGCCAATAGTGATTTGCCTGATCCTGGCACTCCTTTACACAATAGTGCTCCAGGGTGTCTTAATACTTCCTTTTGAGACTCATCAAACTCTACCCACCTACCGCCTATCAGTTCCACCTCTAAATAATCTAGCACATAACTTTTTTGCTTTTCTTTGCTTTCTACCGACTGATCCTCTCGCGCAGGAGACTGTTTCTCTAATTCTTCTCGTTTTTTTTCTTTTTCTTCAAAAAAATTGTTGATAATTGTCTGAGTGCGTGAAGAGTTTAAAATAGCTTTCACCTCTCCACTTTCCATGCCATGAAAACGGTTATAGTGATGCCTAATAAGATCCTTAGGAATCATATAAATAGAACGTGCTCCATTTAAGGTAATGGTAGCAAGCATTAAACGGTCTTTGTGCTTTTTCTTTATCTCTCTTATCCTATAGACTTTAGGATGGCTTGTTCCTATTTTTTTCAGTTTAAGAGCGGCATAATCTCCTGACCTTAGTCCATCAATCACCTCTTGGTGTTCTTTTTCAAAATTAGGCTCACAAATCACATTTTCCCAAAGAAGTATATTTTTTTTCTGCACTTTATTTTTCCTCGCATGGATACATTTAAACGACACATCTAATATAACTGTATTAACGATATGTCTTCTATACTAACGAAGGATCCAGCCTTGCATTGTATGACTGGATTGCTTCGCTAACGCTTGCAATGACAAAGATGTTTTGTGTTCCATATTGCAATTTACCTCAGATAAGAATTTCAACAGTAACAAAAACGAAGGTTTTTGTTGCCTGAGCGACAGACACCAATCATGACCCTATTTTTCCAATAAAAAATCACGAAAATAGCTAAAAATGCATAATTGAATATCTTTGTACTTACTACGACGGTTGTTGATATTACTATTTCTCGCTAATTTTATCAAAAAGAATCTGAAAAAAATATTAATAGCATAGGCTCGTATAGACGATAAAACCTCACGGTGTCGGATCAAAGAGCGCTTGATCGAGTTTGCCTAGGTAATATGGGCTATGCTGGCAGCGCTAGACTTTCTACCCCTCAAAACTAGTAGAATTCATAGAACACATAAACGGGAATCTATAAGGAAAATATTTTATCTCACAGTCGAAATGGCTGAATCTTTATCTTGAAAAAAAAGATGTTGGATACTATTTTAGACACTGCGATATATCTCGCCCTACCATTATATAAATGGCAAAGCATGACTTAGGATAAAAATCATATGTTTTATAATTTACCGGATGAAATGCTTAAGCTTATTTTTAATCATCTACATAATTATGATTTACGCTTCTTTTCCCAATCTAGTTTGGCAATGTACAAAAAGAGTTATGATGAACTTCAAAAAAGAAAAAAAGAAAAAAAGAAAAAAAGAAAAAAAATTATCATTTACGCTTGTAGGTTAATAAAAGTTAATTATTCTGATTTAACACAATACAATAATGATTATTTTGAAGTAATTATAGCAAGATTAAATAAGGGGCAAGGAAAGAATTTTAGTAGTTTACAAAATGCCTTGGAATTTGTTTGTTCTAGCAAATCAAAGTTTGATATTTGCCAAATAAGCATTCCTTTCATTCACTCGCTAAAATTTCATACCATCGATTCTTCTTTCTAAAGTATTAGGACTACATTTAGCCAGTATTTCTCCCTGGTGTACAACTTTAAAATCATACTTAATCAATGAACATTCAGCTGATACCAACAATTCACCTTTATGCCATTTCACCTTATGCAAGTCACTAATCTCTATACTTTTTATCTTTTTCATTTCATCAATATCCCAAATACTAAGACGAGGCTGTCCATTATTGATTTGTCCTACTTGTATAAAAAGATATTTATCTTGTAAATAAAGAAGGTACGGACTAAAATAACTAAAAGTCTCTAATAATTCATGTGTACGCTTTTTCAAATCAACTGCAACCACTTTACCACTTTCATGAGACATAAATAGCATATTGCTTTTTGCTGCTACAGATAAAATCACTCCACTATTCTCTATACAACCGTAAATTGGACGCGAGAGATGGAGTAAACCCTCAGTTTTATAGGAGTCGGTGATTTTAGCTTGTTTCATATCAATAATGATAATATCTGGATTAGATGGATTACTGACCGCCAACCCACAAATAAGTAAATCATCAGCAATAATTGCGGAATAAACACTTTCATTAGCGGTGAGAGTAACTAATTCATTGGATTGGCGATTAACAATAGTGATTTGCTCATTATGAATATCAGCAATATAGTGTTTGGTTGCTAGAAGCTGAGAACCGCCAGATAGGCAAATCCCAGTAGCTGATTGGTAATTCTTTAATAATAAACCGGATAAATCCCAGCAGTTAATATATCCATTCCTAAATTTTGTAATAATTTGATTGCCTACAACAGTTGTCAATTCTGGCACTAATTCTTCATGTCTAATAATGGATGTATTTTTAGTTTCAAAATCAATAATTAAAATAATATTCTCATCATAACTAAAACGATCTTTCCCTGATTGTTTTCTACCAGAGCATATAGCCTTTCCATCAATTATCCATAACTCTTCACATAATTGAAGGTTGTCTGAATAGGTCCATAAAGGTTCACCTGTATCAATATTCCAGGTTTTCACAGCACCCCTGCTTGAAGTAATAAGGATATCTCTCCATTTCCCAATTCCATATATTGGTTCATTTTGACCATTAAATATTCTCTTATAGCAATTGAGTTTTTGTAGATTATATTTAATAACTTCTGGGTGTCTTGTTGTATACTCTTGCAAAGAATTATGGAAGAAACTGCAACTTCGTGAGAAAGAGCTTAATTCAGCTATCTTTAAATATTCGCAGACATTTTCTAAATTTTCTTGAGGAAGCGTAAACAATGATGTATTTTGCAGGGCAGCTTCTTTTTCATTTTTCATATATTCTCTCTAAATTTAATCTTATTTTCAGGAAATTAAACTTTTATTGAAAAAAGCAAATGATTTCTTAATTCATAATTATGCAAACTAACAGATAAATCAAGCAATTTATTAAAATTTAATCTGACAAAAACCAGCGTGTCGCTCCATGTTATTCAAATTACTTCGGCTATACTGGATCACCACTATCGATGAAGTCAGAAAGCCAATGGAGCCTCAGCATACAGACATGGAATAGTCCAAATGATATTAAAAAAATATATCGAAACGTAAGCATTATACCTAACAACCGTGCTGTATTTAACATTAAAGGCAACACTTACCGACTAATTATAGCTATAAATTATTTATATAAAATTATTTTTGTCCGTTATATAGGAACCCATGAAGAATATGATAAGATAGATGCTGAAAAAATTTAACACGGTGTATTATGAAAACATCACAAAATAAAGAATTTGAGACTATTAACATTAAGCCCATTAAAACAGAAGCCGATTACCAAAGGGCATTAAGTGAGGTTGAGAATTTATTCAATGCAATCCCTGATACTCCCAAGGGAGATTATCTCGATGTTTTGGTTACGCTCATCGAAGCTTATGAAGAAAAGCATTTTAAAATTGATTTACCTGATCCTGTTTATGCTATTAAATATTACATGGACACTCACGGACTTACCCGCAAAGATTTGGAAGTGTATATTGGAAGTCGTAGCAGAGTGGCTGAAATTTTAAATAAAAAAAGATCTCTATCTTTGAATATGATTCGCAAGCTCTATGAAGAATTACATATACCTGCCGAAGTTTTAATTCAACCGCCACACAAATTCCGATCAGGAAAACCAGTTCACAAATAAAGTTAAACTATGACTTGGAAAATAATTGAAAACGCAACCGTTGAGAGTGACATATGATACCAGCAAAAAAATTATGATTACTTTGTAATCGTTGTTTAACAATACTATAATTTAACAAAATAAGTAGAGAGGACAACGTATTGCGAAATTATCGAATAAATCAAGACTGGTTGATGCTAGTGGGGAGGATATTATTTTCATCCACTTTTCTGTTTTCTGCCATAGTTATAAGGCAAATTTTTGCTTTTGAGTTAACTCTCTTTTACAAGGTAGGAGCAGGTCTTGCTAGCTTTGCAGAAATATTTATAGTGATAGCTGTGATACTTGAATTGTTGGGTACTTTTCTAATCTTGTTAGGATGGCACACACGGTTAGGAGCTGCAATCATTTTTCTTTTTACGCTAGTTGTGATCTTTGCCGCTCACCATTTTTGGACTTTTCCATCGTCTGAAGTCCTAACTCAATTACGCTTTTTTATGAGTGATATTGCCTTGCTTGGAGGCTGTTTATATATTATCGCCTTTGGTGCAGGAAAATATAGCCTAGATTCTTTTAGACGAGAGAACGAATGGTTTAAGATTTAAGGCTGAACATAAACTCAGTTGAGATTACTCATGCTCACCAGTAATTAGGACGTCATAAGGTTTTGCTAGTTTGTATTTTCGTGCTTTGTTAGAATAATCTACAATTTTTAAAAATCCGGCTTCTACCCACTTTTTACAAAGCGCGGCATTGGTGCGAGACTGAAAGCCGAACAAATCGCCAATCTGACTACTCGTGATCACATCAAAATTTTTAAATAATTCTAGCGCCTTACGTTGTTTAGGATCTAATGTCCTAATTAAATTGGAATGATCTTTTTCACCTTTATTTTGAGAGTCAACCATTTGGGTGACTACTTTTTCAAAGGCAAAGGCCATCCCCTCAACGAAATATTCAATCCAGCCCGTAATATCACTTTCAACGCGACCCAAATAATAATTATGGGAAGGACCAATACTGATTGCACGATAATAGGCAAGTAAATTCTTTGCATAATATTCTTCTAATGAATATAGACCCTTTAAATCATATTGGCCTAAATACAAAATCAGTGTGGTCAACAATCTGGCTGTACGACCATTACCATCATAATAGGGATGGATGGTCGCAAATTGGTAATGAGCAATAGCTGCGACAACAGGACATGGGAGCTCATCACTTTCTTTACTTTCTTTAATCCAAACGACTAAATTTCGCATCAAACTCGGGACGTCCTTAGATTCAGGAGGCATATACACAATAGTGCCCGCAGAGCCATCTCTGATAAGATTTTGACCATCGCGATAGGGTGTTGGCGTCACTCTGGTGCGGCCATCACTCATAACCAAGGCATGGAGTGCCTGTATGATTTTTTCGGTAATAGGATGGTTTTGAGCGGCATATTGTTCAAGCTGCGCCAGTGCTGCGTAATAACCCTTAATTTCATGTTCATCACGTTCACGCCCAGGAAAATGTCCTTTAAAAGTTAAGACCTCCCTAACTTCATCAGGAGCTAAACGGTTACCTTCAATCATGGTGGAATAATGGGTGGTATGTAATTTGGCCGTTTCACGTAAGGAAACTAAAACACTAGGGTTAATAGGCAGCAGACAAACTTTCTGTTTTGCGGCCTCAATACGCATCAAGTGCTTTGCGATACTTGGACTGATTAGATACACAGGATTAAAATTTGTCGGCATAATAAACGCTTTATATCAGCTTAGATAATATATTTATTATACTAATAATATTCTGATAAATCAAGAATAACATGCGGATAAATTTTTTTCTGATAGATCCCAAAAGAAATTTGAGCAGATCACAAGTCATTTAATTTTATCTAAATAAGCCATTATCATCAGATGATGCGCTATCACTTTAGCTTTGTTAATGCTTAGGCGGCTTTTAAGGGCTCAACTTCGATCTCGTGCTCTTTATTCATGGCCATACGAATTTCATAATCTCTTTGTAGATTCATCCATAAAACCATATCGGTATTAGGTAATAGTTTTGATAATCTTAAGGCCATTTCTGAGCTTATTCCTGCATGCCCATTAATCAACCTGGAAAGAGTACTACGATCAATTCCTAGCATCTTAGAAGCACTGGTAATAGAAACTCCAGCACCTTGGATAAGTATCTCTTCAACTATTTTACCTGGATGCAATGGGTTATGTATGGGCATTTTCTTTCTCCTAATGATAATCAAGGTAGTCAATCAAAACAGCATCTTCCTTTGAACAGCTATTTACAAAAATTTTCACATGTTTTAATATGCATGGCAATCACACTTAAATAAAAAAAATGATTCGTTTCTGAAAATTTAATATTTCCATGGCATTACTACATGAAAATTAAAAGGAGAGATTGTACTGAATACTACAGTGTTAATTTTCATTGGAGCTGGTCTAGGCGGCATGCTTCGTTATTGGGTTTCTAGTGGCATTTATTTTTTATTGGGAAAACAGTTTCCTTTTGGAACATTAGTGGTAAATATCAGCGGCTCCTTTTTGATGGGATTATTATTCACTCTCACACTAGAGCGATTTGACATCATTGGTTCGCAACTTAGAGCATTATTGTTAATTGGATTGCTAGGCGGGTACACAACTTTTTCTTCTTTCTCAATAGAAACAATCAATTTGTTTGAAAGCGGAAATTGGTTAGGTGGGATAATGAATATCTTACTCAGCACAGTCTTTTGTATAACAGCAGCTTGGTTTGGTGTACTCGGAGGAAGAAATCTATGAATACTGTAGATGTTTTAATTGTAAGGATTTATATTACTGAATCGTCTTATTTACTAAACAAGATAATTAATTACTTAAAAAAAGATGTGAAAATTCGTGGCATTAGCGTTTTTCGTGCCATTAGCGGCTTTGGCGACTCGGGTGATCATACTTCAGCATTAGTCGATCTTTCCCTGGACTTGCCACTAACCATTGAATTCTTTGATGACGATAAAAGTAAAATTATAAAAGCGCTTGATTACTTAAATACAATAGTAAAACCCGAACATATTGTTTCTTGGAAAGCAAAGGCCAATATATGATTTAAAGGCAGTTTTATGAGCTAACTGAAACTACAAAAAATTACTGCAAATGCCCTTGCAACAACATATTGACCCCAAGTGCTGGCCTCACTGCTATTAAGTTAAGCAATCTGTCGTCCGGTGATGGTTTGATCACGGAATCTAGGGAAGTGCCCCTCTCCTAAATCCCGCGAACAAGTCGCGGGACGACGGCGAAGAGGAAATGCCCTTAACTTAATGGCAGTGAATGCTGGCCTAAGAAGTTGAAGGAATTAGGAAAAGCATACAGTCAAATGCTAGGTTAATAAGAAACAAATCGTGATAATTCTAAAATGACAAAAACTAATACAAAAACACGTTGCGCATGGGTGAATGACCTTCCTATTTATATTGATTACCATGATTGTGAATGGGGAGTTCCAATTCATAATGATCGATTATTATTTGAATTCTTAATCTTGGAAGGTATGCAAGCAGGTTTAAATTGGTTAACCATTTTAAAAAAAAGGAATAACTTTCGAACTTGTTTTAATAACTTTGATGCCAATATGATTGCTAACTATGATCAACACAAAATCGACATGCTACTAGCAGACCCGGGGATTATACGTAACAGATTAAAAATTCAAGCAACCATCACCAACGCAAATGCTTTTTTGTCAGTAACACAGGAATGGGGCAATTTTTCAAAGTATATTTGGCAATTTACGGATGGCAAAACTATTCAAAATCATTGGTTAAACCAGCAGCAAGTGCCAAAGTCTACCTCTTTATCTGATAAAATAGCTAAAAATCTGCAACAAAAAGGATTTAAATTTGTCGGCAGCACAATTTGTTATGCATTTATGCAAGCAGTTGGAATAGTTAATGACCACACTACAAATTGTTTTCGGCATAAAGAATTAAAGGGAAATAACTAAAGATTAACCTTTTTCCAATATTTAATTTTATTCGGTCAATTCCACGTTTCACTTTCTTCGATTCCATCTTGAGTAGTTACTTCAAAATCATTATCTATCTCTTGATTTGCTTCTTGATAACAGGATTCAAGCTGTGCTTGTTGCAATAAGCGGAGAGCTTCTCTTATCACTTCTGATCGGGATTTATAGTGATGTTCTGCTTGGTAGTTTTCTATAAACTCATATTGTTTCTGGGGTAATGAAATAGATAGTTTTTGTGTATTCATAAGCCACCTTTTAAATATTTGATATTACTAATATTAGTACTACTAATAATAATACCATTAGTATGAATAAATAACGTCAGTTCGACGAAGCTAAGCAAAGAATCTCTACTGCCGTCGTCCCGCGGACAAGACGCGGGACGACGGCAAGGAGCGATGACTTTTACTTAATGGCAGTGGCCGTAATCCACCACACCTCTCTTAGATTCGTCGAACTGACGTTAAATAGCTACTTTGAAACGCCTACTTTTTGGGTAAATTGCTGATAGTCAGACTTCCACTTTATCTATTATAAGTGTTTCCCAGATTTAATTTGGTATAGTATATTTAATATAAATTTAAGTTAATCTTGGGGGGAATAATCATGCAATCAGAAAAAGTAGCAATTATTACAGGAGCAAGCAGAGGAATCGGAAATGAAGCGGCAAAAGGCCTCGCTAAAGATGGTTATAATGTCGTAATAATTGCTCGCACAGAAAGTGAATTATTAGAACTCGCAAACCAAATTAAGGAATATGGCGTAAAATGCAAAATCATCTGTTCCGATATCACTCATTTTGAAGTCATCTCTAAAGAACTCAATGGTATTATAAAAGAATGGGGACGAGTAGACGTATTGGTCAATAATGCTGGAATATTCAGGAAAGGTACATTAGAAGCTTCTCTTGAAGATTATCAAACATTATATGATGTTAACTTTAAAGCACAGCTCGTGCTTATAAAAACGGTTTTGCCTGTCATGCAAAAGCAAAAAAGCGGCTATATTTTTAATATTGCTTCTATTGCTGGGAAAGTGGGTTATTCATCCATAGGAGCTTACTCCAGTTCTAAATTTGCATTAGTTGGATTATCAGAGTCTCTATACAACGAATACGCCTCTCAAGGCATTAAAATTACAGCTATTTGCCCAGAATATGTGGCTACAGACATGGTAAAAAAGTCTGGGATTCCAGAAATAGAGATGATTCAACCACATGATATTTTACAAACAATCCGTTGGTTATTAATTTTATCGCCATCTGCATTTGTAAAGGAAGTAATTATTAACAGCTTGGCCCAGTAGCATTAGCTTTTTGTCTGTAAAGCATCAAGCATGGTTCCGCCACCCGTTTTCTAAAATTATTACACTTTTTTATCTTGATTAATCTGCGCTAAAATGCCATAAGGCAGTGTCACTGTTTTTCACGAGCCTTAGAGAAATCAAGTCTAACCAGAAAAAACATTTTTTCTGCTAAAATTGCTACTGGCTGATTGACGAGTGCTGACCAATAATTTTGTTAGAATTTTCTTCTTTTTTGAAAATTACTTATTGGTTAGAGAAATTTATGATAACCAAAGGAAGACTCAATTTTATATGACTTGTTTAATAAGCTATAACAAGTTTATTTAGGACTTCTCACTTTTAAGGACAAAACATGTTGGCTAAAAAATATCAAACCGTTACGGCGATCTTTTTCTTAATTCTAAGCAACCTAATTTTTGCTGCCGAAATTAAAGAACCTTGTTGTTGTAAAGATGACTGGAGTAGCCATGGTTCCTTTTACATAACAGGAGGGTACGTATTTGCTCATTTCTTATACTCTAAGAACCTTTTATCGCTAACGCCTCCAAACCACCCAACAATTTTTTTTACACCTCGAAGCGCTTTTCCAAACGATTTCAGCGGGATGCGCTTTGGATTTGGATCAGGCCTAGGTACCAATACGCACTTCAATTATGAACTGGATTACAGTCAAATATTTACCCGTTCAAAAACTCACGATGGGTTAACAGTTTATCGGTCAGGTAAGGCATTGGTAGCGTCTCTTGGGTACACTATTAACCCGAAAGATAGGCTAAGAGTCATTTTAGATGGTGGAGCAATAGTTGTTTCAACCTATACGACAATGGCTACGAATTTTAACAACAATTTCTTTTCTCAAACGGATAATACTGTGGATGTTGATCCTGTTCTTGGGGGAGTATTAGTCTTTCAAATTAATTCAAAACTTGCAATAAGGGTTTGTGAGTTTATTGATATTGCTACTTATAACAGGAGTGTTAGAGGCGTCTTAGTAACATTGTTGATGCTAAACTTTTATCCAGCTTAATTGAGTGGGAAAGAATTAAATCCTCAACAATTACTAGAGATGTTGGTGCACACTAATTATTACCAAAATTATGTTGATTTTATCTTGCAACGGAATCCAATTTCCTTATGGACTCTTTCGATAGATGCAAGTTATGATACAACTATTTCTAGTAAAGATTTTCTCAACCCTGATCATTATGGTTTTAGTTGTCGAAATTCATCACACTCTTACTTCACTTCCGATCTCGATTTGTATTACCCCCTATAGAGGGTAAAGTTGAATTTACCCTCTATAGGGGGTAAAATTAAAATTACCCTCTATAGGGGGTAATACGAAGTTTACCCAATATAAATGGGTAGGTTTTTAGATGATTAGGAGCAAATATATGCTAATTCATTCACCCAAAGAGCTAGCTTTACTCGTTATTAGCCAACGCAAAAATCTCAAATTGAGCCAAGCAGAAGTTGGCAATCGAGTAGGGTTAAAGCAGCAAACTATTTCAGAATTTGAAATAAAACCTGAGAGAACACAAGTTGATACACTATTTCGCATATTATCCGCACTTAGCTTGGATATAAGAATATTAGCTAAAGCAGGAGAAGTTGGAGCTAAAACCCAATGGAAAGAAGAGTGGTGATGACAAAAGCTAGAAGTCGTACTCTAAATATATTGATGAATGGTATCCCAATAGGTGAGCTAAAGAAAACTGCAGGTGAATTGACATTTACTTATAACCAAGAATGGCTAAATACACCTGGTGCTCGTCCTATTTCATTATCACTACCTTTAATTAGCCAACCCTTTATTGGTGACGTTGTCTATAATTTCTTTGATAACCTCCTCCCTGATAATCCGCAAATTAGAGCACGCATTCAGACCAAATTTCAGGCTGCAACTGATCAGCCATTTGATTTGCTAGCATGCATAGGTAGAGATTGTGTTGGAGCAATTCAAATAATTGAAGACAAAATTCCAAGCTTCAAAAAAAGAATCAACTTCGAGTCACTAAGTGAAAGCGAAATAGCCTCATTATTACGCGATTATCGACAATATCCTCTTGGCATGAAAGATATTAATGATGAATTTCGAGTTTCTATTGCGGGAGCTCAAGAAAAATCTGCATTTTTATATCATGAGGGTAAATGGTGTAAACCACTTAAAGACACACCCACCAGCCATATTTTTAAATTACCTATTGGATTTATTCAGCACCAACAAATGGATTTAAGTGATAGCTGTGAAAATGAATGGCTATGCTTGAAAATGACAGAAGCATTTGGATTGCCTGTTCCTAAATCTAAAATTGTCAACTTTGAAGAGGTGAAAGTGTTAGTAGTCGAGCGATTTGATCGTAAATTATCTAGTGACAGCACTTGGCTTATGCGATTACCGCAAGAAGATATATGTCAAGCGCTAGGTATTTCACCTAACTTAAAATATCAATCAGATGGTGGTCCAGGAATTGAAAAAATCATGAGGCTGTTATTGGGATCTGCCACTAATACTGATCGAGATATGTTCTATCGATCACAGGTTTTGTTTTGGTTATTAGCGGCGATTGATGGTCATGCAAAAAATTTTAGTGTGTTTATTGAACCTGAAGGGAAATACCACTTAACACCACTATATGACATTATGTCAGCTTACCCCTTAGTTACAAAAAAACAGTTGCAAATAAAAAAAATAAAAATGGCCATGGCACTTAAAGGCAAAAACAATCACTATCATTGGCATAACATACAACGTCGTCATTTTTTAGAAACGGCAAAAGCAGTTAATTACCCAGTTGAGAGAGCGCAGGTCATTCTCGATGAAATATTGCAACAAATTGACTTTGTGATAGAACAAGTGTCAGCTCGAGTTACCCAAAGGATTTCCAAGCAAAATCTCTGAGCCTATTTTTAATGGCATGCAATTAATGATGCGGAAATTAATTAAATAAAGCGGAAAATAATGAAAATACTGAATTACACCAAGAAGACGTGACAAAAAATTCTATATAAAAAAGTCATCTTCATATTGAAAAGATCTTGAGATCTGATGGCAAAACATCCATGTTAAAAGTTCTTGTGAAGCTATAGTCTTTCAGCAAATTATTTTGGCAAATAATGTTGAGGAAGTCGTTTTTCTGAAAATATGTAGCATGCTAGACAGCGTTAAGCCCCTGTTGAATAACCTTTTCACCACTAGGTCTATTTTTCTGCCTCATGCAAAGCGTTAAGAAGGTTTTCATATTCAAAAGAACCGCTATGACGATTTCCATTAATAAAAAATGTGGGTGTCCCATTCACTCCACTTTGTACTCCGCCCATAAAATCATTTTCGATTTTTTCAGCAAAAAGTTCATTTTCGATCGCCGTTTTAAGATCATTTTCGGATAAGTCAAGTGATTTAGCATAGTTAATTAAATCTGGCATGTCTAAAAATTCTTGGTTTTCATATAATAAATCATGCATTTCCCAAAATTTGTGTTTTGTCGCTGCAAACTCAGCTGTCATTGCAGCAATTCCAGCATGAGGGTGATTATCAACTAAGGGAAAATTTCGAAATACAAATCGGAGACGGTTTCCAAAATGTTTTTGAATGCGTTTAATAATTGGATAGGCTAAACCGCAGTAAGGGCATTCATAATCACCATATTCAACAAGTGTTAAGGAAGCATTTTCATTGCCTTGAATATGGTCTGCTTGTGTCACAGGAATTTTTAACATAGACTGTTTCTCCTATTTAGGCAGTGTCTCTAGCGCCTCAAGGATACCATCAGCTCCTGGGTTTTCAGCAACTGGGGAAAGATAGCTCCATATGATAATGCCATTCTTATCAATCACGAATAGTGCACGTTCACAATAGCCATCTTTGTCTCGATATGCGCCATATTGCTTTGCAACCGCACCTTTTGGTTCAAAATCAGAGAGTAAAGGAAAATGCAAATTACGATGAGCAGCAAATGCATCATGACACCATACTCCATCGACAGAAATTCCAAGAAGCTCGGCCCTATATTTACGAAACTCGGGAAGTACTGCATTTAATAAGGACATTTGGTCACCACAAACCGGACTCCAATCAGCAGGATAAAATGCCAGAATGACTGTTTTTCCTTTAAGCTCGCTTAGCGATAAAGTTTGATCAGCAGTAACATGTAATTTGAAACCAGGAGCAGGTGTATTTGGTGCTAATATGTTTTTTGACATTCTTCGTCTCCTTAAAAAGGGTTCCCTCTTAAATTAATAGTATATATCAATTTGAATTAAGCTACCACCCAGCAACAGACAGTAGCGTAGGTTTGTTGTATTTTATTTTCTTTAAAGAACCAAGCAGAAAGTTGAAGTGTAAACAGTAGGGTCAGGCCTTTTAGCTGAAGGATAAGAAGATGCGCGCAAGAACAAATGCAATAATCATGACTACAAAAATGATTAGAGCAAGTGCTAGTAAAGTTCCATTAAAAAATAAACCAACGAGAATACTTCCTAATGCTGCAAAACCACTCATGACAGTCGAAAAAATTGCCATTCTCAAACCCATTGGTGCATCTATTGCTTCAATTGATAAACGATTTAAAGGTGCAAAGGCAAACCCAGAACCAAATGCATAGATTATATAGACAATAATCATTCCTAACATTAGATGAGGAAATAGCATTGCAATTCCAACAGAAATAAAACTCGCAACAAAGCAAATGGATAATCCAAACTGGATCAGTTTCTTGATATTTACTTTATCAATTAATCTTTTGACTAAGTGATTCGCAAAGATATAACTTGTAAAGATAAGTGTTTGATAAATGCCAAACTTAAAAGGACTTTGCTTGAAACTATCAATAACTAAAAAAGGGCCTGCAGCAATCCAGGTAATAAATCCACAAAATAATAAACCGAAAACAGTGATCATTATAATAAAACGAAAATGACATAAAATCTGCCAGTAGTTCTGTAAAATAATAGACATCTTTAGTGAACGTCTCTGGGAAAATGGAAGAGTTTCTGGCATCCATTGTATCAAAAGAAAATTAGCAATAGCCGATAATACTACCAGAAGACCGAAAATCCATCGCCAATTTAACATCGTTAAAATGGCACTTCCCAACAGTGGTCCAAATGCAGGTGCAAGCACAGCAATACTACCCATAAGTGCCAGAAGTTTGATTGCTTCTTTCTGTTCAAATGATTCATGAATACTTGCATATCCTGGAACCGACACAAAACAAATGCCCATTCCTTGGATAAACCGCGCTATCAATAAGGTATGAAAATTGATGGCCATAGCGCAAATAAATGTTGAAACGGTAAAAACGATCCCGCCAAAACATAATACTTTTTTTCTTCCAAAACGATCAGCAATCGGGCCAAGAATTAACTGCACTGATATAGCGCCTAAAAACCATGCCGTCAGTGTCCATTGCACCTCTTGGTGCGAAATGGAAAAGTCTCGCATGACAGTAGGTAATGCGGGTAAATACATATCACTTGAAAGATATGTAACCATCTCAAAAAATACTATTACAAATGGAAAAATTAATTTATTTGAATTCTGCATATTTAGACAATATCATTTGTGTTTAGCCGAATAAAAATTGCGATGGTAAATAAGCTTTTATCAACTTGCATTACTTTTAAAACAGTCAAAAGACAACCCCTCAAACGATTATTTAAATAAACCTTAACAAATTGCTTGATTATTGCCAGTTAACCATGAGATAGTGGGCGCACAGTTGACTGCATACGCAGCCTGCTGTGCGGAATTTCAAAGATACGCCATATCTAAGAGATTCTGGCCACAAAAACCCTAACAACAATAGGAGTTCTCATGGTTGACTTTAGGATACCATTCGATTGCGTCCACACGCAAAGTCCTTTCACACTCTTTAATATTTTTCCCGATTGCATGCAACATACACCCTCGGTCATCCATGAGTCTTTGTGGGTGTTGAATGCTATCTCTAAACGGAAAGTTTCGCCAGAAGAGGCAGAGAAAGCGGTGATCTAAGCAGAGGGGAGTTGATGGGGGATGGGGTAGCTGCAAGTGCCAGCAGCCGGAGCAATAGTTCCACTGAATTATGATGCTTTAAACTCCGAGCTAATAGGTTAATTAATTAATTACCAAAAAACTTGATATCAAGTAATATGCAATTTTCTGAGAGCTAATAGGATTGATTATTATTATTCCTAAAATCATCATCATTCCTATAAGCTGCTTTGGGTGTAGGTATATCTATTGCCTTTGTCTTCCGATGTTGAAAAATGTGAGGTCCAGAACTCATTTTGTTAGTAGAAGATGCTACTTTTTGCGAGTCTATTAATTTCCTATTATTATTTTCACTTAATTCTTTCTCATTATTATTTTCACTTAATTCCTCATCAAATTCAAAAATCCTATCTTCGGGTTTTCCAGATGGTTCCCATGATTCTTCAAGATCACTCTCATCAAAATTAAAACTCCTACCTTTGCTATTTTGCTCTTCAGATGACTCCGCTTCTGAAGAAAATTCTGTAGAATGCTCGCATGATTCTTCAGTATCACTTTCTAGTTTTTTCAAGGGTTCATAAGGAGGAAGAAATTTACCTGCTACAATCTGTTTACATAATTCTACCGCATCATTACGTGTTAATGTTATATGCCCGTAATCCAAACCTTTTTCTTCAAATTCCTGCGGAGAACGTAATGAAATTATATATACAAGAGACCAATTATCTTTTAATGTGGGTATATATGTCAGCATATTTCTATAATAAGGGTTATCTTTAGGAGGAATTGAATGTTCTTCTCGTTCTTCTCCTAATTTTATCCAATCAGCTATACTTGCTGAAACATATCGTTGGTCAATATGAGGAAATTGATCATTTATAGGAAGATAAACTTTTCCTCTATCAGATAATTTTTTTAAGGACGACAAGCCCATTGTTAATAAATTAGTATCTGGCATAGAAGCTTTGAAAAAAAGAGGATTGTGAAGATGCGCTCCACCTACGATACCAATAAGAAAAGAGAATACTTTTAATGCTATACCAGGAGCATCAGAAGAATCAATTTCACGAAACTTTGTAGGGGTGAATTGTTTTAATTGGTTATTATGGATATAAGCTGGATAAATGGTTAATGACCTATCTAATCCATCATTTATTTGATCTAAATCATGACGAAACATTATTACCTCAATTTTAATTAAACTAGATTGTTTTTTTCTTTTACATTATTTTAATAATTTTACTTTATTAATATTAATAAATTATTAAATATTGATAATTTAATTAAACTTTTTGAGGATTGGCCGTTTGGAGATGAGCATAAATAACGTCAGTTCGACGAATCTAAGAGAGGTGGGGTGGATTACGGCCACTGCCATTAAGTAAAAGTCATCGCTCCTTGCCGTCGTCCCGCGGCTTGTCCGCGGGATCCAGGAAGGAGCACTGGATCCCGCGAACAAGTCGCGGGACGACGGCAGTAGAGATTCTTTGCTTAAATTCGTCGAACTGACGTTAAATACAAGGGGCTTGCTGCATGGTCGAACATATTATTTATTAAAATTAAGTCATTTTTAAGATTTATATTGTATAACTGATTAATTGAAGCTGTTTTCCACCAGAATAGGCAATAAAACGAGGATTAGAATTGAGTTTTTCACGTAAATATTTAAAAAAGGCAACAAGTTATTTTTCAAAAAATAAATAATGCCAGCCCCCTTATTGCAAGTGCACCAGTCCTTCGTCAAACATCAGAAATAAAATGGAGCGGATGTATTCGCCCGTATCACGGGCTATTTGATCTCATTTTTGAAAGCTAATGCTACTTGTTGTTCGCATGTTTTTTTAAAAAGGGTTTCATCAATCCAGCCATTTCTTCCAGATGTGTCTCTAGAGCAAAATGTCCCGTATCCAACATATGGATTGTTGCATTGGGTAAATCTCGTTTATAAGCCTCTGCTCCTGGGGGCACAAATATTATGTCATTCTTGCCCCATATTGCTAAAAGAGGTGGCTGATGTTTTTTGAAAGTTGCTTGCCACATAGGATACAAAGGTATGTTTGTTCGATAATCGTAAAAAATATCTAATTGGATGTCTGCATTTCCCGGTCGATCCATTAGACTTTGATCATATTGCCATCCATCAGGACTTAAAGTTGGCAATAGATCATTGGGGACTCCGTTTTCATACTGAAATATGGTGGCTTTCTGAATCGTTAACCAACGAATTGCCTCTCGCTCTTTTTCGGCATGAGTTTTCCAATATGCCTTAATAGGATCCCAAAAACTTCCAAGGCCTTCGTCGTAAGCATTGCCGTTTTGAGAAACAATTGCATTGACCCGTTCAGGATATTTTTGGAATAAACGTAGACCAACAGGTGCACCATAATCAAAAATATAAATTGCAAAGTTTTTGATATTTAAGTGTTGCAAAAGTTTATCGACGATGTTTGCAAAGTTGTCAAATATATAGTCAAACTTATCCCTAGCAGGCATCTCACTATGTCCAAAGCCAGGATAATCAGGGGCAATAACGTAATTATCGGTTGCCAATAAGGGTATTAAATTACGGAACATATGGGAAGAGGAGGGATAACCGTGCAATAGTAAGATGGGTGGATTTTTTTTATCCCCTGCTTCACGAAAAAAGATATCGAGTCCATCGATTTTTACTGTTTGATAATAAGTCTTGGGATAATTCATCTTGTCACCACTCCTTGGTTTTTTAAAAAATTAAAACCAGCGGCTAGTAATAAAAGTCGCCTAGATTATATCTTAGCAGGCTTTTTTAGGATTTATTAGTACAGAATTAAGCAGAGCTGTACTACACAGAATCCGTGAAAGCGATGCAAGAAAAATCAGGCTTGATTGTTAATATCAGCTAGAAAGTGGCGGCAAAAATTGGTTAAATTCTTCTGAAGTAATTTGATTCTGAAGTAACCTTCGCCTTAAAAGCTTTAAAAAAGTCAACTTTATCACTGTTAGTCATAATGTCCGTCCAATAATCTTCGCAGTCAGGCTGGAGCTTATGAGCATCCCTAGCAGATTGCGTCTTTTCAGTTAAAAATTCGCGAAATTCAATAGAAAGAGAATTATAAGTCTGATCAATAAATTTAAAGAAAGCAGATGATGGCGAAGCAGCTGGTTGAAAAAAATTATTCATATTCTGTTTCTGTGAAGCTTGGTGTTCTTTTAGCACGCTTGAGAGGTATAAATCCGCTAATATCTCAGAAGGAATATCTTTCACACAAAAAACTTCAGTATAATAATTTTTAGAACGAACATATAGATAAGACTTTAAAGAATCTGGAAAACGACTTGGATCAAGGGTGCATTCCACTTTTATAGGTCACATCCACTAACGCTTAACCCTCCAAGAAAAGCCATGTTTTTAAGTAAATTCCAGCGTCCTGCTTTATAATAAGAGCGTAACAAAAGCATCGCATCCGCCATTTCTTCATGCCAAAAAATTCCAGGCCCCTTAAGACGCAAATTAATCACTCGACGAATTCCACTCTCCACAGCACCGCTCCCAATAGGAAAATTTTTATCTTTTATTTCCTTATAAGCCATATGTGGCAAATGATTTTTGAAGTACTCTTGTTCTCTTATCAAAATATCGTTTTTAGAACCTCCGCAAACCAGATCAATTTCCGTCATAAAGAGATCGAGCTTTCCCTTTAGCAAACGCTTACGTTGTTTGCTGACCCATTTTTTCGCTTTTGATTTTTCCCAGGCTTTTTGTGTTGCAATACTGCTTAAATGCTCAACAGCATGATAAAAGTCTAAAGCCAGTAAGCATTGTTTTGCTGCAATGCCTAATTGAGCAATTAAATTCAGCACACGATCCCATATCCATACTGCTCCATCTGAAATAAATAACAACTGGTCAGCCGCGTCAACTCCCAATTTCTTAAGATAGTAAAGCAGCATAGCAAATGTTGCATCGGGGCCATCTAGGCTCGCGTCCATGAACGGTGGTATTTTGCGATCCTTTTGTCCTTCCTCATTGACCACATAAACTAAAATGAGCTTTGGTTCTCGCCAATTTGTATTATAACGAGTTCGACCTTTTTTAGTTTTTTTACCACGCTTATTTTTACGAGTACGGACTCTACCGCCATCTGCTGAGATGACAACTCGTTTACCTTTAAACTCAGCGTCTAATGGAACATTGTCCTCTTTAAAGGAAGCCCTTGCACGCATAGCAAAACGTTTGCATATCATGCGGATTGTTTTGATATCCAGGTTAAATCCGTAGAGCGCCTGCATTAATCGTTTTGCTTCTTCCAGTGAACAGGCGGCCGTGGCAAACAAGCTTGCCCGAGAGCAAAGCGCTGCCGTGCATCTGTCATGAATTCCAAGCAATAATAATCTGGGATAAAAACCTCTTCTGCCTTGTGTTTTTTTGAGAACAGATTTTTGATGATAATATGTGGCTAGCAGTGTAACTAACGTGCCACCCAGCATACGAATTTTTATTGTACGGCGTCCCATGTTCTTCATTTTCTTAGGGTGCGACTTGATTAAAGTCTTTTCAGACTCATCTAAATCACTGCTGTCTAACGCTTGTTGTAATTTCATGGCAGATATCAAGTCAGCTACGAGCGTAGTTTTTTCATGAAGTTCTTTTTCAAGCCTTTCAACTGCATCGGCATCTCTTAAATCAATAGGTTTTGATTTAATTTGTTGCAAATCAGAAATTAAATACTCGACAGTTGCATTTAAATTTGAAATGATTTCAGCGCTGCTGGATGTAATGCTCCTTGTGTGCATAAAGTAATGCTCCTTTTACTTGGTGGTAAAAAGCATTTTTTAATACATTTCAGCAGCAATTAAAAGTGATTTTTTTAGATAATTTTCAGGCATGCAGCGGATGAAGTTTACCTACTTTCTGGGAATGCACCCTTGGATCAAAGTTCCAACAACCAAGATTATTCCCTCTTTGAGAATCCTTGATTGTTAAAAAATAACCTTCATCTTGTTCTATCCAAATCAGACCACCATTTTCATGTTCTCTTAATTTTTGCCGGTCTCTGTATTGTGGCTCAAGAAAGGAGGGATCAATGATTCTCTTCTCAATTAATTTATTTAATAAGTATAACTTCAAATTGAATTGTGATGCTTGATTGGTATCAGGGCTTAGCATGTTTTAATCCTCATTTAAAATAAATTTCAAGAATTCTATTTACAAAATACAGTATTCAAAAGTAAATTTTTTAAAAAAGAGTAACTTTAAAACTTTTTTAATAATGGTGAGCAGCAATTAAGATAATTTATTTGTTATTATTAGCGGTACTATTTCTTTTCCTCAATTTGCAAATTGTAATATAGTTAGCACCGTAATTGAGAAATATGTTTGTTAAAAAATTTAACGCAACTAAGCGAGAATTTGATTCTTTAGAAGCATTTAAATTAAGTCGTGGCGATAGAGATCGTTTGCCTTCTATGAATAATTCTTCAGGAGTTTTCTTTGGTATCTTCCATAAACCTAAAAATTCTAAGCATGAAGTTTGTGCTATACCCCCAAGGAGAAAATAAAGGAAAAATTTTCGAAAAGTTACCCTTGAGCTGATAAATCTAAAAATGATAAACTTGGCCTAGCTAACTTTAACCCCTGGAGTGCCCTATGGCCTTTCTTGCTCGTTTTCTTGATCCTAAAAATGACTTTGCCTTTAAGCAGATTTTTGGCATTGAAAAGCGTAAAGAAATTTTAATTCATTTCTTATGAACTATCGATCATCCGGCAGGCAAAAATAGAAAGCCGTGAAGAAGGCCGACAAGAAGGGATTGAAGAAGGAAAACTTGCTATTGCTAGCAAAATGCTAGCAGCAGGCACACCCATCTCAGTTATTGTTAATTTGACAGAGCTAGAAGCAGATGTCATTGAGAAATTAAAAAAATAACATATTATTACTTCTGTAATAAAAAAATTAAAATTTCTGAAAAAATAAACTTCCATGATTAAGTATTTATATTCCTCTTGCAGTTTTATTGTTGAAAATCAAAATTACAGAAGATGTCCATGTCTTTCAATTCAATTTAAAAGTTGAGAATGGTCTGATTCTAATGAAAAATCATCTTATAATAAAGAAAAGACATTTTCCTTTATTAAACATCTTGCTTAATAAAGCCATTTTAGTTAGAGTTTGCGTTAGTAAACAAGAAAGCATTTTCCTTTATTATAGGCGGTGATATGACAGTAAATCCTGAGCGGGTGGGTGAGCAGATTAGATGTTCAGTGGCTGGAGAAGTCTATCATTCATACCTTCCTAAACCCTTACCACCGATTCCAGCAATCGAAATGGAGAAGATTTACCTTTTACTCGATAAGGCCAATGTGGCACTAGGACGCTTGGATGGGCTGTGCATAATTTTACCTGATCCCTCATTATTCCTTTATATGTATGTTAGAAAAGAGGCGGTGTTATCTTCGCAAATTGAGGGAACCCAGTCCTCATTATCTGATCTCTTGTTGTATGAGAATCATCAGGTAACAGGCGTACCTAATCAGGATGTTGCGGAAGTTTCAAATTATGTTGCAGCGATGGAGCATGGTTTAAAACGCATTCAAAGCGGTTTCCCTTTGTCATTACGATTAATTCGAGAAATGCATGGGGTTTTATTAAACAAAGGGCGTGGCAGTTCAAAACAACCAGGCGAATTTCGCCGCTCGCAAAATTGGATTGGCGGAACGCGGCCTGGCAACGCAAAATTTGTTCCACCGCCACCGGAAAGTGTCATGGATTTATTAGGAGCATTAGAAACGTTTCTGCATGATAAAAAACTTCCTACGTTAGTAAAAGCGGCTCTTGCACATCATCAGTTTGAAACCATTCATCCTTTTTTAGATGGCAATGGACGCTTAGGACGCCTTCTGATCACCTTTATTTTATGCGTAGAAGGAATCATGCGTGAGCCTATGCTCTACCTTAGTTTGTATTTTAAAATGAACAGACAATCCTATTACGATCACCTCCAGCTCGTTCGTGAAACAGGGGATTGGGAGGAATGGATTCAATTTTTTTTAAAAGGCGTTATATCAACTGCGAATCAAGCGATTACAACAGCACAAATGATATTAAAAATTTTTACAGAAGACCGAGAAAAAATAGCAGTGATTGGTAAATCTTCTACATCTACCTTGATAGTGCATCATTATTTGCAGCGACATCCTATTATAGAAGCTAAAAAAATCGTGGGTGGATGTAAAATTTCTCTGCCAACAGCTAATAAATCACTTCAGCATTTAAGTGATCTTGGTATCGTCAAAGAAGTAACGGGTAAGGCTAGAAATAAAATTTATGCCTATCAAAAATACCTGGATATCTTAAACCGCGAGTTTATTTGAGGAAATGCAGTTCTAATCAAGTCCATTATTTTACAACAATATTCTTTTTGTCACAAATGCCCAGTGACAATTTTATAAGACTGTTTTCTAATAGCATCAAAATAAATTAGATAGATAGATTAAGACCTGCAATATGTTACTTTGATACATATTTCTGTACTTTATTTTTAACCTATAACTTAATTTCTTTACCCAAAAGGTATAAGCACTAATTTTTCTCAAACCAACAGGAGGAATTTTCCTGACGAGGAAAGTCGATAACCCCTCCGAATGCTTTAAAAGTATGGGAGTAATGATAGTTGTAACACAGGTTACAGCTACAGCAATGGGATATAAGAAAGGATCAACTAAGTTTAATGATAAGCCAAGGGCTATGATTATGAGCGAAAATTCACCAATTTGGGTAAGTCCAGCAGCCACTTTTAAAGAAGTTTTTAAATCCTTTCCAGAGAGATAAGTCCCAAGGGTTCCTGTGAAACATTTTCCCACTATCACTACCATGGTGATCATGGCTATCAAAAAGCCATATTGTAGTATCGATTGAGGATTAAACAACAATCCTACTGAAACGAAAAAAATAGCACTAAACATATGCTTTAAAGGTTGAACTAGTCTTTCTATCACGGCATGCTCTCGCGATTCAGCAATAATAGTTCCCATCATAAAAGCACCTAGTGCTACACTATAACCTAGCTTAACAACCAATAAACAAAAGCCAAAGCAACAACCCAGAACCGAAATTAATAGTAATTCTTCACTGCCAAATTTAGCAAGAGACGATATTATTCTGGGAATCAAAAGTGTTCCCAAAAATAATGATAGCACTAGGAAAATAATTAATTTGAATATAGCATTGAAAATATGATGGATATTTAAATTCCCAACAAGTCCTGCGCTTGATAATAAAGCGAGAATGAGGATGGCAAAAATGTCTTCAACAATTAACATTCCAAAAATAATTTGGACAAAGTGTTGTTTTTTTATTCCTAGGTCATCAACCGCTTTAATGACGATAGTGGTTGAAGAAATAGAAATCATTGCCCCAAGAAAAAGAGAATTCGTTGTCGACCAATGAAATAGTTTTCCTACCATGTAACCAATGGCTAACATTAAAATTATTTCTATGGTTACTGAAAAAAATGCTACCTGCCCTACTCTCTTTAATTTTCTCATATCAAAATCAAGACCCAAGGAACACATTAAAAAAATAATGCCAAGTTCTGCCAGGGTGTTAATAATTTCTTGATTGTGTATTAAGGAAAAAGGTGGGGTGTAAGGACCAATAATAATACCAGCCAATATATATCCTAAAACCACCGGTTGTTTGAAGAAGTGACAAACAACTGTGATGATTCCTGCAATAAGCATGATCACAGCCAAATCTTGGATGAATTCGAATGTATTCATATAATATACCAGCGATCAGAAAAACTAATACGATTTTGCAATGAGAAAAGACATTAGATATATTATAAAACAAAAAAAAACTTTTTTATTAAACTCAGATTCGGCTTACAAATGTAATCACTTTTTAGGGCGAGGATCTAGCGCTAATTCCATGAAGAATGCTGATTTTCCTTGAGGTAGTTCAAACTTCAGCGTTGACTTATCTACAAAGAAAAAATTAGCTCTTTGTATAGGATTGGCACTAGATTGTACCTTTGAAAGGATTCCTCGCGTGAAGGTTTTGAGCATTCTACACGGATTGTGCGGCGAGGAACGACGGCCCAAAGAAACGTTTTTTTGAAGAAAGTTCGTTTAAAGATGCTTGCCAAATGGGATGCTAGTTGTAAGAGTTATTTCAAATATGTTCCCTATAAAATGCATTTAACCACGTAATTTGCTGCATTTTATTTATAGTTAGTCGTAAAATCCTAGTGTATAAAACTAGGGGCGAATTCAGGTTAGTAGTTTCATAAATCGTCATTGTTTAAAAATCAGTAATATTGAAGCAACTAAACTAATTGCCATCAAGGTGTTAAAAATGCGCTGATGTTTTTTATTCTTTAAAACATTCTGTAAGATAGCACCAAAAACTAACCAAATGCCGACGCAGGGAAAAATGGTTAATAAAAACAGACCACTGATTGTAATGGCGTTGTTAAAATAATTGGGACTAAGAGAAAAAAGAGAAATGGCACCTACACCCATTAACCAAGCTTTGGGATTTACCCATTGAAAAATTATTGCCTGCAGGAAACTAAAAGGCTTGGCTGCGTGTAGTCCATTGGTATTGTCTGACGAGGATTTAAATATCTGCCAGGCTAAAAACAGCATATATAAAGAACCTACAATTTTTAAGGACTGTCTTATCCATTCATACTTAATAAAAATAGCTCCAAACCCTAAGGCAAGAATTAAAACCATCATAGGAAAGCCAAGACATATCCCTAAAAAGTGAGGTAAACTTTTTTTGATGCCAAAGTTCAGCCCTGAATTTAACACCAGAAGGTTATTAGGCCCAGGCGTTAGACTAGAGGATATTAAAAAAAGAAATAGAGGTAAAAAATTCTTCATAGAACAACTCTCTCAATTATTATTTAGGATAGATTCCTTATTCTACATTAGAATAATTGTCAATCATATAATGGAAACTTTACCCAACAAACTACCTTCAGTAACCATTTTTCAAAGCAGATAGCTTTTACCCTTTGTTTCAGGCATCACTAAAGTATAGAAAAGTAGGCCAATAATCGCTATAACCGTTAACAATCTAAAACTACTATCAATACCATATAATTTAGAAATATAACCTGCAACCAAATTACTTAAAGCAGCCCCTATGCTGATGCAAAAAATCATTATTCCTTGCATAAAATTAAATCTGCCTGAGTTTTTGGCTAAATCAGTAATAATCACCACTGAAACAATATTAAAAATACCCGCTGCAATGCCATCGAGCACTTGATTAGCCAAAAGAAGATTGGGATTATCTGTCAGTGTGTAAAAAATAGTTCGGACAATTAAAATTGAGAAAGAGGTGATAAACAGGGGCTTTCGACCAAAACCTCTGATAACAAAGGAAAGTACGTAGGCAACTACAATCATCACTACTTGAGCCAAGATAATGCTACTTGCCATATAAAAAGAGCCAAAACCTGGATTTTTAGCTATAATTTTTAACCCCACTAATGGCAGTTGAGCCGAATTTGAAAAAGTAAACAGAATCAGACAGATACCAAAAATTATAAGTGGTTGGCTAGTCAATATTTTTTTGATTAGTATAGGCTTGCAAACTTGGCTATTGTTTCCTTCTAGGCACTCTCGTGCTATATCGTTATCTATTTCCCGACGATTAATCAAATAAAGAGGTATGATACTTGCCAAACTAGATATAATCCCTATATATAAAACCCAAGCGATACCTAACCATCTGGCCATTATTCCTGTTGCAAGCGCAATAAATACATTACCAGCATGATAAAAGGTATTATTAATAGCTAATCTCGTTGGAAATGCTTCCCTACCCACCAACCCAAGTGTAATTGCTGTAATGGCTGGCGGAATAATACTTGTTGCCATGCCTATTAGAGATTGGGCTATGATTATGGGCATGAGTTTAGAACTGTGGACAATCAGTAAACAGCCAAAAGCTATCGTGACAGTACACATCGCAATAAGTGATTGTTTAAATTCTACTAAATCGATGAGCATGCCACTGGGAATTTGGCTAAGTAATGAGGCAATATTATATGTTGCCAACACCAGTCCTATCTCTGCGGCATTCCAATTTAAGTCTGCACTTAAATAAAGTGAAATGAATGGGCCAACACCTCCTTGTATATCAGAAATTAAAAAAACCATACAGCTTAATCCAAAGAGGCTCAAAGCTGATGGTTTTCTTGCTAATTCATTAATCATCTATTTTATGAAACTTGGTGAAAAATTCTTTGACAGTGATTTGGCGCAAGAGCTTTTAGAATAAATATAGCCATGCTTATGAATTAATAAGTCTTTTCCTTTCATAAGTCCTCATCTTTTTTCTTCTTTAACATATTAGAGTATATATTAATGAAATGAAAATAATGGGTCACCTGCAAAGGTAACTAACGTCAGTTCGACGAATCTAAGCAAAGAATCTCTACTGCCGTCGTCCCGCGGCTTGTCCCATAGGTATCTACACAAGTAAGGAAACCTAAGCTATGTTAACCTCGGAGTTTAAAGCATCATAATTCAGTGAAACTATTGCTCCGGCTGCTGGCACTTGCAGCTACCCCCTCTCCCGCGCTATAATTTTTGCTAGAATCAATAAGTTACCAGCGGGAGAGGGTTGGGGTGAGGGCAAAGTTGGGAGCAGAGTTTACCCTCACCCCAACCCTCTCCCGCTGATAATTTATCGTTAATAAAAAGATTTTTTGCGCGGGAGAGGGGGCGGCTGCAAGTGCTACATGAAGCTGTTATCTTACTAAAAACTCCGATCTGAGGTAGGTTAGCTTAGGTTTCCTTACTTGTGTAGATACCTATGGGACAAGCCGCGGGACGACAGCAAGGAGCGATGACTTTTACTTAATGGCAGTGGCCGTAATCCACCCTACCTCTCTTAGATTCGTCGAACTGACGTTAACTATTCACCGTCCTCATAATAATAATATTAATAGGGCTAAACCAATTGACACCACAGGCCCCTATCACTGCCATTAAGTTAAGCAATCTGTCGTCCGGTGATGGCTTGATCACGGAATCTAGGGAAGTGCCTCTATCCTGGATCCCGCGAACAAGTCGCGGGATGACAGCGAAGTTGCGGGACGACGGCGAAGAGGAAATGCCCTTAACTTAATGGCAGTGAGGCCCCTAGTAGGTTTGTCTAATTTTTCAGCGGCAACCACTGAAAAATAGCTTTTACATTTAGGAACCTATCTTGCTATTATTTTAGTAGGAGCTGTTAATGAAAGAGATGGATAGCCTTTTATGTACTCACATAAAGAACGACACCAAATAAAAAGGTCCAATTGGCTACGTGCTTCAGTATTAGGTGCCAATGATGGCATTATTTCAACGGCAAGTTTAATTATGGGTGTTGCTGCCGCCCATACTTCCCATAATGGTATTTTAGTAGCTGGCACACTGGCCTGTTTGCAGGCGCCATGTCAATGGCGGCAGGTGAATATATTTCAGTTAGCACCCAAAAAGATTGCGAAAGTGCTCAATTACAAATTGAAAAAAGAGAGCTCGAAACCAACGCTGAGGCTGAAACTGAGGAACTGACTGTAATCTATATGAAACGAGGCTTACAGCGTTCTCTGGCCAGGCAAGTAGCAGAAGAGCTGATGAAACATAATGCCTTAGAATCACATGCCCGCGATGAACTGGGAATCACTGAACAGTTAAAAGCCCGTCCTTATCAAGCTTCATTTTCATCTGGCTTAAGCTTTACTATAGGTTCGCTCCTACCACTACTCATTGCCATCTTTATGCCAAAAGAAAACCTAATACCTGCCATCTTTATCATGTCAGTTATCTTTTTAGGTATTTTGGGTGCCCTGGCCGCAAAAGTTGGAGGCTCAAAACCAATTTTAGGCATAATAAGAGTAGTCATTTGGGGTTCTCTGGCCTTATTGGTTAATGTAATAATTGGCTCTTTTTTGAGATCTGCCTAAATTGGAGAGATTTTTATGAAATATTTTATCGATAGATTGGCACCAGGAGAAATGGATCTGGCTATTAAATGGGGAATTAAAGAAGGCCACAATCCAGGATTATCAGATGCGCAATGTTTCTATCAAACTGATCCCAATGGTTTTTTTGCAGGAAAATTGAATGGTCAAATAATCGCTATCGGTTCAGCGGTTATCTATGATGATCAATTTGCATTTTGTGGATTTTATATAGTAAAGCCTGAATACCGAGGGCAAGGCTATGGTATAGACCTGACACGTGCCAGATTAAATTATGTTGGCCAACGCGTGACAGGCATAGATGGTGTTTTACACATGGTCGATAAATACCCAAGATTTGGCTATAAGCTTGCTCATTATAACAGGCACTTTTCAATGACAGAAAAGCTCAACTTTCCGATTTCCAATAGCATTGTAGATTTAAATGAAGTCCCTTTTGCTGAGTTACTGGATTTTGATCGAAAATATTTTTGTGCTCCAAGACCTACATTCTTAAAATTATGGACTCACCAACCTAATAGTCACGCACTGGGATTTTTAGATAATAATGCTTTAGTTGGATATGGGGTTATTCGAGAATGTACAACAGGTTATAGAATAGGACCCCTTCTTGCTCACTCCTTTAAAATCGCAGATGCTTTATTTCAGGCACTGATTACTAAAGCGGCAAATCCTCCTTTCTTTATTACCATACCTGATGCTAATGTAAATGCCAAACAGCTAATTGAGAAATATCCACTGTCTGAAATCCTCAAGACAGCACGAATGTATCGCAACGGGGAACCTGATCTAGAAATGCAGGGATGTTACGGAATTGCATCTCTTGAGCTAGGATAAAATTTTCCAAATCTGGGTGAATCAGTAACAACAATTTTGTTCTCGAAAACAGGCTGCTGTTTCAGGACAGCTATCACAAGCACAAAGTCCAAAGATTAATACTAATGACAGTAATATCTGTAACATTTTTTAACTCCTTTTATATTCCAGATTAATGGTTAAGGGAAAGTAGCAGAATTAACACATTCAATTTTCCATGGTAATATTGCTCTCATCAATTGTAAAGTAATAGTAATAGTAAAAGTAATGGATATTAAAATCATCTTTTTTATTTTACCCTTTATCTCATACAATTACTTTTTTGAAAAAAATGTTTGCTGATCACAACATTTATAACAACACCCAATAAGATAATAATCCAAATTGTATAAATCCAAATTAAGAATATAGGGATAATGGAAAATATGCCATAAAGAAATTGATAATTTGAAAAATGAGTGATGTAGACAGAAAAGAGTGCTTTGGTTAGCCAAAATAAAAGCAAAACAATAAAAGCAGTTAACCCAAGCTGAGTATATATTTACCTTGCAATTTGGCGTAAAATAATATAAACAAAAGAATGCTAAAAATACTGCAAGCTCAGGGAATATCAAAGTAATTTTAGAAAAATATGGCAACAATAAAAAATAATTACTAACTGCCAAAATAGAGCCAATGGCAATTGGAAACAAAATAAGACTAACAGTATACTTTAAATACAAGCTTAAAGTCTGCTTTTTTTCTTTAATATGCCAAATCTTATCAAAGATTATGACCACATTGATAACCACCAAAACTAGCGTAAAGACTAATGCAATAAGACTAAGTGTAGAAAGTTGTCCCCCCTTCTCTACAAATTTAGAAATATTATTTTGAATCGCATTGGCAGAATTGGCAATAAAATTTTGAAAAATGAAACCTTCAATTTGATGAATGAATACTTTAAATATTTGAAAAAAAGATAATATTTTAATGAAGATAATGAAGAACGGCACCAATGCCAACAAAGTTACATAAGTCAGAGCGGCTGCATAAATAGAACAACCATCTTTAACAAACTTATTAATAACTTCAAGAAGAAATTCATATATTTTCTTCATAAAGAATATCATCTTGGTACCTAGGAACATACATAAGCCCTAGGATTATTCCTGAATATGTTTCTTATAGATCTTTTGTCCATTTTTTATTTATTCTGGCAAATTGTTCAAGCTGTTTTTCCACAAGATAATTAATGGTTCCTGAAGGATAATTGCCATGCTCATCTCGAATACCTGCAGGAAGACCGAATAAAAGGGAAATGGCTTGATCTACGGTTTCAATAGGATAAATATGAAATTTTTTGTCCTTAGCTGCTTGTTGTATATCCTCCCTTAACATCAAACTTACAACATTACTTTTGGGAATTAACACCCCTTGATTACCGATAAGCCTTAGTTGACTACAGACATCAAAAAACCCTTCAATTTTTTCATTCACACAGCCCACTGCTTGAACAACTCCATGCTGATTCACTGATCCAGTGACTGCTAAATTTTGCTTAATTGGTATGTTAGACAGCGCTGACAACAAGGAACATAATTCAGCAACTGATGCACTATCTCCATCCACCGAATTATATGACTGTTCAAATACAATACTTGCTGAAAGTGTCATGGGGAAATGAGGTGCATAACGACCTCGCATAAAACCTGACAGAATAAGAACCCCTTTTGAATGTATAGGTCCACTTAAATCCACTTCCCTTTCTATATCTATAATCCCCTCTCTACCCACTCTTGCTGTCGCCGTTATTCTTGAAGGAAAACCAAATGTAAAATCGCCAAGGCGAAAAGTTGTAAGGGCATTAATTTGGCTTATCTTCTCCCCTTCGGTATTAATCAATGTCATATGTCGACGAATTTCTTCATAAACAAGTTGTTGATAATGGTCAAGACGAAAATGTTGAAAGTCTATTGCCCGCCTGACATCAGAACTGGTGATGACCTCGTGCTTCTCTTCATTTGCCCAATAATCGGCCTCTTCTAACAGATTGATTAAATAGTGTAGGTTAAGAGATAATTTTTCACTATCTTCAACTATCCGCGAAAGGTGATCAATAACCCTGGCAACAGCCAGTTTATCTAAAGGTCTAAGTTTTTTTTCTTGCGCTTGATTGGCAATCAAATGTGCATAAAGATCTAACGATTTTTGGTCTCGACTTATTTGCTCCTCAAAGTCAACAGCCACTTTAAATAATTCGTTAAATTTAGCATCAGTATCTCTAAGGAAATAATAGTCAGTCCGGTTGCCAAGCAAAATAATCTTAATTACTAAAGGTATAGGTTCTGGTTCCAAAGTTGAAGTACTCGTTACCGAGATCATATTAGGTGGAAGCTCAATTTTAATTTGCTTCTCAAGTAAGGCTCTTTTTAAGGCTTCCCAGGCCCAAGACTGTTTTAATATCTCACTGGCATCTAAAATTAAATAACCACCATTGGCACAATGCAAGATCCCTTGACGAATGAGAGTAAAGTCCGTCACCAATGCACCCAACTGGGAGACATGCTCTATGCGTCCGAATAATTTATAATATCTGGGGTTATCTTCATATATCACTGGAGCGCCTGTCATTTGTGAATTATCAACTATAAGGTTTACTTGATACCGAGAAAAAGCAAATTCAGAAGGGTGTGATTCTCCCCACATCGTTGAAGTGGGCTCCTCATAGGCTTTCAAAAAAAATCTTGGGTTATTGGCAATATCCTCTCTAACATCATCGAGATAGCCTAAAATTTTGGGGAATTCTTTATATTTTTTTTTGATTTTTTTAATATGTGGTGAAATTGCATTCAGTGTAAATTCACGATCATACTTTTTTTCTTGTTGACGACGCTTCTTTTGCAATTTCTGTATCGAATCTATTACATTTGTTAAATGTTCATTTAATTCCTCAGTTACTTCCTCTGTATGTTCACGTTCTTTAGCAGATAAAGCTTCAAGGTCTTTAGCTGCTAAGATTTTTCCCCCTTTTATAGGGACAACCACAAATCCTTTTGAAGTGCTTAAAATAGTCATCTCATTTTTTTCTGCTTTTTCCTGCAACGAATCGAAATATTCCTTTTGTTTTACCGTAGTTTCTTCTTGAATCTGATCTATGCGCGCCTGATGCTCTTCGGTTTCAAAAATGGCAGGAATAGTCGACTTTAAATTTTCTAGTAGCTTTTCCATTTGAGTTTTCAATTTGCTACCAAATCCAGCAGGCAATTCTAATGACACAGGGTAACGAGGATTTCTAAAATTGTACACATAACACCAATCCGAAGGAGTTTTTTTGTTAACTGCTTCTTGCTCTAAAATGCTAGTAACAATCACTCGCTTACCAATATCTTCTGGACCTAAGGCATAAAGATTATAGCCGCTGTGTCCATTTCGAAGACCAAAAATAATGGCCTCATAAGCACGTTTTTGACCAATGAAGGAGATGCTATTAACAATATCTTTAGTCGTTTCGAAGCGAAAAGCTTCTGCATCACATCGATTTGAAAGCAATTGAGGTGCTAAAGCCTCTACTTGTTCCATAATACCAACCACTCCATCTTCTATTGCCTTACTATTATAATTTTAGCAAATTATTAAATTAAGGTACTTCTATAGTTTTTCAGGAAATTATGGCTCTTCCGGAATTATCCTAAATATTTATGGGAATAAAATCAATCACATTAATGCTAAAAACAAATAAAGTCTACTATACTTTTAGCGAGGTTTTATAAATGTTTAAGTTCGCTATTTTTATATTATTTATTTTAATAAGCTCATTAGCCAATGCGCAGAAGGCTATTGTAGCCTATTCTCCCCAAGGTCCTTATAGTGGTCCGATAATTGTTTATAGTTATACAACGGCTGATGGAGGAATTGCATTATCTCATTGTCGCGCAGCTAACAGGGCCAATTTACAATATGCCTTCTCTCAATATACTAATTTGAATCTAAACTCTTGTGATTTAAGCTACCGCCCACCCTCACCGCAAGCAGCAGCCCCTATTGAACAAATAAATCCCCCCACACCACTGGCATTTTAAGGGTCTGTCAACGTTCCTTTATTCTTCAGAAGACAAACAAAAAGTATTCCCTTCGCTGTCTTTAAATAAACAGCTTATTCCCCATGATTCTTTTTTAGGTGGTTGAGAAAACTCAACTCCTTTTTTAAGTAATTCTTGGTACATTGCTTCGACATTTGAACAACTAAAAACAATATTTGAGCAAGGACTTGGCATAAACTCTGTTTCTGGAGCGCGATAAAGAGCAATATGAGTCTCTCCTTCAGGTAGCTGCAATTCTATCCACCGTTGATTCTCACCAAAATTAGCATCCGTTATCACCTTACACCCCAAAACGTTGGTATAAAATTGTTTTGCACGATCATAATCTTGGATAGATATAATGCCCATTTTTACTTTTAACATAAATTCACCCTTTGATTTCAAACATGTTCATTAATTTAATAAATCCTTAACATCCATAGGTTATTATGCTATTTTCTATATAATTTGAAAAGGCATATAAAATGAGACGAATTGAACTTCAGAATGGCTATATGGTTTGTGTTGATTGCCAAGGGTATATTGAGGCTGGTGATATGACACCTGCCTGTGATTGCATTGATGATAACTCTACTTCCCAAAATGAAATACCAAATTATTTAAATTAATTTTAGTGCTTGTAGATAATAACTTTTCCATTTGACACAACCATGTTCCTTACAAACTAAAAAGGAGCAAATCATATGAGATGTTACTTGCTAATAAGGCAAGAAGTGAAGGAATATTCTAATTGGAGAATAATGTTTGATAATGCTTTGGAATGGCGTTGTTCTAAAGGCGAAAAAAGTTTTCAAGTATTTCAAGATGTGAATAATCAAAACACTGTCACGATTCTCCTGGAATGGGAAAATATGCAAAGTGCAAAAAAATTTATAGCAGATACTGAACTTAGCGAACTTATGCAACATGCTGGTGTCACCCAGCAGCCTATCGTTTACTTTCTTGAAAAAGATTAAGCATCCAACGACGCCCACAACAGAAGAGACAAACATTTTTGAAAGAAAAAACAAGTTATTTTTCTGAAAATTTCTACATAAAAATCCTATTCTGATCAAAAAGATAAATTCGTTTTTGTTTGCTTCTATGGAAATTAAGCTAGTAATAAGCTAAGAATTATTATGTAAGTATCAAAACTCTAAGTTAGAACTTACAGTAATTGCTTTGAATTGTCCAAATAATTGATCAACAAACAAGGAGAAAACAAATGCAGATTACAAAATTCCTTACAAACAAAAAGGCGTGGGCGGTTGCTGTTGGTTTAGCTTGTGCGATTGGGTTCACAGCTCCTTCACAAGCTCACTGCAAGCAATACTATAGTCATGGATGTTCTTCATGTAAAGCATATAAGGTAATAAAATATCGATGTTATGCTCGACATTACCGAGTTGTTTCTAGCTGTCCTACTTGTTCTAGCTGTCCTAGCTATTCTAGCTGTTCTAGCTGTTCTAGCTGTCCTAGCTGTAGCTCTTGCAGCAATTACAATTCTTGTAATTCTTGCAGCTCTTGTAGCAATAACTATAGTTGCTCTGGCTGTGGTTATGGTTATGGTGGTTACAACTACTAATCCTTGGCCTACAGTTTATAATTCATTTCCTTCACTCTGTGAGACCTTGAGAAAAAAACACTCAAGGTCTCTTCTTTTTTGGAACATGTTTGAAATAACTTTCTTCAAAAAAACGTTTCTTTGGGCCGTCGTTCCACTGCTATTAAGTTAAGCAATCTGTCGTCCGGTGATGGCTTGATCATGGAATCTAGGGAAGTGCCCCTATCCTGGATCCCGCGAACAAGTCGCGGGACGACGGCGAAGCCTCGGGACGACGGCGAAGAGGAAATGTCCTTAACTTAATGGCAGTGCGTCGTCGTTCCACTGCCATTAAGTTAAGCAATCTGTCGTCCGGTGATGGCTTGATCACGAAATCTAGGGAAGTGCCCCTATCCTGGATCCCGCGAACAAGTCGCGGGACGACGGCGAAGTCGCGGGACGACGGCGAAGCCTCGGGACGACGGCGAAGAGGAAATGTCCTTAACTTAATGGCAGTGCGTCGTCGTTCCTCGCCGCACAATCCGTGTAGAATGCTCAAAACCTTCATGCGAGGAACGACGTCCATCATTCGGGAAGAGCCATAAATATTATGGTACGCAATAACGGTATTAAAGATACTAAAAAAAATTATTTAGCGCAGTGAGAAAAAGAAAGCTAATGTTTCAAGCAGAATTGCTTGAAACATTAACTATAAGAAAGTTACCAGAAGCGTCTTTTATTAAAAATAGTAAAAATAGCGCTTGAAACAGAGACGATTGCTGCAACATTGGAAAGAATAGACCAATATTTACAGTATTTTTCATAACGTAAAGTTTCTTCCATTAATTTAATTGGATTTCCCCTTCTTGCTTCAAGCTCTGAAGTTTTTCTCTGTGTTAAAGTATCTTTGTCTTGTGATGATTGATCTCTCAGGTCTTTAATTTGAGAAGTTGTTGTACCAGCCATTTCAATAAACCTCCTATATTCTATTTTGTAAATTAATTGGTTTTGTAATTATAGCTGATAGAAACGAAAATAACTTGGATTGCAAGGACTTCCGTCATTGAGAGCGCTAATGCTTGGTTAACGTTCTCAATGACGAAAAGCCCCTTAAGGAAAGGGGCTTAATACATTCCTTAGCAAATTTATCTTAATTGACTCTAACCCAACGAGGACAATAGCCATCTGGAGTAAGATGATGGCAACAGAAGGTTAGAATGCGGTTACCATATTCATCGATGAAAATGTTGCGACGGTATAAACGACCATCTGGCCCAAAGAAAGCATTTTGGTAACGTTGAGGGTAATCGTAAGGACGATGATGATAAGGTGAATGATCCCAACGGTCATGATGATAAGGCATATATCGGGAACGCTCGTCATCTCTTCCCACTTGGTTTCCAACAAGACTTCCAACTACTGCCCCTCCAATGGTAGCAGCGGTTTTACCAGAGCCATGTACGACATTGTTTCCTATAATACCACCTGCAATTCCTCCAACAACAGTTCCTACATCACTATTGGAACCCGCAAATATTGGTTGAGACATTCCTACTAATAAGGTCATCCATAACACTTTTGATATTTTTTTCATGATATTTACTCACTAATTATGTTATGTAAGAGAGATACCGTTACCTAGTTCAAAGAATTTTGAACAAAATGTCAACAAATAAATTGAAAATAAAATAATATCTCTATATCCTCAATTTAAATTCTATAAATAAATAATGATTGGGTGTAATAATGCGTTTAACATTTGTATTTCTATTACTTTTATTTTTTCCTATTGCTTTCGCTGAACAACCATTAATAAATACCGGCAAAGACAAAGTAATCATGCTTGTACAAGGAGAAATGTGGGCAACCACCAATACTGCGAAGGCGACAGCTCGTATTAATGCAATATTAAATAAAACAGGACTTGATCAAGTACATAAAACAGTTATGCAAAAACTTGCTACTTTATCAACTAAGAGTGTTTGGCACATTACTTCCTTTAACCGTTCACAAGATAAATCTGGTTTGGAACAAGTAGAAATTTTAGCAGAAGCGAGAATTCCTGAGGCAGATCTTGCTGGAATTCGTGATCGGGCGAAAAATATCAGCCGTCCTGGTGAAACCTTTACAATTGATGATATCGATTTCCACCCAGGATTAGAAGATATTGAAGCAACTCACTCACGACTGCGCTCAAAAATCTATGAGCAAGCAAAGATGGAATTGGCAAATCTCAATAAGGCATACCCTGATAAACATTTTTCTCTCAATGTCCTTAACTTTATTCCAGAATATTTTTATGGCGGTGTTGAAACAATGAGGCCAACTGCCAAGGTAATGATAATGGGCAATCAACAGCCCAACGCCCAATTTGCCACAAGCGATAAAGTGCAAATGACAGCTATGTTAATTTTCTCCACCTCAAATGCATCAAAACAATAATGTGATTGCGCGCAAGTTAATATTTTTATGGGAATTTGCTGAAAGGTTAATCTTTACTTTATAATTAAACATGAAATCCTTGAATATAGGTAAACTACTAGGACCAAGCAAATGACAAAATATAAATCTAAAGAAGCAAATGTTTCAGGAGAAGTGGCATACACTATAGATGAAAATGAAACTTGGCATACTCTAATTGAAAGACAAATGAAAATAATAGAACACAGGGCGTGTGAGGAATTTATTGCTGGTTTAAAGAAGCTGAATTTGCCTCATGACCGCATTCCTCAATGTCATGAAGTTACTGTAAGTCTTCAAAAGGCAACAGGTTGGTCGGTGAAACCAGTTCCAGCGCTGATATCGCTAAATGAATTCTTTAGTTTGCTTGCCAATAAGCAATTCCCTGCAGCCACTTTTATACGTAAGAAGGAAGAACTGGACTATTTGGAAGAACCTGATATTTTTCATGAATTCTTTGGACATTGTCCACTTTTAACAAATCAAGCTTATGCAGATTTTGTAGAATGGTACGGAAAGACTGCCCTTGAAACCTCTGAGCGCATTCAATCAATGCTAGGTCGACTTTTTTGGTTCACTGTTGAGTTTGGGCTCCTAAAATCCGATAAAGGGCTGAGAATCTATGGAGGAGGGATTTTATCCTCCTATGAGGAAACCGTTTATGCTTTAGAAAGCGTAAAGCCACAACGCAATGATTTTAACTTAACGCAGATACTAAATACGAATTACCGTTATGACACAATACAAAATCAATACTTTATATTAAACAGCTTAGATGAATTATACGGGATACAAAGTCAAAATATTATTCAACTTGCCACAACTGCGTCCAAGCAAGAAGCACAGGAGAATGATTTTAATATTTGTTAGGGAGTGGTTTACAAAATGGAAAATGGAGACTCGGTGTTAATTGTTGGTGCAGGACCAACAGGTTTATCAATGGGCGTTGCCTTACTTGCGCAAAATATTCCATTTCGACTGATTGACAAAAAAATTAATTATCTAACCACTTCCAATGCATTAGCGGTTCAACCTCGAACCTTAGAGCTTTGGGATGATTTGGGGTTAATTAATGAGGCTCTTAATCGCGGCTTTCCTTTAAACAAACTCGTCTTATATGAATCTAATCGCCAATTTGATAATAAAGTTGAATTAGGAAGCACTAACACAAACTTCCTGGAATCAACCTATAATTATGTACTTAGCCTTCCTCAATCTGAAACGGAAGCAATGCTTCGTGAATTTTTATCAAAATCCGGCATTCATATTGAGCTGGGTACTGAGCTCATTGAGCTTCGTACAATTAATAATAACAATATTGAAATTCTTCTTAGGAAGAACAAGGATACCGAAGAAATAGCCACAGTGAATTGGTTAATTGCCTGTGATGGAATACATAGCACCGTGCGCGAACAAGTGGCTATGCCTTTTACAGGAAAAGATCTTCCTCAACACTTTATGATGGCTGATGTAATCATAGAAGGCCAACTTAAGCATGAACTAACTTTCTTTTTAGAAAGAAGTGGACCTCTTATGATTATACCCTTTAGCCCAACTCGTTGTAGAGTGTTGATTGAGGTTTCAAAATATCCTGAGTTAAAAAATAAGAGAGTGGTAAGTGAAAATCATTTTCTTGAATTAGTGGCAAAAATTTGCCCAATAAAATTGCCTATAAAGAAATTTATCTGGATATCAGGCTTTTGGATTCATGAACGGATCATACCTTGCTATAAGCATGGCCACATTTTCTTTGCCGGAGATGCCGCACATGTTCATTCGCCAGCAGGAGGTCAGGGAATGAACACTGGAATTCAAGATGTGTATAACCTAGCTTGGAAACTAGCATCTGTCATTCGAAAGGAAACCAGTGAAGAGCTGCTAAAGACTTATCATCAAGAAAAATACCCGGTAGCCACAAGAGTGCTAGCCCGCTCTGCTATGATGACTCGTATCGCAACTGTCAAGAAGCCATTATTAATAACCCTACGCAATTTGTTAATAAAATTCTTCCTTAAGAGAAAGAGTCTTATAAAAGGATTTCTCACAACTAACAGTCAACTTGCCATTAATTATCGAAAAAGTACTCTTACGAAAGAATGCACTAAGCGTTCGCCAGGCCCGAAAGCAGGAGACCGCGTCTTAGATTGTTATTTTAATAAAAATGATCGATTTCTTGATTATCTTCGTGGACCAGCGCCCTGTATCTTAATGTTTTCAGGCATTTTAAAAGATAACTACGGCCAACGGTTAATTGAATATATTTCTCAACTTGCAAAAATATATCAAGCTAAGTTTAAATATATTATTGTTTTCGTAACTCAAGTTGATGTTCAGCAGCCAAACATTAACCCTATATATGACCTGGAGCAAACTTTGCATAGGAAATATCAAGTTACTCTAGCTTCTCTTACTTTATCCGGCCAGATAAGTACATAGGGTTTAGAGGCCGCCTCTCCGACAGAAAGGTTTTTGAAAAGTACCTACAATTTCTGGAGAAAGCTGATCATTGTATTGCCTCCTAAGTATGATATTAGTTTACTGGATTTACCTATTGACGATGATGACAATAAAATTAGTTCTTCTGGAATTTCCAAGTAGCCTTAACTTATGACCCATTTACCTTTATAATGGACATAGCTCATTACCCTTATAAGGCCTCAATTTTTGGAATCCTATCTAAACCAAATACAAAATGCCATTTCAGTAGTTGAAGTAAATATGCCATTCGCCTTGCTAGTGATAGGCATACTGTGGGGACTATTGTTCATTAATATGCTTACTGGGTACCGATTAAACCTATTCGGAATTTACCCAAGGCACTTAATAGGTTTAATTGGCATTCCTATCCACCCCTTATTGCATGCTGGCTTCAACCATTTATTTTTTAATTCTATTCCTCTTTTTGTTTTGCTAACCTTTCTTCTGACAAAAGGTATGGGTATTTTTATTTGTACGACTTTATCAATTACGCTCTTAAGTGGACTTGCAATCTGGTTATTCGGCCAAAGAGCTATTCATATTGGTGCCAGTGATGTCATCATGGGGTATTGGGGGTATCTCTTAGTGGATGCCTATCAACATCCCTCCATATCGACCTATATTCTTGCTATTATTTGCATCTATTATTTCGGTGGATTATTGTTAAGCATTTTTCCACAGGAGGAAAGGGTTTCTTGGGAAGGACATTTGTTTGGTTTAATAGCGGGAATTGCAACCACTTATATTTGCCCATTAGTTAATTTTTAAGGATAGAAAACAAGGAAAAAATGAAAAGGATTTTTCTTTTTATATTACTATGCGCTTATTTTACCTGTAGCCTGGCTCAGCAACCTCCAAGTGGACCCCCGGAAAACGGACTACCCTATTTTATAGCCTTCTCTGTCTTTCCTGTTGATCAAGGGATACTTGAGGAGGTCATCGTACCGCAATATAACTATAGCAAAAGCACGAAAGATCTATTTTTACTGGTGCTATCAAATTATGGTATAACAGATAAATGGTATGTTTATTTGTTTTATGCACCCTACCACATTTTAAACAGTTGCCAACTGTCTTGTGACGATATGAACTGCCAACAGACTTCTTTGTTCAATACGTGTTGCGGAGAGACCTCTGGCAATGGCGATACTAATCTTGGGTCACAATATAGTTGGATGTATATCCATAAATCAAATTACAGTGCGGCACTGGTATTTGACTTACATCTCCCAACAGGGGATATTAATCGGAATTTGACCGATGGCTTAATGCGCTATAGCCCCTACCTTCTGTTAGCCAAAGATTTCCCACACAAGAAATGGCGAACGCAACTCTTTACCCAGATAGGCTTTGAATTTGTGCAACGTATCAAGAGACATTCGAATCCAGACTTGGATGTGCCTGCTGCCCATTATTTTGTTCTTAATTCAGGTATAGCAGCTCGCAGTGAAAAAATTAACTACAGCCTAGAATTAGACTGGTTCACTAATACCTGGAATCATGGAGGTAAGGATGACCAATTATATATTACACCAGGAGTCTATGCGCAGGTTAAGAAAGATGTGGCAATTGGAATAGGCTTCCCTATAGGACTCACTCATGCCTCCTATCGCTATCAAATTATTGGTAATTTGTATGTGGAGATTGATACCATCTTTAAGAAGAAAACAGATAACAATGAATCAAAAGATAAAAAGAAACCAGCCGCTAAAAAGCACCCTAAGCATCAAAAAAAGAAAAAAAAGGCAGTAAATGGACATACTCGAAATAAATTGTTACGATTGAGCAGGCAACGGCATAAATAACTTGGCTTAGGGCTCGTTCAATAATGATTTTACAGTTTACGTCACGCTTACTTCACAAAAGCACAGTAAACGCTTGTTAGCTTTAAAGCTTTCTATGAATGAAAAATAATATTATTTATTGCAGGAGCCCTAAAAAAAATAGGGAGAGCTCTATGGCTAAATTGAATAAACTTTCTCTGTTCACGGTACTTCTTGGTAGCAGCTTTTTTTGGTTCTCTTTCACTTTTATTGATCAGCCCATTGCTAATGCTTTTCACCACTTTTCTCATAAGACAAATTTTTATTCTTTTTTTCAATTTATTACGCTACTTGGCGACAGCAAATTAAGCTTTGCCTTTACTCTTATTAGCTTTCTGGTAGCATCTTGTGTACTTTTTAAAAAACCACAACACAAATTAGCGAATAACCTCTTGTTCATGGGCTTGGCAATGATAGGTGCCATATTTATTGACACTTCAATGAAGTATCTATTGGGGCGTTATAGACCAGAACTTTTATTTCAGCAAGGTTTGTATGGCTTCCATTTTCTAAGCCACCAATTTTTAATGAATTCAACACCCTCAGGCCACGCAACACGTATATTTGTGCTCGCCACAGGCTTTTCCTTAGCATGGAAGAAAATAACGCCTATTTTTATTCTTCTCGGCTTATTGGTCTGTTTTAGCCGCTTAGTGCTTGAATTTCATTATTTAAGTGATGTAGTTTTTGGAGGACTTTTAGGTAGCTTTATAACCCTTTGGGTTGCCAAAATATATTACTCTTTGACTTTATCACAAAGCAACGTAACCTTCTTATATCCTGCAAAGTAGGTTCACTTGGTTTTATTGTTTCTTTGCCCTTTTTCGAGTAGCTGATTGAGCACGAGAAGATCTACTCACAGATTGTTTCTTTTGCTTTTTAGGTTCTGTTTTCTTAATGCTTTTCTTTAAGAGGCTCATAAAATCAACTACTTCCGCACTTTTGCGCTCTTCTTCTTTTGGTTTAGCTGGAAACGGGATATTGCCCAGCTTTGCTTTCTTTTCAATCCATTTCATCAATGAGTCACGATAGTCATCATGATATTTTTCTGGATCCCAATCTACTGTCATAGATTCTACTAATTGTTGAGCCATCTCCATTTCTTTTTCCGAAATTTTATATCCTTTGATATCTCCTGTAGGGATATTTAAGTCTTCGGTACTTTTCACTTCATCAGCAAAACGAAGCAGGTTCAAAACCAATACCTCACCAAGCGGTAGTAAGGCCGCTAAATACTGCCGAGAGCGGATAATAACTTTACCAATGGCTATCTTTTCTGTTTTTTTTAGCACCTCCCTTAAGAGTACATAACCTTTTTGCGCGCGTTTTGCTGGCACAAGGTAATAGGGTTTTTCAAAAAACAGACAACTTAAATTTTTTTTATCAATAAAGTCTTCTATCTCAAAGGCTTGAGTATTCTCTATAGCAGCTTGCTTGAAATCATTATCATTAAGAATGACATACCCCTTATGTGGCACTTCATAAGCCTTAACAATCTCATCCCATGGAACTTGTTCTCCTGTCTCTTCGTTGATTCGTTCGTAGTGAATTTTTGCATGATTTCTGTTATCCAGTAACTTAAACTGAACAGACCTGGATTTGTCTGCAGAGTACAGCTCTATAGGAATATTAATAAGACCAAAAGAAATTTGACCTTTCCAAATAGGTCGCATATTACCTCCTAATAAATTTGGTTATATTAAGTATAAATCGCTGATCGTATAAAATAATAAAAATTAGCAAAATATTTAAGATCCATCTTTGTCAGAAAGGAGCATTTACGCGATAATCAAGTTTTTTTACTCAAATTGACAAGTGGCGCTACTGTAATGCCTTGAATTATAATTGAAAAGGCTACAACTGCATAAGTCATTGCCAGAATAAGTTGTCGATAGCTTCCTGGTGGTAAGGACAAAGCCAAAGCTACGGCTAGTCCTCCTCTTAACCCTCCCCAAACTAAAATTTTAATAAAATGCGGATAATAAGGTCGTCTTAATTTAAATATTTCCATGGGAATAACGACTGTAATGTATCGAGCTAACAAAACTAATGGGATTGCAAGGATGCCTGCAATTAAATAAGTATTGCCTTTAGCCACTAATAACAACTCAAAGCCGATGAGTAAAAAAAGTACGCAATTTAATATCTCATCAATTAATTCCCAAAATTCATTTAAAAAATGTTTAGCTGCTTCAGTCATAGCATGTTGGCGAGCATAAGTTCCAATAATAATTCCTGCAATAACCATTGCTAAAGGACCTGAAATCCGCAATGCTTGCCCTAAAGTATACCCTCCAGTTACTACAGCAATGGTTATGAGTAATTCGATCTTATAATCATCTGAATTTTTTATTAACCAACTGGCTAAGACACCAAGTAATAAGCCATAAAATATGCCGCCACCTGCTTGTTGAATAAAAAGCAATAATATATGGCGAAGGCTCTCAGGCTCATTTGAAAAAGCCACCTGATAAAGAGTCAAAAACAATACAATACCAACACCATCATTAAACAATGATTCTCCAGCTATAATTGTTTCTAATTGCTTGGGCGCGGCAAGCTGTTTGAATGTAGCCAAGACTGCTATAGGGTCGGTGGGCGAAATTAATGCACCAAATAGCATGCAATAAATTAGATTTAGATGAATATTTAATATTGGCAATGAATAATAAGTTGCAAGTCCCACTAAAAAGGTAGAAACAATCGTACTGAAAGAGGCAAGGGTAAAGATTTCCCATTTTTGCGTTGTCAATGACTGGATATCGATAGTAAGAGATCCTGCAAACAATAAAAAGCTTAACATACCATTGATCAATAACTTATGAAAATCTAACTTAAGCAGGGAATTTAATACCTTTTGTTCAAAGGAATTAGTTCCAAAGAACTTGAAGAATAATATGAGGAGAAATGAAATAAGTAAAGATGAGGTCATTATGGCAATGGTTGTTTGCATCTTGATATAGCGATGATTGATATACGCAATCAGAATGGCCATTGTCACAACAAAACTAGCTATTGAATAAAAATCCATATCGAATCACTTTTGAAAAAAATAACCTATTTGGATAATACAATTATTTTGATGTAGAACCTATACGTAGTTATGGGGTTAATTCATCTCTAGTGATTGATTGATGAATTCTGATTTTATTTTCTCCTTCCAGGCAATAAATTAACTCTAGAATTTTAGCCTCGCGATTTTTGTGTAAGCAGCCTTTGAATTGATCATAATATTGGATTGAATTAAAGAAAATTTCAAAAATCTGTTTAGAGCAAATTATATTTAAGTTGTTTTCAGTCAATTTATGCTTAGCCAGTTTATCTTCCCAAAAACTAATTTGTTGCCGTTTTGAGGATTGGAGATTAAGGGTATTCGATAGTTTTAAACTAAGCCCACAAACCAAATGCAGATCTTTGCAGTCATTAGACAATAGCTCATTGTTAGTAATTTTAAAATCATTGCCACTCAGAGATAAATTCCCATTAATCGGATTTTTTAAAATCTCTATTAACTTACTGACTGAAGTATGTAGATAGACTATATCTCGGGGTTTAATGGTAGACTTACACAGACTATGACCATCTTCTATAAACTTAGTTTGCTCATAACGCCAATATACTTTCCCTGGCATATCTTGAATAAAATGAGTCTTCTGAATGGGTACATCATTAATTAAAGCCAGAATAGTTTGATGACTACTCGTAAGGGTTTTTCTTTTTAATATACTCTCTTCATTTTCTACCAAAGTAACTTGATGAGATTTTTCAATTAAAAACTTTTTAATCTTTTGGATTCGTTCATCTGTTTTAATTTTAGAAGAAATAAATTTATACTGTCTTTTTAAGTGTAAGATTTCTCGAAGTAAAGCAAGAACCAATGAAGTATTATCAAGATTATTGTAATGAATTTTCTTTTCAATTTTACTGAGTTTTTTATTTAAAATAGCTAACTTTAAATAATTTATTACCATATTAATAAATGGAAGCTGGTTAAGAAACCGTAACTTCCATAGTACATTTTTATTTTCATCTCCTACGTCTTTAAAGATCCTTGTTTTATTTTTTTCCTCTTTAAACATGGAGCTATCATCTAACCAAGCCATCCATTGCTTCTCCCATAACGAAGGGGAGAGTATTATATACAGGTTCCCTTGATTCAGACAAGGTGTCTTGTCAAATTTTAAATGAATTTATTTGACGACAAGCTCAACTAAGTGCAAAATGCCGTTCTTCAAACTTCAAGGGATCAAGCCATGTCTATTAATACTAAAAAATATCTTTGGCGTTTTCTTAGGCTTTATCTTGCTAGCTACCTGCTAGGAATGGCGCTTATGCTCGCTATCGACAGCTTATTGAATACAAACATCCGAGATATACCAATCATTATTTTAATATGTATTGCTGTACCCACTTTCCTTTGCCATAAAATTATTAAAAATGAAAATCGATTCCTAAGTAGTCAAGAGCAAAAAAGCATGGTAAGGAAAGCAACCTTAATCGCTTGGTTGATAAGTAGCTTTTCTAATATTTTCTATATAGGCTATTGTATTTTTATAAAAATTGTGGTACCCGAAAATGGCATTCCTTCAATGCTTAGTGATACTCAACTTACCCCTGATACTACTGTAGCTAACTTCTTAACACTGGTTACAGTGATGATCGTATATTATCTTATGATATGGCTATTAATCACATTGAGCTTTAAAAAAGCATCTAAATATTATAAAAAATTGCAGATTGGGGCAGCTATGAAGAGCGATTAAGCGTATCTTTATATACAACGTGAACCATAATTGCATTAGGTTTGTTGATATCATATCTTCACTCTAAAGTGAATCTGCCTTCGTTCATAATAAATTCCGCTTAACTACATAATAGTGCATTGGTTACGGTGGTCTGCATCATCATGCACTGGTTGCCATTCTACCATATCTTCTTCTGCTGAATTTTCCATTGTTTTGGTTTCTTTCTTCTTGGCCATAGATAAAATATCTTTTATTGCTTCATCAAATGTTGTCACCGACTTTTGATGTTTGTAATCTGGCAATAACTGAATTGGCGTAACACCGCGATCATCTGATTTGTTCCTGAAATTAAACATAGCATCTTTATGCAATAAGTCAGAAACAATCTTTTCTGCATATGCTATGCTCTCCTGAGTTTTCCCAAGGAATGTAACAAGGTGGGTTGCAATATAATGAAATATATTTTTACCACCGTCATACCAAATCATTGAGGTGTTTAAGCCAAATTCCACTAATAGATTATATATTTCAAAGGTTTCCTCTCCAGCAGGAACACTGATTAAGGCTTGCATTGCTCCAAGCAAATAGTCAGCGAATACAGGCAAATTAAACACTTGTCCATCCCTTTCATATTGTATTCTAGCCACCTTTGTATATAAGCGGGACTCAATCTGAAAGACAATGCGGATGAGTTCTAAATCAAAAGATGATAGTGAAGCAATCAATAATGATTCTAATGGAGTACAATTAGGCTCTATCTCCACTCCACAGTCAAGCGCGAGTAGTTTAACAATATCTTTATAGCCTCTTTTTATAGCTTGGGCCAGGGTGTAAGCCGGTGCACTAACATATCTTTTAATATCATGTTTTTTATATCCAAGCAGAACCATTGCTACTTTAGGTTTATTATGAATAATAGCTAGAAAAATCGGATCATTAAGAAAACTGCTATATTGTGTTGGTTCATCATCCACTTTTGCAGCGTACCCAATTAAATCTTGCAAAAAATCAAGGTCATCGTTAGGGCAATATTTGCAAAAATTAGTGAGCGGGCAATAGGAATAATTGCCCCTTGAATTGATATAATCTTTGTTGAATGATGCATGAGTTACAAGGCTTTTTAAAATCTGACGATTACCGACTCTTGCTGCAATGTGAATTGGTTTATCGCCGTAAGCATTTGCTTCATCTATTAATTGAGATGCTTCTGGCTGAGCTAAAATCAAATCAACCATAGCCGGATTACATGAAAGTATAGCCAAACATAATAGGTTATACCCATTACGCACCTTATGGCGCATTTCATCCCTATTAGCCATTGTAGCAAGGTAAGCAGATCCAGCTTTTTCATATCCCTTGAAAACCATGTAACTTAATACAGTATGATTTTCCTCCGGATCTTGTACATATAGACGTGCCTTATTTTTATTAGGGGAATAACCTTTATATAAGGAAAGAGGATTTACTGGTTGATCTGTTAAATGACTAATTCTAGGTTTAAAAATTATATTAATATTATCTTTAAAAAATGACCACATATATCTGTTTGCAGCAAATAAACGAAAGAGTGTTCTATCGTCATTTATTTGTTGAATGACTGCTATCTGCGATTCAACTGGTAAATTCAAAAAACCGTGGAATGTTTTTTCTTTCTCTATTGTCATATGCGCCCTTTGTCATTTTTGTAATATAAAGTCACTAATTATTTTTTCAAACTGCCTATCCTAGTACAATTTTTAATCAACAACAAGACATTCCTCCTGGAGCTTCCTGGAGCATAAGAACTGTTTTTGAATTAACATAAAGAATGGGTTATCTTGCTTCGGAGTTTAAAGCATCATAATTCAGTGGAACTATTGCTCCGGCTGCTGGCACTTGCAGCTACCCCCTCTCCCGCGCTATAATTTTTGCTAGAATCAATAAGTTACCAGCGGGAGAGGGGGTAGCTGCAAGTGCTACATGAGGCTGTTATCTTACTAAAAACTCCGAAGCACTCAAACTAGAGACATTGAAAAAGCAAAAGAGTATTGGCATGAGTTTACTACGAGGATTGAGCAATGAGCCAACTAATTTTTAAAAATACCGCGAGCTATCACGATAATTTAATTGAGTCGTTAAAGGATAGTCAAAAAGCTGAGGCCTACTTAAAAGTGGCACTTGAGGAATATGAAATTGATAAAGATCCAGAAGCTTTTTTATTAGCCTTGCGGAATGTAGCTGAAGCACAGGGTGGATTATCTAAGCTTGCTCAAAAGACTCATCTTAATAGACAAAATTTGTATAAAACTTTATCAAGTATTTGAAAGTTTCGAGATATGGCTTTGTGGAATCATTATGCGCCTCCGAGTGTAAGGAGTTCTTCTGGCAAAATATTCAATCTAAGTCGCCACTTCGCGATATATGGACCATCTGCAACTAAATCGGGATCAAGTAGTTGGTAAGTGGGAGTTATTGTTGTCTTTAGAAACTCCCAATGAATATTAGTACCAATCTGGTAAAGCTCCATTAGATATCCCAGTCTGCGATTTACAACCCCAACATTAAGTTTTAATGTATAGTCTATGATCTTTTGTGGGTCAATTCCTTCACGTTTTATATAAAATGCTTTTGCTACTTCTGTAAAGCCTCCGCAGTATGCAGGTATTTTCAATCCATCAATTAAAGTACGCTCTAAATCACTTACAAAAACTTTTTGATCTTTATCTACCCACATCTCCATTATGCCAAATGCATCATTCGTTTTAAGTTTTACAAATCGAAACTCAGTTCCTTGAATTATTCGAGGTCGTATCATTTTAAGACTACTAACATAGACAATTAGCTGAGGCTGAGTTGTGATTTGGTGCAAATCAAATGCGGAACCATGAGAAATAAAATGCTTATTTTTAATCTCTCCGCGACGACCTAATGCAAGCTCGCGGGCAACGACAAATGGGTTACCTAGATATTCGCTTTCAAAGCCTAGCTCAAAAGGAACAAGACGAAATTTTCCTGAAATCAGGCGCATGACGACTCCATGATTAATGAGCTGGGAAAGCGTGTTAGAGGCTGATGCTCGGCTACCAAGAATTTTTTCGGCTTCCTTAAAATGAAAAACAGGTCTGTTTTGGCTATAAAGTGTTGTTACTAAGTGAGCAGCGTTAGTTCCTAATGTCTTTGAAGGATAATGATAATATGTATTCATAATATACCTCTTGTACATATATTATGATATCAAAATATAATTTTTGCAATAGATAATTATAATTCGTTTGCATAAAGAATTATACATTCATACAATTTGCAAACAAAATATAATTATCAATATTTTGCCCATCTAGCTGCATGACATCATGGTTAGTTATAATTTCAGTCTATTCTTACAACTTTGCTTTCAAACTGTATACATTTTTAAATCCAGCAAGCTGCAGCATTTCGCATCCCAGTCGACTGCGGGCTCCTGTTTTACAGTATAAAACCACACAAGTTGAGCGCTGGAGATCTTCTAATGCTAACCGCAAATTCTCAAGAGAAATACATTCTCCCCCAAGGTTACCCATCTCATGCTCAGCCCTTGACCGAACATCGATTAATTTAAAAGACTTACCAGAAAGCACATTTAGAGAATCAATTTCTTCTACGAAGGAAGGCTCTTCTTCCTGGTATTTAGATTTAGTATGAACCATTGAGCAGTACGGATTAGCTTTGATGTAAATTTTTTTTTGTTCAAGTTGGTAAGCATCATATTCAATGAGTTGATTGAAATATCGATCAGTACCACTCAAATGGCTGATAATAGCAGTCGCTTGAAATGCACTTAAAATACTAAGCAAAGGGCTAAAGACCCCTGCATTTTTACAATTATGGCAATCGGAAAAATCCAGACTTTCAAAAAGACATCGGTAGCAGGGTCCTACCTGTGGATTGAAAATGGCAAAGTGCCCACGATATTGATTTGCGCTGGCAGTAACAAATATTTTATGCAAATTAAAACAAGTATCGTTGATCAAAAATTTTGTGTCAAAGTTATCTGAACAGTCTGCGACAAGATCGTAATCTTTTATGACTGATTGCGCATTTTCAGCCAATAATTTTTCAGAATGCGTATTGATGATAACAGTTGGGTTTAAATCAGCTAAACGCCTTTTGGCGCAGGTTATTTTCTGAAGACCAATATCATTAGTACAATATAAAATTTGACGTTGTAAATTACCCAATGAAATCTCATCATTATCAATTATTCCTATTTGACCAACTCCTGCGGCCACAAGATAAAGTAATAAAGGACTTCCCAATCCTCCTGCGCCAACACATAAAACACGAGAATCTTTAAGTAATAGTTGCTGTTTCAACCCAAAGCCTTCCAGCAAAAGATGAGATTGGTATCTGATTAACTCATCGTTAACTAGCATTTCTTACACCCTCATAAATATTAATTATTTTCAGCCATTTACCTACACTTTGCGCCAAATTTCCTACTGTTAAAGCAGAGATTACGGCAATACCCTCAACCCCTGCAGCTAAAATTTTTTTAACATTCTCTAAGCTAATACCACCAATTGCTACCATGGGCAACTTGGTAAGTTGTCGAAAGCAACAAAGTTGCTCATAGGGTAAAGGGATTAAATTAGGCTTACTACTTGAACTAAAAACAGGTCCAACTGCGACATAAGATGGAGCAATGGCCGCAGCTAGTGCTAACTCCGCATAGGAATGGCAACTTATTCCAAGCCGCAATCCTGCTTTGGCAATGAGATCAAGATCAGCGGTGTTGATATCGTCTTGACCTAAGTGAACACCATATGCCTTATATTTAATTGCTAGCTGCCAATAATCATTAATAAATAAATTAATATCACTTTCTATGGCAAGAACCGATGCCTTAGCAATGATTTTTTCAATATCTAATAGGCAACGGTTTTTTATTCTTAATTGAATTGTACGCACACCTAACGTTATTAACTTTTCTAATAGTTCAATGTTGTCAACAATGGGATAAAAGCCAATTTCGCTACATTTTTGGAAAGAATGAATAGGAATTTTTATTTTACTACTTTTAATTGAAGGTAATGAGCCTATTAATGGCGGATGATGTGCAAATACTGCATGATTTTCGTCGATGGCAACTGCATGTAATATACCTTGAAAAACATAGGCTTTTGCTTTAATAAAAGCATCTAATACATGATCACCCCTTGCCAAATTGGCCGTTAAGGCAGAGGAGAAAGCACAACCTGTACCACGTACATTTAATTGTGATATGAATGGATAATATAGCCAATATGCTTCTGCTCCATTTGTCCAAAAATCTGCAGCAGTTCTCGCTGAAGTCTCATTCCCTTGCAGGATCTGGCTTCTTGAGCTGTTTGAAAATTCTTTTTCGTCGCTTGATTCAGAAGAAATGCCTAAACTAGTAGGATTGCTTGATTTTTCAGCGGGAACCGCTGAAAAATGCCCACCCTTTATAATGACTTGTTTAATCCCTGTCCCTAATAATTGAATAGCAGCCATTTCAACATGCTTTTCACTAAGAATTTTGCATTTTAAAATTTTTTCAACTTCCAAAATATTAGGAGTTAATAGGTTAACTTTAGGAAAGAGGTATTTTTCAAATGAAGCCAATTCCACTTGGTTTACAACTGGATAGCCACTACTTGTAGCAAACACTGGATCATGGATAATAGGGACATCGATATCGCTCAACTGTTTTGAAAGTTCATAAATAATGGTTTGTTTTTTAATAAGTCCTATTTTAATTGCAGCCGGTGGAAATGTATTTTTTAAAATGTCAATTTGCTCAATAAAGGTGTTGCGAGGTGGCGAATAAAAACCAGTTACCTTTTCATTATTTTGTGGCACAAGACAACTTAATACCACACAGCTGTGAACATTAAAATTAGCAAATGTTTTTACATCAGTGCTAATTCCTGCTCCGCCACTGGGATCAAGACCTGCTATTGTCCATACAATGATATTTTTCATTTCGAAACTGATGCTTATTTAATTATAATGGGCTTACCTAAGAGCGGTGTGCTTGCATGAGCAAAATCACGCCTGGGCATCAATCCTGCCTCATAGGCTTGCCTGCCAGCTTGTACTGCACTGGTAAATGCTTGTGCCATTTTGATAGGATCATTTGCCAATGCAACTGCGCTGTTTAACAAAACTCCATCAAAACCCATTTCCATTGCCAGTGCAGCATGCGACGGGGCTCCTATTCCGGCATCAATCAACAGCGCTATATTCTCAAAGCGCTCACGTAATAACCTTAAAGCATAAGGATTTTGTAATCCCTTTCCTGAACCAATGGGGGCACCCCAAGGCATTAAAACTTCACAGCCTATGTTAACTAAGCGCTGGCAGAGAATTAAATCTTCGGTGCAGTAAGGTAGCACAAAAAAATTTAATTTCAGCAATTCTTCACAAGCTTTCAATAATTCAAAAGGATCGGGCTGGAGTGTAAGATTATCCCCAATTACCTCAAGTTTAATCCAATTTGTCTCAAAAATTTCTCTTGCCATTTGTGCTGTATATATCGCTTCCTTGGCATTAAAACATCCAGCCGTATTAGGCAATAGGTGACAACTTAGCGATTTTATATAATCCCAAAATGAATTTTCATTTACTTTTCCCCCTAGCTGTCTACGTATTGAAACTGTTATCACTTCTATGTTTGCAGCGATAATACTTTCTTGCATAATTGCATAGCTTGGAAACAATCCACTTCCTAAGAAAAAACGATTATTAAATTTCTTACTATCTAATGTGAAAGCCATTCAGCCACCTTGCATAGGAATTATAATGTCAATCATGTCGTATTGCTGTATTAAAACGCTTTCATGCAACTCCTTGGGAATAAATTCATTGTTCAACGCTACTGCGATCTTTTTATCACTATATCCAAATAAAGATAAGACTTCTTTTAAGGATACGCAATGGTCAAGGGAAACTGTTTCATCATTTATTTTAATTTCCATACACATACTCATATTAGACTTCTTGAATAAATTGAGAGATTGCTTTCGGCCATGCTCCCATTTTTAAGAAATATTCAACTGCTTCTACAAATATAGGTGCAAATAAATAGCCATGTCGATAAAGGCCGTTAATTCGAATAATTTTGTTATCTTGGTCCAAAAAAATTCGAGGAAGATTATTTTCAAACGCTGGCCGACAATGTACTTTTGTTGAAAGAATTCTCGCTTCTGCAAAACCTTTATGAACACTATATGCAGTTGACAGCAGCTCAATAACTGTTCTCACAGAAATTGGGCTCATATCATTGGCATCGATGCAACTTGCTCCCAAAATAAATTGGTGTTCTGGTCTGGGTATTATGTAAACATGCGCTCTGGGGTGAAAAACTCGAATCATATGTTTTAAATAGACTGTTGGCGCTTCCACCCAAATTAATTCTCCTCGCACTCCACGTAATGTTTTTAGCTCATCACCTGCCTCAAGACCTCGACAATCAATAACGAAATCACATTTTATTTTTCTTTCACTGGTAATAACTTCATTCTTTTTTATCTTCAACACGCGGGTTTTAGAATAAAGTTCACTCTTTTGCTTTTTAAGTTCATCTACTAAAACTGGTAACAGCATTTGAGCAGAAATTTGAGCTTCTTTAGGTAAAAAAATACCCTGTCGAAATTGCTGATCGATTTCACTTTCAATCTCGTGTATTTGCACCAAATGGAAATCACTGCTCGATTCTTTTTGTAACAGAGTTTGCTTAAAGTGTCCTAAATCATTCTGATGTTCGGAATGAGCAATGCACAATGTGCCATGCGCTGAAAAAAAAACCTTACTGCTAAAAGATAAAATTGCTTTTTGCCAAAAATCAATTGCTTGTCTTCCAAAAGCGACCAAAGAGGGATATGAACCGGTAATTTCTGCAAAGGGTGAGATCATCCCAGCTGCAACATAGCTGCAATTCTTTGGTTTCATGAGGCAGTCTTTATCAAAAAGCGATACGTTAAAACCGCTTCTTGTTAGATGCCAAGCTAACGTTCTGCCCATAATCCCCGCACCAACAATGCCAATCATCTCTAATCTTCAGATAAAATTTCATGGCTAAGTTTCATGGAGCAAAAATGCGGACCGCACATGGCACAGAACTGAGCTTCTTTAGCCTGTTCCATTGGCAAGGTGGCATCATGAAAACTCCTTGCCGTTTGCGGGTCAAGGGATAAATTAAATTGATCACGCCATCTAAACTCGAACCTTGCTTTAGATAAAGCATTATCTCTTAATATGGCACCTGGATGTCCTTTTGCAAGATCGGCAGCATGCGCTGCAATTTTATAGGCAATCATGCCCGCCTTCACATCTTCTTTATCCGGCAGACCCAAATGTTCTTTTGGAGTCACGTAGCATAAAAGTGCAGTTCCGTGCCAACCTATAGTCGCAGCTCCTATGCAGCTTGTTATATGATCGTAACCAGGCGCAATATCGGTAACAAGTGGACCTAATGTATAAAAGGGAGCCTCCTGGCAAAATTCCAATTGTTTCTCCATATTCTCCTTAATTAAATGTAGTGGCACATGACCCGGACCCTCAATCATTGTTTGAATATCATGCTGCCAAGCAATTTGAGTTAATTCACCTAATACTTTAAGCTCGGCAAATTGCGCCTCATCGTTTGCATCTGATATTGATCCTGGTCTTAAGCCATCGCCTAAGGAAAAAGAAATATCGTATGTTTTCATCAGTTCACAAATTTCCTCAAAATGAGTGTATAGAAAATTTTCTTTTTTATGGATTTTGCACCATTGTGCCATGATTGCACCCCCTCGTGAGACGATGCCGGTCATCCGCTTTGAGGTTAGCGGAATAAAATTCTGTAAAACACCTGCATGGATTGTGAAATAATCTACACCTTGTTCTGCCTGTTCAAGCAGAGTATCACGATAAACATCCCAGGATAAATCTGCGATTACACCTCTCACTTTTTCAAGAGCTTGATATATAGGTACAGTACCAATTGGCACAGGAGAATTTCGTATAATCCATTCACGGGTCTGATGTATATTTTTCCCTGTAGAAAGATCCATAACTGTATCAGCACCAAAATGACAAGCCCATCTTAATTTATCCACTTCCTCACTTAGCGAAGATGTTATTGCTGAATTTCCAATGTTGGCATTTACCTTAACATGAAAATTTCTACCAATAATCATGGGTTCTAACTCAGGGTGATTAATATTAGCCGGTATAATTGCTCTTCCTGCAGCAATTTCTTGTCTGACAAACTCAGGGGTAATGTGAGGACATGCTTGATTTTCTCTAATGGCAACAAACTCCATTTCTGGGGTAATCTTCCCTAATCGCGCATAATGTAATTGCGTCACCGTCTTACTTGTTTTTGCACGTAGAATACTTTTATCCTTGACCTGAATGATCTTTATATCTTCAGCACATTGCAGCCAAGCATGCCGAATTTTGGGTAACTCTTTGCCCTCCAAGGAGGAGCTACCCGAGGTATCGTAAAGCAATAGGCTGTCATTATTAGATAAATTAATTTTCCTGAAAGGAACTTGAAGGAAAGGAAACAACTTACCTGGGATATAAACTTTCTGGGAATTTGGAAACAACGACAAGCTTTCCATAATAGCTCCTTTGTGATAGGCGGAGGGTTACCTTAGACATATGTCCTCTTCCCTCCGCAGGTATTAACCAGATCAGGTTCAAGGGTTCGAATTTCTGAGGTCATGTTCCAGATTCATCTCAGCCTTATGGCACCCCTAAAGAACAATTGCAAAAGATTCTAATTCTTGAAAGAAGGCTATGTCAATGATTAAAAGTAAATGTCGCCAGAAATAGGCTGTGACCTCCTAAATTTTCCAAGGACCCGCTTTCATTATTTATTTATCAAGAATCATTTGCTTGTTATACGATTCTGGGTGATCACATGGTGTTTTTGTTGATCTCTTTGCATGAATTGGACTAGAGAACTTTGGATAGGTTGTTTGTAGTTTCTTATAAATTTTAGGATGCTTATGTTCAAAAAAATTACTCATTAGTTCTAGAACTAAATTTGCTTGTTGAGGTTTAACAGCGCGAAGCTGTCTTAATTCTTTATAAATTGTTTGTAGGTCTGCTACATCCGATTTTGATAGCGTATCAAAAAATAAGGGTAGCAGTTTATTGGCAGATAAACTATTAATTTTTTCTTGAATATTCTTCAATCTATTAATTATGTTTCTAATTTGATCTAAAGAATGGTCAATTTTTAAATTCAATCTCTTATTATGGGTAGGCGATAGACTTTCCACTAGTACTTTAAGTTGATTAGCTGATTCAAATTCTTTTTTTTGAAGCAAAGTAAAATAACTAAATACAACTTGCCGTATGTTAATTGCTTTAATTGTATTAATACTTCCGTCTAGCTTTATAGTGTCTATATTGATTTTTGATCCGGACATTATCTGCAAAATAAGCGCAATCTTCATTGAACTAAATTTTATCTCAAGTTCTTGTATATTGATATGCCGATTAATGTTGAAAGGAAACAAAGCTAAATTCAAACAAGCATCACTTACCAGTTGAAAATCAATTTTTTTAGATAAATTTTCCTTGTCTTTAAAAAAATTCTTAACTAACTCATGGGCATTATATTCGGGTTTGAGCATAAGGTAAGATCTTAAATTTGCAAGCTTCTCTTTAAGTGTTAATAACCTTAAAATATTTTCTGGCACACCATAATTTATTAGTATTAAAAAATTTATTACAGAACTGTTTATGTTCTCTTCCTGCTTCTTTATTTCCATAGCAGACTGCTCAGAAATAGGCGAATCAGTTATAGTCTCTTTTATTCGCCAGGGAGATGCTGGTTTTATTGATTGACCTATAAATAGTTTTTCTTGACGTTTAGTTAACTCTCTTTCCTCCTTATTAATCGCATAGTGAATAAGTCCTGTGGCTAAAGTAAAGAATAAAGAATTTGCACAAGTTAAACCTATAAACAAGCCAACTGCGGCTGCAACAAATGGCCACAAGAAAAAAATAGAAGGACACGCGACAACAGCGCCAACGATAGCAGCAGCGATTAATTTTCTTGGGTTATTTTTGATATACTTTAACATCTTTTTACCCCAAGAGGGGTAAACTAAGCGATATGCAAAATCAGGCTCATAGAAAATGGTATTTTTATCTGTCGGAGGTAGTTTATTAATATTATCTGTTAGAAGGGAAGATTTTATCTTTGTATGTTTTTTATCTTCTATTTTAGTCTTCAGTTGTTTGTAATCAGTAGCGAGAAGCAGTGATTTCAATTTTTCTGCCTTCTGCTGATATATTTCTCTATGGCTAACTATAAAATCCTGGTAGTTTTCTGTTTTAACTAAGCGCTTTAACTCGATTTTAAAGTTTAAGAAAAATCTTAATAGAAGGAAACACTCATTCAAATTTTCTATAAAATTAATATGTTCTTTTAACTCGGGCCGAGTTTTTACCGCATTAAAAATAACATGAAGTAGCTCAGAATAATTTTCTTGACATAATAATGCCTGAAAGCTGGCCTCTTCTTTTAGTCTATACTTTATTGTTTTTTTAATGATTATAAAAACTTCATTTGAATAGGACCATAAAGAGCCACTGAGTTCTTGTAAGAAAGAATCATTAAGCAATAATAAAAGAAAATCATTTTTTTTATGATTATTTATTAGAAAATGATATTTATAGTCTAAACTATCTTTTAAGTCATTTCTAGACTCTTCGATTGCTAGCATCTAGGATTCCTTATGATCTTATAATAAAGCACTGAGAAAAAATAAATTGAGCATCTATGTAATTAAAGGTTGCTCCTGAATTCTGCAATGTGTTTCCTTAATAAATAAGGTGAAGATGCATGATAAGAATAATCCAATGGGCACCACTAATAGTGCAAATTTATAATCTGATAGGCTGTACACCCTTATACTATCGACAATTGTTCCATTCCAATGCCAATCCAAAATTTTACCCATAAACGGCTGAAATAAAACACCACCTAGCATGATAAAGAAATTGGTTGCTGCTGTTGCTGTTCCTGAAATCTGCTCAGGATTATTTTCTCTACTCAGGGAAAATACTAAAGGGTGTGAGCCACATGTTATTCCGAACAAGAACAAAAGTACATAAAGCAACCAAAAGGGTAAATTAGGTATGTAGAAGGCCATTGTGCTAAAAATGGTTGAAAAAACAGATGCCGCTAACAATGGCGCACAACGAAGGCGAATTTTATCAGATAATGCACCAATTAGTGGACCTGCAATAATCCATCCAAAATAGACAAGAGATATCATCATAGCTGCTTTTTGAGAAGTAACTTTATAAGCTGTCTCGAGGTAAGGGATACCCCACAAGTCAAGAAATACAGAGGCAGGTAGGTATAAAAGCAAACCAACTATCCCTACAATCCAAGTTTCACCCTTCATTAGGACAAAGCCCAAACCCTTTAGTGTTTGTCGAAAAGTCAACTGGCTGCCAGCAGCTTTAGCCTCAATTCTTTTTTCTTTAGGCTGATCTCTCACAACAATAAGCAAGACAAAAGCTAAAATTATTCCTGCAACTAAACTTGTAGACAGTGCACTTTTATAACCTATCTTTTGAACAAATCCAGCTAAATAAATCTGAGAAAAGATTCCTGCCGACATACCAAATGCGGACGTCAAACCTGCTGCGGTCGCAAAACGATTGGGCGGCAGCCACAATGCCACCAATTTTAATACAGTGATATAGGCAAAGGCTGAGCCAAAACCAATTAAGAAACGACCAGATTTTGCAACTTGTAAGGTCTCTGCATGAATAAATATTGATAATCCCACCATACAAATCAAACATGCAGAGACCAGCACTTTACGAGCGCCTAAGCGATCGACAATAACACCAACAAATAATTGCATTGGAGTATAAGCATTATAGTAAGCAGAGCTTAAGCTACCAAATTCCGTGGCTGTGATTTTAAAATGCGTAAGCAACTCTTTCTTCATAACACTTGGCGATACACGAAGGAAATAGGCTAAGCAGTAGTACGATGCCCCCATAGCAAACATAACCCAAGGAAGCAAACGCTTACTAAAGCGCTTTTTAGCAGTTGACTCTATCATATATTTTTCCTATGAAAACACTTTTCTTTTGAAAATCAGAAAGTTATAAAAAAGGTGGTTGACTGGTTGCGACCAATGTAACTAAAATTTATCGTAATTTCTAGTCCTTATACTAAAAATGACGTATAATCTTCTGATTCTTAAACAAAGCGCCTCAGAAAAGGACATAAAAAATTTCCCTTTCTCCCTTTTTCGAAAAAGGAGAAGGGGGAGATTTTATTCGAGCTTTTCCGATAGTAAGTAAAGACGAGAAAGGAAGATATATGGCCAAAACAACCAAGCCACATGAAATTTACTTAAAAGATTATGCCCCAAGCAACTACTTAATAGAAAGCTTTTTTTTGCATTTTGATCTTCACCCTGAATATACCATTGTAAAATCTATCCTTAAACTATACCGCAATCCTGTTTCTAAGGACCATAACATTCTTACCTTAGACGGCGAAGAGCTGCAACTTCGTGATATATTGCTTGATGGAAAAACACTCGATCCATCAAAATACCAATCAAACGCCAATAAATTGGTTATTTCTAACGCACCTGATGTATTTACCTTAGAGACAGAAGTCCTCATTAATCCTGCTGAGAATATGGCATTAAGTGGCTTATATCAGTCAAAGGGGAATTTTTGTACTCAATGCGAGGCCCAAGGTTTTCGGCGAATCACCTACTTTCTAGATAGACCTGATGTCATGACGCGTTTTACCACCACCATTTCAGCAGACAAGACTCGATATCCAGTCTTACTTTCCAATGGAAATTTAGTTGATAGCAAAGACCTTGAAGGGAATCGCCATTGGGTGATGTGGGAAGATCCTTCTCTAAAGCCTTGTTATCTCTTTGCCCTGGTAGCTGGTGATTACGAATGGCTAGAAGATGATTTCATTACTATGTCTAAAAAAAATGTGTTGCTGCGTCTATACGTTGAAAAAGGAAACCTTGCTCAAAGCGATTACGCAATGGAGTCATTAAAAAGAGCGATGCGTTGGGATGAAGAAACCTATGGCCGTGAATACGATTTATCTATGTATATGATTGTAGCTGTCAGTGATTTCAATATGGGGGCTATGGAAAATAAAGGACTCAATATTTTTAATGACCGTTATATTTTGGCCAAGCCTCGAGACGGCAACGGATGATGATTATATTGCTATCGAATAGCGTGATCGGCCATGAATATTTTCACAATTGGTCGGGAAATCGTGTGACAGTTCGCGACTGGTTTCAAATCACTCTTAAAAGAAGGACTCACTATTTTCCGTGACCAAAACTTTACTGCTGATATGACTTCGCACGCTGTTAAACGAATTCAAGATGTCAATGCTATTCGTAATTTTCAGTTTCCACAAGATGCAGGACCGATGGCCCATCCTATTCGTCCGGATTCCTATATGGAAGTGAATAATTTTTATACAGTGACAGTATATAATAAAGGTGCTGAAGTTATTCGTATGCTAGAAACAATTTTGGGTAAAAAAGTTTTTCGCAGGGCAATGGATCTTTACTTCGAGAGAAATGATGGAAAGGCTGTAACAACGGAAGATTTTATCAAAGCGATGGAAGATGCCTCAGGCCTTAATCTTAAACAATTTCGTCTTTGGTACAATCAGGCTGGCACTCCTTTAATAGAGGCTATCGGCAAATACGACGCGTCTAATCAAACATTTACATTAAACATTAAGCAATCATGCCCTCCTACTCCTGGTCAACCTAATAAAGATCCCTTCCTGATTCCAATTCGCTTAGCTTTATTAAATTCAAAAGGAAAGGAATTACCTTTAAAAATAAAAAATAAACAAGCTATGAATGAAGAAATAGAATGTGATACTTCTTGTGTCATCTCTCTCACCCAGAGTGAAGAAACATTCGAATTTGCGGAAATAAAAGAACAACCACTCCCTTCACTACTTCGTAATTTTTCAGCGCCAGTTAAATTAAATTACCCTTACAGCGATGAAGAACTCATTTTTTTAATGTCACATGATACTGATGGATTCAACTCGTGGGATGCTGGCCAACAGCTTACAGTCAAACTTATTATAAATTTGGTAAAAAATTCGAACAAAGAAATCCATCTAGATAAAGCATTTATTAATGCATTTCGAACGATTCTAAATAATAAAAAACTAGATAAGCTACTCATTGCTGAAATGTTGACCCTTCCTTCAGAACCCTACCTCGTCGAACTCATAAAAGAAGCAGATATAGGGGCTATTTATACTATACGTAAAGCTGTCCGCACTCATCTTGCCAAAGCTTTATACGAAGATTTCTTGCATCATTTTAAAGAGAATGACATTAGCGAATATAATTTAGACAAAAAGTCGATGGGGCAAAGACGGATAAAAAATTTATGTCTAGCTTATTTAATGCTGCTCGAACAACAGCCCATTATAGATAGAGCAATGAATCAGTTTCACCTTTCTCAAAATCTGACAGATACCATGGGTGCTTTATCACCATTAATTCACATTAATTGTCCTGAACAAGAAGAAGCGCTCAATGAATTCTATAATAAATGGCAAAAAGAAACATTAGTAGTAGACAAGTGGTTTAATCTACACGCACTTTCAAGTCTACCTAACACACTCCAGCGAGTAAAAGCATTAATGGACCATCCAGCATTTGATCTTAAAAATCCTAATAAAACTCGAGCATTGATTGGTGTTTTTTCTCAATTCAACTATTTAAGGTTTCATGATATAAGCGGTGAAGGGTATGCTTTTCTCGCAGAACAAGTATTGACAATTGATACTTTTAACCCTCAACTAGCTGCTCGTTTGATAGCACCCTTAATCCTTTGGCGAAAATACGACAAACAGCGCCAGGCATTGATGAATAATGAGCTGGAACGAATTGCCAAAGTCCCTAGACTATCTAACGATTTGTATGAGATTGTCACAAAGAGCCTAGCCTAGCACGGATCCTGAAGAGGCCAGTGTCAAATAACAACAAGCCAACTGCTTTTCAATCCACACCATAATATCTTTAGGATGATCAATATAAAAATCGGCTTGCCAATATTCTGGGGCTGAATCATTGCGCAGATAACCATATAATGCAGCAATTGAACGCATGCCAGCAAATTTTGCGGCTTCAATATCACGTTCGGCATCGCCAATATAGACACATTCTTTTGGCAATGAATGGCTTATTTCACAAGCCAATAATAATGCATCTGGATGAGGCTTGGTTCGTATCACACAATCGCTGCCTATTATACAGACACAGCGATTTGCTAAATCAAGGTCGGATAATAATTGTTTTGCAAGAAAACTGCGTTTATTAGTTACAACTCCCCATTGAATATCATGTTCTTCAAGTTGCTTGAGAACTAACTCCATCCCTGGAAATAATCTTGTATTCACACTCAAGTGCTGGCGGTAAAAATGACTAAAGATCTCTCTATATCGACAGTAGTTAGGATGATCATCATTAATATTTAATCCAAGAGCCAACAAGCCTTTGCTTCCTTCTGAAGCCACTTGTCGTATCTTCTCCAAAGAGATAGGTGAGATTCCTTCTTGCTCCAAAAGTTTGTTTAAAGCAAAAGCTAAATCAGCTGCAGTATCAAGAAGTGTACCGTCAAGGTCAAAAAAAACAGTCTTTATCTTACAAAGATTCATAGAACCACGTAATTTAAGTATAATTAAAAATTATAAATATATTCTGCTTTATAATCAATCTAATGAAGAAATTTCCATGCTGGTTTGGTCCTTGTAACAATGAAGAAGATAGTTGACAGATACGTCTTCGGTCAATGAATAGGTTCTTGAAATAGGATGGTAGGTTATACCTGCCATATGCGCGAGCTGCAAGTCTTCTTTCTGCAGCATATTAAACATTTCTATGGGTCTTATGAATTTGTCGTATCGGTGTGTGCCTTTTGGCAATAACTTAAGCAAGTATTCAGCTCCTAAAATAGCATACAGATAAGCCTTAGACCGTCGATTTATCGTTGAAAAGAAAATATGACCATTGTTTTTGAGCAACTTGGAGCAAGCAGTGATCAAAGACATGGGGGCAGGTACGTGTTCAAGCAATTCCATGCAAGTGATTATATCAAACTCACCCGCATGTTGCTTTGCCAATTCTTCTGCTAAATTCAACTCATACTCAATAACAAGCCCTTGCTGCTTGGCGTGTTCCTTGGCTACATCTATTGCTTCCTTTGACATATCAATGCCCATGACATCACCGCCAGCTTTAGCTAAACTCTCGGTAAGAATACCGCCACCACACCCTATATCCAAAATGCGAAGATCCGACAAAGCAGTATATTTCTGTATAAAGTTAAAACGTAAAGGGTTAACAGCATGAAGCGGTTTACAATTTCCAAATGGATTCCACCAATCAATAGCCAACGCTGAAAATTTTGCTATTTCAGCATTGTTAAAGTTCCCTTCTTGCTGCACTCAAAATACCTCTTATTCAAAATCTATCATTTTATAAGCTAAAAGCACATTATTGACTTCATCATCAAACTCACTTAAAGCTTGCTCAAATTGGGAATACATTCTCTCTTTTAGGGCAAATTCCATCTTGGCAAGAATTTCCTTTAACTTAGTTACCCCGCAATAACAAGATGCACCATGCAACTTGTGTACCTGCTGCAAAAGCTCATTATATTGTTTTACATCAAATGTTCGATTAATTGCCTCACTGGCTTTTGGCAAATCAGCGATAAACATTTCTAATAAATCCTTTGCCAATTCTTTATTATCATTTGCAAGTTTAATACTTATCTTCCAATCAATAGAGGAATGATGAGCAACAACGCTTTCACTAGTCATAAAATCTCCTTTTATAAATTCCTTGGAGGCATTATTATCTTATGGAAACGTTTCGGTGGCAAAGGTTTTTAAGCTCCAATCCAACGCTTTTTAATCAAGTCCTTTATAATTAAGCAGTTAGGAAGTTATTTCTTAACAGACCCTTCTTTTTTGCGAACATGATGAAGAGTATGGAAAGCTGTCTCAGGCTGCAAAGTTATATGGTCAATATCATAGTTGGTTGCTAATAATTCACGCAAATCGCGGAGAATATCATTCCAAGCTCTAAATTCATCGACTTCGATATGAGCCGTTAGGACATAGACACCAGAGGAAAGTGTCCAAATATGTAAGTCATGTACTGACTTAACCTTATCAATTTTCGCCATGGCTTTGCCAACATCGACAATTTCAATGTGCTTCGGCACACCTTCCATCAAAATCATTAAAGATTCACGCAGTAAGCGAAAACTGGAAACAAGAATCAAAATTGAAATAAAAATGGAGAGAATAGGATCGATGAGTGTCCAATGGGTGTAATAGATAACTGCGCCTGATATTAAAGCAGCAACCGATCCCATTAAATCACCCATAACATGGAGAAAAGCTGCCCGCACGTTTAAACTTTCTTGGCCATGGGTCAAGATCCAAGCTATTGCGATATTAATCAAAATCCCTAGGAAGGCAACTAACACCACCGTTATACCAGATACATTTTGAGGTGTATGCATGCGCTGTATGGCTTCAATCACGACAAATATTGCCACACCTAAAACTAAAAGGCTACTCAACCAGGCACCTAGAATTTCTGCTCGACCTAAGCCATAAGAATGTTGGATAGAAGGAGGTTTGTGAGCAACCCATGCTGCAAAGGCAGCCAATGCTAAGGCAAGGGCATCTGAGAACATATGACCAGCATCGCTCATTAATGCTAAAGACTGAGACCACCAACCTGCAAATGATTCGATTCCCGCAAACAAAAAAGCGATGACAAGTGACACAATGAGTACATTTTTGGTCAAATCATGTTGATGAGAACCGTGTGAATGACCCTCTGCCATTACAGAAAGACTTCTAATTTATTCTTTTTGAATGAAAATAAGGACTCATAAAAGAATTTGAGGGATAATGATAATTTACTGGCCAATGACCTTTTAAGTTCGTAGTGAACTTCGAAAATATCTTTCTCTTGGTTGGCTCGAAGAAGATATTCATCACTTGTTATTAGTTCATCAACTAATCTCAACTGTAATGCTCGCACACCATGCCAATGTTCACCAGTAGCTACTTCATCAATATTAAGGTCGGGTCTATTTTCAATAATAAATTTCTTAAAAATTTCATGAACATTATTTACCTCTTCTTGTATTTTCAGCCGACCTTTTTTCGGTGTTTTCACCAAACATGCTGATGCTTCTTTTATACTCCCCTGCTGTTATTTGTTCAAAATCAATATCTTTGTTCTTTAATAATCGATGGAAATTAGGTAATTGAGCAACAACACCAATTGAACCTATGATAGAATAAGGTGCAGCTAAGATTTTGTTGCCAACACAAGCCATCATATAACCACCACTGGCAGCGATTTTATCAACTGACACTGTTAATGGAATACCTCTTTCCTTCAGCCGCATCAGTTGGGAGGCAGCTAACCCATAACATGGAACGATACCACCAGGACTTTCAAGTCTGACTACCACCTCATCATTTGTCGTGGCAATGGTCAAAATGGAGGTAATCTCTTCCCGCAAATTTTCAGTTGCTGAAGCCTTAATATCACCATTGAAGTCTAAGACAAATATCCTTTGGCGAGCGGTAGGCTCCTTTTTTACGGTTTTTGCTTTTCGTTTTTCACTCTTTGTAAATTGCTTAAATTCATTCTTATTTAATACTTCCTGATTAAGAATTTGTTTATAACGCTCATAACGTTTATTTAATTTTTTAATTTTTAATTTATCTTTTGAGCCTTTGCCTTTAGTCACCAAGGCGACAATAAAAGCGATTATACAGATAATTGCAATCACGAGCGTAGCAACTTTTGCTAAAAATAGACTGTACAGCGCAAGAAAGTTTAACACTTAAGATCTCCCATCAACATTTTTTAGATTTAGATTGTATACATTTTCTTCATTTTAATAAATAAATACATCGCAAATAAGTTGCAAATAGAATTTAATTTTCTTATTTTACCTCTCTGAGAAAATATTATTAGAAAACCTGAAGAGTACGCCATGTATAATTATATAATTACAATAGTTCTTTCTTTACTTGCCGCCTTATTTTCATGCTCAGCCAGCGCAGAAGATTATTTTAGCACCAAACTCTGTAAATCTGGAGAATTTGACTGTATTCAAGTAGCAAAAGGAGATACTTGGCCTCTGCTTTTCCCTGATGCCAGTGAACGGGATTTTATCAAACGTTTTAATCGGATGAACACTAAACTTCGCCCCGGGATGTACATCGCCCTACCCAATGACCTAGACTCTACAGATAGCCCATCATCTTCCCCTTTTCCCCTTGCAATTGAGCCCCCAGGTACAAAATTAATTTTAGTAGACTTATCAAAGCTGGCTTGGGGCGCTTATGATAGTGAAGGGAAACTATTAAAATGGGGACCAGCATCTGGGGGGCGTAATTGGTGCTATGACGTTAAAGCTCCCTGTAAAACGGTTATTGGTCGCTTTCAGATATATGACGTTAGAGGAGAAAATTGTACTTCAACTCAATTCCCAATCAATGAAGGCGGTGCTCCAATGCCTTATTGCATGTTTTTTCAAGCGGGCTACGCCATTCATGGGTCAGATGAAGTTCCTGGTTACAATGCGAGCCATGGTTGTGTACGAATCTTTAAGGAGGATGCGAAATGGCTTAATGAAGAATTTGTCAAAACAGATGGGAGAACAAAGGTTTTAGTTTTGCCTTATGATGAATGAAGAGCTCGAGCTTGACAAATTTATTCGAAGTATTGTCCAATACAAAATGAGCCTGAAATAAGGAGCGTCGTCAATTAGCTCCCACTATGTCGTCCCGCGGCTTGTCCCGCCTTAGCCGCGGGACGACATAGTGGGAGCCAATTGACGACAGACCCTAGCAGAAAATAATTAAAAAATATATAAAAAACTGAAAAAGCTTATTTTTAGCATCTTCATATTTTCAATTATAACATATTGATTCTAAAAAACTTTTTTTATTGTCGGACAAAGTTGGGTATATACTCATGCTCCAGGACTGCCTGAGCTTGTATGATTTCATCTAATATTAATTTAGAACATCTTTTTGAAATTTTAATGGCACATCCACCACCAAACCATTTTTCTATACCTTCGATCTTAGTTAATAATGCGCACTGTTTTTCGAAAAAGTGAGGATTAAAAATTAAAAGGATATTATCGATAGGATCATTTTTTATTTTTTCCAGTCCTTTTATATTAATAACGTTAAATTTATCTATCACATCTTCCAGTGTTAAAAATCCTGAAACCGTGCTCGCAAATAAATGACTTTTGTTTGAATGAATTAGTCTTGGCAGACAACTATCGTCTTCGGTCACCACTTGTTGAAAGGAAAGCGTTCTCGCAGGATTTTGTAATATTTTATTTATATCTACTAATTTACTATCATTTATTAATTTAATGTAACAATCTTTACTGTTATTTTTTTCTGCTGATGTAATGAATTTATTAATTACTTCCTCTATAACAACACTGTAACCTGTCATTTCATTTGCTATACCAAATTTTTTGACGAAATCGATGAAATCAGTGAAATCAGTGAAATCATAACTGGTTCCATAATCTAATGTGTTAAGTCTCTCTAGCTTTTTAATAGCAACTTCGACTGTGGTCTTTCGTATTTCTAATATGGAATCATTTATATTGAACTTACTGGCTAAGTTATTCATGTCATCTAATGACAGAGAATGATTACGAGATTGTTCCTTGCTAAAAGAATCTAATATATTACTAATCTGAGCTGATATTTTGTCTTTAATTGCTGTAATCAGTGTTTCCTCTTTATCAATGTTAAATCGACTAGCAAATTTTTTCAGGTATATCATTTCATGAGTACACATACCTGTAAGCTTAATATGGTTGAGTCGACGGATAGCAATTTGAATGGTACTTTTTCGCAATTCTGGAAGAATAGAATCGTTTAATTTAAGTTCATCAACAATCTTTTTAAGCTTATGTAGATCGTCTTCATTCGTCAGTTTACTCGCCTCGCCTTGTATTTTTTTCAAGGAGCTGATTCTAATGCAAATGAACCCCAAAAGGCTTAAAAAAGGGCTATTAAAGCCAAAATCTGTCAGCGGTGCTCCACAATGCCTTATTGCATGTTTTTTCAAGGGGGCTACGCCATTCATGGGTCAGAGAAGTTCCTGGTTACAATGCGAGCCATGGTTGTGTACGAATTTTTAAGGAGGATGCGAAATGGCTTAATGAAGAATTTGTCAAAACAGCTGGGAGAACAAAGGTTTTAGTTTTGCCTTATGATGAGTGATGAGCTACCACCTGGCTTGACAAATGTAACTTCATAGGTTACATTTGGATTAAATATGATTAAAAGTTTTGCCCATAAGGGATTAAAAAAATTATTTATCCAGGATGATAGGAGCCTATTAAATCCTAGTCACTGTGATCGAATATTGAGAATATTGGACAGGCTAGAAGCATCTGAAGTAATTGAAGATATGGCGTTACCTGGATTTTACCTACATAAGCTTAGTGGTAACAGGAAAGATATTTGGAGCATAAAAATATCAGGCAACTGGCGACTCACCTTTAAATTCGAGGCGGGTAATGCATTTGATATCAATCTAGAGGATTATCATTAATGAAGTCATTAAGAGAAAAAACACGCAAACCTACTCATCCAGGGGCTATTTTACGTGAAGATATTCTACCTTCACTTTGCAAAACTCAACTTGAACTAGCTGAAAAACTCGGTGTCTCGCGCCAAACTATTTCTCAGATAATCAATGAGCATAGACCAATTACACCAGATATGGCTATCAGATTATCACGCTTTTTAGGCGGTAGCGCCCAAAGCTGGCTTAATATGCAGCAAGCATTTGATCTGTGGAATTTGGAAATAAAGAACAAAGATAAATATAAAGATATTAAGAAAGTTGCATAAAATTTACTCCCCAATCTTCAACTTGTTCCAATATGCCTCATAAAGCGCATTCGCCTCCCCCAAATCTTCAAAGAATTGCCCTTTTTTTAAGATTTTATTATCAGGATTGACAATTGAACTTTTGCGGATGGCAGCAGGCAAAAGAGGTACGGCTGCTGAATTTGGCGTTGAAAAACCAGTGAAAATAGTGATCTGTTTGGCAATCTCAGGTCTTAGCAAAAAATTAATAAAAGCAAAGGCAGCATCTTGATGAGGCGCGTTTATTGGAATAGCGATACAATCCATCCATATTTCAAATCCTTCTTTTGGATAGATATAAGTCAGACTAGGATTTTCTGCTATAGCATTAAAAATTTCGCCGTTTAACCCCATACCAATATAAACGTCCTCATCTATATAAATATTTTGTTCCGCTTCAATGCTAAATAATTTTATATTAGGCCAGAGTTCTTTTAATAGCTTATATGCTTCTTCAATATGCTCTTTATTTGTATCATTAGCAGAATACCCTAAACGAAATAAAGCTATCGAAAAAACTTGGCGCATATCATCGAAGATAAGGAGCTGGTTTTTAAATTCTGGCCGCCAAAAATCCTTCCACCCTGTAATTTTATCTGGATTGATGTATTTTCTATTCACCACGATTCCAGCCGTTCCCCACAGATATGGCAAACTATATTGATTATTCGGATCAAAAGATTGGTTTAATAATTGCTTATTTAAATTTTTAATATTGGGGATTTTTGCTTTATCCAGTCGCAGCAACCTATTCTCTTTTGCCATCCGTGAAATATAATAACTGCTTGGAAAAATGACATCATAGCCAATCTTGGGATTAGACTTTAATTTGGCATACATCATTTCATTGCTTTCGTACTCAGCATAATTGACTCGTATGCCTGTCTCCTTCTCAAACCTTTCAATGACCTCAGTAGGAATATAATCGGCCCAATTGTAGACATTGACCACTTGCTTTGCATAAATATTTGAAGCAAAAAATAAAATTAAAAGAAAAGAGAAAATTTTCATTGCTTCTTTCTCAGAATAAGTTGGGAAATTAAGACGATAAATAAAGTGATCAACAATAAAATTGTACACAGTGCGTTTATCTCAGGCTTAACACCTACCCTAACCAAGGAATAGATTTTTAACGGCAGAATCTGAAAACTTGGGCCAGTCACAAAATAACTAATGATTACATCATCCAAAGACAGGGTGAAACCAACTAACCAACCCGCTAATATGCCAGGCAATAACAAAGGTATCATTATCCGTCTAAAAATTAGGCCATCATTTGCTCCAAGATCTTTCGCCGCCTCAAAAATCGATTCATTCAAAGTACTCATACGCGAATAAATGATTATCGTGATAAATGGCATACAAAATGTGATATGGGAAAGAAGCAATGTCCAAAAGCCTAGAGATAATTTAAATAGCGAATAGAACAGTAATAACGAAATTGCCATGACAATATCTGGCATGATAATTAATATAAACAACAAACCATGTAATAATTTTTTGCCAAAGAATTGATAGCGATAAAGACTGGTGGCTGCTAGAGTTGCAATAAAACTGCCAATAGTTGCTGCTAACACGCCAATAACTAATGAATGCCATGCCACAATGAGTAAACTACGATCATGTAAAAGATAACTGTACCAGCCTAAGGTAAAACCATGCCATACCAGAGAATGCGTGGCGTTATTGAAGGAGTAAATAACCACGATCAATATAGGAAAGTACAAAAAAGCATAGATCAGAGATAGATAAAGATTTTTCGTTACTTTGTTCACAGTAGTTCCTGGCGCTTTTCAAATTTTGTATTTTTCCAATAAAATATGACAAGAATTGCCATCACTAATAACAGGCAAACGCTGGTCGCAGCACCCATGGGCCAATCGTTGAACGTTAAAAACTGATTCTGAATTAAATTTCCCAAGAGAAGATTTTTTCCTCCCCCTAACATAACTGGTACAAAAAATAATGTCATCGCAGGCAAAAATACCAGCATAATACCCGCAATAATACCTGGTAAGGTTAAAGGAAATATAATACGCAAAAAAATCGTAAATTTGCTTGCTCCCAAATCACGGGCAGCATCTACCAAGGTAAGATCAAGTTTTTCAATATTGGCATAGAGGGGAAGAATCATAAATGGTAACAAATCATAAACCAAACCTATAAATACTGCCGTATCTGTATAGAGAAGCTGTAAAGGATGATGAATTAATCCAATAAACAATAAAAATTGATTAATAATGCCCTTGCTTTTAAGAATAGCGAGAATTGCATAGGTTCGAATTAAGGAACTTGTCCAGAAAGGTATAATGACTAACAACAAAAATAATGAACGATACTGAATCTTGGTCTGCGAAATTATATAGGCGAAGGGATAGCCAATAACCAGACAAAGCAAAGTGCTCATTCCTGCAATTTCAAAAGATTTCAAAAAAATATGAATATACGCACTATTTAACAGGTGAAAATAATTTTGTACAGTAAAGGGTAATTTTATCAATGTAAAATTGTCTTTATGCAACAGGCTGGCAGCTAAAACTAATAAAGTTGGCAGGAGAGCAAAAATGGTCAACCATACCCAAATTAATGCTAAAGAAATGCGTTTAAATAAGGCATGCTCATTCATGGGGAATTATTACCTCCCAGCCAGAAGTCCAATGTATCCATACTTTCTCCCCAACCTCATACTCAAGTTTTTCATCATCTTCATCAAAGAATTCGCTGGCAGCAATTAACTTGTTGCTTGCAAGCCGTACAATTAAATCAACTGTACTTCCCTTGTAGATAACCTGTTTGACAATTCCAGGCAGCATGTCGGTACTATCTTGGATTTCTCGTTGATCCCAAACACGTATATCCTCCGGCCTCAAAATGACTGAAACCAACTGATTTTTAACAAGCTTCTTCTTATTTTGACACTGAAATAGTTGACCCTCGACCTCTACCTCAACTACTTGAGGATTACTTTTAACAATTTTTGTTTCGAAAATATTTGCTTCGCCAATGAATTCTGCAACAAATAAGTTTGTGGGTTCTTCATATACATCACGCGCTGTCCCCATTTGCTCGATGGATCCCTGATTCATCACTACAATCCTATCTGACATGGAAAGAGCTTCTTCTTGGTCATGGGTGACAAAAATAAAGGTAATACCCAAGCGGCGTTGTAATTCCTTCAGTTCAATTCGCATGCTTTTTCTTAAGCTATAGTCAAGTGCACTAAAGGGCTCATCAAGCAATAAAACTAAAGGTTGCCTAATCACCGCACGAGCAATGGCAACTCGTTGTTGTTGTCCTCCACTCAGTTGTTCTGGCTTTCGATGGGCAAAAGGTTCCAATTTCACCATAGACAGCGCATTATTTACTTTCTCTTCTATAAGAGAAGAAGAAAGTTTTTTTTGACATTTCAAACCAAAGGCAACATTTTCAAAAACGCTCATGTGAGGAAATAAAGCATAGCTTTGAAAAACCATGTTAATATTGCGGATCTCAGGAGGAACATTGGCAAGGTTTTTGCCTTTCAACCAAATAGACCCTTGCTCAGGAGTATCAAACCCGGCGAGCAGACGAAGCAACGTGGTTTTGCCACAGCCTGATGGGCCAAGAAGGGTAAGAAACTCACCATTTTTAATCTCTAGGTTGATGTCCCGTAAAACAAGATGACTATGATAATGCTTACTAACACCTTTAATTTCGATGATGTTTTCATTCATCTACTTAAACCTCATTCAAAGCTCTGGCTTGAAAACAAAGCGCGGATTATGGGATCAATTAATCATTTTGTCTACAGGAAATTTTTGGCTGTACTCTTTAAATATTACCTGAAGTAAATCCTCTGCCAGAGATTCTTTGCTAGCAAGAGGAAAGTTAATTTGTTTGTCCGAGGTAAGGACTGTAGCCTTATTAAAATCGCTTTCAAAACCAGTATTTTTTGGACCTATTGGATTTGCAACAATTAAATCTAAATTCTTTTCAGATAATTTAGCTTTCGCATTCGATAATAAGTCTTCGGATTCACTGCAAAGCCTACCAAAAAAGGAGGAGATTCAAGTTGGCTAACTGCTTTTAGAATGTCGAGTGTTGTCTCTAATTTTAGTGTAGGTACCAAGGGTTTTTTAATTTTTTGTTTTTCAATAGACACACAGCGGTAATCAGCAACCGCCGCATTAGCAATGAAGATATGGCAGTTATGTAAGTTTTCCATCACTGCCAAATACATTTCCTGTGCGGTTTCAATAAATAAGGTTTTAGTTCCTAAAGGGGGTATTAGTTGAGTTGGGCCGCTTATTAATGTGACTTTTGCACCCATTTTTTCTGCAGCCAAAGCAAGCGCGTAACCCATTTTTCCAGAACTATAATTACTGATAAACCTCACTGAATCAATTGGCTCTCGAGTAGGGCCAGCAGTGATGGTTATATTTAAGCCAGCTAAAATTTTTGGTTGAAAGATTTTTTCTATCTCTAACAAAAGTTCAATGGGCTCTAACATACGTCCTGGGCCAAAATCTCCACACGCTTGGCTGCCATTACCTGGTCCTAGGCAATGCACACCCTGCTCAATCAGACAAACCAGATTTCTCTTGGTTATGGAGTGATTCCACATTTGTTGATTCATGGCAGGTGCAATTGCGCTCGGGGCTGAACTTGCTAAATAAAGAGTACTTAGCAAGTCATCTGCTAATCCCATAGAGAATTTAGCCATGATATTGGCGGTCGCGGGTGCAACTAATAACAAATCCGCCCATTTTGCTAGGGAAATATGTGACATACTGTCCTTAGTATCTTTATTCAGCAAATCACTGTAGACAGGTTCCCCACAAACTGCCTGCAACGATAGCTCAGTAATAAAGTGCTTGGCATCAGGCGTCATAATTACTTTTACGTTTGCTTCTTTAGCACGTAATAAACGGATAAGTTCAACCACTTTATAGGCTGCAATACTGCCAGTGACACCAAGTAAAATATTTTTATTCTTTAATATGCTCATTTAAATTACCTAAGTTTATTGTTTACATTACACTCGATGTGAGTAATTATATGCAGTAATTTATTATTTTTATACAGCTTTTTTGTGGTTTGGAGAAATGAATGTCTAGACTGACTTTGCATCAGCTGCTATCTAGGAAGCAAGAAAAACAAAGAATAGTTGTACTTACATTATACGACGCAAGCTTTGCAAGAATTGCAAGTGATTGTGGCGTAGATATTTTATTTATTGGCGACTCTTTGGGTATGGTGATAAAGGGACAAGATAATACATTGAAAGTCAAAACTGAAGAAATTGCCTATCATACGGCTTGCGTCGCATCTGGAAATCATAATTCCGTAGTGATGGCTGACCTGCCTTTTATGTCTTACTACACTCCCCAAATCGCAGCCGATAATGCCAAGAGTCTCATGCAGGCAGGCGCCGAAATAATTAAGATAGAAGGTGGGGCTTGGCTTGCTGAAACAATTGAATTTTTAACGCAACTTGGTATTCCTATCTGTGCCCATATCGGTCTTACACCTCAGTTTATCCATATTCTGGGAGGATTTAAAATTCAGGGCAGGAACAAGAACCAAGCTGAAGACCTAGTGAATGCAGCCAAAATTTTAGAAGAATCAGGCGCTAAAATGATCGTTTTGGAATGCGTTCCCCATCAGCTAGCAAAGAAAATTACAGAATCCCTAAAGATACCTGTCATCGGCATCGGTGCTGGACCTTTTTGTGATGGTCAAGTTTTAGTAATTTATGATATTTTAGGCATATCACAAAAATCAATGAAATTTACTAAGAACTATTTGCAAAATAATGCTAAAGGCATAGAAGGAGCTATCTCGGACTATGTTAGGGAAGTACACCAAGATCTTTTCCCAACATTGGAGCATAGCTTTGAATGAAAATAGTAAACGACATAGATACCATCAGACACTCACTTGCTACAATAAGACAACAGCAAAAAATTATATTTGTTCCCACTATGGGCAATTTGCATAATGGACATTTAGAATTAATCAAAAAAGCAAAAAAATTATCTGATCAGGTCGTAGTTAGTATCTTTGTCAACCCTCTTCAATTTAACCCTTCAGAAGATTTTGCAAAATATCCACGGACATTAAAAGAGGATAGGAGAAATTACAAGAACTAAATGTTCCTTTTTTATTTGCACCAGAAGTTTCAAGCATTTTTCCTGAAGCAGAAAATCATGCTCGCGTAAGTATTCCAAAATTATCTGATGATCTCTGCGGTATTTCTCGTCCAACTTTTTTTTATGGCATTACAACAATTGTCGCCAAATTATTTAACATTCTCCAACCTCATGCTGCAATTTTTGGCGAAAAGGATTTTCAACAGCTCTTTATTATTAGAAAAATGGTTAAGGATCTTGCCTTTCCAATTGAAATTCTGTCAGTTCCGACAGTAAGAGAAGAAGATGGCCTGGCAATGAGTTCACGCAATCAATATTTGAATGACAACGAAAAGGATGATGGCCCACAGAATTTTTTTGTCACTTCATTTAATCCGTGAGGGTTTATTAGCAGGTAAAGCACATCATCACATTATAGCTGAAGCCACAAAGTTACTTGGTGATAATTTCAAACTAGATTACATTAGCATTCGAAATCGTCATTCATTGGAACCTGCCAAGCCCAATGATAAAGAAGTGATTATTTTAATGGCAGCCTGGCTAGGAAAAGCTAGGCTAATTGATAACCTTCAAGTCGATTTGTAACCATGCGGACAATAAATATTCTTGGCTGTGGCAAAGTTGGAATGACTCTTGGCTTTCTACTCATAAAATAATTGCTGTAGGATTCAAGGCAATTTAAGAACCTTATACAATTTTAGCCAACGTGC
>CAWFQC010000028.1:0-42426 GCA_963817645.1 uncultured Gammaproteobacteria bacterium | reverse complement strand
GAATTTCCATTAAAGAAGGCTCATTCAAATCAATGACGTGGCAGGCGTGAGGATTGAGCTCCACATGCTCCGGAAACGGACAATTCGGTGGTTATTATCACCCGCCCCATTATGCTTTGCCGAAAATGGGTTGAATTGCAATGTGGCGAAAATATTTGCATCATTAACACCTAGATAAAGCAGGAGCCAGGGACGGTTTTCTTGGGCCAGCGTTTCTTGAATAGCTTGATACAATAAAATAACCTGTGCTTTAATACTGACGGTCGGTTCATTCATGGCACTTAGGGTTAATGCTTTATACCGTTCACCCAAGTTAATCCCTAGCCATTCTGCCAGTCTCTCATAACTTTTAGCAAGTGTATACCAAGTTTGCGCCGTACACTCAAAAATAAGCGGCCGTGTTTCAAATGCCCGTTTATGTTCAGGATAAAAATGCTGTAACCATGCGTAGACTAAATACCGTGCTATGGCAGTTTTACCCATCGCGAGCCTACCCATTAATAACACACTACGAAAGCCTTGTAAGATAAAATTCTTTCGAAGATAATGATCAATAGATTCAGGCTTAACCAAGCCTTGCACATCAAACTGTAAAAACCGGTTGTATTCCATCGCGATTTCTAAAAAAACAGCAAGCTCACGGTATCCCCGCAACCTTGCAAAATAAATCGGCGTACGGCCTTCCTTGTCTTGCACATCCAGGGGTAAATAATGACTAAGCTGTTCAAGCAGAATGGCATGGTCGCCTAAGGCCGCCAGATGCAACACCGTTAATCCTGATACAGTTTTTGTTTGACGCAAGGCTTGACTATGATAATCATTGGGATTGAGTTTACCTTGATACGCTTTCACAAGGCAGGATTGATGAAACAAGTTGGGATGATGGCTTAATTCATCCAGAATTTGATTGCAAAAACTTTCGTACGGTGCATTTATCAACGTATAGTCAATGAGTTCATCCAAACTATGTTGAGACAATGCGTTTTTACGTTGCAAAATCGATAATGCTGTGTCTAAATCGCCTAGACGAATGGATTGATATAAATTAGAGATTTCAGTGGGGCCAGAACTACTATAAGCTTGCTGCTCCGTAATGAGGGCATGAAGAGAAATTTTATTCTCTAAACATTTTAAGATGGCTTTGGCAACCTGAAAATCAGCATCGGTATGGGCACGCAGTCTTAAACAACTTTCATGGATGTCATAATCCATCTGTATTTCGGATAAGTTATCGATGAGTAGACGTGCAATATCAACCTCTAAATTGGCGTGTAGATATCGGCCAAAGAAATGATGGCCTCACTGTTTAAACGAATTTCAATCTTTTGTTCGGCATCCAATACATTCCTCTCCCAAGGAAAACACAGTAATAACGATTGACGCAACTGATGATACAGTTTATCTTCCATTTTTTGGGTATCTGTGGGGAGTTCAATAGATGGTGCAGGATCCGTTTTTTTGAAGGTTGGATACATTTTAGGAGGTAATGGTTCACTTTGAGGTGCAGTCACTGCAACCTGATTAAATTCATAATAGTCTGCACGAGCCAGTAAATAAGCTGCGTTTTCTTGATAGGCCAGCACTAAAAAATCATTATTGTCTAAATAAGATTGTGCCTCCGCTTCTTTCCGTCGTAACATCAGGAAGTGAATGAGGAAGTAATAATGAATTAAGACGGGAAACTGTTTTATATCTCTTTTTAAACAGTCTTCGATGGCTTGCAGTGCAGTGACATCTTTATCCAATGTGTTTTGGGTATAACACAATCCGGCGATATACGCCAAAAGCACCATGCCATTAACAGAAACCGCCTTTTTTCTTTCCAGTAAGTAGTGTAGTAAAGGCGGCATAAAAGGCTTTTGAGTTGCCCCAAACATCAAGTTAACTTCCTTCATGGCAGGCCCATCAAAGGTAACTTCAAATTGACTTAAACAATCTAAAATAGACGACAGTTGTCCTCGGCTTAAAAGAATAAGGCAGTATTCCGCCAACGAGGCATACCAATACTTTGAATCTGTGTCAGTAAACAACGTTTGGCATTGTTCAAAATAATAGTGCACTTTATTTTCTGCTGCTTCGGAAGGTAACCCAAACAGTCTGCAACTGACAGGTTTCCACATGATACACGATCATCATGGCATGGTAGAGAGTACGTTTATTTAAATCACCCAAGGGCTTCGTTTGGCGATGATATTCATCAAGCAATGTTTCTAACTTATGAATCATCGGCCGTAGATGAAACGACACAAAGGTAATTAACGTGAAAGGTTGTAAGAAAATTTCAGTTTCATCATCGGCCAGTAAAGCAGTTAATTGGGTGAAATACTCTTTCGCTTTCTCGAGTTTCCCCAGACAGTACGCAATCAATACCCGTGCTGCAAGTGCTTCTTTCACAGGCAATTCCGTTGTTTCGTCTAACAAGGCTTGTGTTTCTTCAAAGGCTTGCAAAATACTCTTTTTTTCTTTCTCAGGAATGCTTTTACGAAAATGGTGTAACGTAACCTCGTCTTTTAAGGCAAGCATATTACCTTCTGGATGGATGATAGCACTTAAATGATCCCGGGTAACAAAACCCAGCAAGCCATTGAGTTGCAACCAATTTACAACGTCCAATAAAAGGTCCTCTTTGGTTTCATAAGGAACATGTTCAAGTTTATTAAAATAATAGCGGGCTTTGGCATAAAGCCCTAAATTAAAAGCAGCTTTCGCTAAATAAAAATAGAATTCTTTTAAGATGACATGTGCACCCTGTTTCTTTTCAAGAACCAAAATCCCTTCTTCTAAACACTCAAAACTGGCCCTGTAATTTTGATTGGCCATCTGCAATTCCATGCCTAACAGTAACTTAGTTAAACTCCATTCAATCAAATAATAATTTTGGAAAGGAACAAGAATTTTTTCCGCATCTTTTAATAGCTCAATATTCGTTAACTGGCTTGATGGCCCGGTGACCAGTAACTTACGATTAATGGATACTGTATTCGCTAAGCAGTGTGCATAAGCCGGTGTTTTAACCCATTGAAAATGGATAAAGCTTTTGCAAGCCTGTTCCATCGTCTCTAGGACGGCTTTTTGGGCCTTGCTGCCATACAGCATTGCTTCTGCCAAGCTTTTATCGACATCAAGCACCGCTAAAAAAGAGGAGTGGATATCTAAATCGTCAATTTGCTTTGATTCCAAAAATTCTTGCACCCATTGTTTAGCACAATCAAAAAATTTCAGCGCATACTCACTACTTCCAAAATTCAAATACATATGAGCCAAGTTGTACGCCATGGAAATGATTAACTCTATCTCTGCCGGTTGTGTATCTTGATAATATGAAAGTAATGTGCAATATAACTCAGGGTTGCCATACAGACTGGGTATCATTGCCTTGATAACATTGTAATCTCAGTTGATTAATTCTAACCGCATACGCAAGTACCTTCGTTGCACTTTCATGCTTGTTTTCTTCACACAATCGTTGGGCCTGAAGAAAATAGGTTGCAGCTTTTTCATAGTGCAAACTTTGCAAAGCAATTTCACCGCATTTTACCGTAAAGAGTATTTGCTCACGGACAAACTTGGTTTGAGGAATTTGCAATGTCACGGCTAAACATTTGCCTTTTTCATAGTAGTTAAGAGCAATTTCAATTCCACCTAAATACACATGGATGTCACCCAATAAACGATAAACAGGAAATAAATACTCATGTTCTTTAAACCATTGAGTGTAAGTCTCTTCCGTGTCCTTTAATTGTTCTTTGGCTTCATCTAACCAACCGTTATAATAAAGTCTTTCCCCCTGTATAAAAGCAAAGGCAATATAAATTGTCGCCCCTAACCAATCTGCTGCCGCTACGTTATTTAATTGAATAGAAAGAGTTTGGAAATCACTTTGAATAGAACAGTGCCCAAATAAAGTTTCATATCTATTTAATACCATCGCAAGCAGCGCTCTAAGCGCATCCATTAATAAGGGCCTTAACACGCTGTCCCATGCATAGTGAGATTCCAAAGCCATGATAACTTTGTTTTTTTCTACCTGAACCAACCAATGAAATGCTATCAGACACGTTTGCTTTAAAGCACTGATGAATTGTACGTTAACGTCAGACAACAAATGCGTATCGATAGAAACACTGTCTTCTTCAGTTTCATCCAAAGCCATGGGTTCCGGTGCGTCCAGCGATTCTTCAGAAAAAGGAATTCCTGGCAACCAATTGGGAGATATTCGAGTCATTTGAAGAGTTTTTTTTAGTCGAAAAACTTAGATTGCCTGCTGCTCTAGACGTCGGCAAAGAACTGGGGGGCGAGCCCCGTAAGTGTTCCACCGAACCAATAATCGGCATTGGTTTTTGTTTTTTTATTTTATTTAATTTTTCCTTGAGTTTATCCACATAATAGCATTTTTTGAACGCATGCCGTGCAGCGTAAATATCGATACATCGGTCAATGTATACTTCTGCCTGTCTTAAATAGTTTTCTCTTGATGTCGTTTGATAATACTGATAAGCGATGTCTGCCATTAAATAACAGCTAATGGGCATCGTGTCATCAGCATTTAAGGATGTTCCCTTTTCCAATAAGGTTGCCAATTCAGCAAAATAGGCTTTAACTTGTTCAGGGTACTCTTGTACATTGGGTTTTAAAAAACTCAGCAAAAATAAGTAAAGCATTAACACTTTTTGGTTAACAGTTACTGTCTTTTCCCCACTGATGATGTGCTGCAGCGCGTCAATTTGAACAGGTTTTTCAACAATACTATATATTTGAATGTCATCATCGGATAAAACACTGTTCTCGTACTGGCCATCCTCCATCAATTCAAGAATGGTCTCTATTTGGTTTTGCTGATAAAGAAAATTGATATACGCACATTTAGTAGCCGTTAAACCAGCTAAGTCAATGGCCTCTACAAAAAACTGCTCTGCCGTATCCAGTAAATCCCGTTGATTAGATGCATTAAAAAATAACTGCTGTTGGTGCGCAAACGCTTGATAAAAACAAGCCAAATTATGATAGATGATTGCCTTACGTTTCCAATTCTCTTTTGTATCCGTAGAAAGCTTTTTAATCACAGCATCCATTTCGTCATGCAGCTTCTGTACATCCGTCGAAATAATGCCCGCTAATGCTAAAATATCTAAATAAAGGACGTCCTCGCCTAATGCTTGATAATCCTGTAAATAGCGCTTTGCGCCCTGATAGTCATCCAACACATAGGTGAATGCAATTAACTGGGGCAAAAAATGCCTTTTATTTTCTGATGATGCATGGTGGTAAAGTTTTTTGTAACACTCAAGGGTATCTTGGATCGCTTCCTATCTATAAAATCAATATCGTCAGAAACCCTGACTATATCTAACTGTTGCTCAAGCGTTTGCACCGTGATAAATCCAAACAAATGACGCGCCTTAAGTTTTTTAGTCAGGTGGATAACTGTTTCAGAATAAATCACACGCTTCATGCCTTGATAATGCCTTAAATACTTCTGGGACGCTTGACGATAATTTAAATAGACATTGCTTGTGGTATCTTGCGCTAAAGCAAGTAATTGATGGCCTTGAGCCAATCCATAATAAACTTCCGCATGGCCATGATAATTTTCAGATACCTTTCCTTGCATCATGCCAATTATTTCTTCTAAGGTATCAATTGCATTTTTATAGTGATGTTGTTTTTCATACAACTGACTCAACAAAAATTTTGCTTTGATGAGCTCTATGACAAAATAGGATTCACCATAGCTTTGGTATTTTTTAATAATGTCACACAAAAAAAGACTAGGATTATCGATGGTAAACAGTTGCTTTATCGCTTGCACTTCATTGGATTTTTCATGGCCCTCAGCTAAATACAATACCTGCATCACATTCACTAAAAAATTGAGATAGTCAGGATAAGTAAGCCAAGCGAGGTTTTTAAAAACATTTTTTGCGCTTTTCATCCTCTCGATGGCTTGCTTAAAGTCATCTTGATAAGCATAAACCACCATCAATTCACTGGCGACTTGCGTATAACGAGGATGAGAAGAATATCCTTTAATTATCAACTCCTTCGACTTTTCTAAAAACAATTGCGCTAAATCATAATGCCTTAATTCAAGATACAAGCGTCCATAGTGATACATAATATCCATTACCAATAAAGGATCATACCCTTCTTCTTTGGTTTTATTGATACTTTCGAAAATGATGTCAGAACTATGGTACAAATCACTGTATTGTCCTTGTAAAAAACGGCACCGGATCAAATTCGTATACACCGTTAAAGTATAAATATGATAATCCCCGAAAAAACGTTTTATGCCGAGCCAAGCTTGATATAAACTGGTTTCGGCTTTTTTAAGTGCCAATTGAGATAAATAGAGTTCACCTAAATTATTCAGCCCAATGAAACAATGATAATGATTTTCACTGTACAGTTCTTTACAATTTGCATAATACTTATCATAAGCCAAACGTGCCGATGACATCTCTCCCTGGATCCGCAAGGCTTCACCCATGACATTATGCAATACCGCTAAAGCAGGATGCGTACTGGGCAGCGAAGGATTTTTTTCTGCTCCTTCATAGGGCAATACAGCTTCCTGATAACATCTTAGCGCTTGGGCTGGATAGCCTAAATTATAATATATCCTGCCCATCATCAAATTTAGTCTTGAGAAAAGTAAATGGGTTTTGTTCAGTGAGGCAGCCGTCAACAAATTAACGGCCCGCTGGTAGCAATTCGTGTAATCAGGATACAAGGGATACAGTTGTAATTGCACAAAAAAAACATGGATTAATTCAAAATGATGAGGCCCTAAAATAGTAGTAATCACCCCCTCTGCGCTGTCTAACAACTGATTTGCGTATTGTCTATTTTTCTTGGTTTCAAGAGAACAGTATAGCCTTGCAAGCATTACTTTAATTCGCGCAACAATCAATGGCGTCGTTCGAGTGGATAATGCAGGCTGATTGCTTTCATTTAAAACAGCATTATTAATTTCCATAGGCTTAGCTTCTTCCATGGCTTTAGCAGGTGTTTTTAACCCTTGACGCACTTCTTCAAACAGTAGTTCTAAGCGTACATTCATAGTAATCGCTTCTATCCATTTGGTTTCTTGGATGGTTGATTGAACATAAAGCTTCACTGCATCCTGAAATGACTGCAAACATTGTTCGTTTTCTGCGGTATCTTGGCATACTCGTGCTCGATTGGCATAATTATGGGCATGCCAATAATTAACTGTCTTTAATAATGTAGCATCGACCTTTTTTAAGTCTTGATAGCGCCTATCTGCTTCATGGAAGGTTTCAATCGTTTTTTTAAATTCATTCAGACGATGGTAAGCAATACCTAGCAAGGTATAGGCTGCCGCCACTCGTAGTTTCTGGGCAGCCTCTTTTTTAGAATCAAAACCTTGAATGTATTGATTTAAATGATCGCGTGCTTTTTCAAATTGAGCGTAAATAAAAAGCTCATGATGTGCAAGGTTAAAAAGCAATGTTTTGCTATAGGCAAAAAACTGACGTTCATCTAAACACCGGTTCACCAAATGAAAAACATGCGGGTAAAAACGCATAAAATGTCGGGCAAGAATGACATCAAGTTGTCTAAAATCTTGATAAAAAAAATGCTGTTCAAGTACCCGTATCAAATTAATAACGATGTCTTTTAAAAAAGCCCATTTGATTTAACAATCTGATTAAAATAATTCATGAGTTGTTTGTGCACTGCAGGATTGAAATCAATTGACCTCGCTTCCAAATCTCTTTTCTCAATAAAGAATTTTTTTTTCAAGTTCATGGATGAAACGCGAGACATCAGATGGTTTTGTTAATGCTTCTAAAAGTGTAAAAGGAATAGAAGCATGGGATAACCAAGTGCACACATAGAAAAGAGATAGCATTTTTTGGTCAGAAGCATCATCAATGTTTAACCGACTTAACACACTGTCAATTTTAGCTTGAGTGTAATAATTATTACTGACTTTTTTTATCACCTCACTGCGTTTTTGATATGGATATTCCTGTTTATCGAGCCCAAGCTCTTGAATGTAAAAATTAAAAATCTCTTCATTCGGCACCATGAGCCTAAACTCAAATTCATTTATTTTTTTGTCCTCTTTAGTAAACGGAATGCCCGTTAGAAACCCTGCGGCGTATAAAAGGCTTAATAGCCACACTTTTTCATCCAGGCAAATAATTTCTTTTTCTTTGACAAGCAAACTTAATAATTCCGTTTTGAACTCACGGTCTTCATTATAACCGTCCAATATTAATTTTCTGTGGATCACCTGAGAATATCAGATTTTTGCTTTTTAACAGAAGAAAAATAACGCCATTCTTTTGTGCGTTAATTTTTTCAATGTGAAAGCTACCTTTCTGGACAGCATCTGCATAACGATAGTACCACTGGCCTTCGTCATCCAATAATAATGCATAATTTGTCATTTGTTTGATTTCTTTAAGCTCTTGGCCCTGCTTCCATCGAAGAAAAGAAAGTTCTTCAGTCGGGTGAATACAAGATACCTGGTCAGTAACGACCATTGTAATAAAGTGTTCTTTTAATAATTGTTTCACAAGTCCTTTCGATTGCTCCGATAAACTCTCAAGTACACTTTTAATAAACGTATCGTGTTGTGATTTAATCCAATGATCCTGATAATCAATCCGACTTTCGGTAATGGCATGAGCAATCGACCAAGGATTAAATAACATTTTATTTCCGCAATAATAATATCCATATCGCTCTAACAATTTTGGGTATTCGTTCTCAAGGTTAGGTTTGCATTGTGCCAATATTTTCTTTACCTCATCTTCGGTAAAACCAAAGCAATCGGAAAAGATATCCTCTTTCATCGAAAAATATTCACTGATATTATTCAAAGTAGACAGTAACTGACTGCCCGTCACACGGATAATGCCGGATAAAATTACCATTGAGTAAGCTTGTTCTGTAGATTTTAAAGTTAACAATAAAAATTGTTGAATGAAAGATAACGCTTCAGAAAAATAACCACGGATAGAAGCTTTGAGCAAAGGCGCATCAAGTTCATCAATCAAAATAATGGGCTTATTATGATGGTCATCTTCTAGAAAATGAGTTTTGTTATAAGTATAGATATAGTTACATAACTGATTTAATGCTTTTGATAGTTGTACTGTATCATTAATTTCTTGATTGCAAATTTTATTATAATAAGCTGTATTACTTTCATTTTTTACGTATGAATATTTTTCATGTAAATCTTTTAATGCTACTTTTAATGTGCCGAGAAAATTCTCATAACTATCTTCAGCCAATTCTAGAAAGTTCAAATAAATAACCGTATATTTTCCTTTGTGTGTTTCTATTAACATCTGTTCATGATGAACAACACAGCTCTCAAAAGGATCATATTTTAAAGTTCCCTTTAATTCCTTAAACTTATCAAAATCCAAAAAATACTCTAGCATACTCAAGGCCAATGATTTGCCAAAACGACTAGGACGTGTAATGAATTTAACTTTAGTAGTATTACTAAGAACATCAACAATAAATTTTGTTTTATCCACCAAATAGAGTTCCTTCTTTTCTATTTCACAAAAGTCAAAAAGGCCTTTGGGGAATAATAGTATTTTTTCAGAAACTACTGAGGTTATTTTTGCCTTTTTATCTTTATTAGATTCACGGATTGTATCCAATTCAAATGATGCCGCCAATTTATTTGTTTCATCAAAATCTTTTTTTGACCCTTCTGTATCGCCCAACTCCCTTTTTGCATAACCTCTGTTTTTTAGATATGTGGGTTGTTTCGGATTTAACCGGATAGCTTCATCATAGTCTTTAACTGCTTCTGAATATTGCTTTAAATGATAGTTTACAGTCCCTCTGTTATCCCAATACATTGAATTACTTTTATCTAATTCAATTGCCTTGTTATAATTTTTTATTGCTTCTTCATAGTTCTCTAATTTGCTATTGGCAATCCCTCGATTATCCCAGTACTCCGCATCATTTGCTCGTGAATCTTCTAATTCAATTAATGCGTTTAACGATTCTGCGATTATTATTTTATTAGGATGAACTATATTTTTTGCTAGTGCATTATAGATTATCGGATGTCCCTTTAGATTCATCTTGTCAATGAATAAACGTGTTTGATTTCTTATTTTGTCATCAGCAGCATTTAAATTAGTTGCTAAGACTGCAATCAGAGTAACTGGTATTTTTATATTAAAAAATTCGATAGTTGAAATATCGCGTATTCCTGCTTCTTTTAATTCTGGAATACGACTTTCAATATTTTTCGAATAAACGTCTATAATTTGATGAGTAAAATTAGGTGCGTTTAACAATTTTACTCCTAAAGCGCGTAATTCAGAATATGGATTAGTTTCTAATAAGTGTAATATTGCATCAACTAGCTCTTGGGGGATCTCAGAAAAATTTTGATGGATAAAATACGTTAATGTATCCTGACTAACATTCGGATCCGCATGATTAACATTTGTAATTAATATCTTCTGAACTGAGTCACCTAAAATAAATGGCTTGTTCAAAAACCCAAATGCCAGCTTTCTAACATCTGCCGCGGCATGAGATAAACTTTCGGCGATTATCAACAAAAACCGTTGTTTAGTATCCGAATTAACAGGCATATCCTCTTTTACTTTCATCTGTATAAGTAATTCCGTTAATGCTTCTATCATGATTTCTATTTTGCTAGTATGAGCTTCCGATATAGTCATAGTCTCAATAAAAAAAGCAATCAAGCTTGGTTTGTCTTGAACATAAAATTGTTTCATGATAGAAATAGCAAGCTTTCTAATGTGAGCTGTCGAGTATCTGAATATATTTTTAATACTATCTATTAAAACTGTTATTTCATCCTTTAGCTGTATGCTTTTCAGTACTTTCCCATGAGTAGACTTAATACAGACAATATTTTTTCTTTGAATTTCAACATCACTTTCATTCAATAATTGGCGAACTAAAATACGTAACAATTGTACGCCTTTCTGATCATCCTTTATTTTCCTATTGTTAAACATTTGTAATATAAATTCGATGATAGTCTGGCGTATATCAGGATTGTTGTTTTTTAAATAATCTTGAAGTCTAGAAATAATTTCTGCATCTTCGTCTACTTTTAGCACAGTCAATGAAGTTGCTGCAGAACGTCTGATTAGTGAATTCTGATCAATTAAAGCAGTAATTAAAGTATCAATTAATTTATTTCTATCCATCGATATGAATCTCAAATGACCTAAGCTTTCAACAAAAAACACTCTCGCTGAAATATCGTCATCTCGAGCATTCTCAATGAGTAAATTAAAGAGTCTATCTTCATTATTCCCACTGGTTAAAAGCGCTTTATAAGCAACTTTCCTGAGCTCCAAAGATTCTTTCTTATCTTTCAATATAGAAAGTAATTTTTTGATAAAGTTTTCTTCTGATATTACCTGCATTTTGCTACTTATAATCTTAAGTAATAAATCGATGGAGTCTCTGCTGATTTTCTTCTCATCACTGTCATCCGTTTGACGGTTCTCTAAGAGATCTAGTAGTAAATCAACAATAGTATTTCTTATGTTCTCCGTTAATACAGAGAAATATTCAATATCGCTAAATGCTTGCATGGCTATCATTTTAGATTGAGGTGTCCTACTCTGAAGTAGTTCAACTAACTTGAATGCTGTTTTTTGTTTGTAGCTTTCAATCATTACATTTTTAAGAATTTTAACAGTCACTAAACCTATGGTTTCATCACTGACCTCTAACAATGGCAATAATAAATCAAGAGTTGAAGCTTTGTGTTGCTCAATAGAACCCAGCAAAGTAAGTACGGTTTTTTTAATCTCCAAATCTAACTGCTTTAAGCCTTGTTCATAAACACTAATAAATTCTTCATGGGCAACTTGGTCAATGGCTTGTAAGGACATTACTGCGCTTTGTCGAATATCTTCATCTGGACTAAGAATATTTTCTTGAATTACCTTCTTAAGAACCTGTAGAGCATTTAGGTTGTCTTGGATAAATGGCAGGTTTTTTAATACATGTTCTCTGACATGTTTATCTTTGTTCGATAGATGATTAATGTAAACTTTGATAATATCTTCTTTAAAAAACTGTTGATTTTTACTTAAATATTCAAATGAATATTGAATTCTAGAGAGAACACCACTTTTTAAATTTTCAATATGCGCTTCTTCTACAGCTCTATCATTTAATTTATTGAGTTTCCTCAGTAAGTTTAATACATAATCAAATATCTGATAGTTATTTGAAGATAACAAGGTTATCAGTTTATTAAAAACTAAGGGATCAGAATTCTTACGAAAATGAGTAATAATGTCCCAAGCATCTTGACAATATTGAAGATTATCTGTAGAAAATAAATCCAAAATAGCTTCAAATAACCCCTTATCTTTAAGTTCTGTCAGTAACTTTATTTCTGAAATTGCTCTGACGATCTCATTGTATTGTTTGGTCTTTAATACTTCGACATAAGCCTTTAATTTATCATGATGTGATTCCCGAAGTCGTTGGTTGATATTAAAAAAATTTGGGCAATTGGTATGATTTGGATTAAACTCTACTCTTTCAAAGAAAAAATCTTTATAAAAACCATAAATCTCCAGACTAGGGATATATAATTCATATTCATCTTTTCTTTTATTCGCATTGACATTAAAGCTCGGTCTAACAGCTAAATAACCGCTGTATAATAAAAAACTCCAAAATACATTTTCTTCTTTTTCAATGTCTTGAAACGTTATATTATCATGTAAGATTACGCGATAAGGATTTTCTTCGTTTTGGCCAATCAAAGCAGAAAGGTTATCAATTGTAATTTTCTTTTCATTCCGCATCTTATTAAAATAAGAGAAAATGGTGCTTGATTCAGACTGATTCAAGCCAAAATGGTTGGGGTAGTATTGATTTTTTTACATTTTCACTGATATAGTTAATGATCGATAAAGGATTTAAAACCGTCTCGCTTCCAAATTGATAACCTCCGTAGTGTTCCTCAAGAATGTACAAAGTTTTATTTTGGTCTAATAACGGCAAATTTCTTTTTAATAAATCACTAACCTCTTCATAAGTTAATCCGAAATAAGTCTTATACCGGTTATCCTTTAAAGCAGAATAAACGCTTAAATTATTAAGCCCCGAAAAAATCCCTGCTTTAGCAACACGCAAAAATCCAACAATAACTACCTTGTGAATATAATTAGAGAAGTTTTCATCTTTAGTCCAACAAGTATAAAAAGTCGTCATAAAGGATTGCATATCATCGTAATAATCTTTTTGATAGGCAACATCAAACGGCTTATCATATTCATCCACTAAGATGACTACTTTTTGTTTTGTTATTCTATTAATATATAAAGCTAACGTTTTTATGGCATTGTTATAAACACTCTCATCGGCCTTTCTCTTTATGACTTCATCGTATTCCTCTCGTTCAAACTTTTCTAACTTTTCATAAAGCACTTTATAGTATTTTTTATATAAATTAGCTATTTTGTTTTTAATATCTCCTAAGGCTTTGTCCCAGGTAATACAACTGAACCCTACAAAAGTTAAAAATAAAACAAGGTATTTTCCCTGCTCGTTCATGATATTGTGATAGATATGAATGTCTTTATCTTCAAATAAATATTTTTTCTTAGGCTTTCCATAAAAATAAGAAAGCATAGAGAGCATCGATGTTTTAAAAAAACGCCTCGGTCTGAGAATAAGTTCTATTGAGGTTGAAGAACTTTCTAACTCTTTAATAAAGAGAGTTTTATCAATGAATTGATTGACATGCGAACAAAGATTCTTGAAATTAGATCCCGACAGATCAAATCCTTCTTTCTTTTCTAAATTATTTTTAGGTTTAATACCTTGTGATGGCATAAAATCCTTACTATTTAAGCAACAGTCAAATTTATAAGCATTATTAATTTCTTTTGAACGTGAAGTCAGTATGACATAAGGTTTGTAAGGTGTCCAAATCCACCTTAGCGCATTTCCCATGTTTTGGACCTCACGTTACACAAGCAGCACCTCGAATAAGCTGAAAATTTTTATGGTCTGTTGTTAGCGCCAATTTTTCTAACTTTCCTGGATTTGACAAAACATCGCGTCTTTGTTTAATCAATGAGTTTCCATTGCCACGTAGACATTGTTGTTGTACTACACTAATTGCAACTACATTTTCTGCCATCCCTGTGATCGATGGTTCCACAAAATGCTGGCAGTCGTGATGCAATTCGATCAGCATCTTTTATCTGCCCCGTACCAAATCTTTTGCCAACACCGAATAATGATTCTAATACGTCAGTACTGATGGGCATACCAGTTCCGCCTAATTTTAGTCAACTGGATATCGATAAATGTTTTTCGGCCCACTCAGTGAATCCATTTCTAATAGGCGATGTGACAGGTAGATTCGAGATTAATTTTTTGCATAAACCATAAGTTTTTTTGCTGAGCCCGCTTTTCTTGAGAATCTTCTGCAGGCCAGCAATGGCAATGCATCACGCAAAAATAAAGTGATAAATGCTCTACACTCAGGCAATTGATCCAGATTAGCACGTAGCTTGGCGAGTATCGAGCCTGCTGCGGCGTTGCCTCGAGGTGAGTGTTGTAATAATAAATTTGCCCACTCCACCAATCGATGTAAATTCATAAATCGCGCCTTGGTCGATACTTTGGGTGGCGCGAGACAAGCCAAAACCGTTTGTTTAAGATTTTTTGAACACTTTACCGCATGCGGAAATAAATGTGCTGAACAAGGGATGTTCGCCATAGGTATGCTTGAATAAATTAGCGATGACATGCGAAATATCAGCGATGCTCTGGGGTTACATTTTCCTCTAAATTTAACAGATCAATTGCCTTGGCAAGATCAGTTCCGCCATCTTTTAAAAAAAGACACCAGGCGCACCGCCAACACTATTTATTACTTTTTTTAAAAAAGCAGCTATCGTCTCACCTGTCCAGGATGAAGCCACAGAAACGGCAATGCAGTCTACATTTTGAAGCGTAGGCGCATGATCTATCTGCTGATGGTGCTTGAGATTTAACGATAAAGCATACTGAGAATTTTACCAGCACCCAGCCCAATACTCAGATCCAGCATCCAAATAGATTCGTTGGTAAAGTTTTTTGTGAGGCGTCCAGTTTTTTCAAAAACTGCCTGGGTTTTAGCAATAGATAAGCGGAAAATATAATTGCTGATTGTTTGAGCGCATGGAGTTTTCATCAAGCCAAGTGATGGACCAAGCACACTTAACACCCTGGAAATTGCACGAAATCCAATGCGACCAACCAGGAATAATAAAAGCACGATATGAACAAGCGCCACTTTGTTTGGTCGATTAATCGACATTTTTTGATACTGTGATTTTAATTTCTCTTTTAATTGAACAATGTTTTCTGTTGGCGGTCACGATCTGCTTTTATTCTAGGAAAGCTCTTTGGCGCAACGCACGCGCAGTAGCCCCGCGGTCTTTTGCTTTTTTCTTCCAGCCATCGCGAGCTTTGGTTAATTTCCATACTTTACTCATAAATCCATTTCCATTTATCAAATGGAATGACACAATACACGTTATCTGATTATTAACAAGCAAAAATAAAGGTATTTTGTAAATATGACTCATGATCGCACACAAGCAAAGCTCATCGCAGGGGAACATTGTCGTTTTTGCGGTGATACCGATAAACCTTTAATCAAAACCCCATGCTGTGATCAGTGGATTTGCTGTGATACGGCATTTTTATCATTTCGGGGGATGGGCGATGTCAATACACACACGAACGATTTAGTTTGTGTTATTCACATTATAGCGATGGGCATAAAGAACCTTGGGATACTTGTCAGATCTGTAAAAAATTTTGGAACCCTGACGATTACAAAGAATATTATCAAAATTCGTTGCCAAAATTTTAGGTGAGGCGATGAAAAGTAGGGTCTATTTCATGGGAAATTAAATCTACTGAATTTAGGGTGTTTTTGGACACCCTAGTCTGTTTGGTCAAAAATACTCTCCAAACACATGCGTAGATTTTGCTTGAACTTGAATGTGCTTGTCGCACTATTATCAACGACTAAACTCTCTGCAATTTTATCATAGCCCTCTAAAATAAATAATGTTTCTTCTGGGTGTTCGTAAAGCCAGAAGTAGAGTTCTCGCTTTTTTGTTTCCTCTTTCCATGAGTGATCCTTTAAACAACAAGCCAACACCATCTCGACTAAAGTAATTTCTTCTTTGAACTTCTCACTAAATACAGTAGCTAGTTCTTCCAGCTTTATCCAAAAAATGGCTTTAAACTGTTTTATGAAAGTGAAAGCTATAGAACAAGAATCTTCTTCAATTGCAGTTGCCCATTGGATTGTGAGATGTTCGCACAACACATTCTTTTTGATACCCCCTTTTCCATAAATTAACACTTTTCTCGGTGCTTGCTCTGTAAGCCCGCTTTCAACTTTATTTTCGTTTGGTAACGTTTTAAAGAATAGGTTCTCAATTTTTGACAAAGCCACATTAATAAATGTCAGGGTACCATCATCTAATTGTTTATCTGAAAAAGTTTTTTTCTCGTGATATCTAATTTGCAGTATCCTCTTTAAACCTTTAACATTTAAAGGGAATAGCATTGTCAGATTTGCTTTATTGCTCAGTAATTTTTTCAGAGTATTGACAGTTTCTTGTAGCTTGGTTTCGAGGTTGTCTAGCTCCACCGACTCTTTATTATCAACGATTTTTAAACGAATGTGGGATATTACATTACCCAACACCAGTGTGCCCCCTTTTTCAACCTCCAATTTTTCAAGCTTTTCCAAAAAATTTTGATTCGTTTTTCTCTCGTCTTCTTTTATTTTTTGTTGCTTATCATGACAAGATAATTCAATAATCTCTTTAAGAAATTTTATAGGGCCACTTGTAGCATAGTCTGCTGAGTCACGACATAGCGTTTTAAGCGCATTGACAGTAATGGTTAGATTTTCAATCTGACGTAAATCACCGAACCCCATTGTACCCAATATATGCTTTTGCATCTTCGTTCCTTCAGAAAACCGCCAGCCTAAAAGCCCATATACCTCAGACTAGCAAATCATTACCGTTACTTTTATCTTAGACAGGGATTCTCTTAATGGAGAGTCACCATGACTTCTCTATTTTCTATGCAAAAAATCCACGATAAATCTCACGGAAACAGCTGAGTAGCAGTCCCTACATGACATTGCATCGATACCTTGCACTATCCTTTTCCTCGAACTCAGGTTGAAACGGAATTGCTGCCACTTGACATAACCAAGCATGTACGACTCTTAATGTTTTTGCATAACCAGTCAATTCGAGAATTAAACCTTCTGAATTTACTTTTTCATCAGGTAGTACCTTAATGTTATTTTTAGCTAAATCGCTTAATAAGTTGCTCTTTAATATGCTTATCAGTGATTCTGTTACCACCTGATTGGATTGCTCAGAGGGTTTGATGGTAATACGAACCATCGGCTTACCGTTACCAACGATTAGCCCAACTTCAAACTGACACGTTTTTTTCAGTTCTAAGAATACTTTTTTTGATTGCTCATTAAATTTAATCTCTTGGGGCGGTTGGTGCCAAAACGGCGTGTCTGATCGAATTGGCTTCTCAGTGAATTCAAGTTCACTGCACAATATTCTCAAACCCTCAGCTAAATTTTCATTGCCCGCAATGATTTTGCCATTTTCGGCAAGGTCTAAGTCTACGCATTTTGCTAACATTTGCATAAATTCATCAGCTTCCTTTTTTTCTTCTTCTGTCGTAACATTTAATTCTTTAAAAAAATCTGTCCTTACCCCCTTTAATATGAGTTCCTTAAAGTCCTCTTTTGTGAAACCAAAATTCTTGAGTGTTTGTTCTTCCGCCGCAACAGCAGTGTACTGATTATAATTCCCACGAATAATCTTACCACGAATTTTCCAAATCGATTGTCTAGCAAATATTGGCGATACTATGGCGGTGCTGCTAATCTTCATCTGTGAAAAAACTTGTTCAATTTTCTCATAACACTCGCGTCCCCATTTTGAAGTTAAGGCTTCATTATCCAAACTCAAACTAATCCGATGGTCATCAAATTGCGTTCTTAATTTAATTAACGTTGCTTTATGTTCCTGCTTTTCCAAATCAGTGGTCGGATGTTGGGCCACTAGGTTAGCTAATTGATCATTGATAATATATAATGCACGGTCGTTCTGATACCACTGAAACCATGCCTCTTGCATCAGACGATGTTCGGTTGGTTTGACCATTAAATATTGCTGTGATTTATCTTGATGTACGGTTTGTATTTGCTCTTTAAGCAACGTTGCTAGTTTTTTGTAGTTTTTATTAACCTCCTTATCATTTGTAGGTTTTTCTCCCAGCAGAATTGACTCATACTTAGCTGCTGTGACTTTTGGAATCGTTTCGTGGTGGATAGTGGTTGTATATAATTGACAAAAACTTTCTAAAATAAATAATTGAACATGGGGTTCCTTTCGACTTGCATTATAAAATTGTATCAGCATATCACGTACTTTCTTTAAACCTTCTTTGGGCGCATGCGAATTCACTAGTAATGTTGTCATAAAATAAATCATTGCCATTTTTTCAACATCTGATGAACTCTTCAGTTCGCCAGAATTCAATTTTTCGATAACACCGTTAATGGCAGGAGCAACTTCTTCTTCCCAGTTCAACAGCGGTTTTTTTGGAGCCTCATTATTAGAAAAGTTCATGTTTTGAAACCAATTAAGTGATGTTGCGTGTTGGTTGCTTAGACTCTTATGAGCACTTCTTATGCCCTCAATAATTTCTTTGCTTGACTTAAAGGCATCAACAACAGTTGCGCCAAACCCAATGATAGCCACAGCTAAAATTGGAGTGCCTGCGCCAAATGTAGTAACTGTAATGGCAGTAGCACCTGCTACACCTACTAAACCTCCCACTATTTTACCCGCCGATTTTAGTGCTGCTATTCTATCTTTCTTTTCTTCAACAGCTGTTTTAACCACCTGCACAGCTTCAATACTTTTCATCGCTCGTTGGGATAAAAAATAAGGCCATGGGTGATTGGCTTTTGATTTATCCAAGTTTTTCTCTAAATGCCCCATGTATTTTTTAATTCTTCGTATGGCATTTTTCCCATAGTCGCCATATTATTTTCATCCAATGCGCGTAATAATATCGTATCAAGTACTGCATTCATCGCAGCCAACAGTCGCAATATCATCGCATTGGTTGATATACCGGTGGTTTGTTGCGTCTGTTCAATGCACTGTGCTATCAATATCAATAAGTTAATCAATTGTTCATCAGAAGTTTGATATTGATGCGTTTGAAGCGCATCACACAGTACTACCACAGCACCAAAAACATTCAATAAATTACTACCCGGGGCTCTTTGCTAAATAGACAAGTTGATTAAAGACTGCTTCTGCTATTTCTTCGCCACAATAGGCAAGCTGGGCCAAATCAATCAATGCTTCATTTGTCGTTTTGATATTAGGAATATGTTGTGAAGTGAGGGTGCCTCGAATATAATTTGCCTCTGCACTATCGCTGGTAAGCTTTGATAGTATGTACTTAATTGCTGATAGTTTTCAAACGGTTTAGATTGTTTCAACTGCTCCAATAACAGCTGGTTGGTAACAACAGGCTGTTGACTTGTTGGCTTTTGATTGGATTGATGGGTAGGTTGTTGTTTTAGCACTGGTTTATCCCCCAAAAGATTGTGTGATTGTATTAAGTGATGATTTTCTGGATATTTATAAAAATACTGTTCGTTTTAATTAATTGAACAAGCATCTAATAAAGTGTTGTCAGCATACCAATGTTCCCTCTGTTAAGTTTCCCTATAGTTAAGATCTACGTTAGTTGATAAATGGCCATAAAAAAATGAAATGACTATTGAACTATGTAAAACATTCAAGAAACATTATTGAATGCAAGGAGTCTTCATTTTGTTAAGCGATGCACTGGTTAGCCCTGCAACAGGACGACCCAATTTTGTATTCGCCATTGTGAGTATCTTTAAAAAAGCAAAAACTGATCGAATTGATTGTATTAAATAGATATTTGTAATTGTCAAATATATTAAAGAATCTTAAGAAAAACCAGAAAAATCTTATAGAATTTCATCTAGGGTGTCCAAATCCACCTTAGCGCATTTCCCATGTTTTGGATCTCGTGTTACACAAACAGCACCTCGAATAAGCTGAAAATTTTTGTGGTCTGTTGTTAGCGCCAATTTTTCTAGCTTTCTTGGATTTGACAAAACATCTCGTCTTTGTTTAATCAATGAGTTTCCATTGCCACGTAGACATTGTTGTTATACCACACTAATTACAGCCACATTTTCTGCATCCCTGTGATCGATGGTTCCACAAAATGCCAGCAATCGTGATGCTATTCGATCAGCATCTTTTATCTGCCCCTATATTGAATGCCTATCAATAAGGCTAGCCCTAATGGATGACGTTAAACACTATCAAAACCCTATCATTAAAGCCGCACTTCAAATATGATAGGAATTCTATCATAACCTCTAGACTTTTGTGAGTGAAAATAAACTTTGGTTATGCCAAGACCTTAACTGCTGACCAAATAGCGGTTTTGAAGCTCAGATAGCAGAACTCCAAGCTTCAGGTTCTGAAAAAATATTTTGCGAGCAGAATTTTTTTTGTCCAGTTAAGCTCTCATTAAGGGGGAAGACAGGATACATGTTATGTGCTAGCACATAACATGTATCCTGTCTTCCCCCCTTTCATTTTGTTTAAGCGCTATTTTTTTAAAGGAGAAGCCTAAATGCAGATTCAAGAGGAAGCACTTATTCGTTTGAGGAACAATGATTCAACGCTTACTCAACTCGACCTTTGGGGTAACCAAATCGGTGCAGCAGGAGCAAAAGACCTTGCTTTGGCCTTAGAAAAAAACACAACGCTTACTCAACTCGACCTTAAGTTTAACCAAATCGATGCGGCGGGAGCAAAAGACCTTACTCTGGCTTTAGAAAAAAACACAACACTTACTCAACTCGACCTTGGTAGTAACCAAATCGGTGCAGCAGGAACAAAAGATCTCGCTCTGGCCTTAGAAAAAAACACAACGCTTACTCAACTTAACCTTATAGATAACCAAATCGGTGCAGCGGGAGCAAAAGACCTTGCTTTGGCTTTAGAAAAAAACACAACACTTACTCAACTCGACCTTGAGTATAACCAAATCGGTACAGTGGGAGCAAAAGACCTTGCTTTGGCCTTAGAAAAAAACATAACACTTACTCAACTTAATCTTGGACGTAACCAAATCGGCGATGCAATACCAATAGAAGAAATAAATTTACTTATCGAACGGAATAAAGAAATCGCTGTTAAAAAAAATAAGAGTCATCATGAAATAAGAAAGGCAGCCAGGATATTAGCCCAGGGTTATCGAGATAACCATTGTTTATTTTCAAGATTACCGCAGGAAATTAATTGTAAAATTTCTGGTTTAACGGGCAATGCTCAAGTGCACAGAGAAAAACAAGCTACTGAAATCGCAAAGCAGTACTTTTGCAAACTCTAAATAGTAAGAAGCGTATTAAGGTAATTTTTTTCATAAAACCATCATACTATCCATCGTTTATTTTATTATTGTCACTTGCAGAATTATTTGGCATGATTTGACATTAAATGGCTCTTTTTTCCAAAATCTCGCGAATCCCATCTGTTGGTAGGTCTCTTTCCGGTGCCCTGAAGCTCAAGCACAGTTTTTCTATGTCCAGAAATTGAACGCTTATGCGTGCGATATTTGTCATTTGCCAAAGATAAGTTCAGCAAGCACCCCATAAATTCAGTCTTACTTCTGCCAAAGTAGAGTTCAGCATGATCACAAATTTGTTCGCCAAATAGCACTTTTGCCAAAGTAGTGTTCTCTATATAGCTGAGATGTTGATTTGACTAGGCAGTTTGGAGGGGCTTCTCTGAATAACTCTCTGCCCTGCTGAACTCCTCTTTGGCAGGCTGAACTTATCTTTGACAAATGACAATATTCTCTCTCCTATTATTTAATAAAAAATTACATACCTCGTAATATAATGATAAATATGAAAAAATAAGAGCAACAAATAAAAAAAATCACTTTCTACGTAAACATTCGGCCAACAACGTTATTGACAACATGCCACTTTAGACACTGACAGAAAGCATTAAAAATAAATCGGGACACGCAAGAAAAGTTATAGTATAACAATGGGATGAATAGTTTTCTGTTGCAGCAATCAATGTTAGTCCCACTAGCTCTCTTAGAAAAGCATTTGCCGTTCGATCAGAGCAACCCAGACCCTTCGGGTCAAATATCTGAAAAGAACTTTAACTATTACGAATTCATATCTTTTAGTGTAACAACTCAAACATCATAAGTTAAAATTGCCAAGGATATGTTTGTGTTGAAAAAGCCGGTAAGACATTAGTGCTTTATGCCTGACGCAGAGTATGGTTACAGGGGTTTAGCGACAATATCATTGGTGAAGTGCTACGGCACTATCCCGCTTGGGAGATAGCTTCGTAATAAACCCCTGCTCCACGAGCATATCATTCTTCAATTCAATTTAAATAGGAAAAAAATGATATGCGTAAAGATACTCAAAAAAGGCAAAGCAAGTCAAAGAAAAAAGTGATCAAACACAAAATAAATTACCTCCCCATCTAGAACATATTAATAAAATGGCTGCTGGGATTGACATTGGTTCAAAATCCCATTGGGTTGCAGTACCAGAAGGAAGCGATGAAATTTGCATACGAGAATTTGGAAGTTTTACAGCGGATTTGCATGAAATGGCTAACTGGTTAAAGAAATGTGGAATTGAAACAGTAGCCATGGAATCAACAGGAGTTTATTGGATCCCGGTGTATGAATTATTGGAATCTCTTGGTTTTGAAGTAAAACTAGTTGATGCACGTCATGTAAAAAATGTCAGTGGGCGCAAGACAGATATATTAGATTGCCAATGGATTCAGCAGCTACATACTTATGGCTTGCTAAGTGGAGCCTTTCGGCCAAATGAACAAGTTTGTGCGTTACGTTCTTATCTGCGGCAAAGGAGTATGTTGATTGAGCGAGGATCAAGTCATATACAACATATGCAAAAGGCACTGAGTCAAATGAATATACAACTGCACAATGTTCTAAGTGATATTACAGGTGAGACAGGGATGCGAATTATTCAAGCCATTGTTGAAGGAGAGCGTGATCCTAAAATATTAGCCAGTTATCGAGATTACCGTTGTAAAAATTCACAGGAGATAATAGAGAAATCATTAACCGGTCATTATCGTGAAGAGCATGTTTTTGCATTAACTCAAGCTTTAGAGCTCTATGACACTTATAAAAGCAAAATAAAGATATGTGATAAAAAAATTGAAGAACAATTATCTACATTTGAGAATTGTTTAGTTGATAACAAATCTGAACCGAAAGAGAAGCCGACTAAACAAAAATCTAAATCTCATTGCAAGAACAAATTATCATTTGATGCTGCATCTCATTTAATTCGTATTACTGGTGTAGATTTAACAGCTATTCCAGGGATTGAAGCATCAAGTGCACTAAAAATTGTTTCTGAGATAGGGCTTGATTTAAGCAGATGGAAAAGCAGCAAACAATTTGCTTCATGGTTAGGATTATGCCCTGGGAATAAAGTGTCTGGAGGAAAACGGTTAGGTAGTAAAAGCAAGCGCACAGCAAATTATGCTGCCTCTACTTTACGTATTGCAGCAAGTACGCTTCATCATAGTGACAGTGCTCTGGGCGCTTTTTTCCGTCGTATAAAATCTAGGCTGGGAGCACCAAAGGCAATTACTGCTACAGCCCATAAATTAGGAACGATTATTTTTAACATGATCAAGCAGGGGGCTGAGTTTAATGATCTTGGACAAATTTACTATGAAGAGAGGTACCGTGACCGCATGATAAGAAATTTAGATTTGAAGGCGAAAACATTAGGATTTAGTCTTGTTAAAAACGATATTAAATCAACGGCTTAGAAAGCAGTTCTTTGGGAGTTTAATTCAGATCACGCAAAAAGATTATTTGGAGCTCAAGTGCCAAGCCGCCTACTGGAAGACTCAATATAAAAGAGTGGTTGGGCGAGAAGAAATCCTCAAGGAACAACTCAAGCAAAAAAATGCAAGGATTAGTAATCTTAAACAGCACCTGGATGGTAAAGATAGTGAAAAAGCACGAGCTGACAATTTGCAGATCCGATATGAAGAAGTCCTAGCTCAAACGGAAATCCTCAAAGAAGAAATTCAGCATAAAGACGCTATCATTAAGGATCTAAATCAACGCTTGTATGGTAAAAAAAGTGAAAAAAGCGGGGGGAAAGGCGATGTTAATCCAAACGCAAAGAGTAACCGTTCAAGACGACCACGAGGGCAGCAAAAAGGGAGTAGTAGTCATGGTCGCACTCTGCGACCAACTCTCCCTATTATCCCTGAAGTTATTCCACCGAGCGAAACAGCTTGTGAAGTATGCGGTCTAGAATACTCGTTATTGTCATCCTATGAAGAGTCAGACATTATTGAGGTCGAAGTTGCGGCTCATATCCGTCGGATTAAACGTCAAAAATGTGTAAAAAATTGCACATGCACTCACGGGCACAAAATAATAACAGCCCCAGTTGTACCAAAGCTTATACCAAGAAGCCCCTTTGGAAACTCCATATGGGCAGAACTATTGCTCAAAAAATATTTACATGCACAGCCTGTCAATCGCACATTGAATGATCTTAAAAGCCTTGGGCTTATTATTGCCCCTGGGACGGTTGCCGGTGGTTTACAAAAATTAACACCTCTATTTGAGCCCGTCTACAAAGCATTCTACTTGCAACAAATGACAGAAAATAGGTTCCATAATGATGAGACTCGCTGGGAAGTTTACCAACAAATTGAAGGCAAGACAGGACACCGTTGGTACCTTTGGCTTATACGCTCAATCTCTGTGGTATATTACCGCATGGATCCAACCCGAAGTGCTAATGTTGTACTCTCGCATTTTGTTGATCTTATTTCAACACCGATTTCCACAGGCCTTTTAACCGTCATTTACTCTGAAATATCCTGAGTTCTTTTTTTAATCAAAAAATATAAAAATCTATAAAAAACAATGACTTTATTGACCTCTTTCCTTTCTTAAATTTCATTTTTTAAGGCTAATATTTGTCTGTTATAAAATTAAAACCGATGTGGTTAGTTTATGCGCACAAGCTAATTTCTAGCCTATATTTAATCAAATTTCCTGGTTTATTCGCAATATTGCCTAATTATTAATTATTTATTTGAATAATTTCTTGTCCGCCATAAAAATAACAATTAAAATTAAAAATACTAAACAACAAATTGATACCCTAAAAATGGCCGGACTGAGTTATCTTTTTACTTCAATAACTAATCCGCGCTAACGGCAATATGAAGCAATTCGCTCCCAAAGAACTGCTTTCTAAGCCGTTGATTTAATATCGTTTTTAACAAGACTAAATCCTAATGTTTTCGCCTTCAAATCTAAATTTCTTATCATGCGGTCACGGTACCTCTCTTCATAGTAAATTTGTCCAAGATCATTAAACTCAGCCCCCTGCTTGATCATGTTAAAAATAATCGTTCCTAATTTATGGGCTGTAGCAGTAATTGCCTTTGGTGCTCCCAGCCTAGATTTTATACGACGGAAAAAAGCGCCCAGAGCACTGTCACTATGATGAAGCGTACTTGCTGCAATACGTAAAGTAGAGGCAGCATAATTTGCTGTGCGCTTGCTTTTACTACCTAACCGTTTTCCTCCAGACACTTTATTCCCAGGGCATAATCCTAACCATGAAGCAAATTGTTTGCTGCTTTTCCATCTGCTTAAATCAAGCCCTATCTCAGAAACAATTTTTAGTGCACTTGATGCTTCAATCCCTGGAATAGCTGTTAAATCTACACCAGTAATACGAATTAAATGAGATGCAGCATCAAATGATAATTTGTTCTTGCAATGAGATTTAGATTTTTGTTTAGTCGGCTTCTCTTTCGGTTCAGATTTGTTATCAACTAAACAATTCTCAAATGTAGATAATTGTTCTTCAATTTTTTTATCACATATCTTTATTTTGCTTTTATAAGTGTCATAGAGCTCTAAAGCTTGAGTTAATGCAAAAACATGCTCTTCACGATAATGACCGGTTAATGATTTCTCTATTATCTCCTGTGAATTTTTACAACGGTAATCTCGATAACTGGCTAATATTTTAGGATCACGCTCTCCTTCAACAATGGCTTGAATAATTCGCATCCCTGTCTCACCTGTAATATCACTTAGAACATTGTGCAGTTGTATATTCATTTGACTCAGTGCCTTTTGCATATGTTGTATATGACTTGATCCTCGCTCAATCAACATACTCCTTTGCCGCAGATAAGAACGTAACGCACAAACTTGTTCATTTGGCCGAAAGGCTCCACTTAGCAAGCCATAAGTATGTAGCTGCTGAATCCATTGGCAATCTAATATATCTGTCTTGCGCCCACTGACATTTTTTACATGACGTGCATCAACTAGTTTTACTTCAAAACCAAGAGATTCCAATAATTCATACACCGGGATCCAATAAACTCCTGTTGATTCCATGGCTACTGTTTCAATTCCACATTTCTTTAACCAGTTAGCCATTTCATGCAAATCCGCTGTAAAACTTCCAAATTCTCGTATGCAAATTTCATCGCTTCCTTCTGGTACTGCAACCCAATGGGATTTTGAACCAATGTCAATCCCAGCAGCCATTTTATTAATATGTTCTAGATGGGGAGGTAATTTATTTTGTGTTTGATCACTTTTTTTCTTTGACTTGCTTTGCCTTTTTTGAGTATCTTTACGCATATCATTTTTTTCCTATTTAAATTGAATTGAAGAATGATATGCTCGTGGAGCAGGGGTTTATTACGAAGCTATCTCCCAAGCGGGATAGTGCCGTAGCACTTCACCAATGATATTGTCGCTAAACCCCTGTAACCATACTCTGCGTCAGGCATAAAGCACTAATGTCTTACCGGCTTTTTCAACACAAACATATCCTTGGCAATTTTAACTTATGATGTTTGAGTTGTTACACTAAAAGATATGAATTCGTAATAGTTAAAGTTCTTTTCAGATATTTGACCCGAAGGGTCTGGGTTGCTCTGAAGAAATTGAGCATTATTTGGACTGCTTAAAAAATGTTTAGGGTGTTATCTGACGGTTTAAGGCTTGTGGAAATCGGTGTTCAAAGAAAGTCATTGTCATTTGCGATCGGTATAGTGCTTATAAAAAATTGGCTAGGCTCAATTTAGTGATTATTCTTGCGTTTTGTTGGGCGCACGTTAGACGCGACTTTCTAAATTTTGCTCGTAACCACGTTGATTTGAAGGACTGGGGATTGGATTGGGCTGGTGAAATCAGTAAACTCTTTCATTTGAATAACCAGCGCATCATGCTATGGGATCCAAATTTGCCAATCAATCAACAATCATCTGCGTTTCAAGAAAGCCATAACAAGCTAGGCAGAGCCTTACAGGACATGAAGGCACGTTGTGACGCTATGCTTTATGAGGATAAAATTGCTCAGGAGCAACATGGTGAGAAGCATGGTACGCTCACTGTTGCACAACGCAAAATATTGATGAGCATGCAATATCACTGGACAGGCCTAACGGTTTTTTATGATCATCCAGAAGTGAAAATGGATAATAATCCGGCTGAGCAATCAATAAGAAACCCCGTCCTTGGCCGCAACGGGTATTATGGTTCTGGAAGTTTATGGAGTGCCGAGTTGGCAGCAATGATGTTCTCCATTTTTCAAACTATGCTTCTTTGGAATTTAAATCCACGAACATGGCTCGATCTTTATTTTGAGGCATGTACTCAAAATGGAGGAAAACCGCCTGAGGATTTGAGTGAATTTTTGCCATGGACTATAAGTGAAGCGCGATTGCAGCAACTCTCTAAACCCTCTGGCCATAATACGTCGTGAAACGCTACTGTGGACGTATTTTTAGTGAAGAGGAACTCGCACTAATTATCGAGTTGATTGAGCAAAATCCATCAAAGCATCGCCTTGATCTTTCCCGGGAAGTTTGTCGGATGTTATCATGGTATAAAGCCGATAGTGGTCTTAAAGAGATGTCCTGTCGTGTAGCGATGCTACGCATGCAGAAAGATGGTCTTATCAGATTACCACCACCCCGTAAGGTAAATAAACGAACTGCTAAATTAACTGTAACAGACGCCACTGAGCCCCAATCACTTATTCAAACCCCAGTGCATCAGCTTGGTGAGTTGCAACTATGCCTTGTTACATCAAAAAATTCACGGTTGTGGAACGAATACATCGAACGCTATCACTATCTAGGTTACACACCATTACCTGGTGCACAATTACGTTATTTTGTCAGCATGGATAAACAGATCCTTGCTCTATTAGGTTTTGGTGCCTCTGCCTGGCAGGTCGCACCACGCGACAATTTTATTGGATGGGATCATGAGCAACGCCGTAAAGGTCTTCCACTGATAGTAAACAATGCACGTTTTTTAATTTTACCTTGGGTGCAATCAAAAAACCTAGCATCAAAAATCCTTGCCATGATAGCTCGCCAACTCCCCATTAATTGGTGCGAGCGGTATAACATTCAGCCTGTCCTTATGGAAACGTTTGTTGAGATAGGACGTTTTTCAGGTACGTGTTATCGAGCTGCTAATTGGATTCATGTTGGACAAACAAAAGGTCGTGGGAAACTCGGACCGAATGGGGTACAAAGCGTACCAATCAAAAATATTTTTTTATACCCATTAGTTCGGAATTTTAGAACCATATTAAAAAGCTAAATTTGTCAATAACGTTGTTGGCCGAATGTTTACCTTTCTACAAGGGACGTTATCGCAATGGTTAAGGGTTAGTGACTGATACGCTTTTAAATAAATCCTTTGGGAAGGTTGATTTTGAATCAGTTCAAAGAATTGACGATTTATTGATCGATGCCCACAAATTATCACCTGAATCCATCATCCTGATCTCTTGGTGAAGGCCACTTTTGAGTATAAGTACAAATAGTGAAGATGACTACTGAAATTCTCTTGGTTAGGAGTCGAAGCTCCTGCGACAATGTTACAATAAAATCAAAACTTGAACTATGTTTTATCTTCCCTCGCGCAATTTTTCATACTTATAACGGCGAATTATCAGTCAACGCTCACTATAACAAATCAATCCTATTTAGAATAACCGCGAATAAAACTATAAACAAGTTCGAGGAATTTCATGTTGAAAAATAAAGGAATAACGGAGTTTATTGTGACAATAAAATTTGCGCCCAGCAGAGACCAAGAGGCACTTTTGTCGAAGTCTTATGAAATTCTTTTTTTACCAGAAAAAGACCTCATTAAATCTACGAAGATTAAATGCTCTAAAGATAGAGGTATTCATCAACATAACTATAAGGAATTATCATGACAATTCGTGTTGCATTTTACGCAAGAGTTTCTTCTGAACAACAAGCACAATCTGGTACTATTGATAGTCAAATTGCTGCGTTGAAAGAACGAATTAAAGCAGATCGATACACGTTATTTCAAGAAGATGAATTTATTGATGATGGGTATAGTGGTTCATCATTATTAAGACCTGGGCTAGAACGATTAAGAGATAGTGGGGCTAATTATTTATTAGATAAATTATATGTCCATGCGCCTGATCGATTAGCGCGTAAATATGCCTATCAATATCTTTTGATTGAAGAGTTTCAGCGCCATGGTATTGAGATTATTTTTCTTACCAATCAACAAGGAAATAATCCTGAGTCTGAATTATTATTACAAGTACAGGGAATCATTTCTGAATATGAGCGGACAAAAATAATGGAACGAAGTCGTCGAGGTAAGCTTCATGCAGCAACACAAGGTTCTCCTTCTGTATTATCAGGTGCACCTTATGGTTATCGCTATATTGCCAAGCGAGACAATGGTGCTGTCGTTTATGATATCATTGAAGAAGAGGCCAATGTGATTCGGCAACTTTTTTATTGGGTTGGACAAGACCGCATGAGTATTAATGCTGCAACTAACCGTTTAACTGAAATGGGTTTTCGCACGCCGAAAGGAAAACAGACTCGATGGAATCGAGGCAGTGTATATCGTCTGCTAAAGAATCCTGCTTATAAAGGTATGGCAGCCTTTGGTAAAACAAAATGCGTTCCCAAGAAGGCGCGTTTAAGACCTAACAAGGGACAGCCTACACAATCCAAAACAAGTGTGTCTGTCGAACGCACCCCTAAGGAGAAATGGATTTTTATACCCGTTCCAGCTATTGTTGACGAATCTTTATTTGAAATTGTGCAAGAACAGTTAGAGGAAAATAAGCAATTGAAACGACAAAGGCTAACTGGTGCACGCTATTTATTACAAGGATTAGTAGTCTGTAATTTATGTGGTTATGGCTATTGTGGAAACACAGCAACAGGCAAACGTAAGCATAATTATTATACGTGTGGAGGTGCTCGAGTCTATGCCAATCGCGAGAGAAAATGTAATACTCGATCAATATATGCAGATATGCTTGAAAAGGTTGTTTGGGACGAAGTAAAAAATTTATTAAATAATCCTTATTTTTTAGAAAAAGAATATACTCGTCGAATGGATGAATTAGAAAATAAATCAAGCAAAAATGAATGTACTAAGTTGAGTGATGAAAAGAAAAAAATTGAAAATTGTATTGCGAGATTAATTGATAGTTATGCAGAGGGTGTTATTGAAAAATCAGAATTTGAACCTCGAGTTAAAAGTTATAAGAAGAGAATTTTCAATATCGAACAACAATTATTTCAACAAATGGATAATAAAAATCAACAATCAGAATTACAATTATTAATAGGGAAATTAGAGGTTTTTTCTACAAGTGTTAAGCAAAAATTAGAGAACGTAGATTGGCAAATGAAACGAAATATTTTTGAAGCGTTAATCAAACAAGTTGAAATTGAACAAGAAAATGTAATTGTTATATTTAGAGTTTCTCCTTATTTACCTGGTTCACCACCTGAAAATAATCAACCTCGTTTATTGGAAGATTGTCGCGGGGGTAGACTGCACAAGGTAAGACTATATCTGATCTGATAGTGAAGGCGTCATTACGAAAATGACAACTTCAACTGTTGACCAAATAGCTGTTTGAGGCTAAGATAGAACTCAAGTTAGTCCCTACGCCCATAGCCAGCGTCTTCTCCTTATTTACTTGGAGCTAACTATCATTGCATAGGACAGGTGATGGTAAGTCCTTCATCGTGGATTACATTTCGCTTTTGCGGATTCTGTGCTTTTTCACCTTTGAAAAAGTAAGCGTATCTTTTAATGTCAGAAAGCCCTTTATGCATTCCTTGCTGTACTAATAAATCTGCAATGGCATTAATGATGGTCTTGTCTGCTTCGATAGTGACGATGTCTTCATTATCTCCACTGAGTTTAGTTTTATAATCTAGTTTTGCTTTCTGTGTGTTTAAACAATTCTCGAGAGCATTTTGCAATACACTCAGTCGTTTTCCTACTATACGATCGGGTTCATTTGATTTCACAAACGTTATTGTGAGTGTATTCGGATGACTACGCTTTAATTCAAAATGATAGTTTTTCTTATCTCCCAAACTATCATCCATCAGTTCTCGCAACTCTTTAGATAGCGTCAATAAGGGTTGTTCTTTTGATGGATTTGCCTCACTCGTACCACCCACCGTTAAATTGACCTCAGGCGTTTGTGATTCTCGGTTGACATTCAATGTCGCCAGGATGATAGCCATCCTACCTGCTACTTGTTTGGAGATAACACTATGAGCCGCCTTGCAATCTTCTTCTAATACTCGCCTGGTTGTTTCGTTTTCCATGAATTTGATAATGTCATCAACATTTCCTTGAAATTTCATTCCCTTATACTGTTGGTTTACGTCCACAGGTGCTTTAACGATAGCACCTTCTCCGATGAGAGATATCACGATTTCTTTAACACCTTTGTTGTGCTTCAATAATTTATCCACACGGTTTGTTGCTTCTAGTACTAATGTTTCAATCGTTGAAAGATTTAAAGCTGGCATTATCATTGCCAAATTCTCTCCTGCTTTCTCAATGTCCAATGCATAAATGTCAACGTAGCTTTCTTTCAGCGTTTTAAGGTAGACTTCACACTGTTGCTTTTTGCCCTCCTCCATCACAGAGCGTTGAATTGTTAATAGTACTTCAATGATTTTGGCCCTGATAGTTTCCTTTTCACCTTGATTATTTTTGTCAATATGGAGAGAGTTTATCTGGTAGCACGTCTTTAATAATTCAAACCCAGCCTGTAAAACTTCCGTATCTGTGCGGACTAACAGCATTTTCTCTAGGCTATCCACTAAAACATATTGAATGTCTCGAGAGGGCCTTAAGGCTTTCTTTTTAAAATGATTCGCCAAATAGTTAAATAAAGGAGATAAATCATTGAGGGTTAAAACGTCCTCTAACCTGTCTGTTTTTTCAACAGCCGCCATAGCCAAAATTTCTTGAACCTTTCGAATATCCGCATACCAATCACTGACCTTTGTGTCTGTATTGAATGTCGTTTGAAAGTTGATGATGGCATTGCGTGCCTCATGAATGAGCTCAGGCACAATAAAAATAGTGGGCGCGCCAAAGGTCGCCACTGCACCTGCTATCGTAGCACTCATTTTAAGTAAAGATTCAACGGCCGAACTAAACGCTAACGCACGTCTTTTCCATTCCTCTTTCCTGGATTCATCAACCTCTATTTTGTCCAATGTCTTTATCACCAATCCTGCTTGAAATGCTGCCGCATAGTCATACTTCTTCTTCGCTTCTTCCTGAATTTTTACCAGCTGTTCGTTGATAGTACTTTTTACTGGGTAAGAGCTGATTGGACATTCCGTATCTATCATCGCATCCAATAATTTATTTAAAGCATCCAATGTCACTGCATTGGCCTTCACTTTGGATAAAACCAGGGTCAATACATGGGTCATTTCATCTTGCCCTAACTGATAGTTTATGGCTGGATTACGCAGTACATAGGTTAATCCCTGTAGTGATTTAAAATGGTTCAGTAAATCATTATGAGATAATACCGCCGCCAAAGCACTGATGCTGGAACGATACAATTCTTCATCATTGGCTTTGGCTAACTCAAGCACTTCGTTAATTAAACTTTCAGGAGGGCTACTCTCAGCATAATATGTGGTAAAAAGTGCAATAGCGTCATTAATGATGGTTTTATAATAACGCTTATCTTCCACAGATGTATTCATATCATTAAATTTTTCAACCAGTTTTTGTGCTTCATGTTGCGACGTGAGGCGCGCCTGTTCTCTATTTATCCTCACAAGGATCGGCCTTAATTTGATATCTATCTCTGCGGTTAATTTTATAGAAAAAATATCCCTGTTTTTTAGGGCTTCTTGTAAATGAATCAGCAATTCTTTTCTTAATTGAATACACTCATGCTTATTGTATTCTTCACTAGAATAAGCGATTAATAAAGCACCAATGCTTTTCCTTAAATACGCTTCTAGTTCTCCATTTGATTCTAATTGTGTCTTAATAACTTCTTGAACTAGCCGATGCATAGACAATGCATTTGTTACACTGTTTCGCTCTAACAATGAATAACGAATAAGCTGCCCTACATATTCATCCGATATATAACTGACTAAAGCAGGTTCAACTTGGTAGAATTCCTTCAAAAAAGTTTCCAATAGAAGTATTGGAATATCTTTAGATGCAAAAAAAGTACTCGATGCCAATAAGGGTTGCGCAAGAGGCATTAAATGGCTGGCTTTGGCAGCCATGTTAATTGCATCCAAAGACAACATCCAAGTTTTTGCCACCACGCGCCGAGAAGTAACATCCGGATCGTTTTCTGCCACTTCTTGTTTGGCCAGCGTTGGATCTAGCAACAAGTTACTAAAATAAGAGTGATAGTCTTTTATTCTGACACGGGACTGCACTCGTAAATAAGCGGCTGCTTGAGCCACCGCTAACGGTAAATAACCTAAGTCATATACCAAATCTTTCGTCGCACTTCTTTCTTCTTTCGATAAACTATCAAGTTTTTTGCCGGACAATTGACATAACCAATCTACAGCTTCTTTTGGTTCAAGAAGCGGTACACGCAGGATATGATTATCACTTAATTTCTCTGGGTTAGGTTCTCGTGTAATCACTATCACTGCCCCCCCTTTTTGAGGAACCCATGCTGCAATACTGTTGTAATCATCCGCATTATCCAATACCATCAACCAACCTGAATAAATACTCAGCCATTTATGCACACGCATAATCAATTTTTTATCTTCAATATATTTTTCTGCATCCACTAAACCTAAATACACTGCTAGCTGTCGAAATTCAATGCGTAATTGTGCATTAGTCGTTGAGGTTAACCAAAAGCGTCTCTGATAATGATTTGATAAGCTGACGCTTGTAATAAAATGACGTGCTAGCTCTGTTTTACCAATTCCTCCCATACCAGTTGCTGCTGTGAGTATCAATTGAGCACTTTCTTCACCAGCTTGTTTCTGAGGTAACTTGGCTGATAGTTCATCCGTTAATTTTGGTCGCGGAATAAAGTAGGGATTGATGGTCGGCAATTGCCATACCTTAAATTCACTGGATTTGCCAACCGTGAAAATATCAATCCTTGTCTGTCTTAATGTTGGCTTCTTCGTTACTGGTTCAATTATTATTATTAGTGATTCTGCACGGCTTTGAAGCTTCAAGGCGCTCAAACTTGCCAAGGATACCTGCCATTGTTTAGTTTCTTTATTATAAGAAAGAGGCAGGCGCTGCAACCACATGATAAGTTCATCAACATTTAAGGAAGGGATATTATCGAAAGATGCCCAAACAGTCTGCCAATACATTTGTACCAAACCGTCGTCGATTTGATACATGAGTATCTCTATCTCTTCTGTAGCAAACGATACTTTCATTTCCATCTCGTTCTGTAAAAAATCCACAAATCGTTTTAAATGTTGTTCGTGCTGTACCTTATCCAGTTGAGGATAACACCTGCTAAAATAAGCCAATAACTGGTGCCAGCCTTTTTGAACGCTTGCCATAAAGGTTCGATTTTTTAATTGATCAAAAACCGTATCAGTAAGCAGGTAGGGCCGTATCGCTGGTTGTTTAAATTGGTTTACTAAGCGTTCAAACGACAGGCATTTTTTAAGAGCCAATAAGGCCATTTGAGTTAATGCCGCTGGATTTCCTCCTAAAGCTGCACTGAGATAGTTTAACGCTGCTTCTTCTTGAGGGCGTGGAGTCGCTTCCCAATAGGATTCCAGTAATCTTTGCGAATCAGATGAGGATAATGGGGTAAAAGTGCGCAAGACTGATCCTGGCCATAATTGGTGGTACTGTGGCTGATGGGTTGTGATCAATACATGTCCACCCAGACGGGGCAACTGCTGGATAAGCCACTCTGCTTCAATGTTCACGTCATCAATGATGAACAACCATTGCCCCAGCCGATTCTCACAATAATCGCGTATGACTTCACCTTCGTCTATCTCAGATCCTTGCGATGGCATATGCATGTTTCGCAACTGTTGTGCTAACGCACACCAACCTTGCATGAAGATGTCTTCCGACGCACCAGACAACCATGCAACCATTTGGTGTTTATAGGCAGCTTGGTGATAAAAATAATATTGGGCACAATAGGTCTTCCCTAAGCCAGATGCTCCCTGTAAAATGACAGTCTTACCAGCATCCGATTTTTTGACTGGCTCAAGGGCACCACAAAGATAGTCATAAATCTCGTGATGTGTTTTTAAAAAAAGATGCTTTTCCAATAATAACAGACTCGTGGGCAACCGAAATCTGGCAAAGTCTTCTTGCCATGTATGTTCCCTGATGCGAAGAGTGATCCAAAGCAGTTTATTCTCACCCGAAAAGTCCCATTTCATTTCCCCCAAATCGCTAGCGTCAACAGTAGCCATTGTAAAAGGTTTTGATATTATAAAAGCAGCTGTTGTAGTGTTGCCCATGTCAATCAGAAGATACTTAACTGTAGATCCGCTTATTATTTCATGAAATTCTATACGTTTCTTTTGTCTTTCTCCTTTCTTTTGTTTGGGAAATTCTATATATTTCTTTTTTCTAAAAAATTGTGCACGTTTCTTTGGTTCAGAAAGCAATGTTATAATGTCTTCTGCTTCATCAAAATCTTTTTTTGCTCCCTCTGTATCACCCAACTCTCGTTTTGCACGACCTCGATTTCTTAGATATAGGTGTGGTTGTTTTTGACTTAACCGAATAGCTTCATCATAATCTTTAATTGCTTCTAAATATTGCTTTAAATTATATTTTGCAGTCCCTCTATTATCCCAATAAATTGAATTACTTTTATCTAATTCAATTGACTTGCTATAATCTTTTATTGCTTCTTCATTGTTCCCTAGATTGCTATTGGCAATACCTCGATTATTCCAGTAATCCGCATCATTCGCTCGTGAATCTTCTAATTCAATTAATGCTTTTAACGATTCTGCAACAATTTCTTTATTAGGATTTGTTATATTTTTTGCTACCGCATTATAGATTGTCAGGTGTTCTTTTAGGTTCTTCCCGTCAATTAATAAACGTGTTTGATTTCTTATTTTCTCATCAGCAGCACTCAAATTAATGGCTAATTCTGTAATTAATTCTGTAATCATGGTATCGGGTATATTTTTGATGGCCAAGATGTCCCGTATTCCTGCTTCTTTTAATTCTGGAATACGACTTCCTATATTTTTCAAATAAACGTCTGTAATCTTACTAGTGAAATCCGGTGCGCTTAATAAATTTACCGATAAAGTCCGTAATTCGAGATTTTGGTTGATTTCTAATAATTTTAATACTGCATCTACTAACCACAGGGGAACCTTAGAAAAATTTTGGTTGATAAAATACCTCAGTGTATCTCGACTAATGCTTTGATCTGTATGGTTAATATTTTCAATTAATATTCTTTGAATGGAATTATCTAAAACAAATGGTTTGTTCAAAAACTCAAACGCTAGCTTTCTAACACCCTCCACTGTATGAGATAAACTTCTGGTGATTATAGACAAAAAACTTTCTCGATCCGCACCAAGAGACACATCTTCTTTTACCTTAATTAGCGTCAGCAATTCAGTCAATGCTTCTATCATTATTTCTATTTTTTCAATATTAGTGTCTAATACATTATTAATGCTCTCAATCAAAAAAGCAATTAAACCTGGTTTATCTTTGAGATAAATTTGTTTTATTATCGCAATCGCAGGATTTCTAACATTAGCAGTCAAGTATCTGAATTTGTCTTTTATACCAGTTATTAAAAGCCCTATTTGATCCTGTAGTTGTATGCTCTTTATCCTTAACAATTCTTCCATAAGTAAACTTAATTCAGACAATATTTTTCTTTTAATTTCAACGTCGCCTTCACTCAATAATTGATGGATTAAAACGTTTAGTAAGTATACACCGTCTTTGTCATCTTTTGTTTTTCTATTGATAAACATTTGTAATATAAATTCAACGATGGTCTGGCGTATTTCAGGATTGTTATTTTTTAAATCATCTTGAAGTCTAGAAATAATTTCTGCATCTTCTTCCACTTTTAACACAGTCAATAAGATTGCTGCAGAACGCCTGATTTGTGAATTCTGGTCAGTTAAAGCAACCATTAAAGTATCGATTAATTTATTTCTATCAATCGACAAGAAGATCAAATTACCTAAGCTTTCAACAAAAAATGCTCTTACTGAAATATCATCACTTCGAGTATTCTCAATGAGCAGATGAAAAAGCTTGCCTTCATTGTTTCCGCTTGTTAAAAGGGCTTTAAAAGCAACTTTCCTGAGCTCTAAATGCTCCTTCTTATTTTCCAAAATAGAAAACAATTTATTAATAAATTTCTCATCTGATATGGATATTAACTGCATTTTGTTGTTTTTAATCTTAAGTAATAAATCCACTGATTCTCTGCTTACTTTCTTCTCATCACTGTCATCAGTTTGACTGTTCTTTAAGATATTTAGTAATAAATTACCAATGGTATTTCTTATGTCAACAGCCAATAGAGAGAAATACTCCATATCACCCAATGCTTGCATTGCCATAATTTTAGACTGAGGGATGTTGCTCTGAAGCTGTTCGATTAGCTTGAGAGCTGTTTTTTGTTTGTAGTCTCCATTCGTTACTTTTTTAAGGATTTTAACAGCCGCTAGGCATACAGCCTCCTCACTAACCTCTAATAATAATAGTAATAAATCAAGTGTTGAATCTTTGTGTTCCTCAATAGAACCCAGCAAATCAAGTACGGTCTTTTTAACCTCCAAATCTGGCTGATTTAGGCCTTGTTCATACCTTACAACAAATTCTTCATTGGCAACTTGGTGAATAGCTTGTAAAGCCGTCACTACGCTTTGTCGAATATCTTTGTTTGGATTGAGCAGGTTTTCTAGAATCACCTTCTTAAGAACCTGTATAGCATTTTGGTCAGATTGAATTATTTTTAAATTTGCTAATACATGGGTTCTGATAACTTTATCTTTTTGCAATAAATTACCAATATAAACTTCGATAAAACCTTCTTTAAAAAACTGCTGTTTATTACTTAAATATTCAAACGAAAGTTTAATTCTAGAGAGAACACTACTTTTTAAATTTTCAATATGTGCTTCTTTTACAGTCATATCATCTAATTTGTTAAGTCCACGCAGTGACCCTAATGCATAATTAAATATCTCATGGTGATTTGAAGATAATAGGGTTACCAGTTTATTGAAAACCAAGGGATCAAAACGTTTACGAAAATGACTAATAATATCCCAAGCATTTTCGCAATATTTGAGATTTTCCGTAGAAAATAAATTCAAAACAGCTTCAAACAGCTCCTTATTCTCAAGTTCTGTCAATTGCTTTATTTCTGAAACGGTCCTGATTATATCATCATTTGATTGTTTGTTCTTTAATACTTTAACATAAGCATCCAATTTCTTGTTATGCGATTCTCGAATTCGTTGGCTAATATTAACAAAAGTGGGACACTTTATCTTGTCCGGGTTAAACTCTTCTTCTTCAAAGAAATGCTGCTTATAGAAACCATAAATTTCAGCGCTAGGGACATATAATTCATATTCACCTCTTATTCTATTCTCTCTGATAAGGCTTGGCCTAACGGCTAAATAACCGCTGTATAATAAAAAACTCCAAAATACATTTTTTTCTTTTTCGATATCTTGAAATGTAATATTATCATTTAAGGTAACTCGATAAGGTTCTTTTTCATTTTGATTCACCAGAGAAGCAATATCCTCAATGATAATCTTTTTTTCATTTCGCATTTTCTTAAAAGAATTGAAAATAGTGCTTGATTCGGCTGTGTCAAGCCAAAATGATATAGGTTCTATTTTTTCTTTTACATATCCACTGATATATTTAATCACTGAGAGAGGGTTAAAAACCGTTTCGCTTCCAAATTGGTAACCTCCATAATGTTCTTCAAGAGTGTGCAAAATTTTATTTCGATTTGTTTTGTCTTCTAAAAACTTAAAATTTTTTTTTACTAACTTCCTTACCTCTTCATAAGTTAATCCGAAATAAGTGCTATACTGCTTATCATCTAAAGCAGAATAAACGCTTAAATTATTAAGTCCTGAAAAAATGCCTGCTTTAGCAACACGCAAAAATCCAACGATAACAGCTTTATGAATGTACCTAGGGAAATCTTTATCTTTTGCCCAACAACTATAAAAAGTTGTCATGAATGCTTGCATCTTTTCGTAATACTTGTTTTGATAAGCAACCTCAAATGGCTTGTCATATTCATCTACCAAGATGACTACTTGTTGTTTTGTTACTCTATTAATATAGGATGCTAATGTTTTTATGACATTTCTATAATCACCCTCGTTTGCCGTTTTCTCCATAATCGCATCATATTTCTTTTGTTCAAAAGTTTTTAACTTTTTATAAAGCGCATCATAGTAATGTTCATATAAAGTAACTATTTTGGTTTTAATTTCTTCTAATGCGTCATCCCATGTATTAAAGTTGAACCCTACAAACTCTAAAGATAAAATGGGGTATTTGCCCTGTTTGTCCATAATTTCACGATGGTTATTAATGTTTTTATCTTCAAATAAATATTTATCCTCAGGCTCTCCATAAAAACTAGAAAGCATAGAGAGCGTCGATGTTTTAAAAAAACGCCTCGGTCTAAGAATAAGTTCTATAGAGGTTGAAGAACTTTCTAACCCTTTAATAAAGAGCGTCTTATCAACAAATTGATGGTCATGCGAACAAAGATTCTTGAAATTAGATCCGGATAAATCAAACCCTTCTTTCTTTTCTAAATTGTTTTTTGGTTTAATACCTTGTGAAAGCGCCAAATCCTCACTTTTTAAGCAACTGTTAAAGTTACCTTTATACTTGCTCTTAATCGCTTTCGAGCAGGAAGTCAGTATTACATAGGGTCTGTAGTTCGTTTGGTCAATAATACTCTCCAAATAATGCCCAATGTTTTTTTCGGACAAATTGCTTGCAGTTTTATCACTGCAACCATCTAAAATAAATAAAGTTTCGTTAGGATGTTCACGTAGCCATTTCTGAAGTTGTTTTTTCTTTTCATTCCCATCCTCATCCCACTCTATATTCTTTAGGCAACCAAGTGTTACCATTTTTGCCAGAGTTTCCTTGTATTCAAATGTATTTAATTTAATGGCCAGCTCACACAGTTTTATCCAAAACACCGCTTTGAATTCTCTAAATTCTTTGAAATGGTCAGTATCTGCTGTCTTTGCTTCATTTGCCCATTGAACTGCGAGGTATTGGCATAACCCCCCACTCTTTTCGATACTCTCCTCCTTTTCGTAGATTAATATTTTCCTCTGAGCTTGTTTACCTTCATTCGGTAATGTTTTATTAAAAAACAGTTCCTTAATTTTTGACAACGCCGCATTAATAAATGCCTGGGTATCATTATTTAATTGTATATCTGAAGACAATTGAGGGAGGTACTTCTGTTCTTTATACCTAGCTTGCAGTTCTTTTCTTATTGCTTTAGCATCTAAAGGGGAGGATAGTACTGTTAGAAGCGTTTGTTTGCTACTCAGTAGTTCCTTTAAAGTCTTGACAGCTTCTTTTAGCTCCGTTCCAAGGCTGTCCAGTTCCACAGCCCCGTCTGCATCAACGATTTCTAAACGAATCTGGGATATCTTATCGCCACCCACCATGATGCCAGATTCAGTAACCGTCAAGGATTCTACATTAAACTCTCGATTTGTTGCTATCCCTCTTTTTTCTTTTCCGCTTTGCTGTTCATCATGAAAAGATAACTTAATGACCTTCTCAAGAAACTTCATAGGGTCATTTATAGCAGGGTCATTTGATTCACAACATAGCTCTTTAAGCGCCTTGGCAGTAATTCTTAGATTTTTAATCTGACGTTGATCACCACCCACGACTTCGCCTTCTATAAGCATCATTATCTCCTATGATAAAAATCACTTTTTTCTTTAGATAGGGCAGATTCTTTTAACCAAAATCCCCATGGTTTTTATATTTTCTATAACAAAAAATCCATATGGCACGGGGGAACCTGCTGGTACTACCTTACATGACATTGCATCGATATTTTGGGTTATCGTTTTCCTTTAGCTCAGGCTGAATGGCCGCCACTTGACATAACCAAATATGCACAACTTTTAATGCGCTTGGTTCACCACTTAATTCAAGGATTAAGCCATCGGGCCTTTCTTTTTCATCCATTAACCCTTTAACATCAGCTAAATCTTTCAATAAGTTACCCTTCAACTCTTTTATTAATGACTTGGTTGCTCGCGCAATGGGCTGTTCAGGGGATATGGTAATACGGACCATCGGCTTGCCGTGGTCAACAACCAGATCGACTTCAAGCTGACAAGTTTCTTTGAGTTCTTTTAATATTTCTTTTGAGTCATCACTAAACTGGACCGTGGGAAGCGGTGGGAGCCAAAAGGGCGTAGCCGATTGCATTGGCTTGCCACTGGAGCGTTCAAGTTCACTACACAATAAGTCCAGGCCCACTCCCAAATGTTTATTGCCCAAAATGACCCTGCCGTCTTTGCCAACTTCTAAGTCTACATATTTTGCCAATATCTCCGTAAATTCTTTTTTTTCTGCTTCGGTCGTAGAAGCACCTTTCGTATTTAAATCTTTTTCAAATGCGGCTGTTACCATATCTGCCATCGCTTTCCTACGTATTTCTTCTGTTGTGAATATTTCCATGAATATTTCCTTCTTCATCCTCACACCAATGCGCTCAATGTGGTCGCCATGAATAAACTCCCCATAAATTTTCCATGTCGAGTGCCTCAATACCGGTTGGGCTTGCCCCGTCGTGGCGGCACTACCGGT
>CAWFQC010000027.1:0-28265 GCA_963817645.1 uncultured Gammaproteobacteria bacterium | reverse complement strand
ACGTGCTTGCGCCAATTTACAGGCATTTAAGCGCTATAAAAACCATAGAAAAAGTGGCAAGAAAAGCCGTAAAAACAGACATTGAAATAAATCTGCTTATTCAAGCAGTAAAAGCCCAGACCGAAGCTTACCAAGCTTTATATCCTGCATTATTGTTGCCCAAAAATCAACAAAACAGTCGAGTTTTTACAAGAAACGCAGAATGATTTAAAACCACTTTTCACTGTCCTATTGAACTTGAACCAAAAGAACCAAGCGGAACTCTCTTTGCTTAACAGAAGTTCGGAGCTTACCAAGCCACAAAGTTATCACACACAGCTCACACTACCCTCCATAGACAGCTTATCTTCCCAATCCCATATAGATACCCTGATGAAATTACGCAGGGATACTAAAAGTTATGTGGATAAAGGTCGAGATATTAAATTTGTGCAGGAATTTCTCTCTGCTGGATATGAAAATATCACTCAGTCCATGCTCAAAGAAATAGAAATTATCTTGGGCCCTGCACCAGGACAATACTGCATACTGGCCTTTGGTTCTTTGAGCCGAAGAGATGTCAGTGCTTGTTCTGATTTAGAACCCGCATTGCTGGTGGAAAATCTTGATAACAAAGCATTGCTTGTTTGGCTAAAAAGTTTGCTCTTGTTTTGGCAATATATCATGGAAAGCTTAGGAGAAAGCGAAGGCGATCATGCGGGTTTTCATCTAGACAAACCCCTTACATCTGTTGGCGCAAAGGAGAAGGGGGTGAAGAAATGCTCGAGACAGATGGCGTTGAAACGATAGAGAGTTATTTACACTGGTTAAACAAAGGCGGATTCACCGAAGACAACACGCGACTAAAGCCTTTGTACTTATATGGAGACAGCGTTTTATTTCGATCGCTACAGCAAGCTATTATTTTACCAGGACCAGGGGATAATTTGCTCAAAAAAGCCTTGAATCAAACCCGAAAAACTTATCAAGCTGCTATTCAGTCGCATAAGGCACAAACAGGGCATGTCAACGTCAAAACTGACTATCTTCAACCTATCACTTTGCTTTTAACACAATTGAGTTATTTTTATGGTCTTCCCCAAGATAGTTCAGCTTATCCTTTGGATATTCTCACAGAATTAGCCAAAGCTGACAGGCTCGATAAATTATTTGTTAAACAATGTGCTCAACATTTAGAGTGGCTATACCGCTCTCGATTACAAACTCAACTAAACAAAGGTGTGGGTGATACGAAAGAGACCGACCTCATTAAACGCGATCCTTTGCTAAATGATATTGAAAAAGAAACCCTGCCTTTACTCAGCAGACTTTTGAAATGGGTATTAGAGGACAGGCACATCGGGCATCAATGTCATCCGCTTTATTATCCCAGCACAAAGGGCGAAAGAGTTGGTATTGAACGCGAGCATCAAGCTTGGTGTGATAAGATAAGTCAAAATTTACTCAGAGATACTCATACTAGCAAACTTCCGCCTATCAAAGTCAAAATCGCAGGCATTGGACAAGGCTGGTTAAATCCAGAGCTGACCAAGCAATTGCTCGAGGGTCTCTGGGTCAACAAAAAAGGCGAGTTCAATGCCAAGAAAGAATCTAGCAGCGTCAAAGGTCGTCATCTTGTCATGCAGGTAACACTGCCCGACCCAGGATCAGTCTATCTCAAAGTTTATCCTGAAATGCCTGGCATGGAATATGCTGCCAGCAGTTTATCGCGTTTACTCACTGGCAGAGGGTTGCCCTTAGTCGCCATTGCCCGCTTTGAAGTGGGCAAAGAAATTTATCCAGTATTAATTTCAGAAGCCATCAATGGCTATCACTTTGATGAGGTTATCAAACAAAAACGGGATATCAGCTTTGATAGTCGTTTCTACAGTGAAATGATGATATTGACTTTAATGCTCAATCCCGAAGATGCCAAGCCCGATAATTTTATTTTAGTGGCCACTCAAAAAGACACTGACGAAAATCCGTGCATGGGATTTGTCAGCATCGACAACGATCGCACTTTTTATCCGTCTGTATTAAGAGAAGAAGAAAAAAACACTATCCTGGTCAAAAGCATCGTGTATTGTTTTGATGAAATGAACTTACCCTTCAATCCTGCCTTGCGTGAGGAGATCCTAAGTCTTACGCCACATTTATTATTAAGCTATTGGCTTGATGAAATCGCAAGACAAGATGAGGCGTTAAGACAACTGTTTAATCCCAAAGAAATACAAGGGCTCTTTAAAGAAAGAACGCTGGATTCATTGTTAACACGAAGTAGTGTAAAGGATGTTTCTCCAAAATCATCTATCATTCCTATTCCCTTACGAGAAAAGCTTATCTCAGAGCTTTATCTTAAGCTTTGCAAAATCCAGAATACATTAAAACAAAATCCAGAGATAACGCATCTAGCACTTCTCAAAAACAGTGAACCCTTATTGGGTCATTATTATGGTAATTTGCTGAAATCTTATACAACAGCTATCCAACGATTCCAGGAAGGTCCTGGTAAGATGTATGACAAAGGAAACAAAGACAGCTACGTCACTCAACAAACGCTACCACAGACCTTAAAAACCTTACAGGGAAAACCCCTCAACGTTAAAGCCCTTGTGGAACGTAAAACCTATTACGCCAAAGAAGCCAGAATTGAATTATTGGAAACCCATACGATCTACCATTCTTCAAAAAGCCTTTTAGAAGCTATCATAGAAGGAAAACCAGGCACCCTTGAACAATTAAGCAAATTACCGGATGAATTAAAAGAAAACATTATCAATGAGCTGGACTTTAATACTGTCAATATGCCAAACAAAGAAATGATAAATCTGATACAAAGCATTTCTTTTAAGCGTTTAAGGCTTAACAACTTTATTGAACTAAAAGAGTTTCAGCTTAAAAAGATATTAAAAAATTCCCCAGAACTTCAAGACTTGACTTTACGAAATATACCTTGTGTAGACAACAATGTGTGGGCAACTTTAGAAAAAAATTGTTCTTTATTAAAAAACTTACATCTGGATAATTTGGTGAACTTGAAATGGGATAGTAAAGGTAAAAACAGAAAAATTATGCTGGAAGATTTGGAAGAATTAGTTATTGTAGATTGCGTGGAATTAGAAAAAATAAGCCTATACTGTAAAAATCTATTAACTTTAGAGCTTCGCTCATTATCAAAATTAAGGGTATTAGATCTTGATGAGAGCACCCTTAAAAATAAGGTTTTTGAAGAATGTTTGTTGTTGCCAGGAGGAGCAACAAAAAAGGAATGTTTGTTGGAGGAAGCAGAAAAAAAGGAATGTTTATTGTTGGGAGAAGCAGAAAAAAAGGAAATAATAGAAGATAGGTTTTGGAGTACAAATAATCGTGAGGCAACGAATGCGACGCCTCTCAAATTTGTGGTTGTTGGTGATGACAGGCAATTTATACAACCAGTTAAGACGGCTTTTTTAATAATTTTTACTACAGGCAGTAGTGCTATAGAACCTTTACATAGAACATTTGGTAATTGTTCTGAAACTGTATGCTTCAAAAATAATTTTTATAATATAGGTCTTTGGCATACGCAAGATCAAGAAGAGTATGATAGACTTAGGCCCCTTTCTTATCCACATTCTGATTGTTTCATTTTGATGTTTACTATCATAAATCCCAGTAGTTTTGAAAATATTTGGAAGTGGTATTTTGAAGTTACTCATCATTGTCCAGCAGCAAAGGTGGTTTTATTGGGCATAGGGCATGACTTGCGAAACGACCCAGAATACTTAGAAAGGCTACATGCAAAAGGCCAGAAGCCTATTACTTATGAGCAAGGTATTGAACTTGCAAAAGAAATAGGGGCAATTACTTACATTGAAATAGGTGATTTATTTAAGCAAAGTGATGCATGTGTGCTTGAAGTAAGAAATGCCATGCGTATAATAATGGCTTGTAATTTTTTAGGTTTGGAAGACAACTATAATACAAGTAGCCCTTCAACGTCCCTTTTTGGAAATACACAGAATTTTTTCCCCTCGACGAAAAAACTACCACCGAAATATAAATGCCTTCATACCCTGCAGGGACATGATAAAAATGTCACCTGTGTTGCGGTCCTTCCATATGGAAATATTGTGAGCGGATCTCTAGATAAAACACTTAAGATCTGGGATGCTGATACAGGCAAATGCCTTCATACCCTGCAGGGGCATGATGAAAATGTCACATGTGTTGCAGTCCTTCCAAACGGCAATATTGTGAGCGGATCTTGGGATAAAACGCTTAAGGTCTGGGATGCTGGCACAAGCAAATGCCTTCATACCTTGCGGGGGCATAGTGAAAATGTCATGTGTGTTGCAGTCCTTCCCAACGGCAATATTGTAAGCGGATCTCGAGATAAAACGCTAAAGATCTGGGATACTGCTGATACAGGCAAATGCCTTCATACTTTGCAGGAGTATAGTGAAAATGCAATATGTATCCTTCCCAACAGCAATATTGTGAGCGGATCTTGGGATAAAACGCTTAAAGTGTGGAATGCTGGTACAGGCAAATGCCTTCATGCCCTGCAGGGGCATAGTGAAAATGTCATGTGTGTTGCAGTCCTTCCCAACAGCAATATTGTGAGCGGATCTCGTGATAAAACGCTTAAAGTATGGGATATAAACACAGCACAGTGCCTTCATATCTTGCAGGGGCATAGTGAATGTGTCATGTCTGTTGCGGTCCTTCCCAATGGCAATATTGTGAGCGGATCTTGGGATAAAACGCTTAAAGTGTGGGATGCTGGTACAGGCACATGCCTTCATACCATGCAGGGGCATAGTGAATATGTCATCTCTGTTGCCGCCCTGCCAAACGGCAATATTGTGAGCGGATCTTGGGATAAAACGCTTAAGATATGGCAAGACAAGAACAGCTTAGAGTTAAGTAGAGAACAAGCGCTAGTCAGACCAACCTACAACAAATAGGAAGAAGTAATCTTTTTTATTATAAGTTTATAAGTAAGGAGAAGCCATGGAAGAGCTCATTGAAAGGCCCCTGCAACTAAAACAGCCAGCAGATGTGTCGGCGTTAATGCCTGAATGGAGGGACGCTACGCTATCAACGCCAGTTAGCTGAGATACGTCAATTGCGTATTCTGATGAGTGTGAACGGCAATTCTGTTGATCGTGAACGATATTAATGTGTAACAAATTGCTGGAACTAAGATTAATTTTGGAAGATATAGGGGTATTGTAAAAAATAGAAAGCAAAGAAACGCACTTTCAGTTAAATGAGATTATTAGATAATCTGGTGCGGAATAATGTGATTCACAAGAGAAAAGAGGGATTAAAATATGATAAGTAAGCTACTGTTAGTTGATTTTGATGGTACTTTAACAACGCCGAATCATCAAGGGGATAGCGTTGTGTTTCATGATGCCTTAATCGCTGAGCTGATCGATGCTCAACAAGCGGGTTCATTCCTTATTGGATTTACTTCGTATCAGGTTAAATTTAATTTGAAAATGAATCTCCAGATGAACAATACTCGTGACCACGTCATCAAGGCTTGCGAAGAACGTGGGCTAATCTTCAAAGCGGTAATAACTACGGCTTCACCGTTTGCTGAAGTTATCAATCCAGAAGAATATCCATTTGGGCAATATTATTTCAAAGAAATCCAGCCGATCGAGCAAACAGCGTTTGCTTATCAAACTCTAGAGAGCCGAAACGACTATATTGCCAGCTGCATGGCTATGGAGGCTAAATACTTAGATAAAGAAGCAGACATAAAGGTTCTTGAATTGCGGCAAGGCTACCGGCAATTGGATGAAGAAGCTTATCAAAAAGGTAAGGAAGAAATGTTCCGCTATGTGAGGAACGTTTTTCCAGAGGCAGAGCTTGAAATCTATGATGATAATGAGGTGGTGATACGGGTAGCCAAAGAAATGGGCATCAAAGCGCACCATATACGATTTACGTTATCCCCCTTGATGCCGGTGGTTATGCCAAGCAATAACGTAAGCCCCAGCGAATCTGGGTCAGGCGCATTGACGCTTCCAGATGGAAAGAAGATTAAAAAAATCACAGTATCTCAAGAGGGGTGGAGTGGATTCAATTTTTTCAAATTTGTAAACAACAAATTGGCAAAAAAAGCTAATGACAATCAAAATACCCCAACAAACCAGGCAAAACTCCAGGATACAACCGCTATGAGTATAAGTAATTTTGATAGGATATAAGCATTAACTAACAATCAACAAAAGGAAGTTTTTATGAAAAAGGATCAATGCGATTAACAAACAAGTTGTCGCCTCTGATTGAAAAAATCATGGGGGCACTAGGAGTTAACAAATGAGTAAACTATCAACAGATGCTCAACAAGCGATCGTTGAAAAAGCATTAGCTAAAGATGGCCGTACACTAACAGAAATAGCAAAGACACATAATGTTGCGCGATCGACATTGTTCAAATGGATAAAACAATATCGAGAACGTAGTATAATTGATCAACAAAAACCAGGGAAGATTAATCAAGTATTATCAGCATTAGAGCGATTTGAGCACTTGATTGCAACTGCCTCATTAGATGAAGCAGCGGTTGGCGCTTATTGCAGAGAAAAAGGCATTTACAGCTTTCAATTAACTGAGTGGAAAGAATTATTTATGACGCAAAAGAGCAGTGAAAAACAGCAATCAAATCTTATCGAACTGAAAGCCTTGCGAGCTGAAAATAAACAACTCAAACAAGAAGTCAGGCGTAAAGATAGTGCGCTTGCTGAAGCAACTGCCTTACTAATATTGAAAAAAAAGCGGCATTGATTTGGGGGGAGCTCGGGGAAGATTAATCAGTGTCACAGAACGCCAACAAGCGATGGGGTTGATTTCAGAGGCATGTAAAGCTGGTTCTCGTAAGCGAAAGGTCTGCGAGGCATTAGGATTGTCAGTGCGCACACTGGAGCGTTGGGAGAAGGAAAATGGCCTTCAAGACCAACGTAAAATGGTCAAGCGCATCCCAAAAAATAAATTAACAAAAGAGCAACGTGATATGGTTATTACTACAGCAAATAATATAATGCACCCCTAAATTAAACCACAAAATGAGAAGTGATCCGATTTTTTAAATGTTAAACTATATCAAAAAATAGGACTTTAATTTTATGGGAACAAAGAAAAATTATTCACCGGAATTTAAAGCTAAGGTTGCGTTAGAGGCGATAAAGAATCAAAAAGGCAACGCAGAAATATGTAGCGAGTATCAAATACCCGCTACCAATCTCTATGAATGGCGAGACAAAGTGCTTGGAAATTTAGATCAACTATTTATCCCAGAGAATGAGCATACTAAAAAACAAAAGCTTGTAGAACAAGAAATTGACAATTTGCAGAAGATCATTGGAGAGATGGCAATAGAAAATAATTTTCTTAAAAAAAAATTAAAGAGATAGCTGTAGAGGAAAGAGAAAAAATGTTTGAATTAAATCTTGATCTTTCAATAAGGAAGCAGGCTAATTTATTAAATGTTCCTAGAACTAAACTCTACTATAAACCTATAATGAATGATGATAGCGAAATAGCAAATTTAATTAGAGAAATCTATTTATCATCAGATTGCAGATATGGTTATAGAAAAGTTACAGCCGGTTTACGTCACCAAGGACGTGCAGTCAATAGTAAAAAAGTGTTGAGCATCATGCAAGAAATGGGCATACAGGGCATCTATCCTAAGAAATCCATTTGTACTAGTGCAAAAAATAATGAACATAAAATATATCCTTATTTGTTAGCAGATTTAGAAATTAACAAAATAAATCAGGTGTGGGCAACAGATATAACTTATATTAAAGTGAACAATAAATTTACTTATTTTATGGCAATCATAGATCTATATAGTCGCTATATTATAAGCTATGCTTTATCACATTCTTTAGAAGCAGAATTTTGCATTGCGATATTAGAAGAGGCTTTAAATAAAGGAGCACCAGAAATTTTTAATACTGATCAAGGATGTCAATTTACAAGCAACGATTTTACGTCCAAATTAAGAGATAAGGATATCCATATCAGTATGGATCATAAAGGAAGATGTTTCGATAATATTTTTGTTGAAAGGCTATGGAGGACATTAAAACAGGAAGTTATCTATTATTATCGTCCTGAAAGTATAAAGAGCTTAGAAGATAGATTAACCGACTTTGTGCCCTGGTATAATCATCATAGGCTACATCAGGCTTTAAAATATAGAACACCAGCTTCTTTGTATTTGAGCTAATTTTCTGGGTAAAAAAACGGATCATTTAAAAAAAATGGTTTGACAAAGGGGTGCACTATATAATGCGACTTACCGGGATTTACCTCCCTGCAAAATCGTTCCTCTATTAGCCGATGAAGGGGAATATATTGCTTCTGAATCAACTTTTTATCGTATTTTGCGAGAAGAAAATCATCTGACACATAGGCAAGCGAGCCGTCCGGCAAAGCATCATCGCCCAGAGGCTTATGAGGCAAATGGTCCCAATCAAATATGGACGTGGGACATTAGCTACCTACCCACCATGGTTACCGGCCTGTATTTCTATTTGTACATCATTGTTGATATTTACAGCCGTAAGATTGTAGGGTTTAGCGTTCATGACCAGGAATTATCTGAATACGCTGCCAACTTGATCACGCAAGCCTATTTAGACGAGGGTGTATCTCAAGCTCAGTTGGTTTTACACTCCGATAATGGTAGTCCAATGAAAGGTGCTACGATGCTTGCTACGCTTGAAAAACTGGGGGTTATACCTTCGTTTAGTCGACCCTCAGTCAGTGATGACAATCCTTATTCGGAAGCCTTGTTCAGGACGGTAAAGTACCATCCAACCTTCCCGATGCTGGATAAATTTTCAACGATTCTGGATGCCAGGCAATGGTCAGAAAAATTCGTTGTTTGGTATAACAACGCGCACTTGCATAGCGCCCTTAAATTTGTAACACCACAACAGCGCCACAGTGGTGAAGATAAAGCGATTAGAGCAAACAGGCATCAAATCTATCAAGTGGCAAAAGCGCAGCACCCTGAGCGTTGGTCTGGTCAAACGCGCAACTGGTCATTACCTGATACGGTAACATTGAATCCGAACAAGAAGAACAAACAGGAGAGCCAGGCAGCATCCAACGATGATAATTTGGCGCAAGGGTTCATGCCAAAAACAAAACTGCCTGAGCAGGAGCGCCTGGACGGCGCGAGCGATGACAGTCGACAAACTGCGGACGTGGTGCGTCAGCATGGATGGGCTCAGTTAATGTAAGAAATTTAAATTTGATGCGACAACTTTCTTGACAAACACCGTTATCAATGGCTACAATAGCATAACTGTCTTCGCCTTTGGCATTTTTACACGGGCTTAAGATGTAATTGTCTGGTTTACCATCTTCGGGATGAATCAATACAGTCAAGATAAATAAATCTGTCCAGCGGGAAGCGTCCAGTTGATTCAACTTCGCTTTGCTGTCAGCCTGGTTTTCTTTGTAAGCTGCGTTTAACACCATTTGCAAATTTTCCCCTTTGACTTCTTGGGACAACAAAACCGGATACGGTATTTTTTTGTCTTTGAAACAAAACAATTCGCTTTGTGGTACTACACTGCTATTGGATAACAACATCGATAACTGTCGAATCGCTTCCCCCATACCAGGTAACTCGGGGTAAAATTTGGCGTAGATGTTGATGAGGGGACTGAGTTGACATTTAGCCACTTTGCGCCGACCATATTCATTCACCTGCTGTACTTTTTGTTTGTTAAATAATTCGTTTGCCATTGCGACATTCAAATAACCTATAATGCACCCCTAAATTAAACCACAAAATGAGAAGTGATCCGATTTTTTAAATGTTAAACTATATCAAAAAATAGGACTTTAATTTTATGGGAACAAAGAAAAATTATTCACCGGAATTTAAAGCTAAGGTTGCGTTAGAGGCGATAAAGAATCAAAAAGGCAACGCAGAAATATGTAGCGAGTATCAAATACCCGCTACCAATCTCTATGAATGGCGAGACAAAGTGCTTGGAAATTTAGATCAACTATTTTATCCCAGAGAATGAGCATACTAAAAAACAAAAGCTTGTAGAACAAGAAATTGACAATTTGCAGAAGATCATTGGAAAGATGGCAATAGAAAATAATTTTCTTAAAAAAAAATTAAAGAGATAGCTGTAGAGGAAAGAGAAAAAATGTTTGAATTAAATCTTGATCTTTCAATAAGGAAGCAGGCTAATTTATTAAATGTTCCTAGAACTAAACTCTACTATAAACCTATAATGAATGATGATAGCGAAATAGCAAATTTAATTAGAGAAATCTATTTATCATCAGATTGCAGATATGGTTATAGAAAAGTTACAGCCGGTTTACGTCACCAAGGACGTGCAGTCAATAGTAAAAAAGTGTTGAGCATCATGCAAGAAATGGGCATACAGGGCATCTATCCTAAGAAATCCATTTGTACTAGTGCAAAAAATAATGAACATAAAATATATCCTTATTTGTTAGCAGATTTAGAAATTAACAAAATAAATCAGGTGTGGGCAACAGATATAACTTATATTAAAGTGAACAATAAATTTACTTATTTTATGGCAATCATAGATCTATATAGTCGCTATATTATAAGCTATGCTTTATCACATTCTTTAGAAGCAGAATTTTGCATTGCGATATTAGAAGAGGCTTTAAATAAAGGAGCACCAGAAATTTTTAATACTGATCAAGGATGTCAATTTACAAGCAACGATTTTACGTCCAAATTAAGAGATAAGGATATCCATATCAGTATGGATCATAAAGGAAGATGTTTCGATAATATTTTTGTTGAAAGGCTATGGAGGACATTAAAACAGGAAGTTATCTATTATTATCGTCCTGAAAGTATAAAGAGCTTAGAAGATAGATTAACCGACTTTGTGCCCTGGTATAATCATCATAGGCTACATCAGGCTTTAAAAATATAGAACACCAGCTTCTTTGTATTTGAGCTAATTTTCTGGGTAAAAAAACGGATCATTTAAAAAAAATGGTTTGACAAAGGGGTGCACTATAACCTGCGGGTGTTTGGGTCCCTTCGATGGCGATCGTTATATTACTTTTGGCCTTTTCTTTTCGTACATTATACAGAGCTAACCGCCAAGCCAGCGTCGCATTTTGTTGCATGAGTTGCGGTAAACACGCTTTTAATTGCTTGCGTCGCGCAACGATCGTTGAGCGAGATGGCAGTTGACCTTGAATATAAGCCAAGACTTTATCTACTGAAGCTTTCCTACCTGCACCTAACGCACACAAAATCATAAAACTGTTCAGCTTATTTTCCGTGATACTTTGTTCAAGAAGGGTGCCATTATATTGGCTGTTTTGTTCCTCTATATCCCCTTCGGCTTGCATCAAAGCTTTCCAGGTCTTTTCAGCTAAAACGGGGTAGCTTTCTGACCAATGCATGACCATCCGCATCGGGGTTAATCCTAAACTATTTTCGATATAGCCTTTAGCGCCCGACTTTAACATAAAATCAAAAACGTTTTGTGTCGCACGCTGCTCTGATAAACGTTGTGGATCATCGAGTAGTTTTTTAAGTGTGCTTTGTAAAAATAAGGGGCTGATAATAAGGGGTAATAAAGGCAGTTGTACTTTTTCATAGGCCTGGATAACGCTTTCCAACGTAACTTGAAACGCCACAGTAGAAAGGGGACTTCTTTGCGGTAGTACAGGGGAGTCTTTGGCTTTTATCACAGAGCCCTCTTTTACTATTTTACTGACTTGCTCCAAGTATTTTACCGCTTTTAAGTGTCCATAGACGGTATCAATGAGTGTTTTAATTTGAGTTAAGGTCATATCTTCTACTGATCCTAACCTATAAACTGCTTCGTTAGTGAGGCCAGGTGGGTTTGAAGAACTGAAATCTTGCCTCCCATCCTGATAAAAACAGTGCGTACGATACCGTAATGCTTGAATTTCCTGCGACGCTAAGGCTAATGATTTGCCTAAATCCTCTCCTATCTTTCCTGCTTGGATTAATGATGTCCAGATGTCTTGGGTACGCGTTCCCTCCACACCGTAATAAAATTTCAGCATGACTGCTAAATAGGTCAGGAAAAAACCATAACCTTTTTTGGCATCGCTTCTATCGTCTGAACCCTTGTCTTTTCCCCAGGTTTTTTCGTAATCTTCTACTGATACAAATAAAATCTTCCGAAATACGCCCGATAGAGAAATCTCTTTGAGTTGATTGAAGTATTGTATCCATAAGCTTTCATCACCGGCAATCAGCTTTCCTTGCAGCAAGCTAATGATTTGCGTATAAACCCCTTGTGGTGCCTTACATTTAATGGCAACTCCCTGCGCAATTGCTTCTAACCCATGCGGCAAAGGTTCAGTTGAATCCGGTACCTCACTGACTTCCGGATATTGATCAGGATGCAATCCCCCTGGTTCTTCCAGGCTATTAATCTGTGCAATAATCAATTTATCCAACGCTAAGAAGTATCGACGTACCTCTAAAGCATTTCCTTCAAACAGCCATAGATACTCCACATCCGAATAGGGCAACACTTCTTGACGACTGAACGAGCCTAACCCCACCCAGGCATAGTGACATGGTGGTTCGTCGATTAAACGAAAACTTTCCGCTAACATCATTTTCAGTAAGTTTCGGTAACCCGTAGTCAAAACAGTCTGTACGTCTTCAATATTGTTTGCGGTAACAGGATTAAATCGCTGCTTAACAGATAGACGTAGTTTTTCTAATTCAACACGATAGCGAATTTTCCAGTGGGGAATCAACACAGATAAATTGTCTAGCTGCTTTGTTTCCAACGATTTTTCAATCAGTTCTTCCATTTGGTATGCCTTAGTCTAAAAGAGTGAGCACCTTGAATCTATCATGAGCCTAGCTGCAAGGTGTGTGTGGTTTTTGTACCCACGATTTCGACATGTAAGGCAAGATCATCCCCTAAATTAATCCGCTGGAGCTGGTCTTCAAGTGCAGAGAACGGCAAGGTATTTAGAGCAGTTTTAGCAATGTTTAAAGCATCCAAAAAACTTTCAAGTTGCACACGAAACTGCGGCTCGTATTGGCAAGTCCAAGTGATAAAGTCAATAAGGGTACTATGGGTCGTTCCATGAAAAGCCTTGACCTTTTGCCCAATGTATTCTTTTTGTTGGATTAGCCAAGTTTTTTTTCTTTCAATGGCTTGTTGAATCCATCCCTGCAAATAATTCCGATAATCTGCTGCGGTAGCTTCAGGGTATTCTTGCGCAAAAGCAGCCAGTTTTTCACTGAGTTGAGGTTCATCCAATGTATATTCTAAATACCGCTTCTGGGTTATGGGATCAAGGCGCGGTTCGCTGCAGACATGTGGTAGACTTTCCCATGCACCATCTGTCATACGAAACAAAACACTCCCGCTTGGTAAGGTAAGGTGCACACATTGTAGTGTATTGCTGGCCAGATTTTCCGTGACAGAGATGGGTGTGAATTGTGTGCCTCGATCATATTGCCGCGGCTTAATGAGTGTTTTGAGTACAGATCTGTGCGCATCAAAGACAGCAATCATGCCATCCCCCACCCCAGCAACGACTACCGTCATGCTCTCTTTATCATCGGTTTCAAAAATACGTGTGAGGACACAACTGGTCGTTCCGGCTTCTTCAGGATGCAAAAAGCTATATTTAACGGCCTGCCCAATATGGGCGATTAGCTTGGGCATATCAGAGTGTAAGCTTTTAGCCTCCGGATAAAGTGCCGCGTAGCGAGTGATCAATTTAACAGCACTATACGCTGTTTGATGAACTTTACGGTTTTCAGTCAAGGTTAAAAAGTGGCCATAGCCATCGGCTGTTGCACCGGTTAGGCCCTGTTGATAATTTGCATCTAAACAAAGCGTATTTTCAGGCGCTAATGGCTTGTCCTGACTAAAATAGGTGCTTCCCAACAAACCACTGATATCTGCTTGCAAAGCCTCATATATATCAAACCGTTTAGCATCCCAGGGAGCACTTATGTGAAAGAAGCTATGAATTGTAGTGCCTGCATGACCCCCAAATCGATGCACTGACTGGGTTTGGCCATATAAATAAGCATGCTTCCAGCGATTAGGCGGCAAATGAGACAGATGAGCCTGCCAAGCTTTCAGTAACATCTGATAACGAGATCGTTGTTGCTGGCGCTCGTCTTCAATAATTTTTTTCTGTTCTTCGAGCAGAGTTAAGGGAAGGCGCTTTTGTGCACCGTCAAAAATAAATGCCCACAACTTTTTCAAACTATTTTTTTTCAAAGTGGTAACCAAACTTAAAGAACTATCAAATACGGCTTGCCCCATCTGTTGATATATTTGCTGCTCGGTCAAGGTATTGAAAAAGAGCCTTTCCTGCCAAGACTTACCGGCGACTTGACATAGCTTGAGTGCTGTTAACAGCAGTAGGCAAGCATCGTGTTCTCTCTGGAGGCTTTCTCTCTCTTTTCCCTGCTCGATCTCCATCTTAAGATAAGACTGATAAGAACTTAATAACGATTGAATAACAGCATCCCCCTGTTTGAAGGATTTACCTTTCTCTTGCAACGATTTGCTGATCAGTATTTTACTTCGACAAGCTTTCATGCGTTCATCATGTTCAGTCAATTTCAATTTGACCCACTCTACCGCTTCGAGCAAGATGGCCTTCTCTAGAGGTGTTTTGGCAGATAACAACAAATCTAACAGAAATGCTTCAGAGGTTAGACTGGATTGACCCTCCACAAAGTTCAAGACAGGATCGCGATAGCGACGGAAAACATCGCGATAGGCCAAGGTGGTGGTAAAAAGCGTGAGAGTTTGTATATCCTCTAATTTACCTTGAAAAGATTCTGGTTTTGAAGAGCTAGGCTTTAGAGAAACTTTTGGCTTTGGCAATGGTCTGAGAATCGGTTGGCCCAAAGGAGATTGAGAGGCTACTTTAAGAGCTGGAGGGGCTTGCTTTTTTTCAGGTAAACTAGGTTTCAAAGGTTCTATTTCTAAGACTTTTTCAGATATGATTTTTAAAGAAGATTCTTTCACAGGAGATTGTAAAGATGCCCAAATTTGTAAGGCTTCAAAGATATCTTTAATATTAGCTAACAAACTTTCATCTTTAGAAAAAATAACAACAGCCTCTTGCTCTAGCTGAAACGTAAAGCGCGAGGGATCAAACAGATAAGAAATAAATGCCCCACAGTATTGCTGTAATAATTTTATATTTTCTTGTTGCGTTTTCAATTTACTGTTTAATTGTAGGGTAAGTGTTTGAGAAATCAGTTGAAGCGTAAAGCCATTTTGTAAGGCTCTCAAAGGTTTTAAGTCAAACGCTGGCTTATCTTCAATGATCAACTGCTCTAAATAACCTTGCGTATTGCGTAAAGCCACTTTGATTAATTCCACATCCCATGTTTCAGCTTGTAAAATTACAAGAGGGGGCTTAAAGCGAAAGATATTTTCTAAAGGAATTTGATACTCCAATTTTTTTAGTACTTTTATAGCATCTTGATATTCATTTCCCAATTTTTTAGTGAGTAAATAAATAGATGTGAAGATTGAGACAGTTTGCTTTATATTTTTTGGAGGGAGTACAGCAGAGGAATGAACATTCTCTGCACTCACAAGCTTAGATATCTGTTCCTCAGTAATTCCCGTTGTTGCTTCCAAGCCTTTAGGATCAAAGGTTTCAGGAGATAATTTTTGTAATCTTTTTTCTGAAGAATCCAGTCTTTCTACGGGTTCTAGCGATTTCTCAGCGGGAAGGGTTACCTGTCCCTTCAATTTTTCTTGCTGGGGATTTTCCCTGAGAGAGTCTTCCCCCACGAAAGAAGCGGATTCACGCCTGTTGCGGTACTTAACTGCCATAGCCAAAATAAGTGATTGGGTGGTTTCGGAAGTTGGTTGTTTTAGCTCGTCAGATATTTTCTCAGCAGAAGGATTTTCCTGACCTAAATAACTAAGAGACCTTTCTATATCTGTACCAATGTTTTTAGCGATAAATTGATCGTTTAAAGCTCGATTGAGTGCATTCACAACTCGCTGCTTTTGCTCCTCGCTTTGATAAGGTAATTGTTCTAATGACAACACGATATTTTTTTTAACTCTTATACTACCTTCATAAATATTTGATTCTAAAGATTGAATAAGTGCATTAACTATTTTGTCAGTGGCAAAAGCTACTTTCCCTAACATTCTGGCGGAAAATTCTCTAAGAGGATAATAATCATGGCTGCTAGTGTCACCATATCCATCCGTCTGTTCGTAACTATCCGTACAATCAGAGCATAGCCCTTCAATAAAGCAATCATTAAAAAGTTCAAAGTTTTCCTGACAAAGTTCCACTAATGCCCAAGCGGCAGCAATACGAACATCTTTATTACTATTCCCCAATGCTTGGACAAAAGCATCTTGATGATGCCATCGTACCAGGGCTTTAGCTGCAGCCATGGTTATTTCCCAATTAGAATCCGCTAAAGTTTGAACAAAAGCATCGATAACCATAGGGGAAGGTTTTGGCGCTAACTCTTCCAAGACATTTGCAGCGTCCTGACGGATACTAATACTATTATTAGTATCCCTCATCGCTTGGATGAATGCTTCGATGATTTTAGGGCTAGCCTGTTTTAGTTCCCTCAGCGCATTGACAGCAACTCGGCGAATACTTTCATTTGTATCCTTTGTCGCTTGGATGAATGCTTGGATGATTTCTGGGCTAGCCTGTTTTAGTTCCCTCAACGCATTTACAGCAGCTCGGCGAATACTTTCATTTGTATCCTTTGTCGCTTGGATGAATGCTTGGATGATTTCTGGGCTAGCCTGTTTTAGTTCCCTCAACGCATTTACAGCATCTTGACGGACATACAAATCAGAATCTCTAGTTGCTTGGATGAGTGCTTGGATAATTTCAGGGCTAGTCTGTTCTAGCTCTCTCAGCGCATTTACAGTGGCTTGGCGGACATCCGAATAGGAATTCTTTATCCCTTGAATAAGTGCTTGGATAATTTCAGGGGTAGTTTTTAGTTCCTTCAACGCATTGACAGCAGCTCGGCGGATACTATCATTTGTATCCCTTGTCGCTTGGATGAATGCTTCGATGATTTCAGGGCTAGCCTGTTTTAGTTCCTTCAGTGCATTTACAGCATATTGGCGGACATACAAATCAGAATCTCTAGTTGCTTGGATGAGTGCTTGGATGACTTCAGGAGTCTGCTTTAACTCTCTTAACGCATTTATGGCACCTTGGCGGACATTTGGGTTGGAATCTCTAGTCACTTGGATAAGAGCTTGGATGACTTCAGGGGTCGCTAGTTTTAATTTCCTCAACAGTTCCATGGCGGTTATGCGAATGTTGTGATCATGATTTCTCAGTAGTCTAAGTAATCCCTCAAGAGTCAGTTCTGTATTTAATCCATACCACTCAACTTTGTTAGGTCGTAAACTAAATAAAAAGCGGAGTAACCCATAAAAATTATTTTCAGTTTCACATTGGATCGCTAGGGTAAATTCTTCTACCTGTTCAAAATTAATATTTGCTCCTTCCAGTGTCTTCTTCAAAATTTCTTTTTCACGGACTCCTCTACATACTATTTTTAATATTAAATGATCAATGGCTATTTCAAATTGACCTGTAAGCATACGCAGTTCTCTAAAATTAAAAACAGTCTCTAAAATATTATGTGTTACTCTGTTATTATTGGCCGTTATTTTTTGGAGATCCTTATATCCCAATGCCGCAAGAAATGATGGAATCTCGTCGGGAGTAACTTGTTCAGGCCCTGGCCTACTATCTATTGTCTTTACCACGAGCATATCCAAATCAGCAGTACACGCTAAGATAGCGATTTTAGGTAAAATATCTATCAATGTGCATTCCGCTGCGATTAGGAGACTTTTGAGCTTTAATCGCTTTATCTCTTCACTAATTTGCCATAGCATTGACTCTTGACTGGCTCTCATCACAAAAAATGCCGCTAATTTTTCAGCATCTGACCGGTTATCTATCTGACAATTTTCAAAACTCAGCAGAGGGTTCCTCGTTATTACCTCATAAACTCTTTCAAAAGAAAGGGGCTGACAACTTCGTATTTTTAACTGTTGCAATGCTTGTGTTTTTGGTAAAGTTAAGTTTTGACATTGTGGCAAATTGCCTAAAATCAGATGCGTCAATTGCGGTGCTTCTATCCGAATACTTGTCAAAGGCAGCGCTTCTATTTGTAAAGTCTTTAAATTCGGAAAATTTAATGCTCCTGTTAGTTGCAAACTAACCAATCCATTCATCTGATAAAGAATTAATGTTTTTAAATGGGCCTGACTGCCTTCTAAAAAGCTTAAACTCGTCATATTTGATAACCCTACCAAACGTAATGATTGGAGATGGGGAGAACGTTTAAGTAAGTTTTCGAGCTCTTTTTCTTTCATTTCGACTAAATTGGTCAAGGTTAAGGTTTGCAGCCCTACTAACCCTTCTTTTTTATCCAACCATAACTCAATTAATTTGCGCTGTTGCTTGGCTTCTAAACCCTTAAAGTCTGCTTTTTTTAATACAGCCTCTTTCACACTTATTAATGCAATCGCTTGAAAATTTTGACTGTCACCACTTTCCAAATTTTTTGCTAGTTGATCTACCAACTGCATTTGTTCGATCGCTTGGTACCATTCTTTTTTTGCCTCTAAGGGGCTGTATTGATGGGTGAGAAGCAGCTTTTCAGACATCGCTTGCGTTTTCAACAATTGACGACTGGTGACTAAGGTTTTATATTGCCCCACCTTGGGCATAAAAAAATAAGCAGGAGAGGCTACGGCATGAAAGCGGCTTAACGGGTCTTTTTCTTGTTCAAGAACTTCCCGGTAACGCAAACCCACTAACGGATCTGCTGCGATTAAAAGTTCTAAGGCAGTCTTTTTTTGGTTTTCTGCGAGTATTGATCTTAATCGTACCCAACGCTCATAGAGTTTGGGAATGCTTTTTAGGGGTATTAATATCTGGGGTACTGACTCTTTTTTAAGTAACTTCTCTCTTACTTCTCCTGAAAATAATGCTTCATAGCGAGTCTGGCACTGCTCCAATTCGTCGAGCCAACGAGGAATTATTTCGTCAGGCGATTTTTGTAAGAATACCTGGATGGCTTTTTCATCAAGTGGCTGTTGCATTAGGTCTAAGCAATAGAGAATGGTCTTGATCTGAAAGGATTTTGCTTCGTCTTTTTCTTGATTAAATACCTCCACCAAGGCATGGTCGTTGTCAATTGCGACAATCGCATAACTGTCCTTGCCATGGGCATCTTTGCAAGGACTTAAGATGTAATTGTCTGGCTTACCGTCTTCTGGATGAATTAACACACTCAAAATAAAAAGGTCCGTCCAGCGATAGGTATCCAGCTGATTCAGTTTTTCATTGGCAGTCGCATTATTTTCTTTGTATGCCAGGCTCAATATTGTTTGCAAGTTTTCGCCTTTCACTTCCTGAGATAACAAAACAGGATAAGGTAATTTTTTGTTTTTAAAACAAAACAGTTCACTTTGCGGTATGACACCACTATCAGATAACAGCAGTGATAAACGTCGAATGGCTTCTTCCATACCTGGCAATTCGGGATAAAATTTAGCATAAACACTCACGAGGGAATTGAGTTGACACTTTGCAACTTTTCGCCGCCCATATTCATTCACCTGCTGCACTTTTTGCTTGTCATTAAATAATTCATTCGCCATCGTGGCACTCAAATAGCCTGCTGGGGTTTGAGTACCTTCAAGCGCCATTAGATGGCCTTTCACTTTTTCTTCTCGTACGTTATAAAGGGCCAACCGCCAAGCCAATAGGGCGTTTTGCTGCATTAATAACGGCAAACAGGCTTTTAATTGTTCCTGTTGTTTCACTGTTGTTGAGCGTGAAGATGATTGGCTCTGAACATAGGCCAAGACTTTATCAACAGGGGCTTTTCTACCTGCACCCAACTGGCAAAGCACGATAAAACTTTCCAACTTGTTCTCAACCATACTCTGTTCAAGAAGGGTACCACCATATTGGCTATTCTGTTCCTCAACATCCCCTTCCCCTTGCATCAAAGCCTTCCAAGTCTTTTCGGCTAAGGCAGGGTAACGTTCTGACCAGTGCATCACCATGCGCATCGGCGTCAATCCTAAACTATTTTCAGCGCTACCTTTGGCTCCCTTCTTTAGCACAAAATCAAAAGCCTGTTGAGTTGCAGATTGCAATAAGCGCTTGGGATCATCTAGCAATTTTTTTAGCGCGCTTTGTAAAAATAAAGGACTAAGAACAGGAGACAATAAAGCGGGTTGTACGTTTTCATAGGCATAGATAACGTTTTCCACTTGAAATGCTTCAACAGAGGAAAGACGTGATCGTGGGAAAGAAGCGCCTTTGACCTTTCCCTCAGGGATTTTCTTAGGTTTACTTGCTTGCTCTAAATATTTTGCCGCTTTTAAGTGACCATAGAGAGTATCAATAAGCGTTTTAATCTGAATTAAGGTGGCTTCTTCTCCTGTTGTTAACGTATAAACCTTTCCGGGGATAAAAGAAGAGAGCTTTGAAGAGCTAAAATCTTGTCTTCCTTCCTGGTAAAAACATTGGGCGCGATATCGCATAGCTTGAATTTCCTGCGATGCCCGAGCCAACGACTTACCCAAATGCGCTTCTAACTTGCCAGCTTGCACCAACGCCTGCCAAATTTCTGGAGTACCGTTACCCTCCACCCCATGATAAAATTTCAGCATGACCGCTAAATAGGTAAGGAAAAAACCATAGCCTTTCTTGGCATCCTGCCTATCCTCTAAGCCTGCCTCTTTTTCCCAAGTTTTTTCGTAATCCTCTACTGATACAAATAAAATTTTATGAAAGACATCCGCCAAAGAAATCTCTTTGAGTTGATTGAAGTAGTGCGTCCATAAGATTTCTTCACCGGCAATGAGTTTTCCTTGTAGTAAGCTAATGATTTGCGTATAAACCCCTTGCGGGGCTTTGCATTTAATAACAAATCCACGTGCAATCGCCTCTAACCCATGGGGTAAGGGTTCTGATGAATCTTGTGCTTCACTGACTTCCGGATATTGGTCAGGATGGAATCCACCTGGCTCCTCTAGACTATTGATTTGGGCAATAATTAATTTATCCAATGCTAAAAAATACTGGCGCACCATTAAATCATTGCCTTCAAATAGCCAAAGATATTCCACATCCGAATAAGGCAATACTTCTCCACGACTAAATGACCCTGATCCTATCCAGGCGTATCGACACGGCGGCTCACCCATCAAACGAAAACTTTCTGCTAACATCATGTTCAATAAGTTTTGATAGCCCAGGGTTAAAGCAGCCTGCACGTTTTCAATGTTATCTGCTGTCACAGGATCAAACTGCTGTTTCACAGACAGGCGCAGTTTTGATAGCGCATCCCGGTAGTGATTCCATTGGGGAACCAAAGAAAGAGAATCTGGTTGTTCTGTAGGCAGCGTATCAATGATTTTTTCTAACATAATTAATTCCTTAAAATGGGATCAACGCAACTCAGTTGCCAGAGATGCGGGCGATTGTTCATTTTCTGCAAGGGGTGGAGTTTGCCTTACCTCTAGTCCATGCTGCCTACCTGTAGTGTATCTCCTCGGGATGGATGGCAATGGGCGAGTTACATCCTCAGTTCTTTTTTCCGATAGAGGAGGGCTGGTAAAAACCTATCTGCTGTAATTGACTTAACCGGACCTCGGGTTGAGGTATTTGCGCATTTCTAAACTCGCTGTTTCATCGCCAAAGGTGCCTTGATATCAATGCCACTCTCAATTAGTGCCTTAACTAATTGAACATCTTGGTTGTTAATCGCATTGATCCTTTTTCATAAAAACTTCCTTTTGTTGATTGCTAGTTAATGCTTATATCCTATCAAAATTACTTATACTCATAGCGGTTGTATCCTGGAGTTTTGCCTGGTTTGTTGGGGTATTTTGATTGTCATTAGCTTTTTTTGCCAATTTGTTGTTTACAAATTTGAAAAAACTGAATCCACTCCACCCCTCTTGAGATACTGTGATTTTTTTAATCTTCTTTCCATCTGGAACCGTCAATGCTCCTGACCCAGATTCGCTGTTATTGATTGGCATAACCACCGGCATCAAGGGGGATAGCGTAAATCGTACAGGGTGCGCTTTGATGCCCATTTCTTTGGCTACCCGTATCACCACCTCATTATCATCATAGATTTCAAGCTCTGCCTCTGGAAAAACGTTCCTCACATAGCGGAACATTTCTTCCTTACCTTTTTGATAAGCTGCTTCATCCAATTGCCGGTAGCCTTGCCGCAATTCAAGAACCTTTATGTCTGCTTCTTTATCTAAGTATTTAGCCTCCATAGCACTGCAGCTGGCAATAAAGTCGTTTCGGCTCTCTAGAGTTTGATAAGCAAGCGCTGCTTGCTCGATCGGCTGGATTTCTTTGAAATAATATTGCCCAAATGGATATTCTTCTGGATTGATAACTTCAGCAAACGGTGAAGCCGTAGTTATTACCGCTTTGAAGATTAGCCCACGTTCTTCGCAAGCCTTGATGACGTGGTCACGAGTATTGTTCATCTGGAGATTCATTTTCAAATTAAATTTTACCTGATACGAAGTAAATCCAATAAGGAATGAACCCGCTTGTTGAGCATCGATCAGCTTAGCGATTAAGGCATCATGAAACACAACGCTATCCCCTTGATGATTCGGCGTTGTTAAAGTACCATCAAAATCAACTAACAGTAGCTTACTTATCATATTTTAATCCCTCTTTTCTCTTGTGAATCACATTCCGCACCAGATTATCTAATAATCTCATTTAACTGAAAGTGCGTTTTTTTGCTTTCCATTTTTTACAATACCCATATATCTTCCAAAATTAATCTTAGTTCCAGCAATTTGTTACACATTAATATCATCCCGATCAACAGAATTGCCGTTCACACCCATCAGTCAGAATACGCAATTGACGCATTCTCAGCTAACTGGCGTTGATAGCGTAGCGCGCCCCCCATTCAGGCATTAACTCGGACACATCTGCTGGCTGTTTTAGTTGCAGGAGCCTTTCAATGAGCTCTTCTCCATGGCTTCTCCTTACTTATAATAAAAAAAGATTACTTCTTCCTATTTGTTATAGGTTGGTTTGACTAGCGCTTGCTCTCTACTTAACTCTAAGCTGTTTTTGTCTTGCCATATCTTAAGCGTTTTATCCCAAGATCCGCTCACAATATTGCCGTTTGGCAGGGCGACAACAGAGATGACATATTCACTATGCCCCCACATGGTATGAAGGCATGTGCCCGTGTCAGTATCCCACACTTTAAGCGTTTTATCCCAAGATCCGCTCACAATATTGCCGTTGGGAAGGACCGCAACAGACATGACACCTTCACTATGCCCCTGCAAGGTATGAAGGCACTGTGCTGTGCTGACATCCCATACTTTAAGCGTTTTATCACGAGATCCGCTCACAATATTGCCGTTTGGCAGGACCACAACAGACATGACATATTCACTATGCCCCTGCAGGGTATGAAGGCACTTGCCTGTACCAGCATCCCACACTTTAAGCGTTTTATCCCAAGATCCGCTCACAATATTGCTATTGGGAAGGATACATATTGCATTTTCACTATACTCCTGCAGGGTATGAAGGCATTTGCCTGTATCAGTATCCCAAATCTTAAGCGTTTTATCTCGAGATCCGCTTACAATATTGCCGTTGGGAAGGGCCGCAACACACATGACATTTTCACTATGCCCCTGCAGAGTATGAAGGCATTTGCTTGTGTCAGCATCCCAGACCTTAAGCGTTTTATCCCAAGATCCGCTTACAATATTGCCATTGGGAAGGGCTGCAACACACGTGACATTTTCATCATGCCCCTGCAGGGTATGAAGGCATTTGCCTGTATCAGCATCCCAGATCTTAAGCGTTTTATCTAGAGATCCGCTCACAATATTTCCGTCTGGAAGGACCGCAACACACGTGACATTTTCATCATGCTCCTGCAGGGTATGAAGGCATTTATATTGCAGTGGTAGTTTTTTGGTCGAGGGGAAAAAATTCTGTGTATTTCCAAAAAGGGGTGTGGAAGGGCTACTTGTATTATCTTTGTCTTCCCAACCTAAAAAATTATAAGCCATTATTGTACGCATGGCATTTCTTACTTCAAGCGCACATGCAGCACTATACTTAAATAAATCGCCTATTTCAATGTAAGTAATTGCTTTTATTTTTTTTGCAAGTTCAATGCCTTGCTCATAAGTAACAGGCTCCTGGCCTTTTGCATGTAGCCTTTCTAAGTATTCTGGGTCGTTTCGCAAGTCATGCCCTATGCCCACTAAAACCAACTTTGCTGTTGAACAATGATGAGTGACTTCAGGATACCACGTCAATAGGATATTTTCAAAACTACTAGGATTTATGATAGTAAACATCAAAATGAAACAATCGGACTGTGCGCAAGAATCGGGCCTAAGTTCCTCACAATCTTCGTAACTTCGCGTATTCCAAAGATCTATATTATAAAAATTATTATTGAAGCATACAGTTTCAGAGTACTTCTTATAATGTACTGGTAAACATTCTATAAAACTACAGCCGCCTGCAGTAAAAATTGTTAAAAAGGCCGTCTTAACTGGTTTTATAAACTGACTGTCATCACCAACAACAACAAATTTGAGAGCCGTTGCCTTCGTTGACTGACGATTATTTGTATCCCAAAACCTATCTTCTATTATTTCCTTTTTTGTTGCTCCCCCCCCCCCCCCTATCAACAAAAAACACTCTTTAAAAACCTTATTTTTAAGAGTGCTCTCATCAATATCTAATACCCTTAATTTCGATAATGAGCGAAGCTCTAAAGTTAATAGATTTTTACAGTATAGGCTTATTTTTTCTAATTCCACGCAATCTACAATAACTAATTCTTCCAAGTCTTCCAGCACAATTTTTCTGTTTTGACTTTTACTATCCCATTTCAAGTTCACCAAATTATCCAGATGTAAGTTTTTTAATAAAGAACAATTTTTTTCTAAAGTTTCCCACACATTGTTGTCTACACAGGGTATATTTCGTAAAGTCAAGTCTTGAAGTTCTGGGGAATTTTTTAATATCTTTTTAAGCTGAAACTCTTTTAGTTCAGTAAAGTTGTTAAACCTTAAACGCTTAAAAGAAATGCTTTGTATAAAATTTATCATTTCTTTGTTTGGCATATTGACAGCATTAAAGTCCAGCTCATTGATAATGCTTTCTTTTAATTCATCCGGTAATTTGCTTAATTGTTCAAGGGTGCTTGGTTTTCCTTCCATGATAGCTTTTAAAAGACTTTTTGAAGAATGGTAGATCGTATGGGTTTCCAATAATTCAATTCTGGCTTCTTTGGCGTAATAGGTTTTACGTTCCATAAGGGCTTTAACGTTGAGGGGTTTTCCCTGTAAGGTTTTTAGGGTCTGTGGCAGTGTTTGTTGAGTGACATAGCTGCCTTTGTTTCCTTTGTCATACATCTTACCAGGACCTTCCTGGAATCGTTGGATGGCTGTTGTATAAGATTTCAGCAAATTACCATAATAATGACCCAATAAGGGTTCACTGTTTTTGAGAAGTGCTAGATGCGTTATCTCTGGATTTTGTTTTAATGTATTTTGGATTTTGCAAAGCTTAAGATAAAGCTCTGAGATAAGCTTTTCTCGTAAGGGAATAGGAATGATAGATAATTTTGGGGAAACATCCTTTGCACTGCTTCGTGTTAACAATGAATCCAGCGTTCTTTCTTTAAAGAGCCCTTGTATTTCTTTGGGATTAAACAGTTGTCTCAATGCCTCATCTTGTCTTGCGATTTCATCAAGCCAATAGCTTAATAATAAATTTGGCGTGAGACTTAGGATCTCTTCACGCAAGGCAGGATTGAAGGGTAAGTTCATTTCATCAAAACAATACACGATGCTTTTGACGAGGATAGTGTTTTTTTCTTCTTCTCTTAATACAGACGGATAAAAAGTGCGATCGTTGTCGATGCTGACAAATCCCATGCGCGGATTTTCGTCAGTGTCTTTTTTAGTGGTCACTAAAATAAAGTTATCGGGCTTGGCGTCTTCGGGATTGAGCATTAAAGTCAATATCATCATTTCACTGTAGGAACGACTATCAAAGCTAATATCCCGTTTTTGTTTGATAACCTCATCAAAGTGATAGCCATTGATAGCTTCTGAAATTAATACTGGATAAATTTCTTTGCCCACTTCAAAGCGGGCAATAGCGACTAAGGGCAACCCTCTGCCAGTGAGTAAACGCGACAAACTGCTGGCAGCATATTCCATGCCAGGCATTTCAGGATAAACTTTGAGATAGACTGATCCTGAATCAGGCAGTGTTACCTGCATGACAAGATGACGACCTTTGACGCTGCTAGATTCTTTCTTAGCATTGAACTCGCCTTTTTTGTTGATCCAGTGGCCCTCGAGTAATTGTTTGGTCAGCTCTGGACTTAACCAGCCTTGTCTAATGCCTGCGATTTTGACTTTGATAGGCGGAAGTTTGCTGGTATGGGTATCTCTGAGTAAATTTTGACTTATCTTATCACACCAAGCTTGATGCTGGCGTTCGATACCGACTCTTTCGCCCTTTGTGCTAGGATAATAAAGCGGATGACATTGACGCCCGATGCATCTGTCCTCTAATACCCATTTCAAAAGTCTGCTGAGTAAAGGCAAGGTTTCTTTTTCAATATCATTTAGCAAAGGATCACGTTTAATGAGGTCGGTCTCTTTCGTATCACCCACACCTTTGTTTAGTTGAGTTTGTAGTCGGCAGCGGTATAGCCACTCTAAATGTTGAGCGCATTGTTTAACAAATAATTTGTCGAGTCTGTCAGCTTTGGCTAATTCAGTGAGAATATCCAAAGGGTAAGCTGAATTATGTTGGGGAAGACCATAAAAATAACTCAATTGTGTTAAAAGCAAAGTGATAGGTTGAAGATAGTCAGTTTTGACGTTGACATGCCCTGTTTGTGCCTTATGCGACTGAATAGCAGCTTGATAAGTTTTTCGGGTTTGATTCAAGGCTTTTTTGAGCAAATTGTCTCCTGGTCCTGGTAAAATAATAGCTTGCTGTAGCGATCGAAATAAAGCGCTGTCTCCATATAAGTACAAAGGCCTTAGTCGCGTGTTGTCTTCAGTAAATCCGCCTTTGTTTAACCAGTGTAAATAACTCTCTATCGTTTCAACGCCATCTGTCTCGAGCATTTCTTCACCCCTCTTCTCCTTTGCGCCAACAGATGTAAGGCGGTTTGTCTAAATGAAAACCCGCATGATCGCCTTCGCTTTCTCCTAAGCTTTCCATGATATATTGCCAAAACAAGAGCAGACTTTTTAGCCAAACAAGCAATGCTTTGTTATCAAGATTTTCCACCAGCAAAGCGGGCTCTAAATCAGAACAAGCACTGACATCTCTTCGGCTCAAAGAACCAAAGGCCAATATGCAGTATTGTCCTGGTGCAGGGCCCAAGATAATTTCTATTTCTTTGAGCATGGACTGAGTGATATTTTCATATCCAGCAGAGAGAAATTCCTGCACAAATTTAATATCCCGACCTTTATCCACATAACTTTTAGTATCCCTGCGTAATTTCATCAGGGTATCTATATGGGATTGGGAAGATAAGCTGTCTATGGAGAGTATAGTAAGCTGTGGGTGATAACTTTGTGGCTTGGTAGGTCCGAATTTCTGTTAAGCAAAGAGAGTTCCGCTTGGTTCTTTTGGTTCAAGTTCAATAGGACAGTGAAAAGTGGTTTTAAATCATTCTGCGTTTCTTGTAAAAACTCGACTGTTTTGTTGATTTTTGGAACAATAATGCAGGATATAAAGCTTGGTAAGCTAGGGTCTGGGCTTTTACTGCTTGAATAAGCAGATTTATTTCAATGTCTGTTTTTACGGCTTTTCTTGCCACTTTTTCTATGGTTTTTATAGCGCTTAAATGCCTGTAAATTGGCGCAAGCACGTCAGTGTAGATTTTATTGAGTGCAGATTTTTCTTGAGTGCTTAAATAATAGTATTTTTCGTTGGGGCGTATTGTTTTAACAGGTGCCTCATAAAAATCATGACGCCCCTCTTTATCAATGTCTGCATACGATAGCGAAGCATTTGTACTTTCTTCCAGGCATCTTGACATTTTTTACCTAAGTCTTTGGGCAATACGCCTTTATCGATGAGAGCTTGTAATATCTCAAGCGTGTTTTCCCCTTCAACATTGAATTGAAACTTAAGGATTACCACGAGATAGGTAA
>CAWFQC010000026.1:0-3449 GCA_963817645.1 uncultured Gammaproteobacteria bacterium | reverse complement strand
ATAGCATCTATGTTTAATGTCAATAAAAATATCATTTTATTTGATATATTTCTTGCCATTCAACTTGTCTTCGCATCACGCTATTTGCTATAGAAATTAATTTGCGTATTACTGCTATAATAGCAACTTTAGTTGCTTTACCTCCTTCACGCAATCGTAAATAGAAAGCTTTTAAATCAGCGTTCCAACGAATTGCTGTAAGAGCAGACATATATAAAACTTGTCTTAAATTTGACCTCCCACCTTGTATAAATCGCTTACCTTGAGTTTTACCGCTATCCTTGTTATAAGGCGCGACACCTACTAAAGCTGCCAAAGCCTTGTTAGATAAGTGTCCAATTTCAGGTAAGTAAGATAATAAGTAATAAGCAGATATATTACCAATTGCAGGAATAGAGGTTAATAATTGATGAGATTTTTTTATATCATCAACAGTCTCAAGAGATGATAATTTTTGCTCAATTTCGTTAATTTGTTTCTCTAACCAATCTATATGATTATTTATTGAATCAGAAATATTATTGCTTAGGGATTTATCTAATCGATTTTTTTCGCGTTTCTTATCAGCTTGTAACTGCTCTCTACGCTTTAGTAATTCTCTTATTTTTTCAGTATCTTCAGTTAATAATAAAGAGTCAGCTGTGGGTTGCAATAGACGCCCATAATCGCTCAATATTTTTGCATCAATGGTATCTGTTTTTGCCAATATACCTTTTGATTTTGCAAAATACTTAACTTTATTTGGGTGCGCAACATGAATAGGTATCTGTGATTCATGACAAGCTCGGACAATTTTTTGTTCATAACCACCAGTAGCCTCACAAATAACCAATGCTAATTTTTTATCATTTTGTAGTGATTTTAGATCTGCTATAAGATCTTTTATTTGCATATGCTCATTGTCATAAGCTCTTGCCTCACCACAATAATCTACATCAAGAGAAGCTTTGCTAACATCAATACCAATATAATATTTCATATTATGATTCCTCATGCCAGGGGTTAAGCAGTTAGTTTTTTCCGTACTTGTGTTTAATTCGAGGCTTAATCCTCTTACATCTATTCGGAACTTTACTAACAATAAAAAGAGGTGGTTTTCCAAGACTATCCTACGGTGCCTATCACCTTGTTGTGACTCGAAACAACCACCTCCACCATAACAACGGATCAGATTATTATGGCTAGCTCTAACATACAAGTTGTCGCCTCTGATTGAAAAAATCATGGGGGCACTAGGAGTTAACAAATGAGTAAACTATCAACAGATGCTCAACAAGCGATCGTTGAAAAAGCATTAGCTAAAGATGGCCGTACACTAACAGAAATAGCAAAGACACATAATGTTGCGCGATCGACATTGTTCAAATGGATAAAACAATATCGAGAACGTAGTATAATTGATCAACAAAAACCAGGGAAGATTAATCAAGTATTATCAGCATTAGAGCGATTTGAGCACTTGATTGCAACTGCCTCATTAGATGAAGCAGCGGTTGGCGCTTATTGCAGAGAAAAAGGCATTTACAGCTTTCAATTAACTGAGTGGAAAGAATTATTTATGACGCAAAAGAGCAGTGAAAAACAGCAATCAAATCTTATCGAACTGAAAGCCTTGCGAGCTGAAAATAAACAACTCAAACAAGAAGTCAGGCGTAAAGATAGTGCGCTTGCTGAAGCAACTGCCTTACTAATATTGAAAAAAAAAGCGGCATTGATTTGGGGGGAGCTCGGGGAAGATTAATCAGTGTCACAGAACGCCAACAAGCGATGGGGTTGATTTCAGAGGCATGTAAAGCTGGTTCTCGTAAGCGAAAGGTCTGCGAGGCATTAGGATTGTCAGTGCGCACACTGGAGCGTTGGGAGAAGGAAAATGGCCTTCAAGACCAACGTAAAATGGTCAAGCGCATCCCAAAAAATAAATTAACAAAAGAGCAACGTGATATGGTTATTACTACAGCAAATAATGCGACTTACCGGGATTTACCTCCCTGCAAAATCGTTCCTCTATTAGCCGATGAAGGGGAATATATTGCTTCTGAATCAACTTTTTATCGTATTTTGCGAGAAGAAAATCATCTGACACATAGGCAAGCGAGCCGTCCGGCAAAGCATCATCGCCCAGAGGCTTATGAGGCAAATGGTCCCAATCAAATATGGACGTGGGACATTAGCTACCTACCCACCATGGTTACCGGCCTGTATTTCTATTTGTACATCATTGTTGATATTTACAGCCGTAAGATTGTAGGGTTTAGCGTTCATGACCAGGAATTATCTGAATACGCTGCCAACTTGATCACGCAAGCCTATTTAGACGAGGGTGTATCTCAAGCTCAGTTGGTTTTACACTCCGATAATGGTAGTCCAATGAAAGGTGCTACGATGCTTGCTACGCTTGAAAAACTGGGGGTTATACCTTCGTTTAGTCGACCCTCAGTCAGTGATGACAATCCTTATTCGGAAGCCTTGTTCAGGACGGTAAAGTACCATCCAACCTTCCCGATGCTGGATAAATTTTCAACGATTCTGGATGCCAGGCAATGGTCAGAAAAATTCGTTGTTTGGTATAACAACGCGCACTTGCATAGCGCCCTTAAATTTGTAACACCACAACAGCGCCACAGTGGTGAAGATAAAGCGATTAGAGCAAACAGGCATCAAATCTATCAAGTGGCAAAAGCGCAGCACCCTGAGCGTTGGTCTGGTCAAACGCGCAACTGGTCATTACCTGATACGGTAACATTGAATCCGAACAAGAAGAACAAACAGGAGAGCCAGGCAGCATCCAACGATGATAATTTGGCGCAAGGGTTCATGCCAAAAACAAAACTGCCTGAGCAGGAGCGCCTGGACGGCGCGAGCGATGACAGTCGACAAACTGCGGACGTGGTGCGTCAGCATGGATGGGCTCAGTTAATGTAAGAAATTTAAATTTGATGCGACAACTTTCTTGACAAACACCGTTATCAATGGCTACAATAGCATAACTGTCTTCGCCTTTGGCATTTTTACACGGGCTTAAGATGTAATTGTCTGGTTTACCATCTTCGGGATGAATCAATACAGTCAAGATAAATAAATCTGTCCAGCGGGAAGCGTCCAGTTGATTCAACTTCGCTTTGCTGTCAGCCTGGTTTTCTTTGTAAGCTGCGTTTAACACCATTTGCAAATTTTCCCCTTTGACTTCTTGGGACAACAAAACCGGATACGGTATTTTTTTGTCTTTGAAACAAAACAATTCGCTTTGTGGTACTACACTGCTATTGGATAACAACACCGATAACTGTCGAATCGCTTCCCCCATACCAGGTAACTCGGGGTAAAATTTGGCGTAGATGCTGATGAGGGGACTGAGTTGACATTTAGCCACTTTGCGCCGACCATATTCATTCACCTGCTGCACTTTTTGTTTGTTAAATAATTCGTTTGCCATTGCGGCATGCAAATAA
>CAWFQC010000025.1:0-26806 GCA_963817645.1 uncultured Gammaproteobacteria bacterium | reverse complement strand
GTATCTTTTTGAAAATTTTCCCCATTTTAAGCAAGAAGCACAGAAAGATAAATCTTTTGATTCACACACTACCTCTCTGTTAAATTATGCGGCTAGCTTAGGCAGAAATGAAATCATACTATTTCTTAAAAATTATCAAATTCCTCTTAATTCTCTAACTAAGGGTGATAAAAATGCATTACATTTTGCTATAGAAGGAAAACAACTTGAAACAGTTAAATTATTAATTGGATTAGATAAAAATTTGCTAAATCAGATGTTTAAAGAAAAAGGATCATTTATAAACACTATGCAGCTCGCTGAAAATCTCCATCGAAACACAAAAGAGGATGTTTACAAGGATATCCTTGTCATTCTGGGGAATTGTCTTAATAATCCTTCCTGTTCTGATATTACATTTTTTAACAAAGAATTTAAGCCAACTAACCTCGTCTTTGAAGGTGGCGGTGCGAGGGGAATAGCCCATATTGGTGCATTAAAAGAATTGGAAAAATGCTTGAATTCACAAGGCACAAATATTGGTTATATTAAAAGGGTTGCGGGAACTTCAGCAGGCTCCATTGTTGCAACTTTACTGGCTGTAGGATATCAGCCTGGTGAAATTGAGAATATCTTAAAAAAGAAAGATTTAACAGATTTTTTGGATTTTGATAATGTAAAGACTTATAAAGATATGCAAGGAATAAAATTAACGGATTGGACAGATGCTTTAGAAAAATATGCAAAATGTATTTATGCCTTGGGAAGCTTTAATCCATTGAGCTGTATGACTTATCACGCAACGGAAAGTATGAAGAGTACATTCAAGACCATATATGAAAATCCTGGATTATGTTCTGGTGAATCTTTTAGAGAATGGATGGAAGAAAAAATTGAAGCAAAAACGGGTAAAAAATACTTAACTTTGGGAGAGTTAAATCATCTTTCAAAAGGAAATAGTCAAATTTACAAAAACCTCCACATTGTTTCTGTAAAACTAGGAGAAAAAGGAGCAGAAGGCCGCATTTTTTCTTCGGAAGATCCGGAAGCTGAAAATCTGATTATTTCTGACTTGGTAAGATGCTCGATGAGCATACCAGGTGTATTTCAACCTCATCATCTTTATACAAAGCAGAAGGCTCTCGATAGAACTATTCGCACTCTATTTTTCCAAGATGAATATTATGTTGATGGGGGGGTATTTTTAAGCTATCCACTTGAGATATTTGATTATCAAGAGTACCAATCTGGTAAAGGAGACCCCCACTTTCCGATCTACAATCCTGAGACTTTGGGATTTGCACTTGTAGATAACGAAAATAATAGTCAAGGTGTTTTTGATAGGCTATTAACCAAATTAAAAAATAAATTATTAACACAAGATGAAAACCTCATTAATTTGGTGATAGACTTGTTAAATTCTTATTACCAGAATGAGAAGGTTTCCCGTTCTTTTAAAAGAAAAGACGCTTATGAGTTACGTACCATTTCTATTGATTGTGCAGGAACATCGACTTTGGATTTTGGAATGAGCCAAGAAAAACAAGAGGCGTTGATTGAATCTGGAAAAAAAGCGGTAGGAGCGTTTTGTAAGCCTTATATTTTGCTCGACCTTGATTCAGAAAAACTCAGTGATCCTCTCTCTTATTCTACCAGCAGAAAAATGCTAGAAATAGAAGAAGATAGAGAAATTAAAGATACAAAACAAGAGAAATTCATTATTGAAAACTCGCAAGAATTTTCGAGAACTTCTAATGATGCAGTACCTGTTATTTCTACAGCTTCGTGCCATTCATGGTTTTTAAGCCCTGGTAACCTGTGGACAAGTGTTCAACAAGGTTTTAATTATGTTTCATGGCTTTTGCCCACTTATGTAAACCATTCTTCGCCTGAAAATTCTACTGTTGGAGACACTGTTCAACCTACTGCAAATTTAATATCAGTCTATTCTTCGGATGCAGAAAAAAATACTGAGGCACAAACTTTTCATTGCGAAATTCGTATTTTATCTACTATGCCTGAAATGCTATGGGAAAAAGCAGAATTTGAACCAACATTAGTCTGCCATAACGAAAAATTTAGAACTTACGTGATGCCAAAAATCTCACCTGAGACTACTATTTCAGAAAATGTGCAAACAGTATCACATATCCCTTGTCAAAGTGATATCTATGATCTTTCTACTTGCCGACCAATCGAATTTTTTGGGAATCCTTCTGTATATTGTGAGGGGGAAAAAACAATGGTGGCATATACACCACACTTTCAATCTAGATTTTTCGATCAATGTGATAGTCAAATAATGCTAGGTGCCATTCTCTACCAAGGCATAAAGAGCACGGTGACTTGGGTAAATGGAAAATTATATGGAGAAAGAAAGAAGTTAGGAGCAGAAGAAACACCAATCTTATGTGAAATCAATTCAACTTATGCAAAGGAAATGTTTAAAAACTTTGAAAAAGAATTGAATAAAATTGAAAACCAATTACATACAAAAAAGAATAATGAAAACTTTAGATGGGCATTTTCTGTTTTAGAAGAACATTGTTATTCCTTATCTAAGTTTCAGAATAGCAAAGGCACGATACCTACTAAAGAATTAGAAGAATTTGAATTAACTATTTATGAATTCAAAAATGAGTTAATTGATGACTTAAAAGACTATGGGACTGATTTCTCTCAACAAAATGAATTTATTGATAAGCCCTTGTCAAGTGGAATAAGAGGATTTGGATTATTTGCACAAAACAGCAGTTCACAAAAGCCATTTTTTATTTCTGCTACTACTTCTTTTGTAGCTGATATTAAACAATTGACAAATAGTAGTAGCTCTGTAAGCCAGATTGATTACACAAATAAAGCATACCTTTGATAATATAATGAACCCCATAAATTGGACCAAAAAAATTAAGTAATCCAGAACATTTTCATTGTTATGACAAGGGCGTCATTGCTTTAACAAACTAATGCGAATGCTATTAGATGAAGTAGAAAAATTTAGAAAATGTTTTTCAGATCTTTTGCTTTATCATAAATATTTGCAATCAATCTTGTAGGTAATCAAAAGTAAGGGGATACCTGAGGTTCAGTACTTATAGTCAAATTATATGAAAGCCATCATCAGAAAAATATTAAGAAAATAGTTTCATAAATTCACTAAACAATTGGGAGAAATTTTTTATGCAGGAAAGTACGAAACAAGATTTACGAAAAAGTGTAATAGATGGTAATTTTGAAGAAGTTAAACGGATATTCCAAGAAGGCAAAGTAAATATTAATGCTAATCTTAATTACAGTCGGCTTAGTAGCGCTTCAGGTATTTTATCTAGTATACCCATGTTTGACTTTATGACTCACGCAAAAGATAATTTCTTAGAAATCGCGCAAGCAGCTTATGCAGAGAATAAGGATAATGCGAGTTACCGCGCTATCCACTGGGCTGCACGAAAAGGATATCTTGATATGTTGAAATACCTATGTGAGCAAGGCGCAGATATTAATATTACTAATTTTATTGGAAATACTGCGTTACATGTTGCTCTTTACTATAATCAAAAAGAGGCAGTTAGAATTCTTCTCGAATATAAACCAAATTTAGATATTAAAAATACAGGTTCTTTGTTGGGAAACATTAAGGAAAATTTCGCACCAATGCATTATGCCGCGCTTTATGGGGATGCTGAAAGCATCATATTATTACTCCAAGCAGGAGCAACGGCTGATACAAAAGGACTTTGCGATTTAATGCCTTTGCATTTCGCAGCTATTACAGGTGATGTTGAAAAAATAAAATGTTTATTATCAACTGGGCAGGATGTCAATTGTGTCGATTCAGATGGGAAAACACCGTTATACCAGGCAGTTTTAGCCAGCTTAACCAACCCTTGTGCTGTTGAAGCTGTATTGTTTTTACTGGAACATCAAGCAGATCCAAATCTAGTTGACAATAAGAACAATACACCCATGGATGCTCTTATTAAATTAGCTAATGAACAAAAACTTGATATAGCACCAGAACAATTGCAGGTCGTGCAGCATTTATTGGCATGGGGTGCCGATGTGGAAAAATTCAATGAATGTATTAATAAAACACAGAGTTTTAATTTTTCACTTGACCTGAACCATCTCCTTATCAGGCAGTGCGCAGAACAAAAGACTCAAATATTATCATTGAAGAAAGCATTGTGTGATGCCCAAAATACGTCGATTAGTCAACCAGGCTCACCGCACATTACCACTGATAATATGACTATGGCGACAACCAGCATGATGATTACGCTAGCGTCAAACGCTTCACCTACCATAAACAGAGTTGCTCCACCATCACCACCGCTTCTTTCCCTTAATAGCGTGCCACGTAAAAAATACAGAGAAAACACGAATGAAGAACGTATGAACATAAAAAAACTACCTACTTCAACACCAGCTGATGATTTGATAGCTGCATTGAAAGAAAGGTTTATTATTATGCGGCGCGACATTGAACCCCTTAACGCACATGATAAAGCATCCCCTAAATTTTCATCTGAAGAAAAAAATGTCCATACGGAATCATCAAGCTATGGATATGGGAATTTTTAAATGGGAGAGAAGCTTCCTGGTACTGCAACCTATTGGAATTTTGAACCGCTTATGACAAGAATGAGCCAAGGAGCAACCAAAAAGAAAATTGCCTTGGAAGCTGAAAAATTATCGAATAGACTGTTAGAGTTATCCGATACATACAAGTCGTTTTTGCTACCATATGTAGTAACTGCCCAGCTTTCACAGACACAAAGATATAATAGGGAGAACCACTTGTGTGCATTGGATAGCTGTTAGAGTTAAAGCCTATTTTAATTGCTAAGGGTAAGAGGGGAGCAATAGATATTTTTGGAAAGGACTAAGAAGAATAAAAAATATCATTAAAGAATTTTTAATTTAATGAGCAGTACAAAGTAAATAAAATTCTATCTATTTTTGAATTTAAAATTGCTTATAATCTATTTTAACTTCGAAGGAAAAGCTGATGCTAGGAAAAGCTGAAAGTATATTTAACGAGCTATTAAATCAAGTAAAGTTTATAACCACTTCCTCTTCTGTCTATTCATTAATGCAAAGTTATGAATATCTTACCTACTTTGTCAGTGCGTACGATATATCGAATGAAGGATATATGCAGGTAGCTTTAGTATTTACAAAAAATGTGGCACCGTTGTTGCTTTCTGGACAGTACTATAAATTAGCTAATGAAACCCATCAAAAGTTGAAAGCACTTTTTAAGAAGACGGGTAGTGAAGGAGATAATGCCAGAGAAGAATTATTAAAATGGCAAATAGAATTTTCTGATGAGATTCAAGGAGAATTTTTAATGCCTGGAGAGTCAAAAAAAATAGTTTCTCCCATTAAAAACTTCTCTATTTTTTTGCAAATAGAAAAGCAACTTGTAGAATTGGCAGAAGAAGCATACCAGTTAAAAAAAATGGATCAATATTATAAAATTTTGAAAAAAGTTATTCATTTAGAGTTGTTAGGTTGCCAGCAAACCTCTGACAAGGAACGATATCAACAAATTACAGAGGCGATGTTGATGTGTTGTGAGAGTATTGCCTTTGCTGTCTCTCAAAGCAACCCATTGGAGCAAAAAATTTTTGAAGCTTTAACCAGTATTTGCTTTGCTCACTATTTTTCGGTTTTTATTCAGACTGATACAGATAAATGCAAGCATTATCAGTCAGCATTAACAGCCGAGAATGTTGATAGAAGAAGAGATTTATTACTGCGTATAATTTTGTCTGCGGATAGTATATTTCTACAAGCTTCTCTACTTGCGAAAGATAAAAGCCAGCGCGAAGATTTTATTGCACCTCTTTTAGAAAGGGTGAGATGTTTATATGAAATCGTTGTTAAGAATATAAAGGTTTCAGATAAAAATATGCCTTTTTATAATTATGCACTTCATGCTTTTGAGAAGCTGAGTCAATTGATGTTTTGTCAGCGAGATAAAAATTATATTCAAAGTATGACCTTCACTTTCTTTTCTGATATAGAATTAATGCCTTGGAAAACTTATCGCCAAGAATTAAAAACACTAAGGGAAGAAGTCAAAGCCAAACTTTGTGCTTATCCTATAGGAGATACTTTAGAAGTCGTAAAATATTTTAATCAGCAATTAAAAAGTTTTATTAAAAAAATATTTGAAAAAAGTATTGCCCTGACAGGCAAACCAGTGGCATTTGAGTACGCTCTTCTAGGATTAGGTTCGTTAGCACGTGGTGAAGCCTGCCCTTATTCTGATTTAGAATGTGCCTTATTAGTTGAGGAAAAAGGACTTTCTGAAGAAAATAAGCTGCATACTGAAATTATATTACGCTTATTTAAATTGACTATAACCTCATTAGGAGAATTACCTTATTTTAGTACACATTCACTTTTGCCCATGGGTTTGAGGTTAGATGAGCTTTATATGCCATTAAATACAACAAATTTATTATGGGGAACAGTAAATCAATTATCAAGTTATTTAACTGCAACTAATGTTGAAGGCGACATAGAAGGAACCAGCGCTGAAGCATCAATACTTAAAAACGTCTGATTTTCCTATCCGTCCCATCTATCTTCTGCTATTTTTTTCATTTCTATACATTTGTTTGACCTAATCATGACATCTCATTTATAAAATTAATACAAAATATTACAAAATATTTTTTTCGGACGAACAAAATCATTGGCCCTTATATTCGATTCTTATTTTTACCTATGATGGCTTAATTAAACAAAAGTATATTTATTCAAGTTGCAAGGTTAACCTTATCGGTTTTTTATATTGTTGCTCATACCACTCTTTAGGTAACCATGGATTAAAAATCGTTTCTTTGATTAGTTTTAGTGTCGCTGAGCATCCTTGCTCTTTAATCCATTTTTTCAATTTCTTTGTAAATTCAGAAAGCGCATTAACTGCATGAGCCAATCGCATTAATAAATGAAAACCTTGCATCGCATTCCAGTTATAGGAAAACGCATGCTCATAATGATAGCCTCGGTGCTTTTCAGTATTAATGCTGTCTTCTAGCAATCCAATTTTCCTTCCACCTAAATTACAAAGTTCATGCACGTTTTCTATATTAATACGAATGCTTGACAACCATTGATGTTGTGAATATTTGAAAATAATCTCACCTGTTTTTTTATCAACTTCTTCCCACTTTTCTAAGCAACTTACTAAATTAATCTTTAATTGCAATTCGTATCCCCAGATAGCGTCAGGATACCAGTAAAATTCTTGATATCTTTCTCGGTAATAGGCTTGTCCAGGGATGGTTTGTGCCGCATACTTTCTCGAATTTATTAATTCTGAAAAATGTTTTAATTTATTTTTTGAAAACTGAATGACGTATTCCCATCTATTCTCTGTTAGTATTTCTAATACCGATTGTACCGCAAATAATGAATCTGCAAACATAATTATTTTTAATCTTGGAAAATATTTTTTTAATTTATCAGCTAAACGTGTGAAGGCAGCAAGCTCGCAGTCCTGTTTGCCTTCCGGATTGTTGAATACATTCCAATCAGTTCGGAGATATTCTGTGAGTAAGGGGATTGTCAAACCATTTTTAAATACGATATTTGCTTCTAATACCCTACATTCCTAGGATCTCCGTTGGACTTTTTTTAATTAGGCCGTACATCTGACAGGCAGTATCTCCAAATAAGCGAATTATTTTTATCCTAAGCTTATTCAAGTTAGTAATCACTTCCTTGATTGGCTTATGAATTTTATCTTCATAAAATTGAACAATGCTGACTCCTTCCATAACTTGAAAAATCCACCTCATTGTTGGATTTTGCACTTGCTTATCTAGTTGATTTGGCAATGTTTCATTTTTTTCTTTTAGTGTTTCGCGTAATTTATATTGGGATATATTATATACCATTAAACAAAGTGTCATTACCATCATGAGTGCTTCAATTCGTTTTGGTGATTTTAAAAAAATTGAATCTACCATAAACCACGGATCTTTAAAAAAACGGAATCCACCTTCAACATTCTGCTGTTCTTTATATTCATCCAACATCATTTGATCTTGGTAATTTTCTTTATCCAGATCATTGGTTGCCAAGATAAAGCGCCCCTTGCTATTTAACAGTTTATTTATTTCTTCCTCATTTCTTGTGAAGCTAGACTTTACTTCATATCCAGTAATAATCTTTTCTTCGCCAGCTTTTGGCTTACCTTTTTTTGCATATTTCATCACTGGAACAACTTCGCTTTCGATCACATACAAACGATTTTTTCTTACTAGTTTCTTTAATGCAGTGAGTGCAGCTTTCTCGCTGTCAAATATTTCATTTCCTAAATGCCATAATGCTTTCTTTAAAGTATCATCTTTACCATTTAATTTTTTTTCTAATGTCTTTTCCTCTTTCTTGTAAGCTTGCTCTGAATAAACTAACAACCATCGTTGTTCAAGTCCGCCATAATGAGAAACAAAAGATGCAATCTTATAGCCTTTTCCTAGCTCTTTCCAATCAATTTCTTTCTCATCTTTTTTAACAAGTTCTTTTGCTTCTTTGATTGTCTCCGGTACTCGAGTCAACCATAGGTAGTCATTTTGTTTTAATAGCTTATCTTCTGCATACAACGCTGAATCCGCTACCCATTTGAAATTCTTTTCTATATTAATTTGATTTTGAAAGTCGCGCACCTTTTTTATTGTTTCATGAAAACTATTTTTATCAGAATTATTCCCACTTAACGGTTCCATAAATAAGGGCATTGCACTCGGGCCATTCACAACCAAAGACAGTACCAATTGCTTGAGATCGGGGCGATAATCTTTTGAATGTCCGTAAGTGATATCAATGACGGAAGGTTCTTCTCCTCCAGTCTTCTCAACGTCATATTCACCATTTACTGATATACTTGTTGTATCTATGTGGCTTAGTGTACCTAATAAATTATTTTCCAGCGCAATTTCAAATGCAACTTCTCCAAATAATTTACTTGATCCATATTCCGCTATTTCATCTAACGCATGACCTAATGTGTAATCTGTGATATCTGATGCCTTAATAGAGGCACCTAGTAAAATTTCTATTGGCTTCGTCTCAAAAAATTGATGCGTTAAATACAAGCGACGATTTGTAAATCCCAATCCATTTAAGATCATTGCTACAGCAGCATTCCCCGTCGATACGACTCGCCTTTCATCCGAACCTCCTATTCGGCTATTAATTTTTTCAGCAATACCTAAATCTTTACAGGTCGCTGCCACTAATCCATGATGATCCATTGATAGCGTTTGAATGTCGTCTCCACCAATCTCCATGATATTTTTACTCCTTTCTTGCTAAAAAGGAGATAAAATAGCTTGTTTTTCAACGATGGCATATCAATTTTTGTGTGGAAGGGTAACTAAATGCCGCTGGCTTAGCGGCTAATTACAAAAAGTTCATTTTTTGTTCTAGGAATGTAGGTAATACATAAACATATTGCTGATTTGGTCCCGCTTCCTCATTACCTACTTTGCGAGATAACCAGCGTAAATCATGTAATTCTCCGTCACGATATAACTTTTGGGTCCCATCGATCGCAATCGGTAAGCAACCTGATATTAATAACTTTTTAAACTTCTTATTCCTGATCAATTTGTTAATCAACAAAATATGTGTCTTTTCAATGTCCCTTACATTGATTTTCTCTAATACTCTGGACAATGTATCTGCGTGTGGAATAGACTCTAATTCAGGAAATATCTTTTGTAAATTTTCAAAAATAACCATCCCACTTAATTCTCGATTTATTTCACGTCGTGAGCTTAACCGAAAAATAAAAGCCAATAATCCATAAAGCATGACCACTACTAATTTATGCTTAACGCTTTTAGCACGTCTGGGATCATGTAGCTTTGAAAAACGTCTGATTAATATAGGTAAAATACTTCGCCATGCCTGGATTTGGGATGATAATTTATCTGCTCGATCAGCCATCATTTCTTCAACGCTACTATGCCTTTGTTTTACATTACGCGCTTGCGTGCGTGGAACAATCAATGATTGTGTTTCGACATTATGTTCATGAATGATTTGATAACTTGCTTCAATTTTCGCTTTCAACTGCTCTTGTTTAAATTCCTTGAAATAAATTGACTCTATTAATTTAGGAACACTGGTATTGTTCACTTCTTGGGATGTCATCGCCTGCGTCAGTGCTTTCTTTTCATTGGCCTCTTTTATTATCTTTCGCTCTTCAACAGCGCTGAAGCATCAATACTTAAAAACGTCTGATTTTCCTATCCGTCCCATCTATCTTCTGCTATTTTTTTCATTTCTATACATTTGTTTGACCTAATCATGACATCTCATTTATAAAATTAATACAAAATATTACAAAATATTTTTTTCGGACGAACAAAATCATTGGCCCTTATATTCGATTCTTATTTTTACCTATGATGGCTTAATTAAACAAAAGTATATTTATTCAAGTTGCAAGGTTAACCTTATCGGTTTTTTATATTGTTGCTCATACCACTCTTTAGGTAACCATGGATTAAAAATCGTTTCTTTGATTAGTTTTACCTGAATTCGCCCCCAATTATGTACACTAGGATTTTGGATTTATCAAATTTTTGTCAATAGCACGTAAAATATCTTTTTGAATTTTACTCAACGTAACAATTCGAGAAATTTTAAAATTTTTCTTAGTATCTTTCATATACACCTTATACATTGAACCAAGATGCTGCAATGCCTTTTCAGGCGACATGTTTAACTTTTTCAAATATTGCTTCAGCAAAATTAACAGCGAATATGATAGATAACATATCATGACATGCGCTGTAACACGATTATGTAGCCAATGCCTTATTGGCCGAAGTTGGGTAATGCCTTTAAGACATCGAAATGCTTTTTCTACAATGTCTTTATCAAAATAAAGACGAATCATTTCTTCCTTTGATAATGCACGTGTACTAAACAAACAAAAATACCCATCAAATTCTTCAGCCTCTGTTAACTTCTTTTTAATAATATTCCCCTTTTTGTCAAAAAAGATCTCGAGACCGCTTTTAATTGACTTCTTCTTAGAAAGCAATTCCCATGCGTTTTGAATTTCGTCATAACGTGATTCACGCAAATCAATCGCTTTTTTTCTGTTGTAACATAATGCAAGCGTGCCTTTCACGGCACCCATTTTATAGAGGATGGTGCTTACATAAAAAATTGTTTTGTTACATTTTACTCGATTGTCAACAGAGATGAAATTTTTCTTCTTGGTATGTGGCCTCAGTTTTTCTTTAAGACTATTTCGTATTGGGACCCCACATAACGTATCCCAGTGTAAATCGTGAAAAACTGCTATATTTTCAGCAGAAGTAATGCCTCTGTCATAAATGATTAGCCCTGATTTTATTCTATATTGCTTCATGGTACTGAAAACATCTTGCAATGTTCTCGCATCATGAATATTCCCATCAAACACTTTATGAAACAGCGGCAATCCTTTTTCCTGTGTTACAGCAAGAGCAATTTGAATCAGTGGCCTGCCTTTCACTCCCTCTTTATCATGACCAGCTTTTCCTAGAGGGCAGTTCTTTCCATAAAGATATGTATTGGTAACATCATATACGAGACCCTGGCGAGCGACTCGGAATTTTTTGTCAAGAGCGTTAAAAATCTTAAGTTGTAAATTCTCGACATTAATTTGATCAAGTGAATCTAGGGCGTCCAACAAAGTTTTTTCTGTAAGCCGATCTATATCAAGCAGCATAGCTAAATCTGTTCTTTTGAACCATGCTGTCATTCGATTGATGCTTTGATAATTTAGACAATGAGCATATACTAAACTTAAAATTTCAGGTGCATACTCACCTAATAAATTTGGTAAGCCAATTTCTTCAGCAAGATGGTGCAAAACAATAAGGGGACCAAAAACTTTTACTTCTTCTATTTCAATATCTGAGATTGATGCTGCGAGTTTAGTTTCGCCATCTACCTCGGTTCCAATATAGCGAATATGTTTTTGAATACACTTTCCGTCAACCCATGTGTTTTCAACTTCAGCGAGGTAGGTTTTTCCGTTTCGCTTTATCTTCCTGATGAATGGCACTAATATTTTCCTGATATAACTTAATCCTAGTGTACATAATGTACACTAGAATGTTTTTAAAATGTACGTATTTCTCGAGAAATACAACATATTTTTCCTAGTGTATAAAACTAAGGGCGAATTCAGGGTTTTAGTGTCGCTGAGCATCCTTGCTCTTTAATCCATTTTTTCAATTTCTTTGTAAATTCAGAAAGCGCATTAACTGCATGAGCCAATCGCATTAATAAATGAAAACCTTGCATCGCATTCCAGTTATAGGAAAACGCATGCTCATAATGATAGCCTCGGTGCTTTTCAGTATTAATGCTGTCTTCTAGCAATCCAATTTTCCTTCCACCTAAATTACAAAGTTCATGCACGTTTTCTATATTAATACGAATGCTTGACAACCATTGATGTTGTGAATATTTGAAAATAATCTCACCTGTTTTTTTATCAACTTCTTCCCACTTTTCTAAGCAACTTACTAAATTAATCTTTAATTGCAATTCGTATCCCCAGATAGCGTCAGGATACCAGTAAAATTCTTGATATCTTTCTCGGTAATAGGCTTGTCCAGGGATGGTTTGTGCCGCATACTTTCTCGAATTTATTAATTCTGAAAAATGTTTTAATTTATTTTTTGAAAACTGAATGACGTATTCCCATCTATTCTCTGTTAGTATTTCTAATACCGATTGTACCGCAAATAATGAATCTGCAAACATAATTATTTTTAATCTTGGAAAATATTTTTTTAATTTATCAGCTAAACGTGTGAAGGCAGCAAGCTCGCAGTCCTGTTTGCCTTCCGGATTGTTGAATACATTCCAATCAGTTCGGAGATATTCTGTGAGTAAGGGGATTGTCAAACCATTTTTAAATACGATATTTGCTTCTAATACATAAACATATTGCTGATTTGGTCCCGCTTCCTCATTACCTACTTTGCGAGATAACCAGCGTAAATCATGTAATTCTCCGTCACGATATAACTTTTGGGTCCCATCGATCGCAATCGGTAAGCAACCTGATATTAATAACTTTTTAAACTTCTTATTCCTGATCAATTTGTTAATCAACAAAATATGTGTCTTTTCAATGTCCCTTACATTGATTTTCTCTAATACTCTGGACAATGTATCTGCGTGTGGAATAGACTCTAATTCAGGAAATATCTTTTGTAAATTTTCAAAAATAACCATCCCACTTAATTCTCGATTTATTTCACGTCGTGAGCTTAACCGAAAAATAAAAGCCAATAATCCATAAAGCATGACCACTACTAATTTATGCTTAACGCTTTTAGCACGTCTGGGATCATGTAGCTTTGAAAAACGTCTGATTAATATAGGTAAAATACTTCGCCATGCCTGGATTTGGGATGATAATTTATCTGCTCGATCAGCCATCATTTCTTCAACGCTACTATGCCTTTGTTTTACATTACGCGCTTGCGTGCGTGGAACAATCAATGATTGTGTTTCGACATTATGTTCATGAATGATTTGATAACTTGCTTCAATTTTCGCTTTCAACTGCTCTTGTTTAAATTCCTTGAAATAAATTGACTCTATTAATTTAGGAACACTGGTATTGTTCACTTCTTGGGATGTCATCGCCTGCGTCAGTGCTTTCTTTTCATTGGCCTCTTTTATTATCTTTCGCTCTTCAACTATTCGGTATAAATCGGGATTTTCTTGACGATGTCGGTGTAAAATTTCCTCAGCCCTATCAAATAATTCATGAATATATGACGTATGCTTGGCCGGGTGCTCCATTTCTCGTTGTGTGTGCGCATCATTCATAGATTCCTCCTAGGGTATGAAATATTTTTGATATTTGGGGTTTTTATGATATTTTTATAGTAACACAATGTTGATTGATTAACTATTAGCCAAATTGGTTTATAAACCATCAACAATTAGTGCGACAATTTTATAATTGAGCTATTCTAAGTCATTGATTTATTTATTGCTATACACTGATGCTTCAGGGCTGAAAGATACATCAAAAGCAATCACTGAATTTAGAAAGTAAAAATCATACTGTTATTGAATTGCAACTCAAGTTGAAATCAAGTGATGAAAAAATTGTATTGCTGAAAAGTGCATTATCCAGTGCAGATAACAAGGTTCATAACTTGCGGCATGAGCATCAATTTACATCGCAAGAGAAAGCGAATTTAGAAGGTCAGATCAAACAATTGCAGAACATTTTGTCCGCAAAAACAGGGGCTCTAATTGGGTAGTTTTCCAGATTAAATCAACAGAAAAATGGCTTAGTGGTGCGGGTTGCAGGACGAAGTGATCATTGGTGGGGGATTTGTATAGACCACCAGCTAGGAGCAAAATTGAGCTTAGCAGTCATTCCGTTAGTAGGAACCGTTAGCAAAGCTATAGAAGTTATCCCTGTTGTCGGTGAAGTGCTAGGCAACTATGTTTCATTAGGCTTAAGGACGTGGGGGTTATTTAAAAATATAGAAAAAGCAGGTCAGACAGTCATAAATCTAGCTGAAGATGCTATTAGTAGGTATCCAAAACAATATAACACGTATAGAGAATTTTCTGATCAGCAACTTGAAAAAGCTATAAATTCGCAGCTAAAACAAATGAAAAAACATGAGGAATATATAAATGATCCTTCATTGCATGTTCCTGATTGGAAAAATTTAACACCTGAGCACCAGGAAAGTTTGATTTACCATTGGAAAAATGATATTCAAAGACATGATGCATATTTTAAAATTGCCGAAGAAATTTTAAGACAAAGACAAGTAGAGGTGCCTAATAATGTCTTACAATAAATATAAAGCATACCTAGAAACATTAGGGGAGGTAATTAGAGAGTATGCAATTGAGGCAAAGAAACAAAAGGATATTGCAATTGCTACAGACAGAGAGAATTTTGCAACAGGTTATTTAAGTGGATTTTATCGAATAATTACAATTATGCAACAACATGCAGAGGCTTATGAAATACCCCCTGAAGAATTGGGGTTAGATAAATTTAACGAGTTTGATTTAATCTAGCGCGAGTTTACCAAACCAGCCCTGAAGCAACAATTATGGCTTAATGGCAGTGGCCCTAATCCACCCTACCTCTGCTTAGATTCGTCGAACTGACGTGGTTAAGGTTTATTTACTTAAGAATGGATCAGAGCTAAATATTTCCGTCGGAACGAATTTCGAGACTGGATCTTCTTCGATCAGATTAGAAACAAAGAAGGGATATCAATTCCTTTTGATATAGTGATAGCAAGTAAAATTCCAATCAAAAGGCATACTAAAATCAGAGCTGATGCTACGCCATTTGACCCAGCCAGTCATGATTATCTGAATAAAAGGATTTCTAGACTTAAAGAAAATAAGGTTGGTCCAGGTGGTAAGACAGAATGGTGGCTATGCTGGTGGAACTTACTCAAACCAACCAGGACAACAAAGCTCGGGTCGCGGCCAACAGCGGCCTTATCGAAGGCTTGAGCCGTATGATGCGAAAGTATCAAGTACGGTTCTTATGGGAGTTGCGCCCAGCAATGGGCGCGGCTTACCAGGCTCAGGGCTGGGCTTGACTCTTTAAACCTGCTAATATAGGGGAACTAAGCTCTTAAGCAAGCAACAATTGGATGCTCTCTATCAAGCTATCAAGAGTTATCTGCTGAGAAGATGGTACTTATGCTGCTCTATAGCTCAATGATGATTCTCGCAACCTCACTGCTAGCTTAAACAATAAAGCCTAATCTTGCAGGACTTCGCAGACTTTACTGACTAATTTCCAAAAAAAAGTGGTTACCCATTTTCAATGGGTATATCCTAGAGAGAAAGATCACCGGTTGGCGTTGACTAAACAAATTGAATACCCACAATAATTATTCTTTTGCAGAATTAAATTTGATGTTCAGGTAATATACAAGCTAAGTAATGTTTTTATTACTGATTATCTTTAAAGATTGATAGGGATTTCAGAGAGGCTGGTTCTGATGACAGTAAAACGTTAATGGCTGGCATTATCAAATGAAAGATTACTCCGTAATCAAAAAAATCAAATGCAATATTTGTATGACCATAAAAATGGTTGACATCATTTGGCAGAATACTAGTAAATTCTCTTATTAAATCTTGTAAAATAAAAGCGAGAGCATGTATGTTTATGAAAAGTTTTTTTGAATCCCCTATAAAAAATAGGGCTTTTAACCAGAAGATCCTTGTGCTAATTAGCTGTAGCCCGAATCGATTTAGTCGCTCTTATTACAACACCTTAACTTCAACTGCTCTGAGCATACAACCAGAATCTATTAGAAATACAGCTTTGAAAAGATATGGCCTTTCACACCTTAATTTAACTTGGCCGAAAGCTGTAGATTCCGCAAAAGAGGTAAACTATATCGAAAAAAACCCTAAGTCAATTAGAAAGATGTATGGTGAATCTGACTTATCAAAGTTACCAATATTTCAAGGAGGTTTTATAAATTTTGGCTATTGGCCAGATCCATTTTTTGATACAGGGGAGATCACTGTAAAGCAAAGAATAGCTAGCTCTAAAGAAATGTACAGGGTAGTGGGCGACCTTGCTGGTATTTTAAAGGAACACAGTTTACTCGACGTTGGTTGCGGGCTGGGTTATGGTAGCTCGTTCCTCTCTAACTATTATGGGCCAAAATTAGTGGTTGGTATCGATATTTCACCTGATCAAATTATTAGAGCGGAAGAACATCAGAAATCGAGCAAGAAATTACGTTTTACACTGGGTAAAGCAGAACGCATGCCATTTGTAGATAATTCATTCGATTGCGTGATATCAGTAGAAGCTGCGCAACACTTTCTTTCTATGGGAGCCTTTTCAGAAGAAATATCAAGGGTGCTAAAACCAGGTGGAAAGCTTGTGATGACTAGCTTTTTCCCAACAACGAAAGAAGGGGTTAGTGCTCTTAATGCTATAGTACCCAATTACCATATCCACGGCAGTCAAAACACTATAAAGGACGTGGAAAAAAAGCTTACTAAATGTTTGGAAAATGTGAAGGTTAATAGCATTGGAAAAAATGTGTGGTATGGTTTTTCAAAATGGTTAGATCAAATTGGTTACCAGAACCAATGGTCAAAAATTTGGTGCGCTTTATATGAGAAAGGGCTAATCGATTATATGGTCTACCAGGCGCAAGCCCCAAAAGCAATTGCTAGTCAACAACCGGACGCCAATTTTCTAAATAGGAGTAACCATTTTAATGACTCTGCTTAAGCAAGTTACCAAAACTTATTTTCTCTTAATAAGGAGATTCTAAAGATGCCCCATCTTGGTGATGATCTAGAAGTATTTAAGAAAATATTAGACACGCTACCAAACAGTATTTATCTGAAGGATCTCCAAGGTCGCTATGTTTGGTTAAATAAAGCATCTATACAACAGTTAGAATATAAACATTTAATATTCGAGTCGATAGTAAATAAAACTGATTTTGATGTTTTTCCAGAAGTGAATGCAGCAGAATTTGCTAAAAACGACAAAAAAGTAATAGAAACTAAGAAGGGCATTTGTATAGAAGAAGAAGTTATTTTACCAAATGGTCAAAAGTTAATTCAGTTGTCTTTTAAAGAACCACTGTATAATGGCCATTCGTCGATAATAGGGGTTCTTGGCTATACCATTGATATTACAGAAATAAAAAGAAAAGAAGAGGAGATACTTAAGGAAAAAGAAAAGGCAGAAGCCGCAAATAAAGCAAAAACGGAATTTTTAGAAAATATGCGTCATGACATACGAACTCCTCTAACTGGAATAGTAGGGTTTGCCAACATTATTGCAGATGAAGCAAAAGACCCTAAAATTAAAGAGTATGCGGAAAATCTAACTGCATCATCTAACGCCTTACATGATTTATTAAATGAAATACTCGAAGTTATTAGAATAGGCTCAAGCGAACTTCCCCTCTTAAAAAAGAAATTTAATCTCAAGGAGAAACTAACTGAAGTCGTTAAGCTTAATCAAGCTCGAGCGTTACAAAAGCATCTTAATTTAATTTTTGAATATGATAATAATATCCCTATCTATGTTATTGGTGATTCGACAAGAATCCACAGAATTACGTTGGAACTGCTAGTTAATGCGCTTAATTTTACCAACAAAGGTTGGGTCAAGTTAGTAGTACAACTTGTAAAGCAAAATGGAAATAAATTAATTATTAAAATAATTGTTGAAGATACAGGTATTGGTATCCCTCTTGATAAACAAGATGAAATTTTTCTTCAATTTAAAAAGTTAACCCCTTCTTATAAAGGCATACACAAAGGTGCTGGTCTCGGATTAACAATCATTAAGGAGTTTATCGATGAGCTGGATGGCGAAATCTATGTTGAAGCTCAAGAAGGTAAAGGAAGCAAGTTTACTTGCATTCTGCCCTTACAGAAACCTCTCTTAGACGATGAATTTGGTGCTGAGAAAATAGTGCCTTCTATTGATTATATTCCTAAACAATCAACAGTAACCCCAATAACCTTAGAAGAGATTGAATTAACTACAACAAAAGGTCAGAGTCATGTTATTTTAGTTGAAGATGAACCTCTAGCGGCTAAGGTTGCTAAAAATTTACTTACCAATTTAAATTGTGACGTTTCATGGGCTAAAAATGGAAAGATGGCTATTGAGTTATTCCAAAATGATCATTATGACTTGGTTTTCATGGATATTGGATTACCTGATATAGATGGGTATGAAGTAGCTAGGCAAATGCGTTTGTTTGAATTAAATCAGGATAAACATGTACCCATTATTGCATTAACAGCGCATGTTGATGAAGAAAATAAGCAACACTGCATCAATGTTGGCATGAATGCAGTTTTATCGAAACCGCTTTATAAAGATAGAGCAAAGGATATATTGAATGCTTTCATCCCTCACCGAGAACAACCCTCTGCAACTTTACAAGCAAGTAAACAAGATATCAGTAATATTCTTCCAAAAGATAAAGTCATAGATTTTGAGTTATTAAAAGGAATGTATGGTGACAAGAAAGAGGTCATTTCAGATATGTTGACAATGTTGGTAGATAGTTTTCCAGAAGAATTACAAGAGCTTGAAGAAGGATATAAGAAAAAAGATTGGTCTTTGATACAAGCCATCGCACATAAGCTAGCTGGTGGAGCAAGCTATTGTGGAACAGTGCGCCTCAAAAAGGCATGTTCTCAGTTAGAATTTGCTATCAAAGAAAGAAAGACAGAGCTATTTATAAATTTTTATCAACAAATTCTCAATGAAATAGAAGACGTCAAAAAGGCAGTTGAAAAATAGTTCCAAAGGAAAGAGCATAAATAATTGGTGAAGCCCCAAAAGTAATTGCTAGTCAACAACTGGATGCGAATTCTCTAAATTAAGTAACCATTTAAAGGGCCCAGTGTCACGGAGTCTGCGACCCAATGGCATTCTCTTTACCCAGAATACCATTAAAAATAAGTAAGAGATACGTTGGCCAGAGTATTAGAGAAAATCAATATAAAGGACTTTTGAAGTTGGTTCATTATGGATTCCAGGGTCTTATGCAACAAGTAGTTGAATCTCTCACCTATACTCCTGAATTCCAAGCGATTTTTCCCACTACAACCAAATTTTATTAATATAAATAGAGTAACTGCTTGATAATATAGTAAATTTTAGCTAAAATAACTATGATCGCAAAAGTTGGTTGGATTTTATAACTCATTGAAATAATGATACTAATATTGAAGCATTAATCCTGATTTTGCCAAGCGATCTGCTATTTTATCTAGCAATCTCAGTATGGTATCAGTAAAATCCAGTCAAAAATGCCTATGGTTCATTAATTTTAAATCTATGATCTCTTAATTTTGTAGTGTCCGCGTGTCAATATTAGGACTATAATAAATCTAATAGTCCTAATCTTGACAAGATAAAAAATATACTAAGATATTCGAGAAAAAATGTGCCAAGTATTTAAAATCAAATGAGTTGCAGATATGCAAATGTTATAAGAAGAACTAAATAATAGATCTACTCGAAGCATTTTTCGTGATCTTGAAAGTGAAGGTTACTTTTCTAGCTTTTCTCATTCAGGGAAATATTATACATCGCATTAAAAAACATTCCCAATTTTAATTTAGGCGGACTTGCCAAGTAAAATTAGCCAAATTACATTAGAAAAGTCCGGTCAAGGCTAAATCCAACCGACTTTTGCGGTCATAGTAAAATAAAAAACTAGTATTTTGCCAGTGTAGTGGGCATTATGTCCACTACACCGGGTTCTGTGGAAGACAATGGCATTCGGTTAAGGAAGTTTGAATTAAAAATATATTATTTTTTTAAGCCACATGAGCTTGTTCTGGACGTGCTAAAATTTTTAGTGCGTTACAAAGGCCATGATTTTCCTTAACCGAATGCCATTGTCTTTGCAGAACGCCAAGTTAGAACATCATTCACAAATGAACAAAATTTAGGCTATCAATTCGATAGAAAATTGTCGGGTGGTTCTATGCTTTCCTTCCCCTATTTCCGCCTGCACAATGGCTTTTACTCTTGCTTTATAGTGGGTTTGTCGCTCTACTTTTTTAACCACCAATGAACATTTTTCATCACAGGCATTAATTGAACTTAAGGTTTTTTTCAGCGTCTCAAATACAAAATCTAGCATGGCATCTGTCACGATATTACCCACTAAATATCCTTCTGAGGCAAGCCACTGTTGAATAGATAAGATATCATGCCCTTGACGATACTTGTTAAAAGAATCCCTGACTTCATCCCAATGGGACGCTACTTTCTCAGGATGATACGCAAAGTATTTAGTGAACTTTTCTTGTAAGTAAGCCGATGCATTCTTAGTCATTATTACCTTGGGAAAGGGTTCGTCAAGGTATTTTTCTATTTCTTCTTTTTTTTCGAGCAAATAGCTAAAGCAGGAAGTTTCTAAGACATTAATGTCAGTATGCTCTTTGATGTGTTTTAACAATGAACGTGCATTATTTGCAACCGAAGCTGATGATATATTAAATTTTTTTGCACACTCAGCGTAAGTTTTACCAGAGAGGACCTCTTTTAAAATTGAAATATTCCGTGTAACAGTTAACGTATCCATTTTTCATTCACCCTCATTTTTAAAAATAGGATAGTGATTCTATCACAATTGGTTTTTCAAAATATCCAGACCCAATTGACCCTGTAAGTGATTTCATCTTACTGTTTTTCGGTGAGCTTGTATTATAGTTCCGGCATCCCTGAGCAGGCTCAAATTTAGCGAAGTTTCCGACTCTCTGCAAATGAGTTTTCACTACTCAAAATAAAAAAATATTTCACAAAATTTCTTAATTGTGTTAAATTGATGGACACTTGCGCTCACCTATCTACTTGCGTTTATCCTAAAACACGATTCAGTTCGCCAGAAAAGTTTTGTCCTTGATTTTTGAAATTAACCATATCATTGTAAAGATTAAGGACAAAATTTTTCTGGCAAGCTACCGATACCCTTTGTATCAAATAAGATTATCTCCTGTGCAGGCGATAACATTCCAGGAAGTGGATAATACCAGTGTTCCTAAATTAATAGAGTCGATAGGGCTGCTGGGCGCTAGTTTACTAAAAAAGATGGGGGATGTGAATACTTACGATTAAATTGTAAAAAATTTAGAGAGTATTTTTCTGTTCATCAATTAATGGTGGCAAAATCTGCCCTTATCAACTTTATTAAAGAGTTCAAAAAAATCATATCCGCCCATTTTTAACAATTTTTCACGTTGTTCGAATATTGTTTGCCAACCTTTCTGTGCTTCCCTACAAGCTGTTATCAGTGCAGAATATTCATCCTTATTTCTTTCACGTTTTTCATTTTGAAAAATATCTATAAGATCTTCCAACTTAAGGAGGTTTATAACGACACTTCTCTCAAAAAGCAAACTGTCTTCCTCTTGGAGGGGGGCTTTATCCATTATAAATGGAGCTTCTTGTATGGGATTTGCTACCTGGCCACCATCAGAAAACATATGAGGTTTTGGAAATTGCTCCACATAATCAAGCGACCGTTGCCAAGCAGCCCTTATCAAGTCGAGGCTAGCTGACATAGTCATGAATTGATTAAGATAATACTTCGATCGACGTAACTTACCACACTGCTCTGCCTGGAGGGCTTTTTCATAAATAAACATATAATTTAAAATCGTTCTGATCACTGCCATTTCACTTTGAAAAGAGGCTCTAAATCTATCTAAAAGTTCAGATTCTTCCTCATCCGATAACTGAAATGACTGATCGGTATTTGATTCCTTGCGCTTTCTCATAGGCTTCCTCACTTTTAAAGACTTCTGAAGGTTTTATTCCTTAATACCCTACCTTAGACGTCTATAGTCATGATTTTTAAATACATTGCCAATTCAAAAATGAAGTGCAATTAAGGTCAGACATCCTGATCTCAAGGATTTTATGAAGCCCCCAATTTATAAACCAAACGCAAATCTGTTCCTGGAAAACATATCTGGGATTCATTGAGTTCATCGCAAAGATGGCGAAGGGCAGCATCCGATGAGGGATTGGCTAAGTGATGTAACCTCATGGTAAGATTTTTTTCTTTTTCATTCGGTAAAAGGTCCACTTCAGTTTGATAGATTGTTCTGAGTAAGCTACGTCCGTCATTATGTCGTGACATTTTTTCACGCAGCACATTTACCATGGCTGTTTCTGCTCGGTACGAAATCATTTTAATGGTATCAACTAAATGTTTAGTCTTCGTGCTTAATCGACTAAATCGTTGTTCTTCGGGCAATTTCTCTAAAGGAATATGATGCTCCGTTTCTTTCCGCTACTTCTTGACAGTGTCGAGTTTATTTTGTAAATGCACAATGTCCTCTTGTAATACTGATTTTTTTTGTTGATAGAATTCAACTTGTTCTGGTTCAATGTCACTTTCCAGGTGAATGGTTCCAAATTCGGCAAGCGTTCGGCTAAGCTTGGCTGCATAACGTCTAACCTCTCCATCGAGACGACGATATTCAGGATTAACAACCCGTGTGGTATCCGGAATATTTTCAATGCAATACTCGGAAAGTCTATCTAAATTATAATGTTGTCGCATATATTTAAAATAATTTTCTTGTGACCATCGTGATGTCATTTTAAGAGCAACCACATCTAAATTTGAACGATAATCCGTCGATAGTATTGCCGTTTGATGTCCATTTTCAGTAAGTTTTCGAACTTCTCTTACCCAAAATCCTTTCGATAATAACGTTCCTCGTTCAGCCAGATTTATTTCTATTTTGTTTCCAGCAAACGTCCTGACTTGGCAAGGGGTAAACTCGTCTACAGCCCAATCCTCTTTTGGATATTTATGATAAGAAATACAAGCGATACGTTTATCTTTCATACGCTTCATGAAAGCGGGACTATACCCTTCCCTATCAAAAACAAGCGTAAAACAATGCAAAAAAGGATCGGCGCCTAATGCCTCAGAAGTTACTTTAATTGGTACATCCTCTTCTAAACGAGGGACAACTTCATTTTCGAGTACTTGGAGCAAGCCAGTATCTACGGCTTTATTGATTAAAAAGAAGGGCTGTCCATCCATCGCATTGACCCAATAATCAACTGTTGCACGAAGGCATAATTTTTCTCGAGACACATAATGTTTCGGCAGTTTGGTCTGGTTCCCATGATAAACACGTACATGACCATCCACATAGAGTGTCGCTGCGGCTTCGCTATCGAATTGCATCCATTCCTGACACAGTTTAGCGCTCCATGCTTCTGCTTGCCCTTCACCACTTAAGTACTTTATTTTATTACGCAATGTGCGGACTTCTGGAATGCGGTCAAGACCAAGTAACTTCCCCCACTCTCCAGGCGCACAATACCGAAGATCCTCAATTGTCTTGATTCTGGCCAATGCCATAAGTGCAAGCAATAAAAAAATACTTTCAAGCCCATAATAGCCTTTAGGCAATTGAAAATGGGAGCTAATTTCTTTTAATAGTCCACAGGTTAATAATGCTGGTAATGCTAAAAGAACTCCACCATATGGTATATCCAGCGCCGGTGTAAATTTTGGCTCAACCGCCTGTAGTTCACCTATACTCGCCGCAAGGCGTTCGAGGGTATTCGTTGCGCCCATCCCAAGGCTAGCTAGACTGTCCTCTTCGCTTCGTTCACTTTTATTACTTGCTCTAGATGTCTCGTCAATTGGGGCATTCTTTTTTTTAATGGCTTGTGTAAACGGCCTGCCCGGATCGCCTTCTCTATTGTGTTCTGTTTTAGTTCAAGACTCTTTGCAATAGCAGATATACTGTGATTTTCATCTAATAATTGTTGGATCTCTATTAAAACTGACTTCGTTAATACCGCAGCACCTCGAGTGTTACGCGGCGTGTAAAATCCCTTCGGACCTTTTTGACGATAAAGTTTGACTGAGCGTTTTACACTGATTAACGTGACGCCAAATGCTCGAGAGATTTCTGCTTGCGTTGTATTTCCATTTACACAAAACTGACTGGTAATCATACGAAAAGTGTCAAGCTCATGTTCTCCATGCATAAAAACAGGCATGGAAAAATTAAAGTAGGTAACGACACCATTCTCTTTTTTAAAAGCCAAATCAGATGTAATAGAGGTAACACCTTCAGGAAATAGGGGAAGTTTTGCTTGCAACATTATAGTCATTCCTTCGCTTATGTTAAAAGCACGTTTCAATGATTGGGATATTTTAACAAAATAGGGTCGTTTTAAAATCCTTTAGAAAATATAATAAAGCGGGAACGTTTTTTTTAGTAGCAGGCACTGAACCAAGTATTTATAAGGACTTTGGGCAGGAAGAACCCTTTTTTATTTTCCTCCCGAGATCAGGATGTCTGAAGGTAAAAGACAATTTCCTCATCAGTTGGAAATACGTATAAAATATTGTGTGATGATTGTCAAGAGAAGGTCAGCACTGAAGCAGCATTACGTAAAAAAATCTGATTTTCGTGTGCCGCAGGCATACAGTCATGGAGGATAGTGCATGGAGGAGATTAACACGGAGGAAAATGTAAAGCTTCATAGATGATGAAGGTGGGTCCTTCGAAATCGGCTTTCAGGAGCGGGTTTCAAACCACTTCAAACTGCTGTTGTTAAGAGCAATGGTGGTGAGCGTTGAAGAAAAGGCGGATCTAGATTCCGCAGGTGTAGATTAGAAAGACGAATTACCCTGAACCACTGTTGACGCGTCGAGAGATGAAATACCTGACATCAAAACCAGGGGCGGAAAATACAACTGGGATAAATCGACAAGTAACCTGATTATTGGGTCGATGGTGTCCGGCGTAAAGGTGGCGCGAGTCTAATCTGGGCGTTTATGAGGAACTGCGGGAACCAGTCGTTTGATGATAAGGGAGAAATCCAAGTGGCAAAATCCACAAGGATCAGAGTACCGATGCAAGCACTGGGGCGGAGCGGCCTTTAGTAGTGATGAAGCGACTGTAATGGTTGTGGAGCGAAGAGTGTCCGCATGCGTTAGGACGTTGATGTCTTAATTCAACTCGAAAGAGGAGGAGATTTTGAACACCGATTTCCACAGGCCTTTTAACCGTCATTTACTCTGAAATATCCTGAGTTCTTTTTTTAATCAAAAAATATAAAAATCTATAAAAAACAATGACTTTATTGACCTCTTTCCTTTCTTAAATTTCATTTTTTAAGGCTAATATTTGTCTGTTATAAAATTAAAACCGATGTGGTTAGTTTATGCGCACAAGCTAATTTCTAGCCTATATTTAATCAAATTTCCTGGTTTATTCGCAATATTGCCTAATTATTAATTATTTATTTGAATAATTTCTTGTCCGCCATAAAAATAACAATTAAAATTAAAAATACTAAACAACAAATTGATACCCTAAAAATGGCCGGACTGAGTTATCTTTTTACTTCAATAACTAATCCGCGCCAACGGCAATATGAAGCAATTCGCTCTGAAGAAATTGAGCATTATTTGGACTGCTTAAAAAATGTTTAGGGTGTTATCTGACGGTTTAAGGCTTGTGGAAATCGGTGTTGAATAAAACAAAGCAGTTCAATATTTCCAAACAACTGGTGATGCATGCCTGGAAATTAGTCAAAGGAAATGATGGAAGCGCTGGTGTTGATCAGCAAAGCATCGCTGACTTTGAAAGATTTAAAGGTAAGAAAGCAAGGGCGGGAATTTTTCTTTCGGGAATGTTAGAAAAACAACCAACATTGTTTGCACATTGGCGGTCTGGTTTTAGTGAAGGGTATACCTGACGGAAGCCGGATGAATCGAGAGGTTCACGTCCTGGTTTTGAAAGCAGCTAGCGGGGAAGTTCCGCTGGCTGACTGACCTATCCGCCCCATCTATCTTCTGCTATTTTTTTCATTTCTATCTATTTTTTGACGTAACCACGACATATCTTTAATCAAACTTGATACAAAATATTTTTTTCAGTCAAGCAAAATCATAAACTATTATATTGGATTCTTTATTTTGCCTATGATCTGAACTTTGGACAAGCCTTACCACGTTTAAAGCAATTAACAAACCACATTGAATAATCTTCAAGCAATACACAGTAGCTATCAAACGGTTATGGGGTGAAAAAGCGCGCCAATTGGCAATTAGTTCAACCAAACCTATTACTGGCCATTTGCTTGGTGCCGCAGGTGCTATTGAAACAATAATTTATGCATTGGTATTACATCATCGGCAATCCCCTAACCCTCAATGTTGAAAGAGGGGCAAAGGTATTAAGCTTATCCATCTGCTTCTATACCCCACAATTA
>CAWFQC010000024.1:440000-620637 GCA_963817645.1 uncultured Gammaproteobacteria bacterium | reverse complement strand
TAATTTTTATTGTAACCTAACCAGTACGTATTTGTTAGAAGACTACATATAACGCAACCACGAGTCAGTGCATTAGTTAAAGGGAAGATCAAAGAATTTCGTCTGGATACATTGATTGATATGGCACATAGGCTAGGTTTGCACGTTACTATGCAGATAGCTGCGTAAAAAAATTAGTCAAATCGAGTCGGAAGACCTCGCGACCAATGGCATTTATTTAAGGAATCAGGGCCATTCACTTAAGAGTGATGTTATTTACACATTTACACTAACTCAATTTGAACAATATTTGTAAATATAATTTTACGGCACTGCTACTGCCTTCGTGCTTTTCTTTTTTGTGAGTTTCCACTTTTTAGGAATTTTATTAGAAACGCGTGCATATGAACGATTGGGTCTTATTTTTTGGTAACATGTTGCAATAGACTCAGTAATTATATGAATGGATTCTTTCACATAAGCGGCTTGACGCAAGAACAAACCTTCTAAATTTCTTGCAACAGTGATCAAGCAATTTTTTAGGTTAGTCTTCATCATATTGGAGGAGTCTGATTTGTTTATCCCTTTTCGTAAAAGTAATATATCGTCCGTTTGATTTGAAAAAATTCTACTGAGGGTCAGTATAACAAAGTGCGCAAATAATTCCTGTTTAACGCCGCGCTCGGTTTTGCCATGAAAGTCTTCCACATCAATTAGTACCTTGGATATTTTATAAAGCTCTTCAATTCCCCAACGAGCATGGTATAGCTCAGCTAATTCATTGTATTGATACTGATGATGATCAAAAAGTGTCGTTCCCAAAGTATAAGCCATATTGTTAATAGTGTATTTGATTAATCTTAACTGTAATGGGATAAATTCAATATGTGGGTATTTTTTTAAAATTACTCGTTGATCTTTTGATGTTGGCATAATCGTTATCACACGTTCAATATCGTCACTTTCCATAAATTGCTTAATTAATTTGTATGAGCTACTTGGTAATCGGAAAACAGCATGAAGTTTTTTCTTATAATGTGTGTACAGTAAAGCATAAGAAAAATAACCACGATCATACACAACAAGATCGTCCTCATGTAGGAACTGAATATGTTCAAATGCCAAACGTCGTTCGTCCAGATGTGCAGCTAATTCAAATTGATAAGGGATCTTTGATTTTAATTGATACAGACAACTCACCATGCCCTGAGGAAAGTGAGCGTTATCAGATGGTTTTTGATAACCATCGTTCAGCAATTCTTTAGGTAAATTTATTTTTGATCCATCAATAGCAAATAGTCTATGATTTTTCCATCGATAATCTTCGCGATCACTTTCATATTCATGAATAATCTTTGTGTTTAATGTCTTAAAAATAGATTCATCCATCTTTTTCCTTGCGTTACAAAATGCAGCAGGTACCACTGGTTTAGCTTGTGGTAGTGGAATATGTAATTTATGACAATATTCCCATAATTCAGCAATGGTCAGTCCATAACCTTGCTTGTTCTTGGAAAATATAAGTCGGAAAATAAATAAAATAATTAATAAGGTAGATAATACACGTCGTCTTTGTTGCCATTCTTTATCAAAATTTTCTGCAACAGATGCAACAACAGTAATAATTTTTTGCCATAAATAAACCTGCTGGTTGTCCGGTGTAATACAGGCTGTTTTATAGGGGGCAACTTTTTGAAAAACAGATTTTTTATTATCCATAAGTAGTTCACGAGCATCAGGATCTAAAGGATAAATATAGACATCTTTTTTCCCAAATTCAGATTCATTTTTGAATGATTTCCCAGCCGTTTTTCCAATATATTGCCAATTAGACGCTTTATAACACGTCCCGTTATATCTTGTAGGATCAACAAATGTCTCCACTAATACAGGTTTATATCCATGATGGGATTCCCAATCCCTAGCAATTTGTTGTATGGCATAGGCCAATGCTTTTGAAGCAAGGTGCTTCACATTAACCCATGGGAAAATTAAAAATCGATTGTTATTAGCTATTAAATTTAAATGTTTTTGGCGATGTAAGTCAGTCCAACCTATCCATTCATCACGGCAGGTTAATTTTATTGTTGCAAATGAAAACAATAAACAACCAAGTTTTCTTCCATAGCGATCAACAACATAATAACGCAAATGCGACCCAATAGGTCGCCTATAACCCAAATAATGATATCGATCAACAAACTCATTCCACTCAGTAATTTGTTCTGGCTCAGTAACAACCTGGAGATTAATCGGCATTAACTCATTCACAGCACAGTCAATTGGTAATGCTTCATTTGTTTGATCAGTCCATAAAATTTTTTTTTGCCGTGCTTTATGATTTCTTTCGACTTTAGCTGGTAATTTTATAATGCCACGGGATTCCATTTCTTCTAGAGCATTTAGGCAGGTTTGAATTTTATCCGTTCCTCTTGGGGTTTTCCATTGAAAACGCTCACAAATCGTATGGGCTAATTCTCGACGACTTAGCCCAGAAAACATTCTAACGGTTTTTTGTATTTCAGTAAGTTGATGCCTTCTAAATTGGCGGCCGCCAAATGTGGTTTTTAAAAGAGAGTCTACTTTATTATCCATTAGTTTCAGTGCTCTAAGCTGTTAATCCTAGCATTAGCATGACAGATGGTGCTGTTCGAGTCAAGAACTTTTTAAAATAATGAAATTACTTAATAGATCAACCGGCTAGGCTGCTTCTTTGTGCATCACTCACATAAATAAATGCCATTGCCTCCTAGGTGGTTAGTCTCACCTTTGAGGTTCCGCATAGTCCGATCTATATGATCGGACTATGTGTTTATAGTCTCAGATGTTATTTTGAAAAGCAATTAGTTTTAATTAAAGTTTTACTTGCCAATATGCTGGCTTGATTAGAATCTCAATCATCATTCGTACTTATGTCCACACAGTCTAATGAGGTTTCCATAATAGACACTGGATGGCCGTTTAGCTTACTTTCTTCAATGAATGACCACCCTAGTTTAGAAAAATATTCAGTTAATTCAGCGTTGGTTAGCAAGTAAAGGATTTCATAATTCATTTTCTTTGCAATTTTTTGAATGGCAGAAATAAGCTTTTTGCCTACACCTTGCTTCCGAAAACTGGGTCCTACATATAACGAACTTAACCAAGGTTTTAAGTCAGAGCGAATGCCTTCTTCTTCTGTAAGCGAACACATACCAATTAATCTATCATTCTCAGTTAAAGCTATTAAGGTCAGCGGCAAGGTCTCAATATTAAAATGGCCCTTATATTTTAAAATTTGTTTTTTTCGAGTAATGCCAGGAGGATGATATTTGGACCAAACATCGAAAGACCATAAACCAAGGGTGCCAACGTATTCTTTATAATCTCTAAGATAAGCAATTGTAATAAGCATAAACCATCCTATTTGGTTCTAGATTGCAGAATAATATAATAAACTGACTATAAAGAAAATACGTTACCTAAAGATGGCCCTACTTCTTAATCTATATGAAAATATTTAAATGCTGTCGGTCCAAAATTCAACAAAAACCCAAGCATTTAACCCTGATATTAAAATCAATCTGCCCGATTTAAATGCTTAAACATAACATGACGTACTGCTTTAAGTGTGAGTGGCTTGATGAGAAAATCATCAAACCCACTTCGTTTTGTTTTAGCTTCAAGGTCAATTCGAAATGCCTAGCGTAGCGAAACATTCATGCCGAGGAGCCGTTGCGCTAATGTGCGCACGTACGGATCTGTAGGACTTTCAGTGGGTAATAGTCAACCCTCTGTTAGCAGAAGAAACTGTGCCACATAGTTAAATGCATCATTTTATTTTTGAAGTACCGTATGTTATGATAGCCACTATGATAAAGTTAATTGCATTGATTTCCAGTTATATAACTACATGGTTGAAATTATGGCAACCAGGCGGGCTACGCGCAATAGCAGCAGGAATATTTTACTGTGAAGAACGTTGTCATTGTGGCATTGATGGACTTTCACCCTTGCAAAAAGCGGATGAAAAATCATCATCGGTAATTCCGATCAATAAAATCGATGGGAAACACATTGTCGCGGCTTATTCCAATTACCGATAGGCAGCGTAGGCAACGATATAAAAACAAATAAGGTGATCTTTAATGCCAAATGATGACGGAGCTGAATTAAACCAAGAGGAAGAGAAGAAATATTATGTCCGATACCTTGATCCAAAAGCGGATATCGTATTCAAAAAAATATTTGGTGAGCACCCTCATTTATTAAAAAGCTTTTTGAACGCGGTTCTACCTTTGGCGTCTGACAATCCCATTGTGGAATTGTCTTATTTACCTACGGAACAAATTCCACATATACCTGCTTTTAAACGCACCATTGCTGATGTCAAGTGTAAAGATGCTAAAGGGCGGGTATTTATTGTCGAAATGCAGATTAACTGGACAGACAGCTTTAAACAGCGCCTTTTGTTTGGAACGAGCCAGGCGGTTGTGAAACAGTTAGAGAAAGGTGAAGCTTATCAATTGTTGCAACCGGTTTATGGATTGGGAATTATTGCTGATATTTATGAAAAGAAAAATCAAGCTTGGTACCATCATTACCAATTGGTTAAAAAAGGTGATTCAACGAATGATATCATCGAACATTTGCAGTTGATTTTTATTGAATTACCTAAGTTTCCTGTTTATTCACCCGAAGAAAAAAAGCTTCGATTATTGTGGCTACGGTTTTTACGTGAAATTAATGAGAAAACCGTAACTGTTTCACAAGAATTACTTAATGTGCCTGAAATATTAGAAGCCGTGGCTCTGGCTGAAGAGGCTGCTTATACGCCTGATGAATTAAATGCCTATGATGCCTATTGGGATAACGTAAGAACAGAAAAAACGCTATGGATTGGGAAATTTGAGGAGGGTCTGGCTAAGGGCAAGGCTGAGGGTAAGGCTGAGGGCAGGGCTGAGGGTAAGGCTGAGGGTAAGGTTGAGGGCAGGGTTGAGGGCGAACAAAAAGGCACTGAAAAAATAGCCATTAATATGCTAAAAGACAATGAGTCGCTGGATAAAATAAGTCGATTTACTGGTCTATCTTATGAGGCAATAGCTAAGCTTAAGAATGAAATTTAATTTAAAGCTCTAGATTTAGTTCGTCATGGCGCTAATTGTACGGCTCCTTTCTTCATCATCGTTATAATGTGAATATTCTTGCTGATCAATTGCTTCATAAAACGGCCAGAACAATAGTATTTAACGACTAAAAGATAACATGCTTGTGATATGTTTAAGCTAATTAACAGCTCACATAGCTTATCTAGAAGTGTGCGGGTATCCTTATAATGAAGAGTGTGAGGTAAGAGCATCTTTTGATGGCAGTATTCTTAATATAAAAACAGATGGTAAATATTTAAACTTGAGATAAGCTTAAGACATTATTTCAAATAAAAGTTATTTTAATTGGAGAGATAAATGGCTGAGCACAAAAATCCGTCTCATATAAGTCGAAATGAGGCAGTTAGAATTTTTTCTGTCGGCTCAAAAGATGAAATTTGTGATGCTCTTTTATCAGTTGCACTTTATGATGATGATTGGAAGTGGAGTCAAGACCAATGTCTTTACTTTCTCAATGACTCTGATCAAGATGTGCAATGCCTTGCCGCAACGTGCCTAGGGCATATAGCAAGAATTCATCATAAACTTGATCAAGATCTGGTTGCAAGTGCTTTAGAAAAGCGGCTTAAAGATGAAAGAATTTCAGGGCAGGTTCAAGATGCCTTAGATGATATTAAACATTATCTATTTAAATAGCTTGAATAAACCCACCCACTAAACCATTTGCTTGTGCAATGTTTGTTAGATTTAACCATAGGGCATTTTGGCTGTCCACTTCCTTTTTGAATCATTGGATATATCTGAAAATATATTTATTGAAAAATCAAAAAATATTGAAATCGATGTCATAAACTTAAACGAATTTTCCAGCTAAAATTAACTGTTACTCTAGCTGTATATGTCGCAGCTATATTGAAGACATATTTTAAATCTTACGATTTTAGTTTAAAGAAACAGCAACGCAGAAAATGTCCTAAACATACAGCTTCTTCTGCCGAATGTACTTAGCCACTTCCTTTGGCACCAAATAATCTATCGCTTTTTTCTCCTTGACAAATTGACGAACCTGGGTAGCAGAGATATGACATGGTGTCATTTCTAAAGTTAGAATTTTTCCTGCTAAACAATCTAGTAGCTGATGTTTATCATCCGTTTGATATTTCTGAAGCTGAATATTTGTTTTAAGATCTGCATTAGGACGGTTGATGACAATAATATGAATAAAATTGAGTAGCTCCTGCCAAGCTTTCCAGGTGGTAAAATTTAAATAGGCATCTGAGCCTATCAATAGGCACAGAGGATTATAAGGATAATCCTTTCTAAAGGATATCGCCGTATCAATCATGAATGAAGAGTCTTGGCGATCAATTTCTCGAGTATCTAGGTAAAGTTTGGGGCATTTCCTTATTGCCAATTGTATCATGATTGTCCTATCAAGAGGTGATGCGATTGGTTGATTTCGATGTACGGGCTTATAACATGGAACTAAAAAAATTTTTTCCAAGGGGAGCTGGTGAATAGTTTGATCAGCAATATACAGATGGCCAAGGTGAATAGGATCAAAGGTTCCGCCTAAAATTCCTATAAGCATAATTCTTGTCCAGCAAAACGAATTGCAAGAAGCTCTAAAGCATTCCAACTACAACCAGGCAACAATCCCTTGATATTCCTATCAATTTTTTCTGCCTGGAGCAATAATTTATGCAAGCTTTTCACGCTATGCTCTTTAATTATTTTTTTATATAGTGGCTGACGTTTGTCCCAAATTTGATATTTTTTAGTGATCACTTCCCAGCTAATGTTATTTCTTATATCATTTAGTATATGAATTAATTTTCGGATTTCTCGTGTGAATGCCCACAGTATAACTATAGGTTCAGTGCCTTCCTCCCGTAGTCTTTTAATTACTCTTATTATTTTTTTTAAATTTCCCTCTAAGCAAATATCAATCAAATTAAAAATATCATAACGAGCGCTATCGGTAATATTGCCTACAAGCTCTTCAGGTACAAGGTGTCCTGATGGGAAAAGTAGTTTTAATTTCTCTATTTCTTGGGAGGCGGCGAGCAGGTTGCCTTCAGTTTGATCAATAATGTATTGTATTGTAAATTGATCAATACTTAATTGATTTTCTTGTAATTTTTGTTTTAACCATTGTTTGAATTGTGATAGTTCCAATGGCCAAATAGAAATTATGGCTCCTATTTTAGTCATTGCCTGAAACCAATTTGCTTTTTGTATTCCGCTCTCTAATTTATCCATGGATAAGATAAGCATAATATTTGAATTTATTTTTTCGATAAAGTTTGTTAACACCTTTGAAGCAGTAATGTTTAGTTTCTGCTCAATTCTTAATTCAATATAGGATTTATCACTAAACAAGGAATAAGTATTAACAGATTCCAATAGCTGATCCCAATCGAAGCCTTTCTTCGTTTCATAATGACGAATATCCAAAAAACCCTGGTCTTTTGCTTTCTGCTTTATGGCATTTTTTGCTTCTTGGACAAGAAGGGGTTCATTGCCTGTGATTAAGTAGATGGGTAGTAGTTGTTTCTTTAAATGCATTGGCAATTGAAAATACGTTAATTTCATCGGTTAACTCATCATTGAAGGGGAATTCAACATATTAATAATCATTTGGGCAAGATCTATCTGCATTTCATGTTGCAAAATGTCAATTTGATTTGTTGATTCTAGTGCTCTGCCAGCATTAATTATCAGTGTCTTACTTGTGGTTAAGCATTGGGGAGGAATCAAAGTTTGGCAATTGGCATTAATTAATTCAAATTTCACTTGGTAGTAGTAGACATAAACTCGTGCCTGGTTACTGCCCCCGAAGGTGGGCACATCATTAAATAGGGCAGTGCTGATAATACGTAAGGTGACAGGGGCTTGGCTCATGCGAATGACATTAACTCCCAAAGCCATGAGTTTTCTTCGAAGGGTCGATTCGAAATCACCATAAGGCGTTTGTGATTCTATTTTAATGACATGTAGATTTGAAGGGAGTACGTTTTGGCCACGAAGATGAAAGCCACAGGCACTAAATAATAAACATAATAAAATCAGGCTCAAGATGCCGCCTAATTTTAGAGCACTATCAACATATTCTTTTAACCTCATCAAGGCTATAACACAATATTAATTAACTTGTTTGGAACAATGATAATTTTCCTATGTGTCTTATCAGCTAAGAATTTTTTTACTCGAGGATTAGCTAGAGCGGCACTTTGAATCATTTCTGAATCAGCATTAATTGGGATAGTTATTTCGCCACGTAATTTACCATTGACTTGAACCAACATATTGATCATGTCTGTCTTAAGCGCTCGATTATCTACTCTTGGCCAGTTCTCTTTAGAAATATCAGCTCCATAATTTAGCTCTCTCCAGAGATAATGGGTGATATGAGGTGTGATGGGTGATAAAAGCTTCAATAAAATTTTCATGCCTTCACTCAACAGTTGGGATGCATATTCATCTTCAATTTTTATATCCGTCAGTAGATTCAATATTTTCATTGAGGCGGAAACAACTGTATTGAATTGCAGGCGCTCGATATCATGATTGGCTTGCTTAAGAATAATATGTAATTGTTTACGAAATTCTTTTGCTTTAGTAGAAAAAAGGGCCGGTTCCATATGACTTTCGCGGCGAAGTTGCGGTTTTATTTCCTGGGCAAAAGTAAAGAGCCGCCGCAAGAACCGATAGGCTCCCTCCACACCGCTGTCAGACCATTCTAAAGATTGTTCGGGGGGCGCTGCGAAAATAATGAACAAACGAACCGTATCTGCACCGTATTTTTTTATTAAGGCAGATGGTGATACAGTATTACCTTTAGCTTTTGACATTTTTGCGCCATCTTTTAATACCATACCCTGTGTGAGCAGGTGAGTAAATGGCTCATCTGAGTTCAACAATCCCTCATCGCGCAACAATTTGTGAACGAAACGTGCATAGAGCAGATGAAGGATGGCATGTTCAATTCCTCCTATATACTGATCAACCGGAGTCCAATAACGTGCTCGATCATCGAGCATTGCCTGATTCTGATCATATGAACAATAGCGCGCATAGTACCAGGAAGATTCTATGAAAGTATCAAAGGTATCCGTTTCTCTTGTCGCAGGTTCACCACAATGAGGGCAGGTCGTTCTATAGAAGCTTTCAATTTCTTTTAAAGGGGATCCAGTTCCCTGGGGTACGACATCTTCTGGCAGAATAACGGGAAGATCATGTTCAGGGACCGGAACTATACCACATTGTTGACAATAAACGATGGGTATAGGTGCTCCCCAATACCTTTGTCGAGAAATTCCCCAATCACGCAAGCGGTAATGGAATACTGCCTTGCCAAGGTGGTTTGTTTCAAGGTAATTGGCAATGGCTGAAAAAGCTTCCTCTGAAGATAATCCAGAAAACTGCTGCGAATCAAAGAGAATGCCGTAATCTAAGAAAGGGTGCTTTTCAAAATCCCATAAAGATTGGTCGGCTGGCTTGACAACTGGTTTAATAGGTAAATGATATTTCTGAGCAAATTCAAAATCCCTAGAATCGTGGGCGGGGACAGCCATTACAGCACCTGCACCATACTCCATGATGACAAAATTCGCTATCCAAAGGGGGATAGCTTTCCCAGTAATAGGGTGTTGCGCTTGAAAAGGCGTAGCGATACCTCTTTTCTCAAGCGTGGCTAGTTCTTCTTCAGAAACCTTTATATTGCGACATTCATCAAGAAACTGCGCAATCTCTTGATTCGCTACTGCTGCTAATTCTGCCAACGGGTGTTCAGGGGCAATGGCTAAATAAGTGACACCTAGTAATGTATCTGGCCTTGTAGTAAACACCGTAAGAGGGTCCTTGCCAGCTACCTCGAACTTTATTTCAACACCCCAAGACTTGCCAATCCAATTGCGTTGCATCGTGCGTACCTGATCAGGCCAACCATCTAGTTCGTCAAGGCCATTCAAAAGCTCATTGGCATAGTTGGTAATTTTTAAGAACCATTGCGAAATTTCACGTCTTTCAACCAAGGCACCTGAACGCCATCCGCGACCATCGATGACCTGTTCGTTTGCCAGCACGGTGTTATCGACAGGGTCCCAATTAACCAGAGCATTTTTTTTATAGGCAAGCCCTTTTTTATAGAGTTTTACAAATAACCACTGTTCATAACGATAATAGCTCGGATCGCAGGTGGTAATTTCTCTTCTCCAATCAATTGCAAGACCAAGCTGTTTGAATTGAGTGCGCATTTCATCAATATTTTGATAAGTCCAAACAGCCGGGGGCAGCTTATTCTTAATAGCGGCATTTTCAGCAGGAAGTCCAAAGGCGTCCCAGCCCATAGGCTGCAATACGTTTTTTCCTAACATGCGTTGGTAACGAGCTATGACGTCTCCTATCGTGTAATTTCGAACATGGCCCATATGTAATTCTCCACTTGGATAGGGGAGCATTGATAGGCAATAAAATTTTTCTTTATTTAAATCTTCTCTGACTTCAAAAGTATGATTGGACGCCCAATAGTGTTGTGCTTCTTGTTCAATGGGGACAGGGTCATATTCGTGATTTGACATGAGTTAGATCTTCTTAAAATTACCAGGTATCCAAGAATACCTAACTAATAGAAATTCTCAACTTGAGTTTTGTTAAAAGCGGGTTATTCTTGAGTGAATCCAATTTCTTGTTGGCCTTTCCAAGCTATTAATTGGTGTTTTTTATCGTAAAAAGTGATAGAATTATAGAATAATTTCTTAAATTTAACGGATTAAATGGATTTAAAAGGTGATTCATGGTCAATATATTTCTTAAACCAAATTTGCATATACCAAAATCTCAAGGAGGTAAAACTTATGGTGAATCGACATTATTCCCTATATTGTCGCTTGATAAATTGCTACCTGAAGTTGAAAAAAAGCATTATTTAAACAAGCTGCAGGAGATTGCTACACTTCCGGACGATTATTTCAAAATTTTTTATGAAGATCTCATCGACAAATTTGCGCTTTTTGTCCAAGTTTTGCCTGAAATTTATGGAGACGAGCTGGGTGGCCTATTGAATGATGGTTTACGGCGTGCTCTCTTATCAGTTCAAATTTTGCACGAAACCCAAGAAGATAAGCCTCATCCATTATTCTTATTCACCGTTTTTAGCATTGCATTGCTATCTGACATAGGTCAAGTTTTAAATTATCGCATTATGATTTCCGATGAAAAAGGAGGATTCATTGATGAATGGTATCCGAATTTAGGTTTCATGGTGGAATTTGGTGATTACTTCAAATTACGCCCTTATGAAGGAACACCTATTTCCTTGGTGCGAAATGTAACTCCAATTTTTGCTAGACAACTTCTTAATGACACTTCAATTACATGGCTTTCGTCAAACCAACAGATATTTGATATGTGGTTAGCTTTTTTAAATAAAGGAGAAGATTGGGCTGGTGGTTTGGGAAAGATACTTAAACTTGATAAGAAGCAGTTTGAAGCTCGAAAAATAGATATTTTAATGCCCATTGATATAAAGTTAACAGAACCTCTTAATGTCGATATGGCTGAAAAGTTTTTAGCATGGCTAAAAAATGGCTTATTGAATGGTTCTATTAGTTATAATGAATCAGACTCAAAGGTGCATGTAGTGCAATATAATGCTCTTGATATTAGCGTTTTTCTCCAAGCTCCAGGGTTGTTTCAACAATTTATTCATGCTTACACAAAAGGGAAAAATTGGATGGGTCTGTGTAAGCAATTCAATTATTTAGGGCTTACCCGATTAAGTGGAGCTGATGTGAGGTTCGAGCATTTTTTTGCCGAATATCCTAACATCAGAGGAGGTAAACATAATTTTCTTGCTGGCGATAAAGGCACGCTAGCAAGCCCAAAGAATGTAAAAGATGGCATGGTGGTGAAGGATGCAAGAATGTTATTTGGGGCAAAAGTCCCCCTGTCAGCCAATATTTAAAAGATGTAGAAATGCGTTGGTCTCTTGATAATGTGTTGCCTAAAATACGTCAATCTCCTAACCTTAGTTTTCAACTTGGTTCTGAAAAGAGCATGAAATAAAGCGCTCTTCGGGATTCCCCCTGTGCTATTTTAAAAAAATTCTCCTTAATCCCCCTTTTTCAAAGAGGGAAACTCTTGTCGACCAGGGGAATTCCGCAAGAGCCAAATAAAGGGACTTAGGAGAATTTTTAACCTAACAAGTATAGCCATTAGCATAAAACCAAAAACGGGATACATTCGCCAAATCATCCAGGGTGTTTCTCCTTGCATGGGTAATACAGTGGCTGTCAGCGCCCTTTCCTGAAAGGGGGCTACGCTTTTTGTTATTTTTCCTTTGGGATTTAACACTGCGGTAAGGCCAGTGTTGCTATTGAAAAGGAGGTAACGTCCAGTCTCTGATGCGCGCATTTGAGCCATTTGCAGATGTTGTGACAAAGCAACTGAGCGTCCAAACCAGCTATCATCTGTGACTGTAATCAATAATTGAGCTTTAGGTAAAAACATTAAAAATTCTAGGGGATAGGCAACTTCATAACAGATATACGGAGCGATATAAACACCATTGGCTATTAAAGGAGACTGTGTCTTTGCACCATGCTGGAAATTGGACATGGGAATTTGAAAGGTTTGCAGCATCTTTTCAAATAGGGGCTTCAAAGGGATGTATTCGCCAAATGGCACTAAATGACGTTTATAGTAAATACCTCTACCATTGCCAAGAGCAATAACGCTATTAAAAGCGAAGTTAGATTTCACTACGGGGATGCCTGTTATTAGGGCGCAATTATTTTTCTTTGCCATATTGCTAATTGAAAAAAGAAAATCTTTTGCCTCCTCCAGAGGAAGAGGTATGGCAGCTTCAGGCCAAATGATAAGATGGCTTGACCAATTAGCTTGTGTATATTCCATATATAATTTTAAAGTAGATAACAATTGTTCTGGTTGCCATTTTAAATTTTGTTGAATGTTTCCTTGTATCATAGTTGTTTTAATAGGTTGGCCCGAAGAAGTTGTCCAGTTTATCTTTGTTAGCAGGAAACCAGACAAAAATATTAAAATTGCAACTGTCAGTATTTCTAAGCGAAAGAGGGTTTTTTTTTGTTTAAGAAAGGCAATAAGTGCCCCACTAAGAAATGCGCAAAGTGTTGAAAGTCCGTAGACTCCAAACAAGGGGGAAAATCCATTAAGATAGGTGTCAGTTTGGCTGTAGCCCAGTAACAACCACGGGAACCCTGTGAATAGCCAGCTGCGTAGTAATTCAAACATAACCCAGGCTGCTTGGAAATGCAAGCATGAATTTATAGTGATTATTATCTGGGCAGAGCTTGTTTAAGCAATAGCCTTGAGCTGCAAAAAACAGAGCTAAATAGCCTACGAATAGGAAGGTGATTAACAGTGCTAGTGGAATTGGCGCTTGGCCAAAAACATGAATACTAATGAAAACCCAAGAGACACCATTGGTAAAAAACCCAATACCAAATATAAAGCCATAGCGCGCTGCTTGCCGTGGAGAGCAAAAACTCCACGTATAAAGTAATAAGGCTGGGCTTAAAAAGGCGAAGACAGGTTGATGAAAGGGTGCAAAGGCAAAAGCAAGCAAAACTCCAGAGACTAGGGCAATAGCATCAAATCGAGTTAACCTAAAATTTTTAAAAAGCAAATTCATTTTTTTGGTTTCGTCATGGTGACTCGAAGGAGACGAATTCGTCGATTATCGGCATGGAGCACTTTAAATAGGCAGTTATTTATTTGAATACTATCACCTTTTTTTGGTAACCTTCCAAATTTTTGCATTACCAATCCACCGATAGTAACAAAGTTTTGATCGCTGAAATCTGTATTAAAATATTCATTAAATTTTTCAATAGGGGTTAGTGCCTTAACGCGATATAAATTTGGATTTAATTTTTGAATAAATGTACCTATATCGTCAATATCATACTCATCTTCTATTTCGCCTACAATTTGCTCTAGGACATCTTCGATGGTCACAAGTCCTGAGATTCCTCCATATTCATCAACGACAATGGCCATATGATTTCGATTAAGGCGAAATTCTTTCAGCAATACATTTAATCGCTTGCTTTCAGGAATAAAAAGAGCAGGTCGTAATAAGTTCTTTATATTGATTTTTTCTTCACCTGTCACAGTGAACCTTAACAATTCCTTTGCTAGCAAGATTCCTATAATCTCATCTCTATTTTCGCCAATGACCGGGAAACGGGAATGTTGAGACTCAATCATTATGGGTAAAAATTCACGAGGGGGTGCTTTTTGATCCACTACAACCATTTGCGAGCGTGGAATCATAATATCCCTTACTTGGGTTTCAGAAACCTGTAATACCCCCTCAATCATGGTCAAGGCGTCGTTGTCTAAAATATCTCTGCTCGCAGCAAGTCTCAAAATTTCCATCAACTGGGATCTATCTTGAGGTTCACGGTGAAGAATCCCACTTAACCGATCAAGCCATGACTTAGTACTAGAGTGATCTTCATTCATTGATAAAGCAAACTCCTCAGAAATAAAATGAATTGGGAACGTCGCCCGAATAACTTTCTCCCGTCATAGCGAGCAAGGACGAAGCATTCCAGCCACATCTTGAAAATTATTTGGCCACTTTCCTTACACATAGGGATTTGAAAACCCTAAAGCAGATAATAGTAATACTTCCTTAGCTTCCATTATTTTGGCATCATCTTCCTTAATATGGTCAAAACCTTGTAAATGCAAGGTCCCATGCACAACAAGATGTGCCCAATGGGCCTTGACGGATATATGCTGTGCATTTGCTTCTTTGCTGGCTATAGGGGCACAAATAACAATATCACCAAGTAGAATTGTATCGTCATGCAGGCTGCTTAAGGGAAAGGACAGGACATTGGTAGACCCTTTCTTATTGCGATAGGTTTTATTCAAATAAGCACTTTCATCCTCATCAACTATGCATATAGTAATTTCAGCCATCCGTCGTTCCAATGCAGCTTTTGTCCACTCAATCAGCTCTTTTTTAGATGGGATATTCTCTTGATCTGATTTTATTTGAATATCGACCTGTATATTATTATTAACGTTCATGCGTATCATAAGCTTTAACTATTTCCTGAACTAGAGGATGTCTTACCACGTCCTGAGCCTGGAAAAATGTGAATGTGATTTCTTCTACATCTTTCAAAACAGTAATAACATGCCTTAAACCGGAATAAGAATTTTTGGGTAAATCAATTTGGGTAATGTCTCCCGTGATAACTGCCCTTGAGCCAAACCCAATTCGTGTTAGGAACATTTTCATTTGTTCCTTGGTGGTATTTTGACTTTCATCCAAAATAATAAAAGAGTCATTGAGGGTTCGTCCTCGCATGAAGGCAAGGGGTGCAATCTCAATAATATTTCTTTCAATTAGCTTATTGACTGTCTCAATGCCGATCATTTCATACAAAGCATCATATAGAGGGCGTAGAAAAGGATCAACTTTTTGAGCCATGTCCCCAGGCAAGAAGCCTAATTTTTCTCCGGCTTCAACAGCAGGTCTTACTAAAACGATTCGTCGAACTGTTCCTTTTTCAAGGGCTGATACTCCACAAGCTACTGCCAAATAGGTTTTGCCGGTACCCGAAGGTCCAATACCAAAATTTATATCATGTTCAATGATATTTTTTAAATAGAAATATTGATTAGGGCTACGTGGTATGACGTGAACTTGTTTTGTTTTAATAGTTGCCTGATTAAAATCAAGCTGTGATTTGCGTCTTATTGCTTCGTTAGAAACTGCCTGGAGCAGTAAATAAATCTGCGCGGGACTAATATTATCTTTGAAGCCTGTTTCCTCATAAAGTTGATGCAGTACCTCGCTTGCTGTTTGAATAGATTTTTGTGGACCGATGATTTGAAAAACGTTGCCACGATTATTAATTTCAACTCCTAAGTAGCTTTCAATTTGGCGAAGATGTTCATCAAATTGGCCACAAAGGTCAGCCAGACGGCGATTATCAAAAGGAATTAAAGTAACCTTACTTAACTCGGGAGATTTATTCAAAGTGATGATACCTTAAATTGCAGGATTGGGTTCCCCCTATCTATTAGAATAGCACATCCATCAGGGCTCCTTATTCTTCAATAGAAACAATCTCACCGCGCAGGGAATTAGGCAATGCCTGGGTAATTCTCACCGCTGCAAGCTTCCCTATCATGCTGGGATCTGCTAAAAAATTAACGATTCGGTTATTTTCAGTGCGACCAGAAAGCATTTGCGGATCTTTTTTCGAAAAAGAGGCAACTAGTACTTTTTCGATACCACCAACCATACGTTTACTTATTTCTAATGAATTGATATTAATACGATTTTGTAATATAGCTAATCGCTGTTTCTTGACATCCAATGAGATATTATCAGGTAATGATGCCGCAGGAGTACCAGGGCGTTTGCTATAGATGAAGCTATAAGAATGGTCAAAGCCAATCTCATGAATTAAATTCATTGTGGCTTCGAAATCTGCCTCATTTTCTCCAGGAAATCCAACAATAAAATCAGAAGAGATGCTGATTGTAGGTCGAACTTGTCGCAAACGTCTAATTTTTGATTTATATTCCAGCACCATATAGTCACGTTTCATGGCTGCAAGCACTTTGTCTGAACCGCTTTGCACTGGCAAGTGGAGATGATTGGCTAATTTAGGTTCTTGCGCATAAGCTGCAATCAAGTTATCAGAGAAAGCTGTAGGATGTGAGGTGGTAAAACGTATGCGCGCAATTGAATCTATCGAAGCAATAGTATGTATGAGGGCAGCAAGGTCAGCAATTTCACCTGTATACATCTGACCTTGATAATCATTGACATTTTGACCCAAGAGCGTAATTTCACGAACCCCTTGCTCGGCTAATGCAGCTACTTCAACTAAAACATCATCAAATGACCTACTGATTTCTTCCCCACGAGTATAGGGAACAATACAATAACTGCAATATCTGCTACAACCTTCCATAATTGAGACATAAGCAGTCGGGCCTTCTGCTCGAGGGGGAGGAAGATTATCAAATTTTTCAATCTCAGGAAATGAAATATCAACGACGGGTTGCTTTTCTATTTGCACTTTCTTAATCATGTCAGGTAATCGGTGCAATGTTTGTGGTCCAAAAACAAGATCCACATAAGGGGTTTTTTTGAGAATGGCATTTCCTTCTTGGCTAGCGACACATCCGCCCACGCCTATAATGAGATCAGGTTTGTTTTTCTTAATTAAATGGTAGCGACCTAAGTCAGAATCCATCTTAGTTTTTGCTTTTTCTCGAACTGAACAAGTATTAATCAATATGACATCTGCCTCTTCCGGGGAAGTGGTTAACTCCATTTGATCGGAAGCATTCAAGACATCAGCCATTTTGCTCGAGTCATATCCATTCATTTGACAGCCGTAGGTTTTAATGAATAGTTTTTTTAATTCCATAATTACACCCATTTTTTCTGGTAGAGCAGTATGACATCATTTACCTGGTTCGTGAAGAATGTATCGCTTTTTGATTGTTAATTAGGCAAGAGTAGGTAGAATTAAATCCCGGTTGTGTACAATATACCGGGAAATTCAGAATGATTAAATATATCTTCGTTACAGGCGGCGTGGTTTCTTCACTAGGTAAAGGTATTACGTCAGCATCTCTTGGTGCTATCCTTGAAGCGCGTGGCTTGAGAGTCACCCTTATTAAACTTGATCCTTATATCAATGTTGATCCTGGCACCATGAATCCCTTTCAACATGGGGAAGTATTTGTAACAGCTGATGGCGCAGAGACTGATCTAGATCTAGGCCATTACGAAAGATTTGTCCGTCAGTCGATGAGCCAGCGTAATAACTTTACAGCAGGTAGAGTTTATGCAGATGTTATTCGAAAAGAGCGAAAGGGAGATTATTTGGGTGCTACTATCCAAGTTATTCCTCATATTACCGATGAAATCAAGCATAAAATACGAGAAGGAGCAAGCGGCTTTGATGTTGCCCTAGTGGAAATAGGTGGAACAGTGGGAGATATTGAGTCGTTACCCTTCTTAGAAGCTATTCGCCAGATGCGAATGGAACTTGGAAGTCATAACACCTTATTTCTTCATTTAACTTTGTTGCCATACATCTTAACTGCTGGTGAAATGAAGACTAAGCCCACTCAGCATTCTGTAAAAGAGCTGCGATCAATTGGTATTCAACCAGATATATTAATATGTCGCTCAGATAGGCACATGCCTTCTCAAGAAAGAAAGAAGATTGCGCTTTTTACCAACGTTGAAGAGCGAGGTGTCATTTCTTTGGCAGATTCTAAATATATTTATGAGATTCCTTTGTTACTCTGTAAAGAAGGGCTTGGCGATTTAGTGGTTGAAAAATTAAATTTGGAAGCAAAACCTGCTGACCTTAGCGAGTGGCGGTGGGTTGTTGACTCAATGAAGCAAACTAAAGATGAAATTACCATCGCTATGGTTGGGAAGTATACTGAACTGACTGACTCCTATAAATCGTTGTCTGAATCGCTATGTCATGCTGGCATCCATACCAAAACTCTTGTCAACATCAAATATATTGACGCGGAAGAAATAGAACAACAAGGGGTAGACTCATTAAAATTTAGTGATGGAGTTCTCATTCCAGGTGGTTTTGGATCTCGTGGCTCTGAGGGCAAAATTCTTGCTACGCAGTATGCACGTGAAAATAAGGTGCCTTTTTTAGGTATTTGTTTAGGTCTGCAGATTGCTATTATCGAATATGCTCGTCATAAACTTTGTCTTGGTGAAGCCAACAGTACTGAATTTAATTTAGACACCCCACATCCGGTTATAGCTTTAGTCACCCAATGGATGACTAAAGCCGGTGATGTTCAGAAAAGAAACAAAGGCTCTGATCTAGGAGGATCCATGCGTCTTGGAGCACAACATTGCCACCTTAAACCCAATACATTAGCTGCGAAAATCTATGGATCTTTGGAAATCATTGAGCGGCATCGACATCGATATGAGGTAAATAATAATTATATTGAGGCTTTAGAAAAATCAGGGCTTACTATCTCAGGTTTTTCGGAAGACAACATCTTAGTCGAAATGATTGAAATGCAAACCCACCCCTGGTTTGTTGGTTGTCAATTTCACCCTGAATTCTCATCAACTCCTCGTGATGGACATCCGCTATTTACAAGTTTTGTGCAAGCGGCTTTGAATTTCAAGCGGATTAGGCTGTGAGATTATATCCCTGCGCCTAATCACCCTACCTCTCCTTAGATTCGTCGAACTGACGTGACATAAGAGCAACCTAGTAACTTTAGTTTTGCTAGTCATTTTAACATAAACAACGCTTCTTTCCATTTAGGTAGACTATAAATATTACAAATTTAGGAGTAGACTAGGAACCTGCATTTTTGCTAAGTCTCCTTTAGGAATAAAATGAATATATGTGGTTTTCAAGTGGGACTAAATCACCCTTTTTTTCTGCTGGCAGGGCCTTGTGTCATTGAAAGTTATCAGTTGGCCTTGGATACAGCAGGAGCGCTAAAAGAAATCTGTTCACAGCTAGATATTCCCTTTATATATAAATCTTCTGTAGATAAAGCCAATCGTTCTTCACATAAGAGTTTTCGTGGTTTGGGGTTGGCTGAAGGATTAAAAATATTAAAAGCTGTCAAAAATGAAATTGGCGTTCCTGTTATCACTGATGTCCATGAAGATACGCCGCTTAATGAAGTAGCTGATGTTGTTGATATGTTTCAGACTCCTGCTTTTTTATGTAGGCAAACAAATTTCATTCAAAACGTTGCCAGTTATGGCTTGCCAGTTAATATTAAGAAAGGACAGTTCCTTGCTCCTTGGGATATGATTAACGTAGTCGAAAAAGCCCACGCTATGGGTAACCAAAAGATAATTGTTTGCGAACGAGGGGTTTCTTTTGGTTATAACAATCTTGTTTCTGATATGCGTTCATTGGTTATTTTGCGAGAAACAGACTGTCCTGTGGTTTTTGATGCAACCCATTCAGTGCAGCTACCTGGCGGTCAGAAAACAACATCTGGTGGTCAACGTGAATATATTCCAGCTTTGGCACGTGCTGCTATAGCCGTTGGTGTCTCTGGTTTGTTTATGGAAACTCATCCCAATCCGGACAAGGCACTAAGTGATGGACCTAATTCTTGGCCGTTGGCAAAAATGCACCAATTATTGGAAACTTTAAAGTTAATTGATATAACCACTAAGCAACAATTTAATATAAAGGAATTGGAGTATTCGTAATCCCCAATTCTAATTTATTTTTTTATCCTTTAAGGAGCATCAATGGCTGTTATAAGCTCAATCTCAGGACGTGAAATTTTAGATTCACGCGGTAACCCCACAGTAGAGGCTGAAGTGCAGCTATCCACTGGAGTCGTGGCAGTTGCCTGTACTCCCTCGGGGGCCTCAACAGGAACCAATGAGGCTTTAGAACTGCGTGATAATGATAAAAATCGTTATTTGGGTAAAGGGGTGCTGCGAGCAGTCAATAACATTGATACTGAAATTCAAACAACGCTGGTGGGGATGGATCCTCGGATGCAAGAAGAAATTGATAGGCGAATGATTGAATTAGATGGTACTGTCAATAAATGTCGTTTAGGGGCAAATGCCATTCTTGCAGTGTCATTGGCTGTAGCAAAAGCAGCAGCTTTAGACGAGGGATTGCCTTTATATCGTTACCTAGGTGATGACGGTCCATTTTTAATGCCAGTACCTTTAATGAATATTTTGAATGGAGGGGTACATGCAGACAACAACATTGATTTTCAAGAGTTTATGATTGTTCCAGTTGGGGCACCTACTTTTTCTGAGAGTTTGCGTTATGGTGTAGAGATTTTCCAAGCTCTTAAAAGTGTTCTGAAGAAAGAGGGTAAAACTACGGCCATTGGGGATGAGGGGGGTTTTGCACCAGATCTTACTTCTAATATTGAAGGTGTTGAGGTAATTTTAAGTGCCATTGAGATGGCAGGTTTTAAGCCTGGAGATGAAATTTGCCTTGCACTTGATCTGGCGAGCACAGAATTATATCACAATGGCACTTACCATCTTGCTTCTGAAAAAAAACAATTAACATCAGAACAAATGGTTGATTATCTGGCCAATTGGGTGGATATGTATCCTATTATCAGTATTGAAGATGGTCTAAGTGAGTCTGATTGGGAGGGCTGGCGTCTTTTAACAGCTAAACTTGGCAGTAGAGTGCAGTTAATAGGTGATGATTTATTTGTGACTAATACCTCCCTGCTACAAAAAGGTATTGAGCGTGGTATTGCAAATGCCATTTTAATAAAATTAAACCAAATTGGTACCTTGACAGAAACACTTCATGCAATTGGAATGGCCAAAAACGCTAATTATAATGTTATAATTTCCCATCGCTCGGGAGAAACGGAGGATACTACCATTGCAGATCTTGCAGTTGCAACTGCAGTGGGTCAGATTAAAACTGGATCATTATCAAGATCTGATCGAATAGCAAAGTATAATCAACTCCTTAGAATAGAAGAAGCGTTAAGGGGTAAAGCGCCCTTTCCAGGGAGGAGCATTTTCTCTGGATATACAAAACAACATTAAATTTCATGGATGAAATAATGTTAAATTTTTCTTCAAAGTCATTGACGGTATTCTTGTGCTCTTTACTTATTTTTTTACACTATAAATTATGGTCTCCTAATGGGGGATTGAGTCAGATGTGGAAGACTAAACAGTCTATTGCCGTTTTGAAGGAGCAGAATATAGAACTCCTTGAAAAAAACTTGGTGCTAGCTGCAGAAGTAGAAGATTTAAGAATTGGCGAGGAATCGATTGAAGAACATGCTCGTATGGATTTAGGTATGATCAAGAAAAATGAAATTTTTTATCAAATAGTAGATTAAGGTTATTTTATTAAAACAAGGGTGACAAAATACTGGGTAATTATCCCAGCGGCAGGCGTAGGTCAACGGTTTAATAGCGCTATCCCGAAACAATATCTTCCACTCAATGGCAAGCCTATTATCGAGCATACAATAGCAAAATTTAGGTATCATCCTAAAATTGAAAAAATTGTGGTTGCAGTTAATGCCAACGATTCTTTCTGGCGACAACTTCAATTAGATGCCTATAACGATAAAATTTTGATGACAGTTGGGGGTAGCCAAAGGAGTCATTCAGTATTTGCTGGGTTACAGGCCCTTGCCAACTTTGCTCATACACAAGATTTTGTCTTGGTGCATGATGCAGTACGTCCCTGCATTAGTCATGAAGATATTGATAAGCTTATATCAACTGTAGGAAATCATCCGGTAGGAGGTATCCTTGGTACACGTGTTCGAGATACGTTAAAATGTGCTAATAGTAACAATCAAATTGTTAATACTATGCCACGTGAAAATATCTGGCAGGCATTGACGCCGCAAATGTTCCGATTCCAGCTACTTACTCAATCCTTGCAACATGCTATTTTAAATGATCATTTCGTAACAGATGAAGCCTGCGCCATAGAATCAATGGGCTTTGTTCCTATGGTGGTTGAAGGTCGTCGTGATAATATTAAAATTACCTTCTCTGAAGACTTATCTCTTGCCGAAAAGTATTTAAATTGATGTATAGAATCGGTCATGGCTTTGACACACATCGTTTTGAAGCAGGTAGGGCTTTAGTGTTAGGGGGGGTTACTATACCCTTTGATAAAGGGATGAAGGCGCATTCCGATGGGGATGTAATCATTCATGCTGTTTGTGATGCGTTACTAGGAGCTGGTGCTTTAGGGGATCTTGGCCAGCATTTCCCCGATAATAATGTTAAATATAAGAATATGGATAGTCGCTTGTTTTTAAAAAAAATCACTGAGCTGTTGTTAGAGCGGAATTATCAAATCAACAATGTGGATGTAACCGTTTTAGCAGAAGCTCCCAAGCTCGCTCCTTATATCCGACAAATGCGAATAAACATGTCTGCTGATATGGCGATAGATTTTGATCAGGTTAATATAAAAGCCACGACAACTGAAGGAATGGGATTTATAGGTAAGGAAGAAGGGATTGCTTGTTATGCAGTAGTTTTAATATATCTGTAAAAATTTGAACTCCATCTCAATCGCTCAATCAGAATATGCAAGCTTAGGAGCGTTTATTTATTATTGCATATAACCCCACGAATTAGGCGGATGAAGAACAGCTTCATTTCTCTTCAAAAATTCTAAGTGAATTTTATGCGAGTTAGAGAGGGGGCGACTGCAAGTGCTACATGAGGCTGTTATCTTACTAAAAACTCCGAGCTAATAGTATGTTAGCTTAGGTTTCCTTACTGGTGTAGATACCTATGGACTTGTTCGCGGGATCCAGTTAAACGCAGATGTCTTCATATAAATCTCGCCATGTTTCGGATTAAATTGTTCTATGATGTTTATTTTCCACTTCCTACACCAATTTTTAAATCGTCTTTCGCGTCGAGCAGCTTCCATGATATTTTGATGCATTTCATAATAAACCAATTGATGAACATTATACTTGACTGTAGACTCCTTTAAAAAATACAAGGATAACTGATAAGCATATCAAGCTCTATAGTAGAAACTTTTCCTGGATTCCGCGGACAAGCTGCGGCACTGCTATTAAGTTAAGCAATCTGTCGTCCGGTGATGGCTTGTTCACGGAATCTAGGGAAGTGCCCCTATCCTGGATCCCGCGAACAAGTCGCGGGATGACGGCGAAGTCGCGGGACGACGGCGAAGAGGAAATGCCCATTAACTTAATGGCAGTGACAAGCCGCGGGACGACGTAGTGGGAGCTAATTGACGACAGACCCTAATTGGATGAAATATATATGCTGATTTTGCTAAGTAATGATGATGGAATTTATGCAATAGGCTTAAATGTTTTAGCTACCGCCCTAAGTGAAATTGCAACCGTTGAAATAGTCGCTCCTGATAGAAATCGAAGTGGTGCAAGCAACTCGCTGACGCTTAATTCCCCTGTTCGCATAAGACGTCTTGATACCAATGTGGTCAGTGTCGAAGGAACCCCTACAGATTGTGTGCATTTAGCTATTACTGGCTTGTTAAAAGAACAGCCTGATATGGTTATCTCAGGTATTAATGAAGGAGCTAATTTAGGGGACGATACCTTATACTCTGGAACGGTTGCTGCCGCAATTGAAGGAAGATTCCTTGGATTGCCTGCTATCGCTATTTCGCTGGTTGGCAACCATTATAATCATTATGATACCGCTTCAAAAGTTGCAAGTCGCTTGGTAAAACGGGTAATAAATAACAAACTGCCTGCATACACGATTTTGAATGTTAATGTACCTGATGTTCCCTATGAACAATTACAAGGCTGGGAAGTAACTCGTCTTGGTAAGCGACATCGTGCTGAGCCGGTAATAAAACAAAAAGATCCGCGTGGGAATACCATATACTGGGTTGGCCCAGCGGGCTCTGAGCAAGATTCTGGACCGGGAACAGATTTTTACGCAATCAGGCAAGGCAAAGTGTCAATCACACCCTTGCAAGTCGATTTAACTCAATACGAGGTTTTTGATCAATTATCCACTTGGGTAAAAGGTCTTACAGATGGCTAGTAAACGGGTATCTAAATTTTTTAGCTGTTTGCTAACACTCAATTTTTGTTTGCTCCTATTAATCCTTTCTGGATGTTCCTCTACTACCTGTGCCCCAGTTGTTGATGCCTGGCATGATCCAAATGCTATAAAAAGCCGTTACCGAGTACAAAAAGACGATACACTTTACTCAGTAGCTTGGGCATTTGATTTAGACTATAGGGATTTGGTAAAAACCAATCACCTTGCACCTCCCTATAAGCTTAAACCTGGTCAAACATTAAGCATGCAAATAAAAAATGAAGCTATTGACAAAGAACCCACTTCTTACGCTATTACAGAGTACAGTTCTCAAGTAAAGCCTTTCCAAGAGATTGTGCCAAAGGCGAGTAAGAAAACATCGCAACTTGCAGTAAGTAAACAAGATGCCAGTAGCAAAATGCAAAAGGAAGTCGCATCCCTTGCAAATGAGTTGGAGCTTCCAGAATTAGAGCTTACATCAATAGGTTATCGAGCTCCTAGCAATAAAAATCTTCAGCCGATTCAAGACAAAAATAATTTATTCATAATGAAGAGGAAGACAGTAGGGTTTAATCAGGATAAAATATTTACTCAAATTAAAGCTGGTCATTGGCAATGGCCTGCAAGGGGAAAGATAGTGAGAAATTTTTCATTACAGACAGGAGGGAGTAAAGGATTAGAGATTTCAGGAAAACTAGATGATCCGATCAGATCCACTGCACCAGGAAAAGTTGTTTATAGTGGTTCTGGGCTGCGAGGTTATGGCAATTTAGTCATCATCAAGCATTCAGATAACTATCTAAGTGCTTACGCATATAATAAAAAGCTTTTAGTAAAGGAGGGTGATGTGGTCGAGGCAGGAACTGAGATTGGCAAAATGGGACAGAATGATTCAGGTCATGTGTTGTTGCATTTTGAAATTCGTCGTCATGGAAAACCTGTTGACCCACTACTATATTTGTAAATTTTAAATGGATTTAAAATTTAAGGAGATAAAAGCGTGGCTAAAAAGCGAAAAGAGCTTGTCATTGAAAAGGAGTTTGTTGAGATCCCATCAAAGGATGCTGTTGAGGAGGGCTTAGAACTTGACGAAGATTTTGGTCGAATTGACGCAGAACCGGAAGATCCAGAGCATCCCCAGGTATCAGAATCGCAAGAGAAATCAAATTTTAAAGATATCATTAGCCGGAATCGAATTAAGCCAAAGCAATTCGATCCAACTCAAATGTACCTCACTGAAATTGGTTTCACCGACCTACTTACTGCAAAGGAGGAAATAAAACTTTCAAAAGCTGCACACAAAGGAGATGAAGCATCACGCATAAAGATGATCGAAAGCAATTTACGTTTAGTTGTAAAAATAGCTAGACGCTATATTGGTCGTGGTTTAGCTTTTTTGGATTTAATTGAAGAAGGCAATCTTGGCCTTATGCACGCTGTCGAAAAATATGATCCCAACAGAGGTTTCCGCTTCTCAACTTATGCTACCTGGTGGATTAGACAAACCATTGAACGTGCTATTATGAACCAGAGTCGAACTATCCGTCTACCTATTCATGTCGTTAAAGAATTAAATACCTATTTACGAGCGGCAAGACAGTTAACACAAACTCTTGATCATGAGCCGTCCTCTGAAGAAATTGCCGAGCTGGTTGATAAGCCGATAGAAGAAATTCAAAGAATGTTGGAACTTAATAGAGATGTAACCTCAATTGATGTGCCATTATCACAAGAGACAGATAAACCACTGGTAGAGGTTATTGCTGATGAAACTAATCAAAACCCCATTGACATTCTTCAGGATGCCGATTTATTAGAGCAAATAGATAAGTGGATGAGTCATTTAAGTGATAAGCAGCAAGAAGTTTTGGCGCGTCGCTATGGCTTGCGAGGGTTTGATCGAGAAACTCTAGAGGAGGTGGGCAAGGCTATTGGGCTAACCCGAGAACGGGTACGCCAGATACAATTTGAAGCATTACGAGAATTACGAGACCTTCTAAAATTACATGGTATTGATAAGGAGCTTATTAAGGAATAAGTTTCAGCGCATGCGTGATTTGCATTCTAGGCCGTCATTGCCCCTTCGCTCGCAATGACGGCTTGGTGTGTGGTATGTTTTCAACGGATTTAATTATGGGATCGAGTTTAAAAGTCTAAGTAAATACTGTAATCGAAAAATAGCATAAATTGCGGCAATTCCCATAAAAACAAATATCATCTGTGCAATTATTATGGCATTTCCCCACAAACCAATAATAAGGTCATAATTAAAAATGCCAATAATGCCAAGATCTATCCCACCCAAAATGAGTAATATTAACGCTATCCAGTCGAGAGATTTTAAAGACATTTTGCTTTCCCCTTATTTTCTTTGTTGTTTATGTAATTCAATGATGGTTTGAGGTGTTTTGGTTAATGTAGAGGATAAGTCCCAATGAAGTTGTCTTCCAATTTGTATAGCTGAAAACAGTCCTAGAATTTGCTGTTTGCCTGCGCTTAATTTTTTGACAACGAGAATATAAGGAGCATTGTTTTCCTTGATAGTGTTGATAATATGTCCTACTTTGGCATTTTTAAGGTTCACCGTTTCAATAGTAAGGATGTCCCTGCGAGGCTTCATAAGTGAATCTACTGCAACCTCACTTCTTCTTAGACTTTTTTCCTGCATAAGGAGTAAAGGACGTTCACTCATCAAATCTTCTTGACTAATAAGGCCAATAACCTGTCCTTCTTCTATCACTAAGAGCATTTGGATATGTCTTGATTTCATTTCATGAAGAGCAACATCAATTGGCATTTGTGGAGGGACTGTCGCTGCTTTATGCTTTGAGAAATCAATAAAAACACTTTTTGCAGAGTCATCTAGGTTGACAAGTTCTGGCAAATGGGTTGTTTCGATGATTTCATTTTGCTTAGCTAGCCTGGTGGTTGGTATCGTTTCATAAATAGCCATATCCTCTCCTAAATAGACTTGATTTTTGCCTTTTCACCCATATTTATATTTTAGCCATTTTTAGATAGATTTTTTAGGAGGTTTGCCTGATGACCATTCAAGCACAACAAGAAACCTTGCCATTTCAGGCAGAGGTAAATCAAATATTACATTTAGTAACCCATTCATTATATAGCAATAAAGAGATTTTTTTGCGAGAGCTCATTTCTAATGCATCAGATGCAGCTGATAAGCTACGTTTTGAAGCACTTTCAGATGCTGCTCTTTTTGAAGACAATCCTAATTTAGAAATTTGGATTAAATTCGATAAAGATCAGCGCACAATTACCGTTGAAGATAACGGCATTGGCATGAGCCGAGAGGAAGTCATTCAAAATTTAGGCACAATAGCCAAATCAGGAACTCGAGAGTTCCTTGAAAAATTAACAAGTTCACAAAGCAAAGACACTAATCTCATTGGTCAATTTGGGGTAGGTTTTTATTCTTCCTTTGTGGTAGCAGATAAAGTCACTGTTAAAACAAGACGTGGTGGTATGCAAAAAGATCAGGGGGTTTATTGGGAATCAGATGGCAAGGGCCAGTTCATTATTGAAAATATCACCAAAGAATCAAGAGGAACTGAAGTTATTTTGCACTTAAAAAAAGAAGAAGATGAATTCCTTGAGAACTGGCGTTTGCGAAATATAGTCACAAAATATTCTGATCATATCCTTTTGCCTATCATAATGGATGAACCGCAGTATGGGGAAACCAAAGAAGGCGAAGAGCCAGTAGTAAAAACAGTCACAGTCAATAAGGCAACAGCTCTTTGGACACTTCCAAAAAATAAAATTACTGATGAAGAGTATAAAGCTTTATATAAGCATATTGCTCATGACTTCGAAGACCCACTCGTATGGTCCCATAATAAGATTGAAGGGAACTTAGAATATACAAGTCTTCTTTATATCCCATCCAGAGCACCTTTTGATATTTGGAATCGTGAGAATTATAAAGGATTAAAATTATACGCACGTCGTGTCTTTATTATGGATGATGCCGAACAATTAATGCCTTCTTATCTAAGATTTGTTCGTGGGATTGTCGATTCAAATGATCTGCCCTTGAATGTATCAAGGGAGTTATTACAAAATAATAATACCATTGATTCCATTCGTGCTGCCTGTACCCGCCGGGTATTGGGAATGTTAGGAGAAATGACGAAGGACGAGCCTGAAAATTACAAAAAATTTACTTCTGCTTTTGGGCAAGTTCTTAAAGAAGGTCCAGCCGAAGATCATACCAACCGTGAGGAAATTGCTAAATTATTCAGATTTTCCTCAACGCACGATGATCTTCCAGAACCTAATATTTCATTAGATGATTATATTTCAAGAATGAAAGATGATCAGGATAAAATTTATTATGTTATCGCCGATACTTTTTATGCCGCAAAAAATAGTCCTCATTTAGAGATTTTTCGTAAAAAGGGAATTGAAGTCCTGTTATTAAGTGAAAAAATAGATGAGTGGTGGGTAGCTCACTTACGTGAATATTCAGGTAAAAAGTTACAATCAGTTGCTAAAGGCGATCTTGACATCGATGAAGTTTCTAGCGAGGAAAATAAAAAGTTAGAAGAACAATTTACTGATGTTATTAAAAGAATTAAAGATACGTTGGGAGATAAAGTAAAAGAAGTTCGTTTCACACATCGTTTAACAGATTCCCCTGCTTGCTTAGTGACAGAGGAAAATGAAATGAGCGCTCATTTGCAAAGAATGTTACAAGCATCGGGCCAATCCTTCTCTGGCAGCCAGCCAATTTTAGAAATTAATCCAGCACATCCCATTATCAATTACATAAAGCAAGCAGATGAGGTGGAGGCGACAAACTGGAGCCAAATTCTCTTTGATCAAGCTTTATTAGCTGAAGGGGGCAAGTTAGAGGATCCTGGTAGTTTTGTTAAGCGTATTAATGCTTTATTGGTACAACAAGTACTTAGTAAATAGCTACTACACAGAAAAAGCCTGTATTATATCGATGATCTGTTGAATGTTAAAATATTTAGCTCTTCTGGAATTCTACCGCAGGAATTTCGGAAGAGCCGAATATTTTTCCATTTGACAGGAAACATGTATGTCTGGATTTGCTCTTATTGAAGTGCTAATTGCTTTATTCCTGATTTCATTCGGTATAATTAACTTATTGCAAGCGCAAATCAAACTCAATTCCATGATGACCAATATCGAGTATCGCGATCTAGCCATGTTCCAATGCATTGCAATAGTTCAACGATTCCGTGTAAATGTTAATGAAGGCTACCGTCACCGTGAAATTTACCTTTGGAATGAAGAGAATGCCAGCAGACTGCCTCAAGGTTTGGGGAAAATACAATGTAATGGGCTGAATTGTTTGGTTGAAATAGATTGGAAACAAGGGTCTTCCCAATGCATAAAAATGCAATTGCATCTATAAGAGGCTTCACCTTATTAGAAATTATGCTGGCTACTTCCTTAGGTAGTTGTATCGTTGTTGCACTATTGGTTTATTGTTCATTAATCTCTAAATTCTATCTTTACGTTAATGAGCATTCTCAACGAGTAGAAAATAGACGCTTTGTGGTTTTCTTTTTATTGGATTATTTTCAGCATTTGACTGGAGCTTTCGTTTTACCAATGAATAAGGATTTTTTTTCTAAACTAAAAATAAAGAGAGATAGTGAAGGACTTCAGGTTGTAAGTTTAATTAATAATCAACAGGTAGTATCTTATATTTACTTAAGTGATGTTGGGCATAACATGGCATCCCTTTTTTTAAAACAAGAAAATAAACCACGTATTGAAATAGCTAGGGGCATTGATCATATGAAATCTTTATATGGAATAAAATGTCCATCATCTAATAATATTTGCAATTATTTTAATGCGAACCAAATTGTTGATTGGATGCAGGTAAGAAGCGTAGAGGTAACGCTAACTCAAATGGATAAACGCTTTGCTCACAAGATATGGAGCATATATGTTGTTGTCAAACCGTACAAAAATTAAAGGCAATATTTTACTTATCACATTATTTTGTCTTCTTATATTTTCTTTCAGCATCATGCAGTCTGCGCATACTTGTTTTATGCAATTAAAAATATCAAAGAATTATTTCCATTATTTTAGCGTTAATTTCTAGTAATCAACCTTCTATAGTTTTTCAGAAACGTTAAACCTAGAACGACGTTCTCAAATTTACGTCCCCCGTGCGACACGAAGTCGCCAATTTGAGCTGCGGTGCTCTGATACCGCCATCCATGCTATTAGATGAACCTGTCTGTCGCGAGATCTTAAATTTAGGAATTAAGCTTTAAAAATAGCCAATGATTTTGTCATTTATAGTATACTAGCCGCTACGATGAAATTAATAGCATTCGTATCAAGTTATCTGGCTGTATGGTTGAGGTTATTAAAGCCAGGTGGGTTTCGTGCAATAGTGGCAGAGAATATTTTGCTTCATTAAATATCACTAAGAAGAGATGAAAATCATGTCACGATATCTTGACCCAAAAGCAGATGTAGTGTTTAAAAAAATATTTGGCGAGCATCCAAACTTATTAATTAGTTTTTTAAACGCAGTACTGCCCTTGGCATCCAATAGTCCTATTGTAGAATTGTCGTATTTACCCAGCGAACAAGTTCCTCCTATTCCTGAATTTAAACGAACGATTGCTGATGTGAAATGTAAGGATGCCAAAGGACGAGCCTTTATTGTTGAAATGCAAATGAACTGGACAGACAGCTTTAAACAACGTTTGTTATTCGGAACCAGTCAGGCTTTTGTAAAACAACTGGAGAAGGGCCAAGAATACCGATTTCTTCAACCTGTTTATGGTTTAGGAATTGTTGCTGAAATTTATGAAAAAACAAGCTCGGACTGGTATCATCATTATCAATTAGTTAAAAAAGGTAATTTGCATAGTGATGTCATTGAGCATTTGCAACTCATTTTTATTGAACTACCTAAATTTCCTGTTCATTCACCTGATGAAAAAAAATTAAGATTATTATGGCTACGGTTTTTGCGTGAAATCGATGAAAAGACAACAACCGTCTCAAAAGAGCTACTTGACGTCCCTGAAATAGCTGAAGCCATAAGGCTTGCAGAAGAATCAGCTTATACCCCTGCTGAATTAGAAGTCTATGAATCCTATTGGGATGGTGTGCGACGAGAAAAAACCCTCATAATGGATAAATATGCTGAAGGTCTGGCTGAGGGTGAGGCTAGAGGTGAGGCCATAGGCATTAAGAAAATAGCCATTAATATGCTTAAGGATAATGAGCCACTGGATAAAATCAGAAGATTTACTGGATTGTCTCAAGACGACATAGCTAAACTTAAGAACGAAATATAATTAGGGGTTATGTATTTCACAGATTGCGAAGGTATTTCTTATAAAAAATAGTAATTAGCGACATACAGGACCGATTAGCTATGTATCTACTTTTTTTTCTTGTCTCTGAAACACATCTGGTGGGTACAAAAAATGCTATCTTTTATTTTAGCGTTAAACTGGTTAAAAGATAATTATATTGATCCCTAAATGGCAATTGATGTTCTTCAGGTAAACGTTCTAGCCAGTATCTAAGCTCATCTTCATTTTCAACCTTGTAACATGCCAAAATTAATGAAAATTGGTCATCAGCAGACAATAAATTCAATACAGTTTCTGATATAGCTTCTGCTGAATTTTCTCTGATCAGATGCTTATAGTTTAAAACAAATTTTAACCTAGCATCTGGCGGTAATATCTCTAATTTCCCACCAAGCATTCCCAAAATGTTTTAATAAAAAATCGGAAGAAAAATGACTATATTTAATGATCATAATAAGGGGTAGCATCTCCTTCGGTATGGCAGGGTTATTATAGTCATTAAAACAATGCTTGGGATAGGCTATTTGCTTATCTTTCAAACTTGGAAATCGATTAAATAAAGTATCAACTAATGATTCGTTGCTATGCGCAATCCCCCTTGCTAATAACATACCATTTACTTCAATCTTGGGTAACTGATTATTTTGGTGGACTTTTGGCAATATTCTAAAAAGGGTTAAAGAGCGATCTAAGGTATCCACATTTAATTCATTGGTATGTGACAAAATGGTATGAAGAATATGATTAATGATTTTTTGTAAACCTGCTAAAGATGGATCCTTTATTTCAGGAGATCCCCATGTTAATTTTTCTGCGGTTATTTGAATGTTTGGAGGCAAAAATAATCTTGCTTGTAATGATTTAATCGTTTCGGTTGCTTGAGAGAAAATGGTAGGGTTAAAAATATCTGCTTGAAGCTGATTTAAAATATCCAACAAATTTTCTGAATCTCTATAGCTTGTAACTTTACCGCCTGTAATGGCAGGATAAGCCAAATCATTGATCTGATGTTTCAATATTTTAATTTGGTAAAGTGATCCTCCTTCATTTTGCTTATAATCTCTGAAGTATTTTAATAATAGATAAATCTCATTGGCAGAAACATTGAATGGTTGCAATATATCCTCAAACAAGGCAAGTAGGTCAATGTCACGCCTATTGCGATTGGCAAGTAAATAATCAATCGAACTCGAAGTAGATCGATCGTGATTCCCAAACAAGAAAATATTGGTAGATAAAGCACAATGATTAAAATCTTCCTTATTATTATTAATTTCATGGTTTGAATTATTTGAATAGTGCGCAATAAAATGTTGAAGGGTGGGAAACTTTATAAAAAATTGCTGAGAGGCCCTAAATACTGTCCAATAGGAACTGGCCTGTAAAGCGGAATAAAGTAGCGTGTACACCGTATAAGCATAAGCAACATTATTATCACAAGCATGATAAAAATAGCAATAATCATTTCCTCCTTGCTTTTCTAATTCAATGAATTGCAGGCAATGATTAATTAATTTTTCTCGCTCCCCATCATTCAACTGCTTTACACTTTCTAATTGAGTGTATTTAGTTAAAAATAACCTGACATTTTTAAAAACATCTTCGGTGTATTCTTCTCCCAAAACCGCTTTGAGATGAAGTTCACTTTGAGACAGGAAATTAATTGTTTTATGCGTGACTACTTTTGATTGTTTGTTTTTTCTCAAACTCTGTAGCAAAAAGCTATGATTTAGCAATGTACTACTAATTTGACTTCTCATCGTCTCGGGAGAAATCAAAGCGCGTAACCATCTGGTTTCTTTGATAGAAGACTGAGTAACATTATCTCTACGACTTTGAGTATGCCTATTCAATAAAGGCTTCCCTAAGAGCAAGTGATTTAAATTATCGGCGACCGCTTCAGATATCAGCATAGCGTAAAGGGGTGGATATAAGACAATAGATTCACCCGTTTTAGTCAAAGTGATGGCAATGGTGGGTTGTTCGCTACTGAATAGAATATTTTTTTGATCTAATGCTTGCTTAATTAAGTGTAATGGTATCCAGCGATAAGTTGTATGTTCTTTATCTTTAAATTGATCAATATCAACGTAAGGATGTTCTGCTATATACATGCGATAAAGAAAGAAATCTGTATTTTCCTTAATAGTAATTAAGTCATGCGATGGGCTACTGATTATTTCATGTCGGGTATAGCGCAAATTCTGACTAGATTCTTCTTGTACTTCTCGAATGGCTGTTTCCCATAGATAAGTATCAGCTATATCGCTTTTGCCACCAAAATTATCCCACCAAGAACGCTTTTCATGCTTTGCAATACGTTCTGCAAGCAATATATGGATTTCACCCTCTTTCTTTGCATAAGTTAAAATACCTGCCGCTGTATTTTCCGAATGAGCCTTTTTATCTATTTTTGCAAAATGATGGTCTGGACAAAAACGAGTGATGAGATCATCTAATCGGTCTGAAAACGATTGTAAAAAAAGTTCCCCTATCTCAGGAGATATTGCAAGGTTAGCTACCATTTCCCAAGCTATTTTCTCTATCGTTTCATTGTTAGCAATAATTTTTTTTAATTGACTGATCAGATCGGATTCGGATAAGGATGAAAACCATTGTTGGGCCCTCTGGTTATGTTTTTCATCACGCAATGAAAACAATTCTCCTGCTGAGAATGGCCCTTCGTGTCGACGCTCTCCTAATGATCGGTAAATGAAATTTGCTCCGGCATCAATTAAAAATGCCTGATTGTTGTTAACGATGAAATTTTCTTCTTTAGCGACATCAAGGTTACCTAATAATGCATGAATCATAAAATACTGACGAACAGTTTCTATAATAATTTGTTTGTCATTTTCTGTTGAATCATTAGTAAGAAACTCACTGATTTGGAAAATGCCTAAGCAACTTGATAGGTTCAGATTTTCGGCTAACCCTTTAGGAATCTCCTGATATACCTGACTTTTGGGAATAGGTACACCTAGAATCTGATAGATGGCATTACACACTATTTCTACTTTGATAGCATCTAAATGAGCGCCATATTTTAATACAAATGACTGTTTAGTGTTCGGGTTAGTAATTTGGTAAGTACTGTTTGTTCCACCTCCTAACGATTTTATTTCTGAAAAGGCATCTAGATTGGAAGGAAAATCCGGGTAGTTTGATTGATGAGTACTCGTATCATTTTCACGACTTAGCATTTAATTTCACTCAATTTGTTACAAAGGTTTATTGATATACGCAATGACTTTATTTCTTTGATTTCATCGAGCCATCTTAATAGTATGATTCACGGTATACTGTATACTTGATGTTTACGCCCAAGGTTTTAAATAAGGTAGCATAACAATCAGTTTATGTTAAATTAATGAACAGATTTAAAAATTAAAGCACATCTAAATTAACGGAATATTAAATGCGCTAAGATTTAAACGTTTTTTATGCTTCTAAAACGTAAATTTAAAACGGATAAAATAATTATTATTGCCGACAATGCAAGTTTTCACAAAGCCAAATGGTTTACAAAATAGTGGCAAGCATTGAATTGGCTAAGAATAGAATTTTTACCTATATATCTAGCGAGCTATAAGTTTTCTGTTGCAAGCTCAGGTATGGTCCTATATGTCGGATTTATTAAGAGCCTAGTTTTTCCTGTGTTCAATATCTTCAAAGCTGCTTAACTTAATCGGTGGTCGATTAGGGAATTTTGCTATTAGATTTAATTCACCGCCCATTGCTTTTATATAAGAAACAAGTGTTGAAAGCAAAAGATCGGAACGCCTTCCCAAACGAGAAACCGCTTCTTGATTTATGTGCAATTTAGAACTAATATCAGCTTGCGTAACTCGAGTGCTTTTCTCAGATCACGTAAGGTCATTTCTTGAGCTATCAATTCTTTTGCACGTCTGCCATCTTTTTCGTCGTGCAGCAGGTAGGCTTTAGTTGATTTTTCAATGTAGTCAGCATTCGTGTCAGGCTATATGGTTGAGGTTATTAAAGCCAGGTGGGTTTCGTGCAATAGATGGCAGAGAATATTTTGCTTCATTAAATATCACTAAGAAGAGATGAAAATCATGTCACGATATCTTGACCCAAAAGCAGATGTAGTGTTTAAAAAAATATTTGGCGAGCATCCAAACTTATTAATTAGTTTTTTAAATGCAGTACTGCCCTTGGCATCCAATAGTCCTATTGTGGAATTGTGGTATTTACCCAGCGAACAAGTTCCTCCTATTCCTGAATTTAAACGAACGATTGCTGATGTGAGGTGTAAGGATGCCAAAGGACGAGCCTTTATTGTTGAAATGCAGATGCACTGGACAGACAGCTTCAGACAGCGTTTGTTATTCGGAACCAGTCAGGCTTTTGTAAAACAACTGGAGAGAGGCCAAGAATACCGATTTCTTCAACCTGTTTATGGTTTAGGAATTGTTGCTGAAATTTATGAAAAAACAAGCCCGGACTGGTATCATCATTATCAATTAGTTAAAAAAGCTAATTTGCATAGTGACGTTATTGAGCATTTGCAACTCATTTTTATTGAACTACCTAAATTTCCTGTTCATTCACTTGATGAAAAAAAATTAAGATTATTATGGCTACGGTTTTTGCGTGAAATCGATGAAAAGACAAAAACCGTCTCAAAAGAGCTACTTGACGTCCCCGAAATAGCTAAAGCCGTAGAGCTTGCAGAAGAATCAGCTTATACTCCTACTGAATTAGACTTCTATGAATCCTATTGGGATAATGTGCGACGAGAAAAAACCCTCATAATGGATAAATATGCTGAAGGTCTGGCTGAGGGTGAGGCTAGAGGTGAGGCTAGAGGTGAGGCTAGAGGTGAGGCTAGAGGTGAGGCTAGAGGTGAGGCCATAGGCATTAAGAAAATAGCCATTAATATGCTCAAGGATAATGAGCCACTGGATAAAATCAGAAGATTTACTGGATTGTCTCAAGACGACATAGCTAAACTTAAGAACGAAATATAATTAAGGGTTATGTGTCTCACAGATTGCGAAGATCAGTTTATGCTTTTATCTGGTAACAATGCATTTGTTGGCAAAGTTGACAAGTTAGAGAGAGTCCCTGAATATAAGGTGGAAATTATTTGTACCAAAGATCAAATTAAAGATGCCGTGGCTGCACTAAAAGAAGCCCACCCCACCCCCAAGCCTGAATTGACCGGTCCACCTCACAGAACCCATCATGCCGATTTCCAGCAATAGACATAAGAATCATATGATTCCAAGGTCATAATTTCAGCAAATTTGACTAATGCATAATTATTCATTATATTAGTAATTCATGAATAATAATTCATATATGTTCAGTAGCTATGTTGTGGAGGTGATTACTATGAATTCAATAAAATATCTGCTAAGTGGCGAAGAGTTATCAGCTAGCGCCATAAATTATTTATTGGATTTAGCTCAAGAACTCAAAAATGAACGCCATGCTTATCCACGCGCTTTAAATCAGAAACACCTGGCATTAATGTTTGATAAACCTTCACTTCGCACACGAATGAGTTTTACTATCGCTATGCGAGAACTGGGTGGAGATGTTATTGAAAGTGAACATTGTAATCGTAAATTTGAAGAACCTGAAGATCAAATGCGAGTATTACAGGGTTATTGTGATGCTGTTATGATTAGAACTCATAGCGATTCGACATTAACCCGTATGCAATCAGTTGCTCAAATCCCTATTATTAATGGGTTGTCAGAAAATTATCATCCCTGCCAATCACTAGCTGACTGCTTAACCTTAAAAGAAAAATTCAAAAGTTTAGAAGGATTAAAATTGTGTTATTTAGGAGATGGAAATAATGTATTCCACAGCTTATTGCTGATGGCCCCCAAATTAGGCATTCATGTTCGTTACTGCTCACCAAGAAATTATGGGCCGAATTTAGAAATTTTAGCACATGCCACTCACCACGCAGGGAAAGGTTCGATTACAGCATTTGAGGATCCTATTTCAGCTGTTACTGGCAGTCATGCAATTTATACTGACGTATGGACAAGTATGGGATTTGAGCCTAGAGATATTTCTGAATTTGATGGCTTTCAGGTGAATGAAAAGCTTATGTCTTGGGCAAAAAAAGATGCCATATTTATGCATTGTATGCCGATGAATCGTGGTCAAGAAGTGAGTCAGGATTTGCCTGATAAGTCCTGCTCGGTTATTTTTCAGCAAAGTGAAAATCGGCTTCATGTGCAAAAGGCTTTATTATATCAGTTCCTTAACTAAGAGGGTCTCATCATGAAAAAAATAATTTTAGCTTATTCAGGAGGCCTTGATACCTCCATTGCTATAAAGAGGTTAAAAGATGACTATCACTATGAGGTTATCGCTGTAAGTATAGACGTTGGGGAAAACAAGGATTGGGAATTGATTAAGCAGAAAGCTTATCACATTGGTGCAAGTGCGTGTCATGTTGTTGATGCTAAAAAAGTATTTGCAGAGCAGTTTATCGCTCCGGCCTTAAAATCAAATGCGCTATATGAAGGTGTTTACCCTTTGGTCTCTGCATTATCTAGACCTTTAATTGCGAAAATTTTAGTGGACATTGCACATCAAGAGAAAGCAGAAGCGGTTGCACATGGTTGTACAGGCAAAGGTAATGATCAAGTTCGTTTTGATGTCGCCATTTCAGTGCTTGACCCTGACTTAAAAATTATTGCACCTGTACGTGAGGATCCGCAGTCTCGTGAAGATGCCATTCATTATGCGAAAGCGCATGATATTCCATTGCCTATTGATTTAAATAATCCATTTAGCATAGATCAAAATTTGTGGGGGAGAAGCTGTGAATGTGGTGTTTTAGAGAATCCATGGAATGAACCACCTGAAGAGGCTTATGAGTGGACAAAATCACCGAGCTCTTTAAAATTTTCTCCAGATGAAATTACAATTGATTTTCATGCTGGCTTGCCAATAGCAATCGACAATAAATCACTAGCACTTGATGAATTGATCGTAGAATTAAATGCAATAGCCGGTCAACACGGTGTAGGGAGAATTGATCACGTTGAAAACAGGTTGATTGGAATTAAGTCACGAGAAATTTATGAGGCACCAGCCGCCATGACATTGATTAAGGCACACCAGGCTTTAGAGGCATTAACCATGCCGCGGGAAGTAATGCATTTTAAACCCATAATAGAGCAAAGAATGGCAAATCTTATCTATGAAGGATTATGGTATTCACCTTTAAATAAGTCTTTGATGGCTTTTATAGACTCAACGCAACAAACCGTAACCGGTAAGGTAAGGGTTAGATTAACGCAAGGCAATATTATTATCACTGGCAGGAAGTCTAACTACTCTTTATATAATTTGGATTTAGCAACCTATGCTGGGCAGGATAGATTTGATCATCAAGCTGCTGTTGGTTTCATTAAACTTTGGGGCTTACCGTTACAAATATATTCTCAAGTTAACGGGCAAAATGAAATAGAGGGGTCTTAAATGAAATTATGGGGAGGTAGATTTCGCGAGCAAATTGATCAATCTTTAGAGGTATTTGGCGCATCTATACACTTTGATAAAGTACTTTGGCAAGATGATATCTTAGGCAGTCAAGCACATGTTAATGGACTTCGTCAAGCAAAGGTATTAACCGAAGAGGAAGCAGTTATTCTATTGAAAGGATTACAAACATTAAAAGATAAGATCAATCAGGGTGAAGCTTCATTTAAAATGGAAGATGAAGATATTCATATGAATATCGAAAGATTATTGTTTCAAGAAATTGGAGAGTTAGCAGGCAAAATTCATACAGGCAGAAGTCGTAATGATCAAGTGGCTTTGGACATGAGGTTATATATGCGACATCAGATTATATTGCTGATAAAAAATATGATTGGCTTGCAACAGAGTCTTATCAATAATGCCAAGAATCATATGGATATCATTTTTCCAGGCTATACACATCTTCAGCGTGCTCAGCCGGTGCGACTTGCACATCACTGGTTAGCTTATGTTTGGATGTTTTTTAGAGACATTAAAAGATTGCAGCAGAATTTTATCAGTACCAACAAATGTCCATTGGGCGCAGGGGCTCTTGCAGGAAGTAGTTTTCCAATTGACCAGCATTATTTAGCTTCATTATTAAACTTTGATGAGGTATATGAGAATAGTATAGATGCCGTGAGTGATCGAGATTATTTAGTCGAGTTTTTGGCCCATGCTGCTTTAATCATGATGCATATGTCAAAATTATGTGAAGAATTAATCCTATGGTCTACTCAAGAATTTTCATATATTGAGCTAGATGATACCTTCTGTACAGGCAGCAGCATGATGCCACAAAAAAAGAACCCGGATGCGGCTGAATTAATAAGAGGTAAAACTGGGCGGGTTTATGGTGCTTTGATCAGTTTATTAACTACTTTAAAGGGGCTGCCGCTTGCTTATAATAAAGATTTACAAGAGGATAAGGAAGGCATTTTAGATACAATTAATACGCTAAATCCATGTATCAATATTATGTCGAGAATGGTTGCTTCCTTGAAGCTTAATCATGAGACCATTAAAGCTAGTTTAGATGGTGGCTTCTTGAATGCTACTGAATTAGCCAACTATCTAGTTAAAAAAGGTATTCCCTTCAGGCAGGCACATGAAATCATAGGAAATGTGGTTAAATATAGCCTTACGCACAACCTACCTGTTAACAAAGAGCTTTTGCAAATTTTTTCTCCCTTATTTGAAGATGACGTAATAAATTTTTTGTCATCTGAAAATATTGCAAACTGCCCTCAAACTGCTTGTGGTAGTTCGAAAATAGCCGTAACAAGCCAGCTTAAATTAGCGAATATGCGTTTGGCAGAAATTAGTAAATGGCTTGATTCAATTTTAATTGCTAAATAAGAAGCATTTCTCTAATTTTTGCTTCAAAAAGTTTTATCATATTTTCCCTCAAATCCTTCGTTTCCCCCGCTTCTTGCATTCTTGAATTTTCTCTTGACTTAAATCAGGAAACAAACTTTCTTTTTTAGCTTCTTTAAAAAATTTATTCATATTTGTCGCGTAACCTAACAACTTAGGATGAGCTTCTCTCAATTGATTCAAATCTTTTTGATTCAAATACTTTTTAGCAGTAAAACGTGTAGTCGCTAAATGTGCATCAAATTGATCAGCTAAAGACTCAAGCTCTTTAACTTTCCCTTCAATCGCACATAATAACTCCTGCATCTTTGTTTGGCCTATAGTTATATTACTTTCAGCAATAAAATTATTTAATAAAATATTATGTTCTCCTATAAATTGATTCAAACGATTAAAATGATTTAACGTAATAGCAGAGTGTTGAAAAACAGCATTATCAATTCGTGCGTCAGTTTTTAATCGCCAAAGTATGTTGGCGGGCAATAAACTAATGATCAAGATAGGTAATATAAATTCAAAAACAATTACAAAACTTAAAAAATTGTAGTCTTGATCCTGGATAAGCTTCTCAAGTACATTAGCATTTAGTTTTATTTTTGAATAATAATAATAAGCTAAATACAGAAGAAAGCAAGCAAGAAGACCTAAATGTGTATAACGATTAACTTTCAGTAAAAAACCTTCGTGCGGTCTGTTAATTACACTTATTTGAAAGTTTTTTATAAAACCTTCTGCAGATCTTTTAAATTCGTTTAATTCTCTTTTTTGAAATGCAGAAAGTCGAAGGCCCCGTCCGTAAAGAGATTTATTATTGAAATTTGAACTTACTATTTCATGAAAAAATTTTGAAACGAGAAAGACATTTTCTTTTATAATCTTGTCATCATCAATTTGATTTAAAATATTAATTATTAATTCCATTGGTAAATAATGGAAAATATCACCTTCTTTTTCCAACTCCTTACCTTTATTCTTGCTTGATCGCTTACGTTTTGTTGCTTTCGAATAATATACTTCTTGTTGAGCTTTCATGACGGACCTTCATTATTAATTTAAATATTGTTGATACTATAACTGGACTTGGACAAAAAACCCATAAAATCTGACTCCTCTCTGGAATCTGCTATGTGAGTAGTAAAGTATTGTAGGTAGAAAAAGCTTAATGTTTAGTTAAAGAAATGAATATATTTACTAATTTTTTAATTGCACTATAAATGCTCCCCTTGGCGTAATGTTAAAACTTCAAAACCATCCTTGGTTACCAATATAGTATGTTCCCATTGCGCAGAGAGCTTTCGATCCTTGGTTATAACTGTCCAGTCATCAGGCATCAGTTTAACATGGCGTGAGCCAGCATTAATCATAGGTTCAATAGTAAATGTCATACCGGCTTGTAGAGTCATGCCAGTGCCTGGTTTACCATAATGCAATACTTGCGGGTCTTCGTGGAATGCTTGTCCAATACCATGTCCACAATATTCTCTTACCACTGAAAAATGGTGTCCTTCAGCATGCTTTTGAATAGCTGCGCCTATGTCTCCAAGCTGCACGCCAGGTTTTACCATCCTAATACCAATATATAAACATTCCTGAGTTATAGTTACCAAACGCTTTGCTAATATCGAAGGTTGTCCCACAAAAAACATCTGGCTGGTGTCACCATAAAATCCATCTTTAATAACAGCTACATCAATATTAACGATATCGCCATTTTTTAATTTTTTCTCACTAGGAATTCCATGGCAAATAACATGGTTCACCGAAGTGCATACTGATTTAGGAAATCCACGGTAATTCAATGCAGCTGGAACCGCGTTATTTTTGACAATATGCTCATAGCAAATTGTATTTAGCTCATCTGTGGTAATACCAGCGGTAACATGAGAAGCAACCACCTCCAGCACTTCAGCAGCTAAACGACCGGCGACACGCATTTTTTCAATTTCTTCAGGAGATTTAATAGTCACTACCATCGGTTTACCTTAAAATAAAAATTTTCCATTCCCCGTGCCTGCCATTTAGAGCGAAAAAAACCACGCCCGTCATTGCGAGCGTTAGCGAAGCAATGACGGTGCACTGCTTTGCTCTCGCCATCAATGGTGGGTTGCACCCTCACTGCCATTAAGTTAAGGGCCTTTCATCTTCGCCGTCGTCCCGCTGCTTCGCCGTCGTCCCGCGACTTCGCTGTCGTCCCGCGACTTGTTCGCGGGATCCAGGATAGGGGCACTTCCCTAGATTCTGTGATCAAACCATCACCGGACGATAGATTGCTTAACTTAATAGCAGTGGGTTGCACCCTGGCCCGCAATTACGGCACGGTATGCGAGTAGTTACGATTTTAGCTATAATATATCAAACGAGAATTAACTGTGATAGCTATGATTTGTCTGGGCCAAATAAAAGCCGTAACTCGTCTGACCTTGCTATATTTTACTTTTCTATGGTATAAAATATTGCGCAATTTTGCGTAGGTAATTTTTTTATTTCACACACATATCGTCACATGGTTTTGGGTGCCCCTTGATTGGAGGTTAAACTATGGGATATGTGGAGGCATAACCCAGGAGATTTTATGAACAATATTAGTATGCGTCAAATGCTTGAAGCTGGCGTGCATTTTGGTCATCGAAAGAGGGATTGGAACCCTAAGATGTCCGAATATATCTACGGCATTTACTATCAAGTACACATTATCAATCTTGAATTAACCTTACCGCTATTTAAAGAAGCCCTTGACTTTATTTCCCATGTTGCGGCTAAGAAAGGCAAGATTCTGTTTGTCGGCACAAAAAAAGCTGCAAGCGATATTATTAAAGAGGAGGCAACCCGTTGTGGCATGCCTTATGTTAATGACCGTTGGTTAGGTGGGATGTTAACCAACTATAAAACTATTCGGCAATCAATTAAACGCTTAAAAGATTTGGAAGCAACTTTTGAAAGTGGTGGCTTTGAGGGTTTAACTAAAAAAGAAAGATTGCATCTTATGCGAGACAAAGAAAAGCTAGAAAGAAGCTTAGGTGGTATTAAAGACATGGGCAGTTTGCCGGATGTATTATTTATAATTGATGTGGGTCATGAGAAAATTGCTATCGCTGAAGCAGTTAAATTAGGTATTCCAGTGGTTGGTATTGTGGATACAAATAATAGTCCACAGAAAGTTGATTATCTCATTCCAGGTAATGACGATTCTATTCGTGCCATTTCACTTTATGCAAAGGCAGTTGCCGATGTTATCCTAGAGTCACGTCCTACCCACGAGGTAGTTGATAAAGGAGAACCTGACCTGGGAAAAGCTAAGCAGGATGAAAAGGGCAAACGTAAGGTAGTGACAAAGGTAGCGCCTATTGTGAAGAAGGCAGGTGAAGGGGAAGAAAATAATAAAGAAGAGAAGGAGGCTGAGGAAAAACCAATAAAGAAAAATTTCTCTTCTAAGAAACCATCCGTTAAGATAATAAACAAAAAAACAAATGATAGTAAGGAGCAAGAGGGCTCAAAGTCAGAAACCGGAGAACCTTTTCAGGAGGAATCTGATGTTACTATTCAGGAATAAAGTTTAATAACGTGGCGAAATTTTCTGTCACGTTCCTTGCTTGTTCACAGTATCCTTAACATGAAGAGGGATTTTTTTGGGGGCTTTCAGCCCCCTTTCAACATATAAGAGGTTAATTTATGACTATTACTGCAGATTTGGTGAAGGAACTAAGAGAGAGGACTGGTTCGGGAATGATGGAATGCAAGAAGGCGCTAGTGGAGGCGGAGGGTGATATAGAATTGGCTTTGGAAAATTTGCGAAAAAAAGGACGTGCGCAGGCTGATAAAAAAGCAAATGCAATTGCAGCTGAAGGCGTTATTGTTATTAAGACAACGCCTGATAATAAAGAAGCTGTTTTGCTGGAAGTCAACTGCCAGACAGATTTCGTTGCTAAAGCTGAAAGTTTTAGAGAATTTACCAATATGGTTGCCGCCCGTGCCTTAGAGAATAAAATTTCTGACATTGAGGCATTATCTAATTTGCCTGTTGGTAATGAAAGCTCAGAGACTGTTGAGGAGCGTAGAAGGAGTTTGGTCGGAAGCTTAGGTGAGAATATCCAACTTCGAAGGGTGGCGTTTATTGAATCTCAAGGGTCCATTGGAACCTACTTACATGGTGATCGTATTGGTGTTTTAGTCGATTTATCAACCGATAACAAAGAATTAGGCAAAGACTTGGCCATGCATATTGCAGCGAGCAAACCCCGAGCTATTTCACAAGAGGGAATATCTCAAGCAGTGATCGATAAAGAGCGAGAAATTTTCTTGGCGCAAGCACAAGCCAGTGGAAAACCAGCCGATATTATTGGAAAAATGGTAGATGGTCGAATTAAAAAATTCTTGAATGATGAATCCTTATTAGGCCAGCCTTTTGTTAAAGACCCATCAAAAAATGTTGAATCTTTGCTAGCAAGTGAAAATGCAAAAGTTAATTCTTTCCAACGCTATGAAGTAGGTGAAGGTATTGAAAAAAAGACTGAAAATTTCGCACAGGAAGTAATGGCTCAAGTTCGTGGGAGTAAATAATGCCAAATAGTCAGCCCCTGTATGGAAGAATTTTGCTAAAGCTAAGTGGTGAAGCATTGATGGGAAAAACTGATTTTGGAATTTCACCTGCAGTTTTAGATCGTTTAGCAAGCGAAATTTCGGAAGTTGTTCAAGCAGGAGTACAAGTGGGATTGGTGATTGGTGGTGGGAATTTATTCCGAGGCGCAGCTTTGACTAAGTCTGGCCTAGGACGTGTTTCTGGAGATTATATGGGAATGTTGGCCACTCTTATGAATTCACTGGCGCTGCGAGATTCATTAGAGAGAGCAAATATACCGACCAGAATTTTATCGGCTATACCCATGAGTGGTATTGTTGACCACTATGACCGACGCAAAGCCATTCATCACTTACAAAAAGGACGGGTAGTGATTTTTGCGGAGGGACTGGCAACCCTTTGGTGACAACGGACTCCGCAGCAAGCTTGCGCGGCATAGAGATTGAGGCTGATATCCTTTTAAAGGCAACAAATGTAGATGGTGTCTATACAGCAGATCCTGCTAAGGATAAATCAGCGACACGCTACAAGCATCTGACCTACAGGGAGGTTTTAGAAAAAGAACTCGCCATTATGGACTTGGCTGCTTTCTGTCAGTGCCGTGATCACAATTTACCGATAAGAGTATTTGATATCCATAAAGAAGGTGCCTTATTCAGTGTTATCATGGACGAAGAAGAAGGAACCTTAGTTGATAAAGGAGATGCAAGATGATTAATGATGTATCACAAGAAACCCAAAAGAGAATGGCAAAAAGTGTTGAGTCTCTTAAAGCCGATTTAACAAAGCTTCGAACGGGCAGAGCCCATCCAAGTCTACTTGAGCATATTAAGGTTTCTTATTATGGCGTGGAGACACCTTTAAGCCAGGTGGCTAATATCTCGATTGAAAATTCTCGTACCCTTGCGGTAACGACCTGGGAAAAAGATATGACGGGTGCCGTTGAAAAAGCAATTCGATCTTCAGAGCTAGGGTTAAATCCCCAATCAGCAGGAACCGTTATTCGAGTTCCTTTGCCTGCACTCACTGAAGAACGTCGACGTGACCTAATAAAAGTGATTCGCGAACAGGCAGAAGATGCACGAGTTGCGGTCCGTAATATTCGGCGAGATGCAAACCAAATGTTAAAAGAACTGCTAAAGGAAAAGCAGATTACTGAAGACGATGAACGACGTGCTCAAGGTAATATACAGAAGTTAACAGATAAATTTATTAAGGAAATTGATAAAATCGTTGAAACTAAAGAAACAGATCTTATGGCGATTTAGGAAAAATGAATATATTGCCAAAACATGTGGCAATTGTAATGGATGGCAATGGTCGTTGGGCGAAAAATAAATGTTTACCGCGTGTTGCTGGTCATGAGGCTGGGGCAGAATCGGTTAAAGAAATTGTTAGGCTTTGTACCGAAAAGGGCCTCTCCATATTGACATTGTTCGCCTTCAGTAGTGAGAATTGGCAAAGGCCCTCCGAGGAAGTTGACCATTTGATGCAGCTTTTCCTTCAAACCCTAAGGCAAGAAACCGAAAATCTTCTTAAAAATAATATCCAATTGCGTGTCATTGGTGATTACTCCCGATTTAATAATGAATTACGAGAACAAATCTTATTTTCCCAGCAGATGACAGCAAAAAATACTGGTTTGACTTTAGTGATTGCTGCTAATTATAGTGGGCGTTGGGATATTGCAAATGCCACCCAAAAAATTGCGCAGGAGGTAAACCAGGGTACAATTAAAATTGATGAGATTAATGCCAATTTAGTTGGCAAATATATATGCCTAAGCAACTTACCAGAACCTGATTTGTTTATTCGAACCAGTGGGGAGCAGCGAATCAGTAATTTTATGTTGTGGCAATTTGCCTATACAGAATTATATTTTAGTCAAGCTTTATGGCCTGACTTTAAAGAAGAAGAATTCGAATTAGCCTTAGCATTTTATGCTTCCAGAGAACGGCGTTTTGGACTTATCAGCGAGCAGATTAAAAGGGAAAGCCTTGATGCTTAAAAAAAGAATTATAACCGCATTACTATTAATTCCATTAGTCATTGCCTGCATTTTCCTGGCCACTCCTTTGCTCTTCTTGTCTATCGCTTTACTTTTTATTCTCTTGGCAGGATGGGAATGGACGCAGCTTGCGGGTATTACCAATTTTGCTAAGCGCTTTATTTTTTTGGTTTTATTAGCAATTACTTTAATACTGTGTCTTTTTGTTCCTGTGGATTATATAGTTATTATTGCAGTTTTCTGGTGGATCATTGCTATCACATTACTTCTCCTCTATCCAAAAACAAGCTCTTTTTGGGGTAGGGGCCTATGGATAAGGTCTCTTATGGGCTTTTTGGTTTTAATTCCTTGTTGGAGGGCTTTAATTACCTTGCAGGGTTTTAGTCCTATTCTGCTTTTATATTGTCTTATATTAATCTGGGGTGCGGATATAGCTGCTTATTTTGTTGGGAGAAAATGGGGAAAACATAAATTAGCGCCTACCATTAGTCCAGGCAAAACTTACGAAGGACTTTTCGCTGGCATGTTAGCTGCTGGTTTTTTAAGTTGCATTGGTTTGTGGTTGTTTCATATTCCTCAGGGGCAATGGGTATGGTTCTTCCTTATTTGCATTCTGGGAGGTGGCATCATGACTGTTGTAGGTGATTTGTTTGAAAGTATGTTAAAGAGACAGTCCCATTTGAAAGATAGCGGTAAAATTTTCCCAGGACATGGCGGCGTGTTGGATCGTATCGATAGCATGACAATGGCAATTCCTTTTTTTGCCGTATTTTTTATCTATTTTTTTAATAATTAAAGCAGGCCGCTTTTGAAAAAAATTACAATTTTAGGTTCGACAGGTTCAATTGGTAAGAATACTTTGGATATTCTTTTGCATAACAAGGATAACTTCAGAGTAGTAGCCTTGACTGCAAAATCGCAAATAGAGCAATTATTTCTCCAATGCCAACAGTTTCATCCAAGCTATGCCGTAGTAGAAGAACAAGGTCAGGCCAAAAAGCTACAAGAAATGCTTGTAGGCGCTAAATTATCTACTCTTGTTTTATATGGGCAGCAAGCTTTACAAGATGTTGCCTCCCTACCTGAAGTAGATTACGTGATGGCAGCTATCGTTGGTGCGGCTGGCTTACTTCCTGTCCTAGCAGCTGCCAAAGCAGGAAAGTGTATTTTGCTGGCAAACAAAGAGGCGTTGGTTATGTCTGGCGAACTGTTCATGTCCACTATTTCACAGTCTAATGCGACGCTATTGCCTGTCGACAGTGAGCATAACGCTATTTTTCAATGCATGCCTTTGGGTTACAAACCTGGAGAAACCCCTCTTGGAGTAGAAAAAATAATTTTAACTGCATCAGGCGGTCCTTTTAGAACATTACCCATTCATCAATTTGACGACATAACGCCAGAACAAGCTATTGCCCATCCAAATTGGCATATGGGGGCCAAAATCTCTGTAGATAGCGCCACGATGATGAATAAAGGCTTAGAAGTGATTGAAGCATACTGGTTATTCAATCAAAGCATTGAAAATATCCAGGTTATTATCCATCCTCAAAGCATTGTACATTCAATGGTTTGTTATGAGGACGGATCCTTGTTGGCTCAAATGGGCTCACCAGATATGCGAACACCAATAGCTTACACTTTATCTTGGCCTAATAGGATTCAGGTTGGAGTGAAACATTTAAATCTAATTGAAATAGGGCAGCTTACTTTTGAGGCAGTAGATGTAATACGTTTTCCTTGTTTGGAATTAGCTTATTTTGCATTAAAGGCAGGTGGTACAGCCCCTACCATATTGAATGCGGCCAATGAAGTGGCTGTTGCTTCCTTCTTAGATAAAAAAATCGGCTTTAATCATATTCTGACAACGATTACTGAGGTTTTAGAGCAGTCAGATATAAAAAAAGCAATTTCTTATGAAGAGATACTAGAAGCTGATCGACGTTCTCGAGAATTGGCTGAAGAATTTATTTTGGCTCTTCCGGAATTTCCGTAGTTGAAAGAGTTCCCTTCTTTGAAAAAGAGAATTAAGGGGGATTTCTTTAAAATACCACAGCGATTCCGGAAGAGCTTTTTTTTTCTGCCTCCGCTAAAGACAACTTTTCGTCAGTTCGACGAATCTAAGCAAAGAATCTCTGCTGCCGTCGTCCCGCGGCTTGTCCCATAGGTATCTACACAAGTAAGGAAACCTAAGCTATGTTAACCTCGGAGTTTAAAGCATCATAATTCTGTGGAACTATTGCTCCGGCTGCTGGCACTTGCAGCTACCCCCTCTCCCGCGCTATAATTTTTGCTAGAATCAATAAGTTACCAGCGGGAGAGGGTTGGGGTGAGGGCAAAGTTGGGAGCAGAGTTTACCCTCACCCCAACCCTAATCTATGCACACATCTTTTAAATGGTAAAGCAAATAGCGATACGGAGTATATTTTGCTTGAAAACTCAAATAGAACGCAGTAAATACAAAGAGTTGTCAATATTGTGTTTTTATGGAGTGGATTAAGTCATGGATTTTAGCTTAGGAAATTTTGGAGATGAGCGCATACAAAAGACTGGCGCAATTTTTTTTCGAAGGATGATAGAGAAATGCTGTGTTTGCTTAGAAAAATTGGAGGGAATAGAGCTAATGAGGTAAGATTCGGTCGTTTTCTTGCAAATCCAAAGGTAACTGTGAAAGAATTAATTGAAGAGGCAAGCAAAAAGACGAGTGAACTCGTGTCAGGTTGCCACGTATTAGCAATACAAGACACGACGGAACTCAATTATCATTCCCATGCAAAGCGAGTAACTGGGTTAGGACCGTTAGGTAATCCCAACCAAAATGGTTTATTCCTGCACCCGCTATTAGTTTTAGAAGCGAAAAGTGGCACTGTCTTGGGACTGGGTGATATCCATACATGGATGTGCGAGGTAAAGCCAGTTGAAGGTAATGAAGCAGAGCCAAAAAAGAAAAAAACCAGCAATGATTATCAAAAGCTGCTTATTGAAGAAAAAGAATCTTATCGTTGGCTAACAGTGGCTATGCGAAGCAAAATCACCTTGGCAAAAGCCACACTTGTAACAATAATTGCAGATAGGGAAAGTGATATTTATGAAGAGTGGTATCGTATTCCAGACGAAAAAACACATTTGTTAACCCGATCTTCTTACAATCGCCGTCTGGCTAATGGGAAATTACTATTTGATTACATTGATACATTAGATGTAGCTGGAGTCTATGAGGTCGAGTTAAATAAACGTGTCAACAAACGTAGTGCTCATACAGCTCAATTAGAAGTGCGTTATGGAAAAATTGAAGTAAAACGGCCACAAGGATGTTCTGACAAAAGTGCCCCCAAAACAGTCAAATTGACTGTGATCGATGTCAGGGAATTACCCGAAAGCGTTGTTGGAGATGAAGAGCCAATTCATTGGCGATTACTGACAACACACTCAGTCAACTCGTTTGAAGAGGCTCAAGAAAAAATCAATTGGTATTGTCTTAGGTGGAATATTGAACAACTATTTAGGACGATAAAAAAACAAGGTTTTCAAATTGAAACCAGTCAAGTTGAAACAGGAGAAAGTTTAACAAAGTTAGCCATAATAGCTCTTCGTGCGGCGGTAAAAACAATGCAGTTAACTTTAGCCAGAGAGGACAGTAAAACAAATCGTCCTGCATCAGATGTCTTTGAAGAAGATGAAATTAATGTATTGATTGCAATACAACCCCGGCTAGAGGGAAAAACGAAGAAACAGAAAAACCCCTATCCAATAAGAACTTTGGCGTGGGTGGCCTGGATGATCGCCCGGTTAGGAGGTTGGAAGGGATATGCCTCTGAAAGCCCTCCAGGGCCAATTACAATGCTTAATGGACAAATAGAGTTTGCATCGATATGTCGAGGATGGCGGCTCGCGAAAAATGGGTATCTACATTAGGAGTGCCATTATGTCAAGAAAAAGATGTGTGCATAGATTAGCACCCCAACCCTCTCCCGCTGATAACTTATCGTTAATAAAAAGATTTTTTGCGCGGGAGAGGGGGCGGCTGCAAGTGCTACATGAAGCTGTTATCTTACTAAAAACTCCGATCTGAGGTAGGTTAGCTTAGGTTTCCTTACTTGTGTAGATACCTATGGGCTTGTCCGCGGGATCCAGGAAGGAGAACTGGTCCCGGACAAGCCGCGGGACGACGGCAAGGAGCGAGACTTTTACTTAATGGCAGTGGCCGTAATCCACCTCACCTCTTAGATTCGTTGAACTGACGTTCTTTACTAAAAAAAGCTTTACTCCTACCTATAAAGAAATTAAAATTAGTAAAATTTATTATAAATATATTATTTTTTAAGAGGTGGAAGTGTGTTAGAAGAGATGAAAGAATGTTGGCTAAATGAAGAAAAGGCACTTGAAAAGTTAATTTCTGATCGACAAGAGTATGAACGGCAAAATGAAGCTGAATTTTCCGTCTTATATCATCGTTACCAATATGAACGGCAAAATGAAGCTGAATTTTCCGTCTTATATCATCGTTACCAAAAAGAGCATCCTGGAAGTGTAGCTAATCCTTATCACACAGATATCAACTTCACTAATATGTATGATAATTCATTATTATGGTATGCAATAGTAAGAGGTGACCTTGAAAGAGTAAAAGAATTAGTCGCTCAAGGAGCTGATATCAAGAAAAAAGTTAAGTCAGGGAGATCTCCATTATTTGGCGCATTGATCCTTGGGCATATGGATATCGTTGATTATCTCTCTCCCTCTATCCAAGAGCTCATTGATGTTGACCTATCACCGAATGACCCTAGTGTTAGTGAAAAGGGGCAGCTTTATCTTCAGAATAAATTCCAGCAACATTTAAAACAGCAGTTGACAGCAGTAAGGGAAAATAGAGGCTCATGGTCTATTAATACGTTTGAAGTGATGGCCATTTTGGGGGATACGCAGTCATTAGGATTATTAGAAAATAATCTTAAGGATACCCATTTATATATTCCAGTTAACCGATTATTAACCAAAGCACTTCGAAATAAGCAACGGGTTTTTGCTGCAGAGTTACTTGATCGATTCCCTGAGCAGATTTTAGAAAATGAAATTTCTGATGAAGTTACTTTCCTTATCGCCTATGCTGCGGATGAATCTATTATAACTAAATTAGTCCAATTGGGTTTTTTAAAAATAGCCACACCACAGCAACAAAATAAACTGCTTTTTTTCGCTATTGAATATGGGAATGCTAAGGTAGTCGAGGTTTTGTTTGCCAATAATTTATCCTATTATAGTAAGGATTATTTTTACAATAATATCCTACATCAAGCTGTCATCTCCTTTGAGAAAGGTCCATTATTATTAAAAAATATTTTGTCTGACCCAAGGGGTAAAGAGTTAGTAACAGAGAAAAATATTTTTGGTAAAACGCCTAGCGATCACGTAAGGCTTTCAAATAATGAAAATTTAATTAAGATATTTGAAGAATACTTAATAACTATCCCAAAATTAGAAATTAATGATCCACAGCTAACGAATCTAAGCCAAGCAAAAGTCAATGAAAGTATTAAATATTTCATGAAACTTGATTATGCTGATATTAAGAATTACTATTCTTCCGGTGGCTACTGCAACGCTTATGATTTTTTATTTCTTTATTATGCTAATCAAAGACGTTTCCAATATTTTTATCACTCCTTATCCTTATTAAGTCATTGGGATAGAAATCCCAGTACCCTCTATGAAGAACAACAATGGCAACAACTAGAGCAGGCAACCTATTATAAAAATCTTTATTCATTTTTTAGGCAATGGCTGAATAATTTAAATATTTTTTTTGGGGTCGCAACCATGCGAGCTGGCATAACGCAGGGCCAAGCTGAGCGTGAAAAGCAATTGCAATTGGTTACCGATTCCAATGCAGAATTGAGACAAATTTATCGGGTATCGATGCATCTTGGTGCAAGTGGGATCCGTGGTGCTATTCAAACGGAAATTCTTTTAACTAAAGAGCAATTAGAAGAAACACTAAAATACATTTGCCGAATGCCACCCGGTGTTTGTGTTTCGCTCGGTGGTGCATCACATGCAAGTAGTTTGTTTATATCTGACAATAATGCTTATTACTACTATGACTCAAATTTTGATGAGCAGTGTGCTGTTAATGACAACTACCAGAAATTGACGAGCATTATTTTTAACACGAAATATCTATGGTTGAAAAAGGCAAAGGATCAAAATGATACAATTGAAATTACGTGGAATATATTTTATTTAAGTAATGCATTAATGAATAAGCATCAAAACGAGTTTCATTGTTTTAAATCGGATGAACTTCCATCATCTATTGAACAGGCCAAGCTTTTTCAAAAGTCGTCGCCCAACAACTTTACTCCTTTGCATATCACCGTACTGACGGGTAGTCTTCTTGATTTTAATCGCCTCATTAATGATGGCTACTGCGATATTAATGCAAAAGATGCATGCAGTCGAACTGCTCTTGAGATGGCAATTAGCAGCGCTAATAGGGAGATGATCAATGTGCTAATAAGTCAAAAAGAAATTATTATCGATGATTCGATCGAGACTAGTCTGATATACCTTTATGATACGCTAAATGAAAAAGACTTATTTTATGAAATTCTTCAACATGCTAATGCGAAAGATCTAACTTTTTTAGTAAAGTACGCTTTAAGAAAAAGAGATGATTTTCTGATTGAATACTTACTATCTAGTGGCAAACTACAGGCAAACGAGTCAATTTTACTTTGCTTGTCTCAACTATACCCATTTGGTTATAGTGGAGATAAAGATCTAGAAGTTAATAACGCTTTGTTAATAAGATTTTTGAATTTATCGGGTGCTGATATTTTTTCTAAGAAGGATGATCATAGTACGATTTTGTTCGATTTAATAAATAGGAAAATTCCGTTTTACATTTGGTTAACCCCTGAAGATGTTAATAAAAAAGATGCCTGGGGTAACATGGCGATTCACTACGCTGTAAAAAAACCTGATGCCTTTAATGAGATTCTTAAATTGGGAGCCAATATTTTCTCCATAAATAGCAACGGTGATACTGCAATCGATCTTGCTATAGAAGGGCGAGCAGATAGTAAGGTTATGCAATTTATCGTCAACAATACAGATTTTGATCTCAATTTGCCAATTCAAAAAAATCAATTGTATAAATTATTGATTTATGCAATTGATAAGAGTCTGGAGGAAACGCTTGTTCGCCAGTTAATCACAAAGTGCAACAATGAAATATTGTCTTCCTATGTTGACAATGAATCAATGACTTTCTACTTATTGAGAAAATTAGGCATGGGTTATTTTGATCAAATTCTAAGTAAGGGTATTGATATTAACCAACCCATTTTTAAAGACTCATCGCAAACCTTATTTGCCTATGCGAAAGAGTTTAATATAGAAGTACTGCTCACTGCTTTGAGTTCTATCGAAGACAAATCACAGGATATACAGAAGCCATTGCATTAAGAAGAGTTCCTTGATCGTTCCAAAAACGTATTACTCGATAATTCAAGTCCATAAGTCGTCGAGTGCGTTTTTGAAGCTAACCGCAGACCCTTCTGTCCAGTGGGATGTGTTTCCAAGGTTTAATACTACGTATTGTTCGTTTCGATTCAAAGCCATTAATATCAGGTAGTTGAATATCAACAAAAATAATATCGCAACTTAATTTTAATAGCTGTTGTAAGGCATAGCCACTTCAATTACCCTATACGTGGAAAAATTGAGTGATTATGTGCATCTGTAAGTCGGGTAACAAAAACCTCCGTTCTCGTTACTGTGGAAAAATAGAGCATTGTGAAATTTTTAACCTGACTGCTTGACTTGTAAGGGGTAACAAACAAATGGATTCACTTTTTTCTGTAAAAGAAAAAGTTATTTTGATTACTGGTGCATCTTCTGGATTAGGATGTCATTTTGCAAAAACGCTTGCGCGTATGGGTGCCAAAGTAGCCATGGGTGCACGACGTCTTGATAAATTGAAGAATATTGCGAATGAAATTAGTAATGATGGCGGAGTAGCCATTCCTTTTGCGTTAGATGTTACACAAGCCTCAAACATAAGAAATGTTGTTAAAGAAATAGAAAATCAGTTAGGACAAATCGATGTGTTAGTTAATAATGCGGGCGTTGATGCGCGAAAAAATATTTTTGAAACTTGTGATGCTGATTGGACCCCAGTAATTGATACAAATCTTAAAGGCCTAATGCTGGTTACTCAAGCTATTGCGGCACATATGATAGAAAATAAAAAAACAGGAAGTATTATTAATATTTCGTCAGTGTCAGATATTTTGGGATTTAAAGGAGGTAATCCGGCATATTTGATGTCAAAAGCTGGCGTTTCTCACTTTACTCACTTATTGGCATTAGAATTAGCGAGTGTCAACATTAGAGCCAACGCTATAGCACCCGGAATATATCGTACCGAAATAAATGAGGATTTGTTTGATACTGATTTAAGCAAAGAGCTTGAGACTAAGATACCTCTCTTACGATTTGGGAAACTAGAAGATTTGAACGGCGCATTATTGCTACTTTGTTCAGATGCGTCATGTTATATGACAGGAACGATTATTAGAGTAGATGGCGGGTTAGGAATAAACAAATTGCTTTTTTAAAAAACCAAACATTAAATTCAAGTCTTTGTCTTTTGCTTTTAAGCATTTAGTTTCAAAAAACCATCAATAATTAGCTTTCGAATATTTCGTTTGTTTCTTTCGTTTCTTTTATGCTATATTTACAAGATAGAGAAACATTTGGAGAAGCGCATGCCAGTTACAATATTAAGATCAGAGCCCATTTTTCCTACACAAAAAGATACTAAATTAGCTATGGAGTCTAGCAAAAAGTTAATTGGCTTCCTAAGCAAAAAGAAATTCCCTCATATAAAGATAGAAAATCAAAATTTAAACTTACCAGAATCAGCACTTCGGCTTTTGGATGATATTTTAAAAGAGATGGCCCGAGGAAATGCGGTTACCATCGTTCCAGTGCACGCGGAATTAACAACACAAGAAGCTGCTGATTTATTAAACGTGTCCAGACCATATTTAGTAGGCTTATTAAAAAAGGGAGAAATTCCTTGCCGGAAAGTTGGAACCCGTCGACGAATATTAGTCCACGATCTTCTGAATTATAAACGTCAGAATGAACAAGAACGCATGAAGGTCTTAGATCAACTAGCAGAAGAAGCCCAGAAACATAATATGGGATATTAATATGGCAACAATAGTCATTTATGATGCTTGTATTTTATATCCAGCTCCTCTAAGGGATCTCTTAATGCGTCTTGCCATAACAGATACATTTCAAGCCAAATGGACAGAACAAATACATGAAGAATGGATCAAAAGTGTTTTAGCTTCTAGGCCAGATTTGGCTCGAGAAACTTTAGAAAGGACAAAAAATCTAATGAATAAAAATGGAGGTGATTGTTTGGTTGATAATTACTTAGATTTAATCCATATATTGGATTTACCTGATAAAAATGATCGTCATGTACTAGCAGCCGCTATTCGAGCATGCGCCTCATCAATTATTACTTATAACCTGAAGGACTTCCCTTCAAAGGTATTAGAAAAATATGAAATTGAAGCGCAGCATCCGGATAAATTTATCTTAGGTCTTTTAGAGCTTTATCCAAAAGTGGTATGTCAGGCAGTTAGACTTCATAGGAGTAGCCTAAAAAACCCTCCTAAATCTATTACTGAATATTTAAATACTTTAAAGCAACAGCAGTTAGATCAAACGGTTGAAAGGTTGCGTTTGTATGCTGATGACTTCTAAGAGCATTAGGTTTTCATATTTTATGATATTGCTAGAAACTTAAAGAATCAAATTTACCTTGGATCAGGTGATTTTATAAATGAAATGCAAAATAAAATTGATCTAGAAAAAAAACTTAATCGATATTCCAAGGACACAATACACATCCTGATGGACACACATTAATCGAAAAAGCCTATGTAACAATATAAAATTATTTGAAAATTCACTATCAGTTTTCTCAGAAAATACAGCATTAATCGAAAATAAGGATACTGATAAAGAGACGGTCTGCTGTTTTCCCTGGAAGCGCATGCCAGTTACAATATTAAGATCAGAGCCCATTTTTCCTACACAAAAAGATACTAAATTAGCTATGGAGTCTAGCAAAAAGTTAATTGGCTTCCTAAGCAAAGAGAAAGTCCCTCAGATAAAGATAGGAAATCAAAATTTAAACTTACCAAAATCAGCACTTCGGCTTTTGGATGATATTTTAAATCAAAGACAAATTGGAAGTTTATTATTTGAAAGATTAGCCAAGTGTAGAAATAAGGATGAATTAATGAAGTTAGCTGGCGAAGGGCAAGAAATAAATATACCTAGTGATGCTATAAAGAATCCAATTATTCTTGAGTTTCTAGGTTTGCCAGAATCACATCAATTAATTGAATCCAAATTAGAAGAAGCTTTAATACAAAATATGCAACAATTTTTATTAGAGCTTGGGAAAGGGTTTGCTTCTCCTGAGGTAACATTAGAAAAAATTAAATCAGGTTTTTCTAAACCCTCAAATCCATTGATTGCTGATGTTCTTTATCGGTGCAATCTAATCGAAAAATGGGGTAGGGGCGTTCCAAAAATGATCAGTAGCTGTAAAGCAGCTCATGATCCAGAGCCAGAATTTATTGTTGATGAGGTAGAATTTAAAGTTACTTTTATGTTTCCAGCCTCGATCAATCTACCGCGTGTTCTTCTTAGTCTGTTGGATGGACAATATGCGAAGCTGAATAGGCGCCAGAGAGAGATTATCCAAATGTTGTCTAATGTCAGTGAGCTTAAACCAAAAGATATCATTGATGGACTGACAGAGCCAACAACGGAGAGAACGCTTAGACGAGATTTAGCGAGTCTCAGAGTGTTAAATATTATTGATACTCAGGGTAGTGGGCGAACAGTTGTTTGGTTTTTAACTGGAAAAAACAAAGAGAGTTAAACGCGGACATTTATTATGTAAACACGGACAAACACGGACAAACACGGACAAACACGGACAAATTAATTTCTCAGAGTGTCACGTAATCAGTATTGATCTTATCTTGTTTACTGTTTTAAGGATTGCGTTGTTTTGCACTCTTCCCTTTCTGAGTCCGTTTTTGCTTTAGAGAAATTAGAGAAGAAATTGTTCGCATTATTGAAAAAACCAATCATTTCTTTAGTAGTATTATTCAGCTTCTCCTTAGTGTTATTTAAAAAGTCAGTGATCGTCCTCGCTACGGACTTAGTTAAAGCATATTCCCCAAACTCAACAGAATTAAGTATTTGATAACCGGCAAAATTAGAATCTGGACAAATAACAATACCTAATTGTGGTGGTTGGATTAAATTTTTAGTAATGACTGCATAGGAGACTATTACATCACGTTGATTTCCACTAAATGCACCAGCACTACTACCTTCATACAGCACAATATTTTCTTGTGTAAACTTTAAATGCGCAGGATTACCGATATAATGAACAGGCCATAAAGATCGTATGAATACATTATTTCTGTCATAATTAGACTCTTTATGCTGTAAATAGTTAACGTATTCAAGTGCACCATACAAGTCACAATAAACTCTAGCCTCATTTTTATTATATAATGAAGATATAATCTCTTTTTTGGAAACATCTACAGAAGTAAACAGCAGCCCTCTAGATATTGTGATTTTGACTTTATCTGCGATAAGATAAAGAGTAGTATTTTGTTTCTGAAAACTTTTATGTAGAAAATAAGCTGACTTACATGTCCCTTTAAATAAAAGTATGCCTTCACTATCTAGACAGGAGTAGATTTTACGTAGAGGGTCCAAGGGTATATTAAACAATATACCGTTATTCTTTTGTTCATTTCCAGTCGAAATCGGGATATCCAAGGTTCGGACCTGCATTTTAGGCAATGGGTTAATATAATCGTAAAATAATTTTCTTATGCAAGTTTGTATTTCAGCATTATCATTACTAAATTCTGAAAATTCTTCCTTTTGCCTATTTTTGTCTAGATAAATAAAGCCTAATTGAATAAAATCATTTTTTAAATCAAGCTTATTAAGCAGTTGTTGTTTGAATGTTTCTTGCATTGGTGCATTATCAAAGTCTTGAAGAAATTTTAATCTTTTGAATTCTCCTGGCATGTTACAGGCTGACGATGCAAATGAAAGTTGTAGATGACGGAATGCCTCTTGTATTATTTCAATTTCATGTAAACCAGATTTCTTTAAGCTCACAATAAAAGGTTGAAAATATTTTGTTTTAATTATTTCATACAAATGTTCCGTTGCATCATGTAATTGTTCTAAGCTCATTTCTCTAGATTGCTGCACTGGCTTTTTTTCATTAAAGCTATGGATTGTGGATAAATGTTTATCCAAAAAATAATTCCCGATGCTATCATATTCAATTACAATTTGTATATAAAAAAATGAGATTTGTATTTTATATTGGCAAAACTAGAGAAAAGATTAGGCTCAATAGGGATTTCGGGATCTTGGAGATCGATTGAATTCATGAACATAAGTCCTGAATTCGCCCCTAGTTTTATACACTAGGATTTTACTACTAACTATAAATAAAATGCAGCAAATTACGTGGTTAAATGCATTCTATAGGGAACATGTTTGAAATAACTCTTACAACTAGCATCCCATTTGGCAAGCATCTTTAAACGAACTTTCTTCAAAAAAACGTTTCTTTGGGCCGTCGTTCCTCGCCGCACAATCCATGTAGAATGCTCAAAACCTTCATGCGAGGAATCTAGCGCCAATCCTATACAGAGAGCTAATTTTTTCTTTGTAGATAAGTCAACGCTGAAGTTTGAACTACCTCAAGGCAAATCAGCATTCTTCATGGAATTGGCGCTAGACTCCTCGCATGAGGTTGTTGAGCATTCTACACGGATTGTGCGGCGAGGAACGACGGCCCAAAGAGCGCATTTTTTCGAAAAAGTTCTTTTAAATCTGCATGCAAACCGGGCACTAGTTGTAAGAGTTATTTCAGAAATGTTCCTAGGGAAGTTAATAGATTTTAAATTTCATGATCTAGTGTACATATTGCACACTAGACTGCTTTTAAAATATATAAATTCCTCGAGAAATACGATGTAAATTTCCTAGTGTATAAAACTAAGGGCGAATTCAGGATAAGTGTTGACACGATTTTCTTTATTTAGTGCAAACTTGTCAATTGCAATTAAAAAATTCAAAGATTTTATTATTGAAGGAATGATGGTTAATTCGCCCTAGAAACGAATGCATCAAATTAGCTCATACCAGTGGACAATTTAGTTTAGCTGAAATTGGAAATCATTTTGGATTACATTATTCACGGGGAAGTCGCATTATAAAAGAACTTTCTGTTAAAATTTAATTATAACCTTTGATAAAAAAGCAAAAGGCAACGCCTGACCCCATTCCTTTTCTAAGCCGCTTTTCCCTTTATGTATATATAATAAGCACAAAGGAAAAAGCAGCCAAAATAAAAGGCTTATGTATTGTTTAGTGAAACAATTGTCTTTGCTTGTGACAGATTTTGATCCAGATTCGTAAGGTCTTGTCTCCTCTCTGCAGCTGCTGCACATCTATTACGCTTAACTTGCAAAGTGAAAAAGCTATTTTCTCCAAACGCTCCATTTTTCTGAATATCCTCTTGATATTTAGAAAATTCTACTATGACTTTTTTAAAGCAATTCTCATGTTCAGTCTTGGGTTCATTATAACGTTCTACCATTTGCTTAACTTTGCCATTAGCAATTTGATCAGACCATTTACTTTGGCTTGCCAATTGCGTATCAATCTCAACCCCACGCTCAAAAACATTTTCAATGAGCTCATTAAAAAGTGAGTAGATAAATTCTTTTCCTTCATCATTCAAACAAGTTAACTGTGGATAATTTAATTTAACCCGTTCATTTAGATCATTGCTTAATTTATTCACACCTTGTTTTAATTCTTTAGAAAGTGAGAGCTGATCAAGCTGATCAGTCAGCCCACTAAAATATACCTTTATATTATTATCCTGCATTAACGCAGTCAGAACTGCTTCTCGATAGCATGGCGCAATAATTTTTTCAATCGTTTGATTAAGGCGAGGATAGTCTTTGAGCAAATCTAGTTCATTTTGACAGTCCTTGAGCAGTTCTTCTAATTGCATGCGGTTAGTAAGATGTTTTGGAATATCATTTAAACTGAAAATGTTGGGTTCATTGGGAACTGGTTTAATTTTTTCTTTATAAATTTTTAAACCTTCTTTACACCAGCTTGCCAGCTTTTCTAAACAATCCTGGGATAGCTGGGAAACTAAAATCTGGTATAGGTACTTTGAACCTTGTTCGAGAAAAAATCGAATATTTTCGAATGTTGGCTGGTAATTAAGAACTGAATTAAAATATTGCTCCTCCAGTTTACAGATTTTTTCTCTGTTGTATATTGCAAACCCCTCTTCAAGTGGTTTTTGATCACTAAGTGCAAAAATTAACTTATCTGGAGTGAAACCAAAATTATTTTTTACTTGAATATCCGCACCTTTAGATAAAAGAACCTCAATGGTTTTAAAGTCAGGTACCACTGACACATAACTTCTACCACCATTTAAAACTGCACGATGCAAGGCAGTATTTCCGCGCTTGTCTTGCTGATTAATATCTTCCACATTAATGTTTTGTGTGCTTGCATATAGTTTTTCTTTACTCATAATAATCTGCCTTTGAAAATTTAAACGGAGCTGCTTTCTACTGTTACTAAACAAAAAATTTTAATCAATGTTTTTCGATTAACTTTACCTTAACAATACAGGGAACCTGGGAACCCTATGAAAAACATCGGTGAGTATAACACACATTTTGAATGGAACAAGGCAAGACTGCCTCCTCAGTTTTGCAATTATGCTTCTGACCTTTTTTGCTGTTTGCACTGTAAATCTTCAAGGGAGAGCAAATGCCTTTGATGACAAATTAAATGAAGATAGAGCTTTATTTTTAACTAATTTTATTTGAGTTATGTTCAAGGTGTAATTGGATTTGTTACGCTTATTGTCTAATGAGTAATCATTATCATTTATTAGTTGAAACACCACAAGAGCAAGAATGGTGGCATTTGACAAATGCTGAAATTTAACGCACAATCGATCCCCTGCTTTAAATATTTATTATTCATTAGAGGTAAACTATGTACAAGTCAACAATATTTCAACCAGAAAAAAATAAAAGTTTCTTTATGCCAACTGTTTCCCATCATGAAAACTTCTCCTTTTTGGCTTCTTACTACAAAAATCATCGGCAATTTTGTATTTTGGTAGAAAGCAGTACTATATCTGGAATTGAGTATACTGAATACAATGTAGATTTTGGAGAGCCTCCTTTTATTGGCGGCTCTGATGAAGCAAGTAAAGGATTTCGCCTAAACCCAATGCAACATAGCAATTTAGAGTCATTTAAGGAAAAAATTAACAATCTAAATAATTTAGGATATAAAAATACTTTCATAGGTCAAGAGCAAACAGAAAAAATCAACCAATTTGTTGCGAGAGCGAATGAGAGTAATAAAGGTTTTTGTTTAAAAGATGAAATTGCTCACGGTGTACGATGGGCCGCGAAAGAATCCGGTATTGATCTCAGATTGGAGCAACCGGTACAAAATTGCGTTATTTCATAATACTCTTTTTCTTACTTAAAATTTAAAATAGGTCTTCGATTATGTTCGAAGACCTACAGAGGCTTTCAGACTTGTGTATAAGGCGTGTCATTTCCGATGTTTGACCCGAAGACGCTAAGGCACTCGCAATGATGGGTGTGTGAATTGCTTGGTCAACTCAAGATTCACGAGAAGCACATTGATAATTTTTTCTCCTGCAAGCCCCCCTAATGGCGATGAGGTATTCGCTTGCAGGATTCTCTCAATTTCTCTTTGTATTTCTTGAGGATTACGCTTTAATTTGCTGGCCCATTTCGAAACAATTCTATTGAGTTGATATTGGGCATTCTCAAGACTGATATGAGGATCAAGTCCAGATGCAGATGTCATTACCTGATCCGCTGGAATGTCTTGTAGATCTTCAGTAGGATGATCTTGACGCCACATGTCAAAAAATACAGATTCAATTTCTTTGCCTGAGGAGCTAAGTGCAACAGTCGTTTCTGTTTTACCTGTGACTTTTGTTTGGGTGACATCGATAGGGAAGTAACCAGGATGCTTTTGTGATAAATTTTGAAAAAATAAGCTTGCCAAGTCACTTGCTTTTGGCTGGCGGATCGATGGATGCTCCTTTATAAACTGCCCAACAAGAACTGGATTGTCTTTTGCCCAATTAAGAATATAAGCACTATGTATTTGACTAGCATTTGCCCAACCCTGAACAAGTGTTTTGTGCAAGATTGCCCATTGTGCCACAATGTGGGCCTTGCCTTGAAATTTATCTTGCTGGAACCAATCTTCAATATCTTTTGAAACCGGTTGTCCAGCTTTTTGACCACTACGATATTTCACAAGCCAGCCTATCGAATGAGCAACTCTATTACGAAGTGCATAATTAGACGCAGCCAGTGCCGAAGAAGCAGAAGCGGATGCATCATAAGAGGCCGCTGAAGGACGTGGCTGAAAATATTCATCATTAGTAAATGGCTGTGCAATTAGCATGGATCCTACGGGTTTGCCATCAGGACCAGGCAAAAGACTGCCATTCGCCTGAAAAGGAAATACAGTCTGACCAATTATCCATAAGGCTAATGGATAAATAATGCAAATAATGATAACTAGAAAAAAAAGCAGCAAAGTGCCCTTTGCAAGATAACGCCACATAGCTATTGAAATTCCTTATTTAAGTGCAGATATCAGGTAACTAAATTTAAACCGACCATTATCATATCAATCAATTTGATACCAATAAAAGGCAATACAACTCCACCAAGTCCCCAAATGAGTAAATTTCTGCGTAGCAGTGCATCAGCTCCCAGTGGCTTATAGCGAACTCCTTTAAGAGCCACCGGAATTAATGATGGGATAATTAGAGCATTAAAAATGACGGCTGACAAAATGGCAGAAGTAGGTGAATGCAGATGCATGATATCAATCATCTTTAACCATGGGAGAGTACCGGCAAAAAGAGAGGGAATTATGGCAAAGTACTTAGCAACATCATTCGCAATTGAGAAGGTTGTGAGAGCGCCTCGGGTGATTAACAGTTGCTTGCCAATCTCAACAACTTCAATCAACTTAGTGGGGTCATTATCTAAATCTATCATGTTAGCCGCTTCTTTTGCAGCGTCAGTTCCGGCATTCATAGCTAAACCTAAATCTGCTTGTGCAAGTGCTGGTGCATCGTTGGTGCCATCTCCCATCATGGCTACCAATTTTCCTTCAGCCTGAACTTTTTTGATGTAATCAAATTTATTTTCTGGCGTGGCTTCAGCAAGATAGTCATCGACTCCAGCAGCCGCCGCAATGGCTGCTGCTGTGCGATAATTATCTCCTGTGATCATTACGGTTTGAAGTCCCATCCTTCTTAATCTTGCAAAACGCTCTTTCATGTGGGGTTTGAGGACATCTTCCAAGGTAATAATACCGACAATTTTATTTTGATCAGCGACAACTAAGGGTGTTGCACCTTTAATAGCGATGTTCTCCACCAAACAGTTAACTTCTGGGGGTATATAACCGCCATTTTCCAGAACATATTTGATAATCGCATCAACTGCCCCTTTTCTTATATGCTGTCCGTTAGGCAGATTAATGCCGCTCATACGTTTTTGAGCAGTAAAAGGAATTATTTTCGCTTCTTGAGGGAAGTTTAATAGACTTTTGCTATTTAGCCCTTCAAACAAATTCAAGATGCTTCTTCCCTCAGGCGTATTATCAGAGACAGAAGCAAGGGCCGCTAACCTTCCAAGTTCTTCTACTGAGCATTCTCCTATTGGTGTGAATTTTGTTGCTCTGCGATTGCCTAGCGTAATGGTTCCCGTTTTATCTAACAAAACAATATCAATATCGCCCGCTAATTCTACCGATTTTCCACTTTTAGCCAGGATATTAGACTGCAAGGCACGATCCATTCCTGCAATGCCAATTGCCGCTAGCAAAGCCCCGATCGTTGTCGGAATTAGACAAACAAGTAGAGCTATCAAAGTAGGTATGTCTGTACCTAAACTTTTTAACGGTTGACTGAGATTAAGATAGGACATCATATAAGCTTGCGCATTGAAAGACATCGACCAAAGTGGAACAACAACTATGACGAAAATCAGGGTAAAGGCAGATAATACTAACGACAGGGCGATTTCATTGGGAGTTCGTTGGCGTATTGCTCCCTCTACCAAAGCGATCATACGATCGAGGAATGACTCCCCTTTAGCCCCGGTAATGTGAACGATAATTCGATCAGAGAGTACCATCGTCCCTCCAATAACGCCTGATCGGTCACCCGCTGCCTCACGAATAACAGGGGCTGATTCGCCAGTAATGGCAGATTCATCTATAGAGGCAACTCCTTCTATAATTTCACCATCACCTGGAATCATTTGTCCGGCTTGGACAACGACATTATCCCCACGTTTTAAAATGTCTGATGAGATTTCTTGAATTTTTCCATCATTGGTCAGTCGATAGGCAAGTGTATCCCTTCGCGTCCGCTTAAGCGACTCAGCTTGTGCTTTTCCCCGAGCTTCAGCAAGAGCTGTTGCAAAGTTCGCAAACCAAATAGTCAAAAAAAACCATATGTCCAGGGCGATAAAATAGGTTATTGGAGCTTGATTTGTTGTTGTGCTCCAAGCCATTTGTAGAATATAGAAAAAGGTGAGAATTGCACCTACCTCGACTACAAACATGACAGGATTTTTCCATTGAATATCGGGCCTTAGCATAATAAAGGCTTGTTTTAGAGCGCTCTTACAAGTTCGCTTTTCAAATACTGTTTTTAGTGGGAGGCGGCGTTGCGGTTGTAAAATGGGTATAGGAGTGGAATCCTTATTTAAAATTTTGTTATCCATGTTACGTTCCTTATTATCCTCCAAAAGGGATAGGTCCTAGTTGTTCTGCGATAGGTCCAAGCGTTGCAACCGGCAAAAACAGCAAAGCGCCAATAATGACTATGGTTCCGAACAAGAGAAAACCAAAAGTAAAGTTGTCCACTCGTAATGTCCCTATACCAAAAGGGCTAGATTTTTTTTCTCCTAAAAAAGTAGCCATGGCAATGGGTGCAATAATTGGCAGAAAGCGACTGAAGATAATGACAAGACCAGTTGCAATATCCCAGGCAATCGCTTCAGGTGCAGGATTCGTATTGTTATAAAAACCATAGGCCACACCTAACCCATCAAAGGCAGACCCATTATTAGCAGAAGCGGATGAGAACTGATAGAGCATTTGTGAAAACCCATGTGCCCCAGGATTGCTGATAGCATTAAGGCCCCAGGGGGTTGCTGCAAAAAGACCTGTAGGCATTAAAATCATAAGGGGATGGATTAAAAGTGCAATGATTGCAAGCTTTACCTCACGCCCTTCGATTTTTTTGCCAAGGTATTCAGGAGTACGCCCTACCATCATTCCAGCCAGGAAGATTCCGAGAATGATGTAAAGCAGCATATTAATCATCCCAACTCCTTTTCCTCCAAAAAAGCAGTTTAACCACATGCCAACCATAGGGGATAAGGCGGCGATAGGATTTAGGCTATCTGCTTCGGCATTGATCGCGCCACAAGTGACATCAGTTGTTAAGGCGGCAAAGGTAGCGCCAGCAGAGGTTCCAAAACGCATTTCTTTACCTTCAAGGTTTCCTAGATGCTGGTCTACGGGCAAACCAGCAATCATCGGTAGAGTGATGATTAATTTCCCATTGGCTGTTGCCCGATTGGAAATTAAAAAGGTTCTAGCATTATGCTGTGTTAACCCAGGGTTAGGCTTTAGAGTATCAAGTGAAATAGACCAGATGATAGTGCCAGCCATGAAAAGTAGCATAACACTAAAGATGACTAGGCTATGGCGCATTTGCCTTAACATCCGGCCATACATGAGCACTAGGGCGAAAGGAAAAATCATCATAGCTAATGTATTGAAAAAGTTTGATAAGGCTGTAGGGTTTTCAAATGGATGAGCAGAATTCATACCATAAAAACCTCCTCCGTTGGTTCCCAGCATCTTCATGGATTCAAAAGCAGCTACGGGTCCAACCACAATCTTTTGAGGTTTAGCCTGTCCTGTGTCTGTCAATCCCATTGCTCCTGGTTCCAAAGTTGAAACTTGATAAGAGCTTTTAAAAGTCATTGGGGAACCTTGTTGAATAAAAAAAATCGCTAAGATAAATGCAATGGGCACAAAGAGATAAACAACTACACGCCAGATATCTAGAAAGAAGTTACCTAGTGTAGGATCACTTCGTAATGCTCGTATAATGGCAGTTAAAGCACTTAAGCCAATTGCAGCAGAAATAAAAAGATTAGTGATACCAAAAAAGATCTGACTAAAGTTAGATAAGTAAACTTCCCCAGAGTAATGTTGAAGATCAGTATTTGTCATAAAAGAGGCAACACTATGAAAAATTGTGCTCGGGGCTAAGAGTGTTTTGCCATCTGGATTAAGAGGTAACCATGGCTGTAATGCTAAAACCAGATAACCAAAAATAAATAACAGTGTATTAAAGAGGAGAAGAGAGCCAGTATATTGCTTCCAGTTTTGCGGGCCGCTATCTATGCGCTTTTCGAACCAAGCTAACACGGGCAAGGGACGGTATTTTCCATCCATTATCCAAGATAAATACTGACTTAAAGGAAATGCTGTGAGAGTTGCGGCAAGGAGAAGGGCTATGGGAAGCAACCAAATTTGGCTAAACACTAAATCAAACTCCTTTTAATTGAATTTTAGCCTTGCTGCTTTAGGGCTCTTGCAAAAATGATTTATACACTTGGCATCCAATCTTGCCACATTCTTCATTCACAAAGTTATAATTGCAGAAGACCTTAAAACCACTCAGGTCTTATAAGCGTTACGATTAAGTAAATGAAAATAAAAACTGTTGAAATTAGGGTCAGGTAAATCATATTTTTCATCCTTATATTATTTCGCAAGCTTCCATAAATAAATAGCAGATTAACATAGCGACAAGACCTAGTAGGAACATTCCGGGTAGCCAGATATAAAGATTCATTTTTACCTCTTTAATAATTTAAATTTAATTGCTGGCGCGAAACTAGTTTATTGCTATATTACTAGATAATCAAGTTTTAGTTTTGCAAAGGAAAAGATATAGTCGTAAAAAATTATGGCCGATGATGTGATGCTGGTCGGAACGGCGGTCGAGGCCGAATATTTTGAGCGGAATGCCGGTTACGCCCAATTAATAGTAACCTGTCTCCAGACTTGCTGTAACATTACAGGTTACTCAGTATACCCCTGAATGGAAGATTCTTTCATTATCAAGAAATTAATGAGCAAAATTATGTTAAGAAAACCATAAGCATTTTAGTGTAAAATTTAGCTATTCTGAAAAGATCATATGGTAGTCGGGTCTCACCGAAATAAAAAAAGTTGGTGAATACAATAGTAACCATAAGATCAAATTATTCAATGGGGTACTATTAATGTTCTCATACCAAAATGACTCATTTTTATTAAAGTTTAACACTCAAGAAGAATTTGAAGCTGCTTTGAAAATAGATCAAGACAAGGTTACACAAGGATTTATTGTTCAAATCACAAAAAATAAAACTTGGTTCCTAGTTCATAATTTTAAAGGTGAATTGATTAGCCAACGCTTATTGGAAGTTGATTTCGCTAATATACCCACTATCCTTTATCATCTTCAATTAGACGAACCTTCTGAAACTGAAAAACAATCTATATGTTTTCTCTCTAAAATAATAATCCATAAAAAAGGAGAAGAATTTTATATATGCTTTACCACAAGAAAAAATTACTCTTACCAATCAAAAAAAATAACAAACAATCAACTCATAGAAGAATTACGATGTATACCTGAAGGTGAAGTTAAAAATTCATCTCTGCTCGATCAATTTCATTCTTTAATTCGAGACAATCATGATGGCATGATTTATACCAATACTTTTAATTTGAGTGTTTGGTTAAAATATTACTTTGTAGAGCCCCTTTCTGAAGATAAAAGTTTGGTACTTAGGGCAAGAATGGCTTCTTGTTTTGAAGATGCATCCTTAGCAAGATGGATATTATATCAGGGAATAAAATTAGACAATGCCGACGTCGTCAAAGAAGCAAATATTTTTATTACTTTTCAGCCTCAAGAATGGTTGGATTTATATCAACACGTAATTGATGATAACAAATCGAATATCTTGAAATTGTTATTAGATAATTGTGATTCTACAATTCAGAACTTAGTTGAACCCTTATGTTCCAAACTATATGAAAAAAAAGAATCTGGTTTATTTCCTATTCTGATGGAACATTCTGCTTTTAATGGAAGAGACCAAGATGGCAAAACACCTTTGTTGTGGGCTACCTTAGAAGGTGACCTTTCCTTGTTGCAAAAACGCTTAGAGGCACAGGATATATTTGATAAAACATTCGATGGGAAAAATATTTTACATTTAGCTGTATGTCAAGACATCCGAATTTTAAAAACGGTTTTAAACCATCCAAAATTTGACAGGAAACTTTTATCAGAAACTGACAAATATGGCAATACACCATACGATATACTAGAAAAATCTCAAGCAAGTACAGAAGAGAAATTCAATAAAAAATTCCATCTGTATTTCAGTGGAACAGGTCTTGAGCTACCTGATCAATTCGATATTGGTCAATTCAACATTAATGATAGAATTATTTGTCGTCTACATTTATTAAAGAGAGAAGTAACATATTTTGATGAAGGAGGTCTTTGTAATGGTTACTCTTTCCTCCATAACTTCTATGTTGAAAATGGGTTGGCTGATTATTTTTATGCAACTCTAATCCTTATTAGTCTTTGGAAAAAGGACATTAATTCATTAAATAAAGAGATTCCGACTGTTTTACCTCAAGCACAATATTACAAAAATTTCGATGAACTTATAGAGCAATGGACTAATGATATCTTTCTTACTTTTGGGGGACAAAAAAATATTCAACTTGTTATTCCTAAAATAAGTCAAACAACAAGACATTTACAATTCGATTTTATGGAACCACAAAGGCAAAAAGTAAACATTAAGCCGATTACCATCTATGATCCTACAAACCACAAAGACGTATTAATTTCATTTATTTCATTGCAAGAAGACATCAACAAAGAAATTGCGAAATCAAAAACAAAATATAGAACACCCTATATCTTATATTCCCCAAAGGACCTTCCCTCGAGAATGTTCATTTCAACCATAGAGGGGAAGGAAAGTTCAATAAGTCTTAATGAACTTGTGAGTTATGAATCAGATAAGCAAATACACAACTTTGATGTAGGTGAAATTGCAGATGTAATCGCTTTACTGAGAAATTATGGAATTATCAAAGATGTCCAGCCTAAGGAAGCAGCAGTTGTTAACAAAAAAAGAATGGCTGAAATTTTAAAATACTTAATTCGTTTACCAGAAAAAATATACATAGATATAGGAAAAACACGTCATAGTACTACGTTTAGAATGCTAGATAATCAAAAAATTTGTTTTTATGACTGTAATGATGAAACTGAAACACCCATGCTTTCTAATGATACTGAATTATATCAAACGATTCTTAAAAAAAATGGCCACTGGGGTGACGAATTTTGTGGTTTTTCCAAGTCATTACAAGTTCCTCCTCAAGAAGAGCTGCAAAAAAATCGTCTTGGACACTTTTACCTAATGCCAAATGAATTAGTGTATTGGGATGGTATTGATGAAAAGACATGCCACATAACACAACTAACTCCATCACAGTCTGATCAATTACATAACTATTTTAGTGAAACAAGTTTCATAAAATTTCTATCTGAAGAACAAATAGAAGAAATCTCTGCAATTACAAACTACTACCCTAATAGGTTTTTTATGAGATTGGATGCGTTTCGCTTTCACATTTACCATTTTAATAGCCTGCAAGTTTTACAAAAGCTAGAAAATTTTCAGCTTTTTAAAGAAGAAGAATTCCCAAAATCACTTGCAGAGGCTCGTAATTTCCAACAAAATTCTCCTAATGGTTTTACTCAACTGCACTTGGCAATAATCGCTCATGATAAAAAGTCCGTAAAACGTATCGTGAGCGATGGCTTTGTTGATCTCAATAGCCAAGATATTTATGAAAAAACAGCATTAGAATTAGCAATTACCAATTCTTTTATCGATGCAGCTTGCCTAATTTTAGATCAATATCCTCATCAAATCGTGATCAATTCTTTATGGATCGAAACAATATTTTTTTTAAATCAGCATGCACAATTCAAGGATCTATTATTTCATAAAAATGCACTAGTAAACCGAAATAAATTAGCAGAAGCAGCCTTTAGACATCATCGACTTGATGCTGTTGTTTATTTACTGGAGAACAACCTCATTAATAGCAATGATTTTATTCAACAAGCATTATTAGACAATGATTTACCTGCCATAAAATTATTATTAGATTTCGATGCGCAAATCAATTACCCTGATTCTAAAGGAAATACAGCTCTGCATTATGCGATGTATATGCTTAATGAGAATTGTTGCTACCACTTAGTAAGATGTTTTTTAAAAACTCTTAATCTCTTTCAAATAAACAAGGAAGGAAAGTCGCCTTTAGATATATTATTTGCGTCAATTAAAGATGATAAAGTTTCAGTAGAAGATAAAAAACAAATTTTCCGAATATTAAAATTCATTATAAAAAATTATAATTTTGATTTACATGCTAAAGAACATAAAAAATTCATGATTCGACTATTTGAGATAGCTTTAACAGAAAATAATAAATCTTTATTTGATTTACTCCTTAAAACTGTTGATGGCAATAGTGATATACTAAATCACTACGTAAAAAGGAATGGTATGAGAGTAACTCTGTTACATATAGCCATTTTAAGTCAAAATAATGATTTTACTAGTATGCTATTAAATTCGGGTGCTAATTTAGAACTAATGATCAAAAATGAAAATCCAAGCTTTTCAACTAATCCTTTGATTGGGAAAACAGGTACGGAATTGATGCATGAATCAGATTATGCATTGAACCAAAAGCCCAATAAAGTTTAAATATAACTTTATCATACCTTGTAAAAGATAATTAATATAAACATGAATCCTAAATTAGCTGGAAAAGAATCTAAGCTTAAAGTGCCTGCGGATCTTCGTAAAGCCCTCATGGCTGCACCGATGGCAAAGGCTCAATGGAGCGATCTTACGCCCATCGCGCGCAGGGACTTTATTAGCACGCTTAACAGATGTAATGAAAACCTACGGACCTAATTTAGGGATGCCGCATACTAAAGCAATGGGTGATGGCCTATTTGAGCTGCGGCTTAAAGGCAAAGAAGGAATTGCACGGGTATTTTATTGCGCGATAATTAATCATGAAATTATCATGCTTCATATGATTATCAAGAAACAGCAGAAAACAGCTTCGCAAGAGTTACGCTTAGCAAAAAAACGACTGAAAGAGGTAAAAAGCAATGCCAAGAAAATCACATGCTGGGCGCTAGTTGTAAGAGTTATTTCAGACATGTTCCTTGCTCATGCCACTCCTTTCTGTGATCGCATTAAGCTTTGTTCTATTTTTACTAATAAAATTTATTGAGAAGCCAAGGCCATAGCAGCTAAAATTAGAGATAAATGAGTAAAACCTTGAGGGAAATTGCCAAGCATTATTTTGCTGTGAATATTATATTCTTCAGAAAAAAGTCCCAAATCATTGCAAGTTGCAATTGCATTATTAAAATATTTCTTTGCTTCTTTTTTTTGTCCTTGCATTGCTAAACAATTAACTAACCAGAATGTTGACGCTAGGAAGACGCCTTCATCACCTGGTAACTGGTCATTGTTACGAGGATAGCGTAGAAGAAGACCAGCAATTTCCAACTCTTCTATTATTTTGTTAACAGTACGTACCATTCTTTTATCGTTATAGTCGATAAAGCCAAAAAGTGGCAATAGCAATAACGATGAATCCATGACATTAAAATCAAAGGCTTGAATAAAAACCCCCTCTTTCTTGTTATAACCCTTTTCTTCAATCTCCCGTCTAACTTTATCACGTTCATTTTCCCATTTTATTATCGGTACTTTTTTATTTAGATCACGAGCCATTTTTATGCTTCGGTCTAAAGCTACCCAGCATAACATCTTAGAATAAACAAAATGCCGCGGCGCTCCTCTCATTTCCCATATGCTAGAATCAGGGTGTTGCCATATCTTTAGCACTAGATTGACGGTTTTTTTTAAGAATAACCAATACTCATTATCGGGCGAGGAACCTAATACATGCCAGTCCCATGCTAGATCAAGAAGCAATCCATACATACAAAGCTGCAATTGCTTTGCTGCAAAATTTCCAATTCTAACAGGTTTTGATCCGCAATAACCTTCTAGCTCTAAGCAATATTCTTGTAATCTTTTTTCACCATAAACACCAAATAATGTTTGCAACCCTTTGGGGTCACTATGACTACTTCGCTCTATAAAACGTCTGAAGTTATCGGCCTCTTTAACAAACCCTAAATGGATAAGAGAATGAACAGAAAAATAAGAATCACGGATCCAGCTATAACGATAATCCCAGTTTCGTATGCCACCTAATTCTTCAGGTAAGGAAGTAGTTGCTGCAGCTGCAATTGCCCCAGTCTGAGCATTGGAGAGACTTTTGAGGACTAAAGCGGAACGTTTTAATAATTTTGCGTAAGGCCCTTGGTACTTTCCTTTCTGACTCCATGTCTGCCACCATAATTTGGTTTCTTCTAGCCGGAAATCCAACTCATCAATTGAAGGGACTTCAATATATAAATTATCTAATTCCTCAGGATTACCAAATAAGATTGAAAGGTAGAAACGAGTACTTGGCTTAGTTGTGAGAGTCGCAATAAGTCGGTGAGGATTTTTTAGCTGCAAATCGATATTACTTGAGATAAGCAATCCTTGGCTACCGCCTAATATACTAAAAGAAGTTCTTTTGTAAGGCTTGATCCAGGGTTTTATACTTCCATAATCAAAGCGAGGAACTATATCTACAATCATTTCGACTTCATTCTTTACGCCTTCAATAATACGTAATATTTGCTGGTAAGGTTTAAAAATACCTCCTCTTTTCATAGGGAAAAAATCATATATTTTTGCTTCGCCTTTGTTAGTTATAAATTTGGATAATAAAACCATTGTTCCATCTAAATATTGACGTGTTATTTTAAAGTTTTCTACTGGTAAGATTTGACAATAGCCGCCTTTTTTCCAATCTATTATACGTCCAAAACAGCTAGGGGAATCTATTCTTGGCATACAGCACCAATCAATAGAACCACTTTTAGAAATTAATGCACTTGAATGACAATCACTGATATAGCCATAATCACTAATAGGTGGTTGTTGAAATTTCAAGGGATCTGTGTTTTTCATAATAATCCTTAGCGTCTAATAATCTCATGCTGCACCCAACCAAATATTTTTAATTATTTCCTTTCTAACATCTGTTTGATAGATGTAAACAATATAGATAAATCTTCTTCACCATAATTTTGACCACAAGCAGCAGTTAATGCTTCATTTGTTATTGCAGTATTAAGTAATGGAACACCAAGTTGACGCCCTTGCTCAAGTGCTAGCAGCAAATCCTTTTGCATCAATTTAATGCTAAACAAAGGTTTTTCGGGTGGCGTAAGAATAAATGGAGCTCGCTGTTGAATACCAGGAGAAGCAATTGCACTCTGTTGTATAATTTCGATAGCTTTATTCATGTCAACACCAGCTTTTTGAATAAGCAACATTCCTTCAGAAAATGCGTAAAATTGCACAGCTAAACTTATATTTATAGCCAGCTTTAAAACGAGGGCCTGTCCATTTTCTCCCACGTAAAAAACTTTAGAGCCAATTGATTCTAAAATTGGCTTCACCCGAATAAAATTAGCGTGATCACCACCCACCATAATAGTAGCCAGCCCTTTTTCAACCATGAGTGGATTTCCTGATATGGGAGCATCCAACATATGTGCTTGTTTTGCAGCTATTTTATTTGCAATGCTACGGCTAAAATTTGGAGACACTGTGCTCATATCAACAAGTAGCTTTCCGTTTGTTATCGCTGATAATATACCGTGTTCACCTTCCATAATTGCTGATATGGCTTTATCATCGGTTAACGACATTAACGTTATATTGCATGCATTAACGACATCTCTTGGAGAGTCTGCCCATTGCATTCCAAGTTTGATAAGCGGTATGGCTTTTTCTTTTGTTCTATTATAGCCAATGACTGTGTATCCGGCTTTTAATAGCCGTCCCACCATTTTACTTCCCATATTTCCAAGACCAATAAACCCAACTGGTTCCATAGTGATTACCTTTATAGAGGAGGAGCCATAAATTCAGGCCCGACTGGTGATTTAATATGTTGATCAATAATTTTATCAATTTGACGCATCGCTTCTGCATCTAATGACCATCCCATCCCATCACTCATATTTTCTAATTGAGATGGATGTCTAGCACCCCAAAGCGCGATGGTATGTCCTTTATCTAATATCCATCTTACTGGCTAGTGCTAATACATTCTTTTTATAATTTGTTCTTGCAAAAGCATCCAACGCTGAAACAGCATCGAGATATTGTTGCAAGAGGAGAGGCTGTTGGAATTTCGGATCATTTTTTCTTAAATCATCGCCTTTAAATTTAGTATCAGAATTCATTTTTCCACTTAACAAACCGCGACATAATGCCCCATAAGCTAGGGTGATAATACCGGATTTTTCTGTGAATGGCAGGAGGTCTTTTTCAATAGCTCGCTCAAAAAGATTGTAAGGTGGTTGAGAGGTATGAATTGGAGCAAATTTTAAAAATTCTTTCATTTGTATTGTTGAAAAATTACTAACACCAATAGCATGAATTTTACCTGATTCTCTGAGAGATAATAGTGCCTGTGCTGTTTCTTCAAAAGGAACCGATGTATCTGGCCAGTGGATTTGATAAACATCGATATAATCTGTCTGTAATCTTTTTAGTGAATCATCTATCTCTTGCATAATTCTCTGGCGAGAAGAATTTCTGAAAACTTGACCATCTTTCCATTCAAGACCAACTTTAGTAGCAAGAATAATATTTTCGCGATGACCATATTGTTTTAATGCTTTCCCCACAATTTCTTCCGATTTACCAAAGCCATAAGCGGGCGCAGTATCAATCATATTAATTCCAAGCTCGAATGCTTTATGAATTGTTTCAATCGATTCCTGCTCTTCCGTTCCACCCCACATCCAACCACCAATTGCCCAAGTTCCTAGACAAATGCGCGAAGCTGGTTTTTTATGAGGTAAAATTTGTAAGGTTTCCATAGAAATTCCTTTTATCTAGTACATTTTATACAGGTTTGTTACTCAGCACTCTAAAGGACTCCTTGAAGTTATATGTACTATTTTAAATAAGAGATATTGTTATCAATTTAATTTAGTGTAGTTCAAGTCAATTTTTATTTTATTCATGCTCGATCTTTTTTATCACTTGTTCGAAATTGTCCTGCGGTTCGTTTTTTTCAGCCCAAGCAAGCGCTCGATCAAGGGATGTTAAATCCCTTTTTTCATGCAACCATTTTTCAGAGTCCGGAATAAACTTTCCTGCTTTGATCAACCAAGTTCCATCATCTAATTGATCAACTAAGACCATTTTGCCAGCAAAATTTTTGCCCAAAGATAATTGGCCATTATTGCCAATTACTTTAACTTGAGGTGCCTGTCGATGAGCCATAAGTATTACCTTTCATATATTAATAATTTATTGTTTTAAAATAGCACTAAATTAGTATAATGATACATTATTTTTAGCCTATAAGAAAAAGACTATTTTTATTGTGAAAATTAAACAACCCTTGACTAGGAACATGTCTGAAATAACTCTTACAACTAGGGCCTGTCGTCAATTAGTTCCCACTACGTCGTCCCGTAGCTCCCACTACGTCGTCCCGTAGCTCCCACTACGTCGTCCCGTAGCTCCCACTACGTCGTCCCGTAGCTCCCACTACGTCGTCCCGTAGCTCCCACTACGTCGTCCCGTAGCTCCCACTACGTCGTCCCGCGGCTTGTCCGCGGGATCCAGTTAAACGCAGATGTCTTCATATAAATCTCGTCGTGTCGGATTAAACTGTTCTATGATGTTTATTTTCCACTTCCTGCACCAATTTTTAAATCGTCTTTCGCGTCGAGCAGCTTCCATGATATTTTGATGCATTTCATAATAAACCAAATTGATGAACATTATACTTGACTGTAAATCCAGGAATAACCTTATTTTTATGTTCCCATACTCTTTTTACTAAATTAGTTGTTGAGCCAACATATAATGTTCCATTGCGGCAACTTGCCAAAATATAAATAGTAGAAACTTTTCCTGGATCCCGCGGACAAGCCGCGGGACGACGTAGTGGGAGCTAATTGACGACAGGCGCTAGTTGTAAGAGTTATTTCAGACATGTTTCCTAGCGCGAGTTTATCACGCCCAGTGGCTAATCGACTGATTTTATCAGTGTAATCAATCAGTTACTTTTGTTTATTTGTATACAACAAAATAATTTAATTTTATTTGAAATTTATTGCATAAAACAGGATACTATATTGTGTTTATTAAAACACGTATACAACAAGGAAGTCAGTTTTGGTGACAATACAGGTCAGAAAAAGCAGTGGGCATAAATGAAGACCTGCGCCTTAAATCATATTCACATGGAGTCGTTGCCGTAACGCTTGATATCGCAAATAGATTAAACATTTGTGAAACCATTAATCAGCATGTGTATAATACCAGGAATCATTTATCTAGCAAACCGATCCATTTAACAGCGGGCACCACACTCTTAGACAAGTGACGAAAATCAGCTTATGGAAGCTCTAAACCTGATCGATTTCCATCAGAAGCGACCCAAAATAAATGGACTTGTTGTATACGCTTAATTTCAAAAAAATTCCTTCTAAAACAAAATCTTATGGTTATTTTTGACTAGTGTCGTGATAAACTTACGCTAGGGATCTAATAATGAGTCGATTTGAAATCGCTTTCGACTTACGGAATGGCTTTCGTAGGCACATTTTTTCTTAGTTGTAGCATGATACGCTTTGACCTATAATCCTTAATAAGGAAGGAAAAACCAGGGAAGGGCATATGGAAAACAAATATTTTATTGTAACCATCACAGGAATCACCAAGGAAGGGAATCAAGGACATGTCAAAAGCTTTCTAAGCGGCCTCATGGCAAAATCCCGCAAAGAAGAAGGATGTGTTCAATATGATATCTACCAATCAACGGAAAATCCTCGGGAGTTTCTACTGTTTACTGTTTGGGATAACCAGGAATCTTTCGATCGTCACAACCAAACTCCTTTAATGCAAGAATTCAAAAATCATTTAGCTAAAGAATTTTTCGTCCATGAATCAAGAAAGAACTATTGGACTCTGCTTGGGGAAGGCTCGTAATTAAATGGCACTTTTATGAAGGAAGATATTATTCCTTTCTCAGAAATTGATATGCATGTACTGCCAAAGGTAGGGGGTAAAAATGCATCTCTTGGTGAAATGATGCAACACTTATCAAAATCGGGCGTAAAAGTGCCTGATGGTTTTGCGACAACAGCCTTTGCTTACAGTAATTTCCTAGCCCAAAATAATTTACACAGCAAAATCTATGAAACTTTATCTTCTATCTCTTTGCAGAAAAAAGGAAAGTTGAAAGAAGCTGCCAGCATGATTAGGCAATGGATAATGCATGCACCATTTCCTTTGAGTTTTGAGAAGAATATCAAAGAAGCTTATAAGTCCCTAAACCCAAACAAAGAGATCGTGGTGGCAGTGCGTTCATCGGCAATTTTACAAGATTTGCCAGAAGCTTCTTTTGCTGGTCAACAGGAGAGCTTCTTGAATGTCATTGGGGAAAACAATGTTCTCTTGGCTGTAAAAAAAGTATTTGCTTCACTTTTTACTGAAAGATCAATTGCGTATAGAATGCAGCATAATTTCAAGCATGAAAATACGGCAATTTCAGCAGGTATTCAGCGCATGGTTAAAAGTGATCAAAGCGTGAGTGGTATGATGTTTACGCTTGATACTGAAAGCGGTTTTGATCAAGTTATCTTAATAAATGCTTCTTATGGGTTAGGTGAAGCAATAGTTCAAGGTAGTGTTAATCCAGATGAGTTTACTGTATTTAAGCCTTCAGTTCATAACAAATATTACGCAATCTTAGGCAAAAAATTAGGTGAGAAAAAAATAAAAATTATTAATTCATCTGATCAAAACTCAACTATTGCTATACCTGTGGATGAGCAAGAACAGAAACAATATTGTTTGAATGATGAAGAAATTACCAACCTTGCAACTCAAGGCTTATATATTGAACAGTATTATGGTAGACCCATGGATATTGAATGGGCGAAAGACAGCGAGGATAAAGAATTATACATACTGCAAGCTCGTCCAGAGAAAGTAGTTAGTTTGCGCAAAAAAAATTTAATCGATCGTTATAACCTTAAGCGAAAAGGTGAAATACTGACAACAGGCAGAAGTATAGGGCAAAAAATTGGACAAGGTATTGCCCGTATTATCCCTAATCCAAACCAAATGTACCAGTTAAAAGAAGGTGAGGTATTAGTGACAGATATGACTGATACTGATTGGGAGCCTGTCATGGAAAAGGCGGCTGCTATTGTAACTAATCGGGGAGGTCGCACTTGCCATGCAGCTATAGTCGCAAGGGAGTTAGGTATTCCTGCTGTTGTGGGTTGCAAAGATGCAACTGAAATTGTCGACAACAATACACAAGTAACCGTTTCCTGTGCAGAAGGTGAAAGAGGTTATGTCTATTCTGGGTTACTACCTTACAGTAAAACAGAGATTTGTGTTGAGTCCATGCCGAAATTAGATATTAAACTTTGTCTTAATGTTAGCAACCCTGAACAGGCTTTTTTACAGCGGTCTTTACCTAATTGTGGCGTGGGCTTATCCAGGCTAGAGTTTATTATTAGCCAAATGATTGGCATCCATCCTAATGCGATTATTTTTATAAACAAGCTAGAGAGGGATATATATAATCAAATTTTAGATAGGACACAGGCTTATTCTTCACCACAAGAATTTTATATTGAGAAACTGCGAGAAGGAATTGCTACTATTGCAGCTGCTTTTTACCCTAAGGAAGTCATTTTCCGATTTTCGGATTTTAAATCTTATGAGTATGCCAATTTGCTAGGTGGCAAATTTTTTGAACCGATTGAGGAAAATCCAATGATAGGTTTTCGAGGAGCCTCACGCTATTTTTCCGAAAATTTCAAGGATTGTTTTGCCCTGGAGTGTGAGGCATTTAAGCGTGTTAGAAATAAAATGGCACTTACCAACGCCCAGATTATGATACCCTTTGTTCGTACTATCTCAGAAATTAAATCAGTTATTAACCTAATGAGCAATTTGGGATTAAGAAGTGGTGAGAATGGCTTAAAGGTTTATATGATGTGTGAAATACCATCAAATGCATTACTTGCTAATGCTTTTCTTGATTTTGTTGATGGCTTTTCAATTGGCTCAAACGACCTTACGCAATTAACATTAGGTGTTGATCGAGACTCTGAGCTAGTATCTGCCTCTTTTGATGAGAGAGATCCTTCAATGAGAATTTTGTTACATGAAGCAATTTCTGCTTGTAAGCAACGTGGAAAATATGTCGGAATCTGTGGTCAAGCGCCTTCTGATTATCCTGAGTTGGCAAAATGGTTAATGCAAGAAGGAATTGATAGCATTTCACTTAATCCAGACTCTATTATTGAAACCTGGCTCTATTTAGCTAAACATTAATCTTTAGGAAAGTCATGTGCTTAACGTCAGTTCGACGAATCTAAGCAAAGAATTTCTACTGCCGTCGTCCCGCGGCTTGTCCCATAGGTATCTACACAAGTAAGGAAACTAAGCTAACATACCTATTAGCTCGGAGTTTTTAGTAAGATAACAGCCTCATGTAGCACTTGCAGCTACCCCCTCTCCCGCGCAAAAAATCTTTTTAAAATCAACAAGTTATTGCGGGAGAGGGTTGGGGTGAGGGCAAACTCTGCTCCCAACTTTGCCCTCACCCCAACCCTCTCCCGCTGGTAACTTATTGATTCTAGTAAAAATTATAGCGCGGGAGAGGGGGTAGCTGCAAGTGCCAGCAGCCGGAGCAATAGTTCCACTGGATTATGATGCTTTAAACTCCGATTAATAAAATCTCATATGACTAATGTGGTTTCTTAAAAAAATTGCATGTCTTAGATTCGTCGAACTGACGTTGTTTAGCTTTTAAGAAATCTTTCAAAGTAGGTGTCTTTGAATTTGATGATCAAGTATTGATAATAATTTATTACGAGTTCTTAAGTTAATTCTTTCTTCACGCCAAAGTCCTGAAAGCTCTCCCCTCTCAATTTCAATAACTTGAAGTAGAAGCGATAACCTTTCTGTTGTCTCTCTTTGTTCATCATGATGAGCCAGTTTTCCATTATGATCTGAAATACTAGACTCAAATTGTTTTTCTAAAATTCGATATTCGTAAATACGTAAAGACACTTCATGCAATAATTTCATATTACTTTTTGATCTTTCTTTGTGTTCTTCAAGCCAATAAAGTGCCGCTTTAATCATTTGCAAACGAGCTTGTAGCTCGGTCATATGTTCAGTATATCTTTCAGTTTCACCAACCTTATCAATGCCCATTTTTCTAAGAATGAAGGGAAGCGATAGCCCTTGTAATACAAGGGTTACTATAATAACACAAAATACCAGAAAAATGAGCAAATCCCTCGTGTTAGCACCATTAATTTGTAAAGTTAAGGCAGGAACTGCTAGAGCAGCAGCTAATGAAATGCCTCCTCGAATACCAGACCATGATACAATAAATGGATATTGCCATGGAGGATAAGGATCTTTCTTGAGAAGAGAGGGAAATAAAAGTCTAGGTAAAAAAATAAGAACGCCATATACCCAAATAAATCGACCTATGATTATTATAAAAACAATTGCAAGTACATATAACATTAGCATTTGCAAAGGAATAGACGAAATCTGAATAAAAGTGGAATGCATGTTTAAACCCACTAATAAAAATAAAAGCCCCTGAATTGCAAATGCTATCATAGGCCATAGTCCTATGGAGACTAATCTGTATTCTGAGGTAAAACGTAATGTGAATTTATTTCCAATCAAAAAACCAACTATTGCTGTTGCGAGAACTCCGGTACCTCCTAATTTTACTACAGGAATATAAGCTAAAAATGGAGTTAAGAATGAAGCGATAACATGTAATGTTGTATTTGAAATTTTTTCTCTTAATTTTCCAACAAGATTGCCTAATATCAGGCCATATAATGTTTCACCGATGATAATCACGATAAAATCGAAAAATGCATAACCGACAGAAAACTTATTTGTAATTGCAGCTAGCAAAGCAAATCGAAACAAAGTTAGAGCTGCTGCATCATTAAACATTCCTTCACCTTCAAGTATTGTAAAAATCCGCTCTGGAAGTCGGACTTTTTCAGCAATCGAAGCGATTGCAACAGTATCAGGTGGGGAAATAATTGTTCCCAATACAAATGCTAAAGGCCAACCTATTTGTGGAATCAACATTTGAATGACTATCGCAACAAGAATAGTAATAAATATGACATGACCAATTGATAATAAGGCGATAGGACGAGATTGTCTTTTGATGTCACGCCATGAACTAAAGGCACTGATTTGATAAACCAACAAAGGTAGAAAAAAATTTAAAACGAGTTTTGGTTCTAAGTTAATTTTAGGGAAAAAAGGAATATAGCTTAGCAGCATTCCGGAAATAACTAAAATTAAAGCAATTGGAATAGTTGATTTTTGAAAGAATTGACTGAGTAAAACGATGATGCCAAATAAAATAAGATAAATAATAAGTTGATCCATTATTTTTTGAACTCCTTAGACTATTCTGTGCTCGCAGGAAAGTCTAATCTTCATTTTCTTGTCCTTTCATTACCTTACCACACTTTATTACTAACTTAACTTTCTCTAAGATTTCAATATGAGTAAGAGGATTTCCTTCCACGCCAATAATATCTGCATGGAAACCGGCTTTTAACTCTCCAATTTTATCCAGTTTTAATAGCATAGCGGCATTTGATGTTGCTGTACGGATAGCTTCTATCGGGCTCATTCCTCTTTGAACTAGCGTTGTGAATTCTTTGGCATTTTCACCGTGTGGAATAATAGGAGAGTCCGTTCCAAATGCAATTTTAATGCCTGCTTTAATTGCTTTTATTAAAGATTGTTTAGCAAGTGGCTTCAGATAATTTGCTTTCTTGCTTGATTGAGAATCAAGATCTTTTTGCTTGATGTTTTCTAAAGCACAGGCGGTAGGCACCAGGAAAGTGCCATAACTTTTCATAAGTTGAATACATTCATCATCTAATAATGAACCGTGTTCAATAGAAGAGACACCGGCCTTAATTGAGTTTTTGATACCTTCTGTACCATGAGCATGGACCGCTACGGGAATGTCATGACGGCTAGCTTCTTCCACTATTGCTTTGAGTTCTTGATAACTAAATTGTGCATTGCCAACATTTTCTCCCTTGGAGATGACACCTGATGTTGCTGCTGCTTTAATTACTCTAGCACCATATTTAATTTGATATCGCACAGCCTTGACAACCTCATCTACCCCATCAGCCACCCCAACACGATAACTGACAGGTAACACATCATGGGCAGCCCCTATTATCATGCTAGGATCCATGTGCCCACCTGTTATGCTTAAAGCGTGACCTGCTGGTATAATATGCGGAGCTGGAATCCATTTTGAATCGCTTGCTTTTGCTAGTGCTACATCAATAAAACATTCGGAGTGACTAAGTTGTCCTAGATTCCTCACAGTAGTAAATCCAGCCATCAATAAAACATTGGCATTTTTCACGCCTCGGACAGTTGCCATTGCGCCATCTTCTTGAATATACTGGAGATAAAAGTTTCCTGAAAAATCAGCGGTAAGATGTACATGCATATCCATTAAACCTGGCAGTAGGGTTAATCCAGGTCTTTTTATAATTATTGCAGCCTTCGGAATTTTCTTAGGGTTAATTGCAGCAATATCGCTTCCTTGAATTAAAAAATTTGCGGGTTCAATCAATTCGCCGGACTGTAGATCCAAATAATTTTTCGCCTGAAGGTATAAAATATCTACTTCCATTTTTCAGTTATCATTAGCAGTAGCAGAAACCTGTATTCCTATGCCAAATGCTGCAATCACATTTTCTGCTCGCATCTTTAATTGGAGTAAACTTTACGTGCTATATGAAAAACCTTATGTATAAATTGCATATAACGGCTCTCCTATTTTTTTTATTCAACCTTTGCCAGTATAGCATCAAATTAAATGACTTATTTCCTTTGACTTTGGCAGCAAGCACTCTATAATTTAAAAAACCTGGTGAGAGCCCACTTCCTTACGACATCCTATCCTTTGCTAAGAAAATCAGGATGGAAAAAGATTATCGGGTCATCAACTTAATAAGGCACTGAGAAAGAATAAGTTGTAGATTTCTGCGCTCAGATTGAATTTGGATTTGATTTTTTCTCTCGAAGAAAATTGCGCGCTTCGAGAATAAAGTTCAAAGATGAGCTCAAGGTGAGATGCAGAAATGTACAACTTATTCTTTCTCAGTGCCTAATGTTAAGTAATTTAAAAAAACACAAACCATCTACAAAAAGGATATTAGGTTATGTATATAAAATTCATTTACCAGCCAATTCTAGCTTTATCTGATAAACTGAAAAAAGTTAAAAATCCACCTCTAGAACCTCTTCAAGTTAAGTTAATGGAATCACTGAATGAATTTATTGTGCTTTTTAGTGAATATCGGGAAAATATACATGGCAGGATACTACCTCACCAGCTGTCTGCAATCGAGAATATCTTAAATAAAATTATCATAAGTGAACCTGAGCCTTCTGACAATACTGAAGAATATGAACAACGTTTTAATCGATTTTCAAGAAGTATTGAAACAAAAACTGAAGTTGTAAATTTCAATAAAGAATATCAAAAATTATTACGCATGATAAATTTCTATAATGTGCGAAGAAGTGAAATTATCCAGGAGAAATATCATGGTATAAGTACTTGTTTAGGTCAAAGTTATAGTCATTTACCCCCTTTCCTTAGTTCGGTAAATAGTCTATTTTTTACGCTCACAGCAAAAGGTTATCAAATTTACTATCACGATAAAGAAAAATTGGCATATTTTAAAACAAGCTTGGAAGACTTTAAATTTCACCCAAGTGAAATGACGATTGAAGCAGACGCCCCAAAGGTTGTTGATTTTGAAGGTTATAAGCAGTATATTACACTACCTCATACTGAAATTGGCAAATTACTTTGTTTACATTACTGGACAGATGATCCACGCAGAAAAATTTTAGTCCTCTATAAAAATGCAAAAGATGTAAATAACAAACCATTAAATCCCACCATCTGTCGTTTATTGGAACAACGAAGCAAAGTTTTTCAAGAAGCAGACTTTGATTTTTACCGCGGTTATTGGTCTAAGGTAAAATTAACTTTATTGCAAGATAAAGGTAAATTGAAAGATGAAGAAAGTAAACAAATTGTCGACCAACTCTTATCCGCTGCAAAAGAAGATGAATATTTTAATGAAGGCGATCACCGTCGATATTTAGGGCCTCTCTTATCATTACAGCAGAAATACCTCAGTCTTAATGATAAAGAGAAATATGAGTTATCCGGTGGAATACTGAAACGACTTCACGGGTTAAAAAGTATCTTAATCATTGGCGATACAGATGAATTAGCAGGGGTGAGCCGTCGTCTTTCTAATTATTTTGGTCAGGTATACGAATTTGACTGCCTATCTGCAGGTTCCCCTTTTGTCTTATTTAGGCCAGAAGGCTGTTGCTTTTATTTTCCCTCGAAGGAGGTTATGGCTCTGGTGGAGATACAATTGAAGGCACATGATATCAAACCTATACCTTCCTTAAGCTGGCCTTCTGATGCAAAATCTCAGTCCTTCAATGACAAGCCTTCTTCTCATAAAGAAGAACCATCTGGTTTGGAGTATCCTTTCAAATTATCCATTTCTCCTAAGGATAATGAAAAATTATTATATTTAGCGAGATTTCATCCTGCCAATATTAATGTTGCCTTGAGACAAGCCTATAAAAATCAAGACTTAGATTATACCCAGTTACTATTAAATTCTTGCCAACAATCTTCAACTCCTAATAAAGGTTTATCGAAAATTTCAACTGAGTTTGCTGTTGCACCATTAAAAGATGGACGGCAGCTAGTCCGATTTAAAGTGTCAACACCTCTGGCAACGGCGGATGCGGGGATGGGTCAAGTCATTTTTTGTGTTGATGATAGCTCGAGTATGGATAGAAATAATAAAATGCAGGCTGCGAATCTAGCTTGTATTAAGATCATCAAGCAATTGCCTAAAGGCACTAAGATTATATTCAGATTGTTTAATGGCAGTCGCCCTTTTGAAGATGCGAACAAAGAAGACTTAGATGCTGATTGGAAACTAAAGATAAGGAATATCAGAGCAAATGGCACCACTCCATTAGTTCAATCTATTGTTGAGGCTGCCTCTAGCATTGCACCACACAACTATTTTACCCCTTATGAAGCCTTGAAAAATTCCACTATTATCCTGTTAACAGATGGCGAAGGCGGTGAAGCTGAAACTGCCGAAGAAATCCTACAAGCTGTTCAAGACGGCATCTTTCGTGGACGAGATATTAGTAAGAAAAATCATGCACTGGGAACCTCCGAGCTTCCGAATAAAAGCCAGCTACCGATTATACCTATAGGTATAGGGAGAAGCTATGACAAAAAAGTCATAGATGGACTGAGTAATTTTGCTGGCCATTACCATATTCCCGATGACAATAGTATGGATAAACATTTAGAGAAAATGATTGCGTCTATCAAATCCACCTTTGGAAAAAAAATAGGTCCTATTCATCTTGGATTGTTTAATGGCAATAAAGCTATAGTTTGTTCGCAAATTGAAATAATGTTGCCAGGAACCAGTCGTTATTTTTATTCCCTACTTGCAGCTGATACTTCTATTATTCACTTAGAATCAGTTATAAATGTCGAATCGCAAACAACTTGTACAAATTTGTCAGCGAATCAGAATGTGCCCAGGGATGAGATATTAATCAGTTACTACCAAGCAAAATTAGATGAAGTTGTTTTAACATTTTCTAGCCAGACAGCTCGGCTGCAAACATCTTATGCTTATGCTTCATACGAATCTATTTCCAGAGAGCATCATCAAGCATTAACTATAGCCTCTCTTCCTTCTACGACAGTTTTTCAGCCTACAGCATTAGACAGGATAAAAGTTAACATAAAGGCCAAGCTATTAGCGTTGGAGACAGATATAAAAGATAATTTAGCTAATACTAATGAGTCTGCACCGTTGCTGGAACAAATTGCAGACCTTCAAACTTTTGTTGACAAATTCTCGCCATCAAATCAAGATGATTTAAGATTGAGACAAGCAGCAGCATCAGGCCGCATTCATGGAAGAGGCGATGATGATGATGTTAATCGGCAAAATTCCACGAGCCTTAGTGTTGTATTAAATTAACGGCTATATATGAAAGTAGGGCACTCTTTCAGCGTGTCCTAATTTTAAGGGGAATATTTTCACTCAATAACCTCGGCTCGGAGTTTAAAGCATCATAATTCAGTGGAACTATTGCTTCGGCTGCTGGCACTTGCAGCTACCCCCTCTCCCGCGCAAAAAATCTTTTTATAAATAATAAGTTATTGCGGGAGAGGGTTGGGGTCGTCCCGTCGTCCCGCGACTTGTTCGCGGGATCCAGTAAAGTGGCATATATCCTAGATTCTGCGAACAAGTCACGGGACGACATAGGGGAGAAAAACCCCTTAACTTAATGGCAGTGAGGGCAAACTCTGCTCCCAACTTTGTCCTCACCCCAACCCTCTCCCGCTGGTAACTTATTGATTCTAGCAAAAATTATAGCGCGGGAGAGGGGGTAGCTGCAAGTGCCAGCAGCCGGAGCAATAGTTCCACTGAATTATGATGCTTTAAACTCCGAGCTAATAGTATGTTAGCTTAGTTTCCTTACTTGTGTAGATACCTATGGGACAAGTCGCGAGACGACGGCAAGGAGCGATGACTTTTACTTAATGGCAGTGGCCCTAATCCACTCTATCTCTGCTTAGATTCGTCGAACTGACGTTATTTAGGAAACATAAGCCAAAGGTGTGAAAACATCTGTATGCCAATTTTCTTATTAATATTTCCCTAGTGATGGAAACAAATACGAGGTTAAAAAGTGAAATTAGTTACCGAAATATTGATGTATAAACCTACCTTTTTTGAGCAGCGGGTATGATCTCTCAAGACATTATGTAAGATCATACCCAATATGTAAAAAGATTCTCTTTAAGTTTTTTTATAACTACGGCTGGTGGATAGCTCATTTTTTTTATTAACATAGTTAAAGATTTTATTTATAATTTCTTTAGGTATTTCTACTGTTCTATTATCGTTTAACTTTAAGTTTAATTTATTCTTAAACACCAAATAAAATTGAGCCATATGATTAAGTTCTGGTCCTAAATAAGGCGCTGAAAATTTATCATCACCCGTATTTTTTTCAGATTTATTTCTATTTTCAAAAAAAGAAAAGCGATGTATTAAAAATTGAGAAGCAAATCTTTGAATAGGTAACTTTTCTCGTAATTCCCACGTACTAAAATCAAAAGAATAAAGTATTTTGATAGGAATCCTATCTAATCCAATTTTTTCTAAATCATATTTTGTAACGCCACCTATTTGCAGCGTTCTCAGAGGTATTTCTGTTGTCCGTAATAAATCTGCTAATTTTACTGTTTCCAAGACTCGGCCTACGGTGACACGTTCTTGGGCATGTCCTTGAATAAGCTCAGCTAATTGTCCTGCAAGATAGCAATTTTCAATTATTTCACGGTCTTTGCCAATATCATCATTTTGAATTCTTCCCGACCATATCTCCATTATGGATGCCTTACACTGTTTCTCTAATGTTCCAACTAAAGAAATAAGTTGGTCTCTTTTTACCAGCAGATTTTCAGTTAGTTGAGCACCCGCTTCAAATGAAAGTGAAGGGAGGTTATTCAAGTAATGGTATAATTTATACCATTGATTAGAAGATAAAGTTAAATGTTTTGGTCCCTCCTGGGTTATTCCATTTTTCACCAGAGTATACAGATTATTTAGTATTCCTAAACAGGAATCGGTCAATTTTTCTTCTTCAACAATTAAATTGCCTAATGATTCGGTATAGTTAGATTGAAAGAGATTTGTCATACTCATTTGAACATTTGGTATTTGAGATGATTTCATTGGCTGTTCAAAATCAAAGCCTAGCTTACGCAATAGATTTCTTTGAAACTCAGATACGGAATTTCCAAAAAAATAAACGTTTTCGAGAGACTTTTTTCGTTCTGACAAAGCAGAACAAAATTCATTTTCATACTTCTCCGACAAGACTGAATTATTTTCTTTTAAACTAAGAATTTGTAAAGAAGGAATAGTGAGAAGTTTGTGAATCCCTTCCTGAGTAATGCTTTCTTTGCCATTTTGTATTTTACAAAATGTTATAAATTGAATATTAGGGTGATGCTTGAGTTCATCAACAAGTAGTGAGAATTGATGAGCAGAAAGCGTACAACCTACAACACCAAACTTTTTTAAATAAACATTCTTTTTGAGATAGTCAATTAGTTGCATCACGATTTCATCAGAAAGAGTTAAGCCATGAGCATTAATGACTAATTCGTACATTTTTTTGGATTTTACCTGATCTAGAATCAAGGAGACTTCCCTATCAATAGGACGATTTTTAAGTGCTATTTGATAGGCTTCATAACCCAACGCATTGTCTACTTCACATACTTTGCGATGCACCCATCTGTTTAGGGTAATCAGGAGACCATCTAGATTCGAATGCATTTTTATTCTTGCAAGGACAGCTTCAACAGCTTTGCCATCATCCATCCAACTAGGAGAAAATGCAAGTTCAATATATTTGTTATTTAGGAAGCGGTTCTCTAGTGTGATCTCAGGGTTATAAATAATAAAAATATCGCGTGTCTTAGGAAAAGGAGTCTGATCTGGTTTTATCTCTTCAGCGGATGCCGCTTCATTCATTGGATAGGTTGGAGACGAGAATTCATGAAACATTTGGTCGATAATTGGGTAAAAGCGATTTTGCAAAAATTCTAACTCTTGCCATGCAGATAGCTCCGCAACGTGGACTGTTTCCAATAATTCTGTACCTTCAGCAATATATTTATTTAACCTTTCTTGTACGTCATCATTCATAGGTGTTCTTATCAGAATATCTAATTTAGTTTTTATGTCCTTGAGTAATTGTTGGAAAATCTCATTAAGTTGAGTATGTCGCTCTCTTATATTTTCATTCGAATCAAGTATTGCAAGCACTTTGTGATCGTTCATATTTCTAAAACGTTTTAATTCAAATCTCTCAAGCAAATCTTTTAAATATTGTATCTTTTCTGTTATCTGACTTGGGATTGTCTTTGAGAAACTATTGTTGATTTGAGGCGTAACTATTGGAAAGGGATCATTATCAGATAATTCCGTATTTTTAAAAAATAAACACATCCTATTAGGCTTAGCTGAGGGATTAAGATCTATATGAGAAAAAATCTCATAAGTAGTATCTATTATTTTTTCTAATAAAAATAAGTTCATGTTTTGTAAAGTGTCTTCTATTTCAGAACAGACTTGAGCGATATCCGATAGGCACCATTGAACTGCCAAGATAGAAGCTGGCACTTCTTCTACACCAGAGGATTGTAGAATTTGCGGAGTGATTCCCGACAATTTTTCTTGTATTAATTTAGATAGATTTAATAGTTTATCTATTTTCGTTGAGTTGGATTCATCTAAATGTTCATCGAGCGATACAGTTATAATCGTAACAAAGTTTTGAATATTGTTTATTATGGTTATCATATTTTCTGTAGGTGAAACAATGAATGAGCATGTTTGAATGAGATTATTATATGCTATATATAGTTCCATTTGTGCTAATTTAGTTTTTATTAAACAGTAAAAATTTTCCAAAAATGGAAAGAATTGCTCCAAATTATCTTCATGGTAATTAGCTTGCAGCTCCTGCACATCATCTAAAAAAGCCTCAAGGAAGTCGGGGAAATTGTCTTCACCTTTAGCATGATAAATCTTATAAAGAGAAGTGACAGTTTTTACTACTTTATCAAGTATACTCAGATATTCTATTGACTGTTCATTACTTAACTCTGAATTATTGGAGAAGTGGCTATGAAGATCACTTATAATGGGAAGAAGTATAAAATATGCATTTTGGAATAAGTCAATTTTGTTTATTTTTTTATTAGTCTCTATAATTAGTTCATTGTTATCTTTTATATTCATAATCATTTTCCTCTTTATTAAATTACCTTTTTAAAAATGAATATTGGTTATTTTTTCTAATCAGCACATATTAACATATAATAATCCCTCAGATTGGTGTTTAAACTCTACCTTGTTTGAGCAGCGGGTATGACCTCTCACTGCCATTAAGTTAAGGGCATTTCCTCTTCGCCGTCGTCCCGCGACTCCCACTACGTCGTCCCGCGACTTGTTCGCGGGATCCAGGAGAGGGGCACTTCCCTAGATTCCGTGATCAAACCATCACCGGACGACAGATTGCTTAACTTAATAGCAGTGGTATGACCTCTGACCTCTCAAGACATTATATAAGATCATACCCGATATGTGAGAAGATTCTCTCTAATTTTTTTATCACTACGGCTGATGGATAGCATATCTCCTTCATTAACATAGTTAAAGATTTTATTAATAATTTCTTTAGGTATGTTAGGCATGTTTACTTCTTTATTGCCTTTTAACTGGAAGAATAACTCCTTTTTAAACACCAAATAAAATTGAGCCATATGATTAAGTTCTGGCCCTAAATAAGGCGCTGAAAACTTATCGTTATCTGTATTTATTTCAGATTTATTTCTATTTTCAAAAAAAGAAAAGCGATGTATTAAAGATTGAGAAACAAATCTTTTAATAGGTAACTTTTCTTGCAGTTCCCATGTACTGAAATTAAAAGAATAAAGTATTTCGATAGGAATCCTCTTTAACCCCATTTTTTCTAAATCATATTTTGTAACGCCACCTATTTGAAGCGTTCTTGGAGATATTTTTGTTGTCCGTAATAAATCAGCCAATTCTACTATTTCCAAGATTCGGCCTACAGTGACACCTCCTTGAATAAGCGCATCTAATTGTCCTGAGCAACTTGCAATTATTTCAGGGTCTTTGCCAATATCATCATTTTGAATTCTTCCCAGCCATATCTCCATTATGCGTGCCTTACACTGTTCTTCTAATGTTCCAATTAAAGAGATAAGTTGGGCTCTTTTCACCAGCAGATCTTCAGTTACTTTAGTATTAGTTTCATATGAAAGTGAAGGAAGTTTATTCAAGTAATGGTGTAATTTATGCCATTGATCAAAAGGTAAAGTTAAATGCTTTGGTCCCTCCTGGGTTTCTCCATTTTTCACCAGAGTATACAGATTATTTAGTATTTCTAAACAGGAATCTGTCAATTCTTCTTCTTCTGCAATTAAATTGCCTAATGGTTCGGTATAGTTAGATTGAAAGAGATTTGTCGTACTCATGTTATCATTTGATATTTGATATGGGTTATCTGGCTGTTCAATAGAGAAGTTAATTTCTAAATAGGAATCGGCCAATTTTTCTTCTTCTGTAATTAAATTGCCTAATGATTCAATATAGTTAGAGTGTGTCTTAGCAAAAGGGGTCTGATCTGGTTTTATATTCTTTAAATCCTGTATCTTTAATGTTAACTGACTTGGAATTGTATTTGAGGAACTATCGTTGGTTTGAGTTGTAACTATTGGGAAGGGATGATTTTCAGATAATTCTGGATTTTTGAAAAATAAACGCATCCTATTAGACTTAGCTGAGGAATTAAAATCTATACGAGAAAAAACCTTATAAGTAGTATCTATTATTTTTTCTAATAAAAATAAGTTCATATTTTGTAAAGTATCTTCTATTTCAGAACATACTTGAGCGATCTCCGATAGGCACCATTGAAATGCCAAGATAGAAGCTGGCACTTTTTCTACACCAGAGGATTGTAGAATTTGCGGACTGATTTCAGACAATTTTTCTTGTATTAATATAGATAGATTTAATAGTTTATCTACTTTTGTTGTGTTAGATTCATCTAAATGTTCATTTAGCGATACAGTTATAATCGTAACAAAGTTTTGAATATTGCTTATTATCGTTTCCATATTTTCTGTAGGTGAAATAGTGTATGAGCATGTTTGAGTAAGATTATTATTATATGATGTATATAGTTGCATTTGTGCTAATTTGGTTTTTATTAAACAATAAAAATTTTCCAAAAATGGAAAGAATTGCTCCAAATTATCTTCATGGTAATTAGCTTGAAGCTTTAGCGCATCGTCTACAAAATCCTCAGGGAAGTCAGGGAAATCGTCTTCACCTTTAGCAAGATGACTCATAGAAAGAGAAGAGAGGACAGTTTTTGCTACTTTATCAAGTATATTCAGATATTCTTCTGACTTTTCATTGTTTGATCCTGAATTATTGGAGAAGTGGCTATTAAGATTATTTATAATGGAGCAAAGCATAAAATATGCACGTTTAGTCTTTATAATTGGTCGATTGGTATCCTTTCTATTAAAAATTTTTTTCCTCTTCATAAAATCACCTCTTTAGAAATTTGATATTTGACTGTTGCAAGTCATGTGGAATATTAAAATACATGCTATCAGTAAAATCGTTGTCGATATTTTGTAAATATTGATTTCCATCTCAGAAGATATGCCAGATAAAAATAAGAAAAATAGGATATCGACATTCTCGTTTTCCAGAAAAATTTTTATTATTTTAGAGAAGTCGCATCAATCTATCATAAACGTTGGCTTATTAATAGTAAAAAATTTCAAAAAAAACATTATTTACTAAAATAATTTTCTGAAAAGCTATATTCAGAATCTTTAGATTAGTTGCCAACCTTCTTCTATATGGACTTTTTTATCGTTGTCGACTTTATTTGTCTCCTTAGAAGGTTCTTGTTTGAAACGAGAAGAGTTTGGAAAAGGAAATAAACTATAGTTGTGGAGTAAGTTCACTGTCCTTGATGGTGGTTTTAGGTGGATTCTCGCATAGTCAAAAATAGCCTTTGAGATTGGTGTGATAGAATTTTGTTTATGGCCAATTACGTTGAAGATTAACTCGTCCAATTTCTTGACTAAATTCAGCGCCTCTTGACTTTTAGGCCAAATCGATTTTTTAAAGTCTAGAATAAATTTTGTAACATTTGCAAGGAAAACTTCTATAGAAATTCTATCTATATCTGCTTCTTTATTTTGAATATCGTTATTTGTGATTTTTTCTATGCATCCGTTAAAAACAAAATACCAGATAATGTCAGAGACCTCTTTAGGTAGAATAATTTTGTTATGAGAAATTAGAATTGACTGTCGCTTCATTTGAACAAATAAGGTCATAGCCCATTCTTTCTCTCTACATTCTTTGAAGTAGTAGTTTCGAGGCTTCTCAGGAAGTTGACGAATTGTATTGTAAATTTTGAAACCTTCTTCAAGAACATCATTTAAGCCTTTATTTTTAGCATATTGCTCGAAGGTTAACCCTTCATTATTTTTACGAAACCCAATTTTATTTTCTGCAGATAGCAATGCAGCCAGCATTTGGCAATTTTTATTATGTATTGCCATATGCAAAGGTCGTCCTCTAACATCGTCATCGAAAAAAGTGACTTCAATGCTAATATCTTGCATTAATGATAAGAAGTGGGCAAGGAATAGCTGGTTGTTATCAATTGCTAGTAAAAGCGCAAAAAGATGTGGGAATCCAATTTTAATCATTTCATTTTCTTTTAGTTGTGCTAGCTCTATTACACAGCCCCATTTGTTTTTTTCTGCGGCGTATTGAATAGGAGTGTGTTCCTTATCTATATTTTCCTCTGCAATCCTTGCTTTATAATCTATCAATAATTTAATCATTTGTCAGTTATTGTTATCTATCGCAAAATGTAAGAGGTTTTTGTCTTTATAGTCTGCCATATTCATATTAGCAGATGCCCCTTGTTTTAATAATATTTGAGCAACATTTAAATTATCGTAGTAAACAGCGTAGAATAAAGCATTTTCAAGATAGGAGGGATCATTTTTTGCTAATATTACAACACAATTCCATTTTTGACACATGGCTGCATACCCAATAGCAGTTTTGTTGTCTGAATTTTTAACTCTGCTATCTGCATGATGTTTTAACAACAATGCAATCATTTCTGGATTATCATTATCTATTGCATAAAATAAGCAACTTCCCCAAGCCTCTCTATTTTTGTTCGAATAAAAAGGGGAGGGTATTTTTTCAAAAAAGGATATTTTTTCAAAAAGTAGCCTGGTTACTGCCAGTTTATTTTTTCTAATAGCGGCAGGTAATACTTCATGGTATCCCATTTCAGAGTCAAGATCCTTTTTATAAAGTGTCAATATAACATAGATACCTTCCCACCACTCTTGATCAGCTGCATAACAAAGAGGAGTCCTGTCATCTTCTTTTGATGTTAAAGAGGCTCCTTTTTTAATTGCTTCCCCAAGGAGGACTATGTTTCTCAGACGAATCGCCACAAATAATTTTCGATTTATGTTACTAATTGCTGTTTTATCAATCATTTTATCCCTCTCATATCTGCTAATATTTAATCATTGCCACCCAGAAACAATGAACTTTACTAAAAAAATAGTCATGAATCAATTTTTATTAAATGATTACGCTCTCACCAGCGAATCAGAATATAAATCAGCGCATGAAAGGTTTGAGCATTTTACAAGCGCCGTCCCGCGACTTGTTGCGTGATCCAGAGAATAAATAGCGAAGAATGGCGGCGGAAAGTGCCAACAGCCTAACTTCTATGGTCGAAGACTTTCAGGCTGTATAAAGATATGCACAGAAGCACTGCCATTAAGTTAAGGGCATTTCCTCTTCGCCGTCGTCCCGCGACACCCACTACGTCGTCCCGCGACTTGTTCGCGGGATCCAGGATAGAGGCACTTCCCTAGATTCCGTGATCAAACATCACCGGACGACAGATTGCTTAACTTAATAGCAGTGATGCACAAAAGGAGGTGGGACACTTGCAATGACAGGCATGGCATGAGTAGTGAATTTTTTGATATACTATAAGAATGCCAGAATATATATTAGATGCTCTCTGTGAAAAATACACTAATTTGATTTTTTCTCAAAATATTTTTGAGGGACAGTCACGTGGTTTTTTAGATCAGAATAGTTTTTTTTCATTCATTGTAGCTAAAAGAGAGACTATTATTCCCCTCTTAGAACAGAGAGATCTTCAAAACTATTGGATTCAAAAACTTAAAAAGAGTTTTATTTCAAAAATATTTGATTATAATCAGTATATTAACCTGCCTATAGACTATGCTGAAAAAGTAAAGAAGTTATACTTAAACTTTGCTAATAACTTACTGGCCATTTTGAAGAAAGATCTAGGCCCAGAGCAAACATTCCAGTTGCTTTCAGTCTTGACGAAGGAACATTATAAATCCTTACTAGAAACAGTTTCTTGGTTGAACAAGATTGTCAATGAAGATAATTACAATAAAAACATTATCGATACTAGTGTAGTATGTAAGGAGTATTCAGCAAATTTTCAAATAGCATTTTTAGCAATAGATATTACAGACTTAAAACAACCTATACTTGATTTGGGATGTGGCAGTGATGCAAACCTTGTGAAATATTTTATAAATCGTGGTTATGATACTTTCGGTTTAGATCGTAACCTTGCGATGACTGATAAACATTTAATTCCTACTGACTGGTTTAATTTCACATTCAAAAAAAACTTTTGGGGGACAATTATCTCTCATATGGCTTTTTCCAATCATTTTATTTTTAATCATCACTATATACACGGTAAGCCAGAATTATACGCAAGATGTTATATGTCGATCCTATCTTCATTAAAACCAAATGCTAGCTTTTATTATTCTCCGGGACTTCCGTTTATAGAAGAGCATCTTCCTAAAGATGCATATCATATTACCAGAAATAAGATACCCAATATTCCGGCTATTAATGAGAATTTTTCAAAAGAGTATCTATATTCTGTTAGAATTTTGAAAATCTCGCCTGATTGATAAAAGTCAATAATCTAAGTTTCTTATTCTTTTGACGTTCGTTAAGCGTTATTATCATGAATAGATCTGTCCTTGATCAACAAACCTAATCCTGACCATAACAGGGCATCCTAAAGCACTTAGGCATTAGAGTTAATCATAACTTAAAAATTTTTCTAAATGTTTTTCTTAGAAACAGTATATCGCTCTTTTTTTACTTCTAGTCTTTCATGTAAGAGGGTAAGGTCTTGCTGTAACTTTTGCTGAGATAAATCCTTAGGTTTTTCTAATATCTTTAAGGCATTATCGCAGGCATCTATACTTTCTTGCAGATACTCGCTAGCTTTCGATTCATCTTCTAGATTTTTATAAATTGTTTCCAGATTAGAGCAAATTCTGGATTTCAAATAAGAAAGGTTAGCTAACTCTGATGGATAAGTACTCGGATTCTTTTCCAGAGTTCTACACGCATTAAGAGCTGCCTCATACAAGGGACCAGCCTCCTTATATTTTCTTACACTTAAAATTGAATCGGCCAACTGCTTAAGTTTATTTGCCTGGAATAATAATCCTTGCTTTATCACTTCATCCTGAGATTCAGCCAAATGTGTTTCTAAGTATTTATTTAAAGTATTAACTTCATTTTTTATATCCCGCCGATTCAAAAATGAAGTGCAATTAAAGTAAAAGACAATTTCCTCATCAGTTAGAAATACGTATAAAATATTATGTGCTGATTGTCAAGAAAAGATATGTCGATAAATTTTATTACAAGAGTTTTTGTTTTGTGATTATTTGAATATTCTTGACAACAAAATTTTATTTTTGTTTACAATCAAAATAACTGAAATACAATTGCTACAATAATTCACAAAATACACAGAGATAACAACAAAAATTTTTATATTAAATGTGCAGAACACTACTCATCGGTTTCTTAAATTTTTGAAACACTTCTCTTGGTGTTAAATAGTTTAAAATTTTTCGTGGTCTGTCATTAAGTTGATTTTCTATTTTTTTAATTTCTCCAGCAGGAACTTTTAAAAAATTAGTTGATTTAGGAAGGTACTGTCTCACTAGCCCATTCGTATGTTCATTAAGGCCGCGCTCCCATGAGTGGTAAGGTGTTGCAAAATAACAAGACGCTCCCACCGCTTTTGTAATTTTTTTATGTGCCGAGAATTCTTTTCCATTATCAAACGTAATTGTTTTTGCAACCGCTTTAGGTTCCTGTTTAAAACATTTCTTTGCAGCCTTCACAACATTTTTCGCGGTTTTCGCCTCTAATTTAGCTAAAAGAGTGAATTTTGATTTTCTATCAACAAGACTTAAAATAGCTCCCTGTTGTTTCGCACCAACGATCGTATCACCCTCCCAGTCACCTAATCGTGACTTCGCTTCAACTATCGCTGGACGCTCTGTGATATCCACGCGTTCCGGTATGCAGCCTCGTCCTGCTTTACTCGAAGACCTACGATTATATTTTTTCCCGGAATGCCTTAGATTTTTATATAAAGTTCCGCCAGAACCCTTATCTTTCCAAATATGCAAATAAATAGTTTCATGACTAACCAATATATTTTGCAAAGCGAGCCGACCAGAAATTTGTTCAGGGCTCCATTTTTCTCGCAGCTTTTCCTCAATAATCTTGATAACTTCTGGCGTCATTCTTGTAGGCTGATTGCTGGCAGTGTATCGCCGTTCTGTAGCCATTTTATTGGCCTGTTGATATTGATAGCCTCTTTCTCCCTTATTGCGCCTTACCTCCCTGGAAATCGTTGAAGCGGAAACCTTAAGAGAATTGGCAATTTCAATCTGAAGAAAACCATTTGACAGGAGGGCGTAAATCTGAGAACGTCGTTCTAGAGTCAGGTGCTGATAGCCACTTGGCATTGTATCTCTCCTTAAGAGTTTGAAGTCCTAATGAGAATACTGTCAGTGCCTGATTTTTTCCAATTATTTCAAAACATCATCAAATGCTTGAAAATTATTCATCTAAGCAAATTGCACTTCACTATTGAAAGGGCGTCCGCTAATTTAGTTTTTCTGTCTGTATAAAAGCCTTTAATCTCTTTTTCATGCTGATTAATACAGGTCTGTGTATTAAGCTTAAGGGAATCCGTTGGAATAAGAAAAAAAAGATTTGGATCTATCGACAATTTTTTATCGTTACCAATCTTAATTGAATTTACTAATCCGTTAGCGCAGATTACACCATTTCTTATACCCGTTCCTCTGCGATATTCAGCACTCATCATCGCATCGCCGCAAGCTACTATAGGAAAGGGATAGATACCTTGCTGATAGATAGGATTGGTTACCCTTTTGGGATCTACTTTAAAAGCACCAAATTTTAGCGGTTCAGGTTCTATTGTAAAATTGATTTTTTTGCCTGCTTTTAATTCTAGCAAAGTTCCTAGCCAAGCTTTTTGCTTTTCTTCAGGAGCTCGAGCTAAATCATCAGGCATTTCAAAATAACAACAAAAACGAGCTTCTTTACCACCAGAGAGTTGCCAACGCTTCATATCCCACGCAGGTATATCGTTTAGATCCCACCCTTGAGAACGCAACGCCTCACGTCCCCTAACTTCATTGACTATTGATTCAGTCCCACTAAATGAACTTAGTTCCTTCGCATCTTCTTCACTCATAGTAATGAAAGCAACAAAATGGGTTTTCACTGGATTATCAGCAATCGAAGAAATTGTAAAAATCTCTTGTTGATTCGATGAATTTACATAATTTATAGCCTTTCGACTTTCACCCGTACAGTCAACAAGCAAATCACAGTTTATAAGTGTATTACTTCCCTCTACTTTTATGGTGTTACCTTGAATATTTTCAAAATGAGCAGAAGTAAACTTGACGCCTAATTTCTGCGCTTCTTGATATAAAGTTCTCTGTATGTCACTAATGTTTGATGTTTCGGGTTGAGATTTTGCTGAAGGGATTTCTATACCAATTCCAATTTTTTTAAGTTCTTTAGAAATTGTCTCTTCAGCTGCTAAAGCAACAACACCAGGTCTTGTGAATTCACCTGCAAATTTATCAACTACGTGCACTCGATAGCCCTGTTTGGCTAAGCAAACAGCTGTATATAAACCAATTGGACCAGCTCCAGCTATGACAATAGGCATATATTTATTCCAGTCTATTAATAATTCAATTTTAAGTATAGCAATAAAATATAAAAAAAATTTTTCAAGTAAGAGTGATTGATATATATTGAATTTATTGAGTGTCCATACTATAATAGTCGAAAATACAGTTGACTTTTAGAGGATAATTATCGTGTTTGTCAAAGTAAAACCAACCCTGGTAGAACCAACAATGATTCTTGATGTTAATGGAGCGCAAGTGCGGCTATTTGCAGCTGAGGCTCCCTATTTTTCTAGGATTGACCTATTCCATAAAGATAAGGTTATTTCTAATAGTGCGATTGATCCTGAATATTTATCTCTGGTTAAACAAAAAATGGATAGCTACGATAATTTTATGGGAACAATGAGGAAGATTAATAATCAGTTAAAGAGCAAGTACTTAGAAGAATTTATTGAACTTATTGATAATCATAAAAACGGTACAACGACGAGCACTGCAAGTTTAAATTTCTAACTTCATAATGGACAGTGACTCTTATCGAAAGCTATGGCCAGACCCAGCTGTTCCTTTCGAAAAAACAGCAACCACATTATTATCGCTCATTAATAACCGAAAAATTCGTGTCATTAGCGTTAGTAATTTTTCGCCACAGCAGATGCAAGATTTTCAAAAATATGCTCCCATTTTTCACAATGTTGTCACTCATCATTTAGGCCAGGTTCACGGCTTAATTTGGAGAGGTTATAAAGACGCTTTGGTTATTTTAGCGGCATAGGCTTTTGTGATTTGCACAGAACTTCCCTTCTTATAAAGAAATCATTGTTTTAAGTTGAGACTAATTTCACAAAAATTTTCGATTATTGCCATAATTAGGTTGTATGAAAGCTATATTTTAAATAATGGTTGGCTACTTACTACTACAGAAATTAATATTCAATTACACAAAAAGGAGAAAAAAATGGAAAAGGCAGAAAAAATAAATCTTCACAAACAAGTCGCAGGAAGGCTTAAAAAAGCCGTAGAATCCCATGAAAAAGCAATTCAATACTTAGAAAATGATAAATTTAAAGAAGCGGGTCATCAAGGAATAATTGCTTATGGACATGTTCTGCATGCCAAAGAGCTCATTCAATCTGTCGCTAAAGATCTTGCGGATAAGCAATAAAGTATCGCAACCACCTTACCTTAAGTAAGGTGGTTCAATTATAAACTATACTGGTTAAAGCAAATAGCGAGGAAAAGGATGAGAAAAATGATTAAAGTATATACATCTAGATTAGTTTTATCTTTGCTTGTAGTTATTAGTTTAATAAGCACGTCTACATTTGCTATGAGACATAAAGATTATTCAAATAATTTCACTGCCTCAAATCAAAGTGTTGAGGGTCGAAAAGTTTTTGTATTTGACCCAAGAGCATTGACTTGGAAAATTTATTCTAATGGTAGATTAATTCGAAGTGGGCATGCAGTTGGAGGAAAAAGTTATTGTCCCGATATACATCGGGGTTGCAGAACGCCAGTTGGTACGTTCCATATTTATAGTAAAGCAGGTCCTAATTTTATATCTAGCAAATTCCCGCCACCACATGGTGGAGCGCATATGCCATGGGCAATGTTTTTCCATGGTGGTTATGCTATTCATGGCTCAAATGAAGTGCCCAATCATAATGCTAGTCATGGCTGCATTCGAGTTTATCCTAGTGACGCAAAATGGATGAATACTCATTTTTTACCGATGGGGACTACTGTTATTGTCCGACCATATTAATTTATAAAGAATTTTTGTAACTATTCACCTGAATTTGCCCTCAGTTTTATACACTAGGAAATTTACATCGTATTTCTCGAGGAATTTGTACATTTTAAAAGCAGTCTAGTATGCAATATGTACACTAGATCATGAAATTTAAAATCTATTAACTTCCCTAGGAACATGTCTGAAATAACTCTTACAACTAGTGCCCGGTTTGCATGCAGATTTAAAAGATCTTTTTTACGAAAAAAATGCGCTCTTTGGGCCGTCGTTCCTCGCCGCACAATCCGTGTAGAATGCTCAACAACCTCATGTACCGTTACAACAATGTTGCGTATTAGTTTCGGAACTAGGCAATTTGTTTATCTTATATACAATATGGATTTCCTCATCACTGATCTCGATTCTTTTAACAATCTGTCTAATAATATCCCGTTTACCGTTCCAATCTAAATGATCAAGCCCTAAATTTATTTTATCTGTAAAATTTTCTAAATTAGTAACAATTAATCTCATCTCACTTATTAAACTTTTTTGTTCAATTAATTTATGTTGTTGTTCTTGAATTTTTTTCAAATTTTGTCTCATTATTTTTATTCTAGGCTCAAATTCTTCTTTTAAAATGTATTGCTGAGCATAACTATCAATCAGTAATGAAATTCCTCTTTCTAGTTTTATTTTTTGTTTTTCAATAGATGCGAAAGCATGATCTTCTGGAGATTTTTCTAAATTTATTAACCGTCTTTGATATTCGTCTAAAATCCTTTGTGGATCTTGAAGTAATTTTTTTATTTCTTCCCAAACTACTAATTCTATCGCATGAGAACCAACTCGTTTACTGTGACACATTTTATTACCGCCAAAGCGAACTGAATCGGTACCCGTGCAACGATAATATGAATAAATCCTTACTGTTGCATTATGTCTTTTCGACTTTCCACCACAATAAGCACGACCACAACATTTGCATACCAATAAGCCTTGTAATAAATAGGTCTCTCCTTTTTTATGAATTCTAGCTCTTTTTTTATTCTCTTCTAACTGTTCTTGTACTGCATCAAATAAATTTTCATCTATTATTGCAGGTACTGGAATGTATATCCAGTTTTCTTTTTCTACAGGATATCTTGAGACATTCACTTTAGGTTGTTCACTAGAATCTCTTCGTGGCCTTATATAGGGTAATCTTGCTCCTATTTTTTTTCTGCCAAAAGCAGCTTGACCTTTATATGCAGGATTTTTTAGCATGTACCAAATTGTAGACCTATCCCAATGAGCTTTCTTTGTTTTTGTCAAGATGTTTTTTTCTTTTAATCTACGAACAACAGCTCCCGGGGTCAATCTTTCTTGTGCAATCCAATTAAATAGTTTACGAATAATTTCTGCTTCTTCTTCTACAATTTCAAATGATGCTTGACCGCTCCCTGTATGTTTATCAATATAACGATAACCATAAGGTGCATTTGCAAGGGCATTAACAGATCCCCGTTTAGCAGCATGAATTCTGCCTCTTCGATGACGTTCCATAATTTTTGAGCGCTCATATTCAGCAATCATTCCTTGCATTTGTAATAGTAATTGTGACTCCGGATTATCAGATTGCTGAAAATTTAAAAAATTAATTTCTACACCAGATTTTTCAAATTCTTCTATTAATATCATTTGATAAGCATATTTACGGGATAATCTATCTGGAGAGTGGATATAAACTTTATTTATTATTCCAAAAGATATTTGATCACGCAATTTTTCTAAAGCAGGACGAACTAAATTTGAACCACTATAACCATTATCTATAAATTTATGCTCATCTAATAATTTATGTCCATCAGTCACAATACGATTTTCTAATGCTGTAATTTGGCTTGCAATCGTATTTTCTTGTACTTGTTTTTCTGATGAAACCCTTGCATATAATGCAGCAATAATCATTTTAAATTTCCTTGTAATTGTTTCGACTTATATTCAAAATCCGTATTGGTTTCAATTTTTTTGTTAGAATTTATTTTATAATTATTTCTTGGATATAATTTTTCATAAGTATCTATCAAATTATTTACAGCTAATCGATTCAGCTCGTAGCTGCAAGAGACATGCCATTTTTTTTTGCACTATATTGTTACTCCCTGTTGATTGAATAGATTACCAATGCTTGCACAAACAATTTGCCAAGAAGAATTAATTAACGAACCGTCATATATGAACTTTTTTCCGGGGCTATTGTATAGACAAGATTTGAGGATAGTTTGAACAAATTCTAAGCTGTTCGCAACATTGTTGTAACGGTACATGAGGTTGTTGAGCATTCTACACGGATTGTGCGGCGAGGAACGACGGCCCAAAATAACGTTTTTTTGAAGAAAGTTCGTTTAAAGATGCTTGCCAAATGGGATGCTAGTTGTAAGAGTTATTTCAAATATGTTCCCTATAAAATGCATTTAACCACGTAATTTGCTGCATTTTATTTATAGTTAGTAGTAAAATCCTAGTGTATAAAACTAGGGGCGAATTCAGGTTAATAGCTTGTAAGCATTGACAGATTTTTTAATGCGATTGCTTAAATCAAAGTGCTTAAAAATAAAAATACAGGTTTTGGCACGGTAATAATTCAAATCATAAGTATGCTAATATTTTTTTGTCGAATTACTGATGGGAAATTGATTATTTTTAATAACCTAAAAATTTTGGCTCTTCCGAAATGCTTGTGGTTGACAAGAGTTTCCCTCTTTGAAAAAAGGGGATTAAGGGCGATTTTTTTAAAATACCACAAGGATTCCGTAAGAGCCAAAATTTTAATCTAATGTGAGGACACACTCTATGCTATGCCAATTCGAGCAAGCCGGAAAGGCGTTTAATAATAAAAAGTACAAAAAAGCCTTTCTTCTTTATGGAAATTATGTTGCAAGCAAAAAAACTACACCAGATAAGAAAGAGGCAGCCTTATTCATGATCACTTACCTCTGCTTACGAAAAGGGGATTTCCAACAAGCATTAATTTATTATAAGTTATTGAGTCATCCTGTTAACAAATCGTTTCTGCCAGAATTAAAGGGATCCAACTTGCTTAATTTTATAGCAATAGCACCGCTGTTTGTCATCAAAAATTATAAAATGCCTAATTTAGATTTAGCAGGATACGGCCTTAAAGGGGAAGGCTTTAAAGAAATAATTGAAGCATTAAGGCAAAAGCCAAATATCACTCATTTTTCTTTCAGGGATAATCCCTTAAATGAAATAGAGGTAAATTATTTTTTAAATTTTTTATTAACTCGAAAGAAGATTGCAGATGTTGATTTAAGTGGCTTGCCGCTTAATAACGAAGCATTGCAAAAAATTATAAACCTTATTAAGAAAGTAGAAGCAAAGGCGATAGAATTTGTCAATTCCAGCTTTAAAATAACACTGACTAATGGCTATCTCAGTGATAACATTTTACTGCTTCAAGCGCTAAAAAAGGCCCGTACCCAAAAAATCGTAATAGAATTTGCTGATAGTAAGTTGCAAAAACACATTTTGCGGGTATCACACGCATTTTCTCAAGAGATAATGGATAAGCAAAAATGTAAATTTACTAGACAATTAGATTCCTTAGCAAGACAGTCCAATCATGTATTAAATAAGTTGGCAGACACCAGTTCCTTTCCTAAAATCAATTCTCTAGTACAGGCAGTAGTATACAATAGACAAAAGGAAGTGGGTGCCCATATTATTAATAAAGAAGGCGATATCTTTATTAATATTTGTAAATTGAGTATCTTCAACTTATCTGAATTAAAAGATTTAATGCCTTGTAAATCACTGACAATATATGCACCTGAATCTAAAATCATCAATGATGGTGCACTCAGTATCTTGGGTTTAATGCGTGTTGTTTGCCAGGATTTAGTTTCTAGATCACAGGCAAATATCAAAACCGGTCAAATGATAGTCTATAGTAAGAACAAAATAATCTTAGATGGAAAAACTAATAGCGATCATCTTCAATTAGAGTCTCAATCAGTTTTAATCAAGCCATTCCTTGATATGGATTGTCAAAAAAACCAGCTTGCTCTTATCAACATTGTGGCTAATAGCATTGACATTGAAGGCGGTAGAATAAAGGCGCATGTCTTAAAGATAAAATCAAAGACACATTTTACCTTGCCTGAGACACTCTCTCTAGAAGGAGAAAATATACAGCTTAATTCGGATAAAGATATTTATATTCGAAGCAGAATTAAATCAGGAATGTTCATGGCTGAAGCCCTTGGTAAAGTGCAATTGTGTCAAGGCGCCCGTATTCAAACCACACGCTGTTCTTTGGCTGCCAGAGACATTATACTGCGAAATGAATTGAAAGACTGTGACCTTTTACAGTTGCAGGCAGAAAGAAGTGCACGTTTGGCTACACTTTCCAACATTTCAGCCTCTAAAATACAAGTCAATGGCGAAGAGATAGAGTGCTTAGGTCGTCTTCGATTTGATAATTTTCGCATCACAAGTGGTAAAGCTCGACTAGGTGGTCATCTTATTGGTCAAACTGAATCTTCTCATGGAGATGAACAAAAAGATAATAACGTCCCAGCTTTTTTCTTTTCAATTGAATCAAGCGCACTAGAAATTGATGGCGAGATTGAAATAGATAATATGCTATCAATTCTAGTAGATAAACTATATCTTTCATTTCGTGCCAGCATAAAACCTTACTCCCTTGATAAGAAGGCACAAAAGCAAGAATCTTGGGTCAGCCAAATAATCTGTAAAGAGAAGCTCTATCTAAATGAAGGCTCTAAAATAAGTAGGCTCCATTCTCTCAAAATTGAAACCAAGGATTTAGCATTATATGGAAAAATACACTCTACAGATAATATTTACTTAGAGGTAAATGGCACTGGCAAAATTCATGATCATGGGAAACTTTTCTCAGATAAAAATATTAACTTTGAAGGTTCACGTTGTTGGAATTCAGGAGAAATAAAGGCAATTGGTTTCCTTAATATTGCCTTTGATAGATTTTTTATAAATGGCCTGTGTGATTTTAATCTTATTGAGAAATTAAAAGAAGGCAAATTGCTAGGAAAATTATCGGGAGAAAATATCACTATTACAACCGCTTTCTTTTTAGGGGTTCTTTCGGATATTAATACTAATACGCTTCAGATAAATAGTTTCGTTCATATCTATGTGGGGTTAATTAATGCAAAAATTATTAATCGCTCTAATATCGTAGGGATTAACTTAGGTCTTAATATCACTGCCATTAAAACAGTGCAAGGTGTTGTTGAGTTAGTTCGTGAGGTGGTTGCAGCTACCAGCCAACCTGACAAGAGCGTAAAATCCCTTATTAAGAGCTATATTGATCCTCTTGATGGCAAGGTGATAGCAATGAATGGTGTTACCTACGCTCTTGCGCTTGCTGGCATTGCCGCAAAATTGCTGACAGTGTTTGCCCCTCAAATCGGCCTGCCCATTAACCTTATTTTAGGATCAATTAATTTGCTGGCGCAACTTGCCCTGAATGGATTAACCCTTAAGCAAGAAATTACAAAATTAATTGAGCGCTTTCAAAGCGGAAAAAAAATCAACACACGTCATATCATACCTTTAATCGTAAATATAAAGGATATTGGATTAACCGCTGCTAATATCGTGCCAATGGGGCTGGGCTTGCCTAATGCATTTACTCATTTGCCAGAACAAATTCAGGGAAGTCATGAAAGTTTATTGAGTGTCTTACCCAATCTTACTGGCATTCTGGGTGGGAGTATTAGGGATCAAAGCATTTTTCAATTTAATGGCTTAAACGCTACCGTCACTGGATTGTTGAGTACAACCAGTGCAATCCAAACTTCAATTTTTAGTCAAGATCTTACTGCGGTTAGCTTTGTAAATTCGTTTATCAGTCAACAAGAATTCAGCAGCATAGTTAGTGCTATTCATTCAGTGAATACTTTTCAATATAAAGAGGAAAACGGTTATCAGCTAGCTCAAAGCGAAACGATTACAGCAAAAGAGGCTAGCTTAGGGGGAAATATAATTGTTAGCCAATTAAATATTGTTGCTGATAATTTGCAGCAGAAGGGAACGCTTCATGCTCAAACTGCCCAAGTTAATACCCAGGCTACAAAAATTAAAGGACAGGTTGATATTAAGAGTGGTGCCATTTCCTCTTGCAAGCTCCAAATAGAGGAGGGGGCAGATGCGAATTTTGCCCAGACTTTTTTTGACCTTAAAGGAATTGAGGTGCAAGGAGCGGTTTCTTTTTATCATGCAAATGGCCACTTAGGTAAATTAACTGAAAATCAAACAGGTGTAATAAAAATAGAAGGAGAGATTAAAGATAAGCAGTATCAATATGCATTTGAATTAACAGAAGGTAATTTAAAGGGTCAAATCTCTCTAAAGAATGCCTGCTTGATTTCTCCAGGAAAAATAGATTTTGTTGGAAGTACACTATCAACTGGTAGCTTAATAAAAAGTAGCACGTTAACTTTAGTTGAAAAAAGCAGCTCCCAATTTAAAAATACAATGGTAGAAGGACAGCTCTTAAGTCAAAAAGAAGGGAGTTTGTTGGCTGCTGATAACACCTTTTTTATTGAAAATAATGTCATTCTACAGGGCATTACACATGTAGATAATAAATTTGCGGTGAAGGCAGATAACAAAATTTCAATTGGGGCTTCCGGAAAAATAGAAAAAGGAGACGACAGTGAAGTCATACTTTTTAGCCGTAGCCTTGATAAACAAGGTGAAGTAGATGCGCACAAAATAATTTTTCGGGCACATTTCACCACCCAAGAGGTTAACAGGCTTGGAACCGATAAAAAATTGCACGCCTATGAATGCCAGATTTTAACAGATCAAGATATAGGCATAAATAAGCAATTTACCGTCGCCCCAAAAATGACAATCGTCGCCGCGAGTATTAAAGACAATGCGAAACAGCATTTAACTTCCTTATGGTTGGAAAGTACTCGAGGTAATGTTGAACTTAATCAAAGAAATGATGCCTGCGGAAATACCACTGTCATGGCAGAAGGGAAGATATTAATTAATGCTGGAATAAACAGCAAAGAAATTAATGCTTATGGAAAAAAGGGAATCGAGTGCCTACCTATCCACAAGCAGGAAAGAGTATTGATTAATGGACAAGCTATCCATTTTAAAAGCGATGGTGGCATGTCGTTTGAAGACACTGAATTAAAATGTAAGAATCTCACCTTAGATGCTAAAAAAGATATTCGGTTTGGCAAGCAAAAACCTATTTATAAAATTAATTCCTTTTTGCGTTCACAAACGCAAAAGTCCAAGCATAATCCTGTTCTTGATTGTACAAACGCCCATATTAAAGGGGCTAATTTAATTAACAATGGCCAAACCCTGCAGGGTGATTATATTTGGATAGATTTAACATATGATTTATGTAATAAAAATATTGGCATTATACATGCCAACCATTTTCTTGGTGCCACTGCCAGAAATATTACAAATGAAAGTAAAGTAATCAATGTGCAGAATGAACATGGCGTTCACCAAGAATACGCGCCTTCTTATCTATGGGGTGGTGATGGCAGGGATACAAATGGTATTGGAATGCATCTGCATGCGCAAAAACTGATAGTCAATGATGCCTCAAACATGCAAAGTGTTGCCAGCAATTTGTTTGAAGCAGATGAGGGGTTTCAAAGTATTGCAAGATCTAGCATCTGTACCACTTCCAAAAAAGACAAAAGTCATTTTTTTGGTTTGCGACAAAAGCATATTGAAGTGAAAGAAACTATTGTGAGTCGGTCAAGCGTAGTAAGTCAAACTGGGCAAAATAATATTATCAGTAGAAAGGGAAGTGTCAAGCTAGTTGCCACCGATTGTGAGGCGACAGAAGGCACCTTTGTGCAAACTAAAGGGGATGCTAAATTTTATGATTTAAAGGGCTCTACCCAAGTAAATAAAAGCAGCAGAAGTTTCGGGGTATTTTACAGTAATGAAAAAAGCTATGATGAATTTTCCTCTCCTACTGTTATAAAGGATAAGAAAGATATCACCATCATATCTGAAAATCAAAAATACCGAGGTACTTATGTTCTAACGCCTTGTCATTTCTATCTAGAGGCAAAGAATTTGGAATGTAGCATTAGTAAACTGCAACATACCTATAAGAGAAGTTCTTTTGGCTTAGCTGCAACGATTTGCAATCAAGAAATTTTCTCTTTGCATAATCCTTGTAATTTTACCCAGCCAATATTGAATGAAGATCCAACAGCCAAAGCTGCTATCAATGGCATACATACAGGCACATTACTTCAAGAAGGGCATAAGCGAGAATTGCCGAGTATTTATGATTCACAGTTCGGAATTAATTTTACCCGTGTCAAAATAAATGCTCACAGTGAATCCTTAGGTGAAGGGGGTATATGTGTGGGTTCTGTTGATATGAAGGTGAAGGATACCATAAAGCTAGAAGGACTACCCGTACAGTCCAGGGGAGATTTCACTGTTGATTGCATGAAATTCATACTAGAAGGCAAGCAGCTGCATCAAGAGATTAATAGAAAAACTCAAAATATTAGCCTTATGTCATCTTTAACAAGAAATTTTCCGCAAGTAGCTGCAAGCACATGCCATTTTCAAAGCTTGGCAGTGCATCAAGTCAATAACCAACTTCAAGTAGAGGGTAAGTTTAGGATTAATGCTCAGAATATGACAGTGGATGGTGCAGTCATTGACACCCTGAAAATAGCCGGTAGAGTTAATACGTTGACTATCACTTCAAGAAGTGATGAGAATCATACACAAAGTCAAAATTATAGCTTAAGAACGGATGGAGAATTTGACATTGGCAAGCAAAAATCTGATAGCAAAGTATTAAATCAAGCAGCTGGGATTCATGTGGGTGAGTCAATTAATGGGGAGTTTGAAGAATTTACGATTAATACTCTAAATTCAGCAGGAGGAAGTATCACAAGCAGTAAGGTCAATAATTTGAAGGCATGCAATATTAATGCAAATGCTGTGGAGGAATACCGGCATACCAGTGGTTTCAAAATTAATGGTAATTTAAGAAACTTTAAACAATACAATCAAATTAATTTTTTATTGCCAGAAGTTAAGCACTTGAGAGTCCAACTTTCTTAGTTTAAATACGGTTGATATTTGAGCACGGAAATAACTCGTAAACTTATTGATGATCCCCCTTTTTTAGGTAGAATTTGTTTAGCAAAAATAAAATCACCTAAAAAGGAAGGAGGATCATATGGAATTATGGAATAAATGGTTAATGCTCGTCAATCAACTTAACGCAGCTTGCGGCAGAAAAAAAACATTCTTTTGGCTTGTCATCGTTTTAATAGGTTTTACAATTAAATTTGATTCATTAGGGGTTACAAGCCTTGCGCGTGGAGCTGGGATATTGCCTTGTTATTACACAAGCATGTTGAATTTTTTCATTTCGACAGCAGTTAACTTAGAAACACTTCAATCTCTTTGGCTATCCATAATCTTTAATCACTTCAACAGCATTGTGCGAATCAATGGCCGCTGCATCATTGCAGGAGATGGCATTAAGATTGGAAAGGAAGGGAAAAAGATGCCTGGGGTCAAATGGCTGCATCAAGAATCTGAATCAAACAGTAAAGCTGAGTATATCATGGGGCACTCAATTCAGGCCCTGTCTATTTTGGCAAAAGGGTTAAGCACCTACTTTGCTATTCCATTAGCGGGACGGATTCATGAAGGAATTCGCCTGCATTATAAAGACAGACGCACACTTCTGGACAAAATGTTTGAATTATTAATTGGGCTCAACATACCAGAAGCCTGTTATTTTGTGGCGGACAAATATTACTGCTCTGGACACTTTATGAAGCAATTGGTTGCTAAAAACATCCATCTTGTGACCATGATGAAGAAGAACGCAGTGGCATACGAGCTTGCTGAGATACAACAGAAAACGCGACGAGGTCGTCCAAAAAAATATGGCAACAAAATAAAGCTATTTGATTTGTTCAATATGGATCTTCATTTTATACAAATACCGATGCCAGGCAATGCTAACCTGATAATTGAGTATTGCCAGATGCAGCTTTTGTGGAAACCATTGGGTGGGCTGGCGCAATTTGTGCTGACTCGTCATCCGACTAGAGGCAATGCTATCGCGATGTCAACAGATTTAACGCTCGACCCATTGAGCTTGATTCTTATATACAGCCTTCGTTTCAAAATTGAGGTTCTGTTCAAGCAAGCAGTAAATCAGGTGGGTGTCTTCTTGTATCGATTTTGGTTGAAAATGATGCCGTCAAAAAAACGTAGCAGCGGCGATCAAAATCTACAATTTGCTCCCAAAAAATTCAAAGAAAATATTGCTAAGAAGGTTCGCACTTACCATTTGTTTATCCTGTTGGGATTTATTGCTCAAGGGTTAATGCAATATCTATCGATCCATCACTATGAAGTTGTTTGGAAAAATTTTGGGACGTGGCTGAGAACGATCAGACCAAATACCTTGCCCTCTGAAATGGTGGTCGCATTAGCCATGCAAAGGACCTATGATGAATTTCTAATAGATGAAGAGAATTGTTCCATCTTCAAGAAATTCCTGCACAAAAAAATAGATACAAAGCGATCAAGATATATAATTCCAACACAAGCAGAAGCAGCTTAACAAAAACAGCTTAATATCCTGAATAAAATAGCATGTTCAAATTGCAAAACTGGATTGCAGTGGGTGAGGTATTGTTAGTTCTGTGAAGAAGTAAGTCCCTACTAAAGTTGGACTCTCAAGTTAAGCAGAAGTCGCAAATTACTCCGACTAATTTAAATTTTAATAACAGTGATTATAAAGCCGAGAATCAAACTGTTATTTATGGTGCTCAAGGTACGCATGTGCAATCAAATAAAATTACTGGGAATGTAGTGACAGATTTAAATACTGAGAAAAAGATCATTAAAGATAGCTCAAGTAACTATAATCTTGTTTGCTGCTCAAAGAGGCTGTAGTTTGGCTGACTCCTTGGGTAGAAATATTGATTCAAGAAGGAATGTGTACTGTTCAAAGTTATGAAAATTTTAATCTTGTCAAATCGACATCGTCTCATCTCGATGCAGAAGAATTAGCAGGTGAATTATTACTACTCTTTTTTCGGGTTGTTGCACAGCAATGGCATTCGGTTAAGCTCCTATGCTTACAGTCTTAGACGCATTGCTGCTTTTCCTGCCCAACTGTGTTTTTTTTACTTCGATACTACTCTTTTTTATTGTTAATTAAGAACCATATGGTATAATATGCATATGAAAGCTGAGCTTATATTCAAACGAAAATTAATTCAGGAAGATGGGTCTATTATAGAAGCTGTTATTTGGCAGCTGCCAAATAAGTCTAACGAGCGCTCACATAGCCTCAAGTATCGATTATATTATGGAGATATGAATGGGAACTGTATTGTTCGTTATGACAATGAAAGAGGGAAAGGTGACCATAAGCACATAGAAAATGTGGAAATGCCATACGCTTTTACAACAATAGAAAAATTATACCGAGATTTTATAAATGATATTTCTGCTTATAGAGATGGGGGTAAAGAAAATGAATAATAGGTCTATTTTAATAACTGTTGGTACTTTAGAAGAAATGGGAAAAGAGTTTATTTCAACTTGGCATGAAGCTGAAGAAGGAAAAATATCGAAATCATCTATAGTAGAAAAAATTTATTTTAAAGATGAAATTCTTTTTTTTAAAACCTTAACTCCAACACGATTTAACTTGATAAAGAAATTACACGAATTGGGAGAGTCAAGCATCCGTTCATTATCTAAAGCCCTTGATCGAGATTATAAAAATGTTTTTGATGATGTAAAAGCTTTGAATCAAATTGATTTAATCTTAAAAAATAATGAAGGTAAATACTATGTTCCTTGGCAGTCTATCATAACAGAAATTTCCATGAAGCCTAGAAAACCTCTTGTAACTAAGATACGGCAAAATTCAACCAAAAGTAATCCTAACAAAAAAAGAGCAATAGGGTAAATCAGAAAATTATTTTGGCAAATAATGTTGAGGTCGTCGTTCCTCGTTATTTATTCTCTGGATCACGCGAACAAGTCGCGGGACGGCGGCTCTCCTCGCCGTCGTTCCTCGCCGCATGATGCTTGTAGAATGCTCAAACCTTTCATGCGAGGAATCCAGCGCCAATCTTATGAAGAAAGCTGATTTTTTCTTTGTAGGCTAATCAGATCTGACTTCAAACGTGGATCCTCCCCTATTAGATAGGTATTTTTCATACGTCTTAGCGAACGAGGATGACCGTTACCAGAACTTCTGAATTACAAAACATTATTCTCTGGAAGCGCATTCTCATGAGATTGGCGCTGGATTCCTCGCATGAGGTTGTTGAGCATTCTACACGGATTGTGCGGCGAGGAACGACGGCCCAAAGAGCGCATTTTTTCGAAAAAAGTTCTTTTAAATCTGCATGCAAACCGGGCACTAGTTGTAAGAGTTATTTCAGACATGTTCCTAGGGAAGTTAATAGATTTTAAATTTCATGATCTAGTGTACATATTACACACTAGACTGCTTTTAAAATATATAAATTCCTCGAGAAATATGATGTAAATTTCCTAGTGTATAAAACTAAGGGCGAATTCAGGCTGATAATTTAGTATCAGGCTTTTTCTCAACCACTCCACTGCGAAGTATGCTCGCCATATTATGTGCATCATCATTTATTCAAATGATCATGCCTTGCTTTTTGCTCATTCTCATCAAAACAGGTGGCATTAATAAAATCACTTATCTTTAAAAAATCGTTTTGGAATTTCTCAAGTACTTTTTCCGAACTTGTCATTTCCTCTTTATTTTTATTTAACTCGAAAAAACCTCTACCTGAAGACAACACCTCAATAACTGTTTTCTGAAGATTAACACCAACTACTGGATTATTTTCAACTAAACACAACCTATCACTTTCAGTATTGTGTGCAACAAATAAATGTTTAGCCTTCTCCAATAAGAAATGAACGTTAGATTTTTTATCCATTGGATCAAAATTTTCTTGTAAATAATTTATTAATGCAATATAAACGAAAACTTTATCTTGAGAGGAGCGATTAAATAAATTAAAAAATCTTCCTTTTCCACCAGGACTCCAATTCTTCTCAGTTTGAAGACGAGTTATTTCATTTTTTAAATATACCTATTGCATCTCCCACAGATTGGGTTCGCAGCAAGCTATTCAAGGAATTAATTTTTTGAAATTTTACATTATGGCTAATTTTACTTCTTAAAGATAAATCATAGTTTTTGATAGCCTTATATAATAATAAATTATTCTGATCAATATTCGTTTCATGATTGGAACGGGTGGCGAAAAAAGTTCTTGTAGATGTTTTTCGATTTAATTCTAAATCACACAATTGGACGAGCTTTTCCCATGAAGTCACACCTGAAAATGTTTCATTTTTTATCAAGGACAGATTCTTCAGCTCTGATAAAAATATAATTTTTTTCTCATCATAACTCAAGGGCTTAAGTGTAGCATGAATTGTTTCCAGAATTTCTCTTTCTTCTCCTTTGTCATTCTTTATTTTTTCCGCTCTTATTTTTTTAATTTCACCAGATTTAATAAAACCTTTTGCGCATTCAATCACATCTCTAAATGTTGGCATCGGATGCTTGTTTTCTAGTCGCGCCTGATTATAATCTTTAACAAATACCGATATTATGACATCAGCCCATTTTTCGGAGCAGTTTCCTTTTTCTAATATTTCTTTCATCTCTTGACGAGTGTAAGAAGGTAACTCCACTATCGGTGCTCTTCGCTGCAATGCTGTACTGACAGGTTGACGGCCACTCATCCAAGAAGGGTTTTGCGTGCAAAGTAACTTTCCAGGATTTTTTAGTTTTTCCGGAACGTGATCTGTTACAGCAGTAATGATTTTTTGCATAGGGGCAGACACAGGCTTGGAGTTCTCTTCTTCCAATTTGAAAGCACTTAGCTGATCTTCAAGCGTTTTAAGTTTCTGAAGATCATTGGTGATTAAATCGTCCAGTGTGACCGTCTCAGTTTCAGATTCATTTACATAAAATAATCCTTGCGGGCACAAGACATAAACAGGCTTAGACAGCTTGAGTTGCTGACCTACTGGGGATTGGCTCATTAAAAGAAACTCTTTTTCTTTTGGAGGAGCAAATCCCATTAATACATCATTGAGAAAATCTTCCATCGTTTCGCTCGTGTTAAATTCATCAATGATAATGACAGCGGGCGTTCCTTTTTTATTAAATATTTTTAATATATATTCTTTCTTCTTATCAATTGGCATGGAAGCTGGGATATTGTAGAAGAATTTTTTATATTTTTTGTTTGAGTGCTGATTTTTCCAAGATTGCCTTTTTTATAGTTAAGGTTAATTAATAAATAAGAGAGCATATCCGTTAAATGTACTTTTACCAGCACCTGAAATTCCTGAGACGAATGTAAAAAAAGAATCTTCAAAAGCATGAAGGATTTTTTGGATTCTAAATGTATTAAATTCGTCTGAAATTTTTTCTGCCTGATCAAAATGAAATACTTCATTTAAAATAAGCTGCGGTATAGGCACTTCATACAAAGCTTGCCAAGGTAATAACATCCAGTCATTTTGATCAGGATGCTTTTGAGCAAACTCTATCATGGTACGCATTCTGACAAATGACTCATCACCTCTTTCTTTTATTACTCTGTCCACCAATACATCATCTTCACGTCTTGAATATAATCCCTTTAATGCTTCCCTTTTATTATCGACAGAAACAGGAATGTTTTGGGTGGCATTAAAAAAGCTGAATGTATGTTGATCTTTGCTAATTAAAATTAATTTACCTTTTAATGGATCAAGCATAAGGGGTGCCAAGTTATCGATCAGTTCATCTGAAAAATCTCCTGTCAGAGCAACTGTTTCTCCCTTCTCTAAGGCATTAACTAGTGCACACTTCATTTCTTTAAAACGCAAAGGTTTTAATTGATCATTAGATGAGGTTTTCTTTTTTTCTTCTTTAATAATCTCCACATGTGACAGCAAATCACTGGCGCTGTATTCGCTGACATCAATGACCTTATCAATTTTGGTTGTTTTCTTTATACTATACACTGCATAATCGATGTCATCACAGGTATACACAGAGCAGTTCTTTGAATGATGCCAGGGATCAAATTTCTCTCTGATATGTAATGTCACATTATGTTTGGCACATAAATCAAAAATTTTCGCTTCTTGCGGCTTATCTAGTTTGCGAGTTAAGTAAATATTAAGTGGCTTACCTTCATGTCTTTTTATAATTCCAGGTAAGGTAGTATAAAAACCCTCCTTATCAAGTTCATAATCCGTAAAAAAATAAAATAATTTGCTTGGATTGAGAATATAACAATCACCTTCTTCAGGTAACATTTCAATATTAGTAACTAATTTTTTATAGTCCTCATACCCATTTGCTTGCATAAAAATGAGGTCAGATGGCAATTGAAATATTAAATTATCAACATTCGCTTCTTTATTTAATAATGCTTGATGAATAAAAAAGCGGAATTTTGAATCATTAGGTGGATTTTTAAGTACAATTTTATGCGCTTTATACTTTTGAATCGCTTTTATAAGTTCTCCCTTATTAAAATGTATTCCTCCATTTTGAAAGACAGGTTTCCCTAGAAGAATATCTTTCCATTCTTTAGATTCATATAAATCAATAACGTATTCTTGATCATTGGAATCTGTGAGCGGTGGAATTTCTTGCTTATTTAAATTTTTATAGGTCAAGCTTTGATATAATGGATTTCTTTTCACATTAAAACGAGAATGAAAATCACTTTTCTTTTTAATATCCTTATTATTACTATCCACAAATCCTATTATAAATGAATTTTTAGGAAGGGCTATCCCATCGGCGTTGAAGCTATCCAGTAATGCATTGAATGGAGCAAATTGATCTAAAGAGAAGTTATTGTAGTTTATAATAAAGAGAGGAGAATCATTTTTATGTTTTTGTATAAAATTGTAAAGAGCACCTCCGGGCCCTGATTTGCTTTTCCCCTGAAAATTTTCATCATATTCGATATAATTGCCTGAGCAAATTAAATCTTCTGCACTTTGTATATAATAAACGGGTCTTTTTGTTTTACAGAAAGTTTCTAATTCCATTATAGTGCTTTCAATGCTCTCTGATGATGACATCTCCATGAGAATTTTTCTGGCAGGTTCGCCAGAAGGCATTATATGAGAAAATAATTGCTGAAAATAAAGTCTGATATCCTTTACGTTTTCAGGTTTGCTTTCCCATGTTTTAAATGAAATGTCACGCTTTTTAATGTTGAAAATTTGTTTCTCAGCTTCATTTTTAACTTTTTCCAAACTTTTACCATCAAGCAGACCAAATAGCACTTTAAGATCGTCAGCATTTATACCCAAAGCAACAGAAATTTGATCACTGATTTCATAAAAATCTTGCAAGATTTTTGCGCTTTTAATTAATTTCAGAAAGGGAATTAATCTTTTATCTGCATATGGAGAATGTTGAATAGAAAATAATAACGCTTGTTCCGCTGCTCGTGCGTGAATGCTCGTTAAGAAATTAATGTGATTATCTAATGCTACGAATGTATGATTAGTGAAACCGGCACTTGCTAATGAGGAGAAAAGCCGATCCCAAAGCTTTAGACCAGTTTTAGCGTTGCATTTCGCTAAAGCAAGCAAGAGTTCTCTATTTTGAGGGCTATAAACTAGTTCATTGATTTTTTGCAAAATGATATGGAAGCTTTTTTCTGCTGTTTTTTGCGCAATAACTTCAAAATGCTCCACGCGCGATCTAGCTTCCGCTTGAATTTTTACTAATTCATTTCTCTTTAAGGCGCTTCTCATTTGTAAATTAAAGCCTAATTGATTCCATAACGCTTCATCTGATTTATCTGGGTTTTTTGCTATAATTCGTAAATTTGACAGATTTTGTGAAGTATAAACCAGGTTCTTGATATGCTCGCTGATAAGATCACTTGGTTTTTTAAATATAGGTAAAGTCAATAGAGCCTACATTCCTAGAACAAAAAATGAACTTTTTGTAATTAGCCGCTAAGCCAGCGGCATTTAGTTACCCTTCCACACAAAAATTGATATGCCATCGTTGAAAAACAAGCTATTTTATCTCCTTTTTAGCAAGAAAGGAGCAAAAATATCATGGAGATTGGTGGAGACGACATTCAAACGCTATCAATGGATCATCATGGATTAGTGGCAGCGACCTGTAAAGATTTAGGCATTGCTGAAAAAATTAATAGCCGAATAGGAGGTTCGGATGAAAGGCGAGTCGTATCGACGGGGAATGCTGCTGTAGCAATGATCTTAAATGGATTGGGATTTACAAATCGTCGCTTGTATTTAACGCATCAATTTTTTGAGACGAAGCCAATAGAAATTTTACTAGGTGCCTCTATTAAGGCATCAGATATCACAGATTACACATTAGGTCATGCGTTAGATGAAATAGCGGAATATGGATCAAGTAAATTATTTGGAGAAGTTGCATTTGAAATTGCGCTGGAAAATAATTTATTAGGTACACTAAGCCACATAGATACAACAAGTATATCAGTAAATGGTGAATATGACGTTGAGAAGACTGGAGGAGAAGAACCTTCCGTCATTGATATCACTTACGGACATTCAAAAGATTATCGCCCTGATCTCAAGCAATTGGTACTGTCTTTGGTGGTGAATGGCCCGAGTGCAATGCCCTTATTTATGGAACCGTTAAGTGGGAATAATTCTGATAAAAATAGTTTTCATGAAACAATAAAAAAAGTGCGCGACTTTCAAAATCAAATTAATATAGAAAAGAATTTCAAATGGGTAGCGGATTCAGCATTGTATGCAGAAGATAAGCTATTAAAACAAAATGACTACCTATGGTTGACTCGAGTACCGGAGACAATCAAAGAAGCAAAAGAACTTGTTAAAAAAGATGAGAAAGAAATTGATTGGAAAGAGCTAGGAAAAGGCTATAAGATTGCATCTTTTGTTTCTCATTATGGCGGACTTGAACAACGATGGTTGTTAGTTTATTCAGAGCAAGCTTACAAGAGAGAGGAAAAGACATTAGAAAAAAAATTAAATGGTAAAGATGATACTTTAAAGAAAGCATTATGGCATTTAGGAAATGAAATATTTGACAGCGAGAAAGCTGCACTCACTGCATTAAAGAAACTAGTAAGAAAAAATCGTTTGTATGTGATCGAAAGCGAAGTTGTTCCAGTGATGAAATATGCAAAAAAAGGTAAGCCAAAAGCTGGCGAAGAAAAGATTATTACTGGATATGAAGTAAAGTCTAGCTTCACAAGAAATGAGGAAGAAATAAATAAACTGTTAAATAGCAAGGGGCGCTTTATCTTGGCAACCAATGATCTGGATAAAGAAAATTACCAAGATCAAATGATGTTGGATGAATATAAAGAACAGCAGAATGTTGAAGGTGGATTCCGTTTTTTTAAAGATCCATGGTTTATGGTAGATTCAATTTTTTTAAAATCACCAAAACGAATTGAAGCGCTCATGATGGTAATGACACTTTGTTTGATGGTATATAATATATCCCAATATAAATTACGCGAAACACTAAAAGAAAAAAATGAAACATTGCCAAATCAACTAGATAAGCAAGTGCAAAATCCAACAATGAGGTGGATTTTTCAAGTCATGGAAGGAGTCAGCATTGTTCATTTTTATGAAGATAAAATTCATAAGCCAATCAAGGAAGTGATTACTAACTTGAATAAGCTTAGGATAAAAATAATTCGCTTATTTGGAGATACTGCCTGTCAGATGTACGGCCTAATTAAAAAAAGTCCAACGGAGATCCTAGGAATGTAGGATAGAGCATTAATTACCTCTGTGTATTCTTGAGGTATTTTATTATTCAATCTTGAAAGCATTCTTGAATAGTTATATCTTTCTTCTGGGGATAGTCGATCTGCACTTACTTTAAATTCATTGATGAAGGTATCTGGCTTCAACTTCAGGCATTGTCTTATCAAACTTAAAAAGAATAATGAGTAGTCACTGTTTAATCCTAATAACCAAGTAGGAATAGCTTTAGTAGTACGTATTAATAACCCGTTGTGCAAGACTTCGTATGTCAATGCTTCTATGTTAGTTTCCCTTAAGCAACCCATCAGTTTTATATGATTTACTGTGAACATACAACAAAGCAATCCTCCCTCTTTAATAAAGTTGGGGATATTATTTATAATAGGCTGGATAGGCGGCCCCATATATGTTTTAGATCTTACGGATAGCACTTTGCCAAATGTGTTGTAAATTTTGTCAGCGAGATTATCTAACTGATCAGCACTAAATGATAGCGACTTCCCAGAAACAAAATTAGGGTTGTAATAATGCCATGATCCCCTTTCATATTTTAATCCGGTATCATGCCATTCATTACACAATATGAATTTTCCTCCTTCTTTTGCATTCTCTCTTAAGAATGAAGTGATATCATCTCCGATCAGTTGTTTTTCACCCTGATTAAATTGGTAGACTTTTACATATTTAAGCAATTTATTAAAGTGCTCAGAAATCTGATGAGAATTTCCTTTAGCATCCCAATTAGAAATAGCAGTAATGAATTGATCCCATTCGTCAGAATTTTTATGAATAAAAAGAAAAGACAAAGGCACACAAATTCCACCTTGTATTTTAGGAATAATATCGGTGTCTTGACCTGTCAGAGTTAAATATTGACATAATTTTTCAATAATCATATCCTGATTACGGGTTTGGTTATTGCCCTTATATTCAAATGGAAGATGAGGATCATCTTTTTTCATGTCCAAAAAAGAAGCAGCATCATGTTTGGGATCAGCAGGTAGAGTGTGTGACAGCATTTTCTGATCTATATGATGTCCTAATGCGTCAAGCCTCTTAAGCTGGCTATCGGAAAGTGTGTTATATTGTATTTCATCAATCGTAGTCATTGATATTTTACCTAAAGGTAGATAATTTAAGTCTAAGATTTTTGATAAGCTGCTAGTCTTTAATTCGGGATAGTGTAAATTCACTGCTTCGAACTTTGAAAGAGCTTGTTTCACATCATCAGGTAGTTGATCCCAATCAATATCACTTCCACTATTTAAATATAAATCTAGGGTACGAAGGTTAGGGAATAACTTTAATAAATTAGGAAATTCTTTATGGGTAAGTTTAGAAAGTAGCAGTGATTGAATGCTTTTGAATGTAGTATTTGAATGATCTGAGAGATTGAATGCTCACTTTTAACAATATCACTTAATAAAATAGAAGTGTTTTTTTCATTTTCTGTAATTAATTTTCTACCAATTTCATATGTAATAAAAGAAATTTGATCACTGGCAATGCCTGCTTGGCTCAAACGCATAGATAATTCTTCATTTGTGGCAGGTGTTATTTCATCTCTGAAATCAGTTTCATCAATATCATTAATATTGTCTTCTGTAATCTTTACAAAATTCATCCTCTGAGCAACATAAATTTCGAAGCTTTGATCAAGTAAGTCTTTTATTTTATTCTTCACTTTTTGTAAAAAATCATCAGACCATTGAGAAGCAGACCAATCGCATAAAACTAACTTTTTCTTCTTTACTATTTTTTTCCCTGGTGTCTTCCAAATAGCTGTATCAGCTTGGATTGATTTTTGTATATCTAACTCTCCAGATGGATTTCTGGTCTCAGTAGAATCTGAAGATTTTGCTTCATAAAAAAAGAATTCATTTAACTCAAATTTTCTATTTGACATATAATTACTCGGTATAAAATGTTTTAAACAAGATATTTCTTATATTACCTTATATTACCGAAGAATAATTAAAGCTTTATTAAGTCGTTGGCATAAATCAATGCATTGCAGATACGGTTGCGGCTTGATGTACTGTTCAAAGTTATGAAAATTTTAATCTTGTCAAATCGACATTGTCTCATCTCGATGCAGAAGAATTAGCAGGTGAATTATTACTACTCTTTGGCAGTCTATCATAACAGAAATTTCCATGAAGCGTAGAAAACCTCTTGTAACTAAGATACGACAAAATTCAACCAAAAGTAATCCTAACAAAAAAAGAGCAATAGGGTAAATCAGAAAATTATTTTGGCAAATAATGTTGAGGTCGTCGTTCCTCGCCGCATGATGCTTGTAGAATGCTCAAACCTTTCATGCGAGGAATCCAGCGCCAATCTTATGAAGAAAGCTGATTTTTTCTTTGAAGGTGAATCAGATCAGACTTCAGCTCTGGGTCTTCGTCCTATTGGTTAGAGTATTTTTCATACGTCTGTGCGGACGAGGATGAGGCTTCCAGACTTGTGCATAAGATATCGGTAAGTCGCGGGAGCGCCCTTAACTTAATGGCAGTGCGGCGAGGATCCACGTTTGAGGTCTGATCTGATTTGCCTACAAAGAAAAAATCAGCTTTCTTCATAAGATTGGCGCTGGATTCCTCGCATGAAGGTTTTGAGCATTCTACACGGATTGTGCAGCGAGGAACGGCGGCCCAAAGAAACGTTTTGTAGTAAAATCCTAGTATAAAACTAGAGGCGAATTTAGATCATTAAATTATCCCCTGCAAAATTCAGTATGGCAACCGATGATTTTCTTAATAAATCTTTAATATAAAGTCATTATAATTGGACTTTTAAAGATGTTCTGGAGAAAAGATTGTTATGTTGACAAAAAATAAAGCTCTTACTAGCTGCAAAATTACCGGGAATAAAATAATTAGTTTTGTACAAGATCACGATGGTAGCGCGGAATTTAGTGCGTCCTTACAAATTCGCATAAACAATAAAGAAGCTATCAATGAATTGAAAAAGAGAATGGATTACATTTCAGCAAGAAATAATAATTCAGATGAAATGAAAGAAAGTTCAAAGAACTTTCACATTACTTTGCAACTATTTTATCCTACCATTAATCAGATTGAAAAAGTTAATAAGATAGTGCAGTCTATTTTAAAAAAGTATGAAAAAATTACAATTAATATTACAAAAGATAATTCATTATTTGGTCATGACGATTTTAAATATCCCGTGGTTATAGTAGATTCGAATACCCTTCATAAAATACGTGATGAATTTCGTCATCATCTGGAAATAAATAATATTAAATATCAGCAGAATAATTATGATTATAAACCCCATGTTAGTTTGTTTTTAGTAGCCTCTAAAATTATCCAAGCATCATTGAACAAATGTCCGGTAGTTACTGTTAAATTCAGTGAGCAACTTGAGATTTCTCATAAAAATCATGTCGGTCAAATTATTAGCTTAAATCAGGCAGATTTTGAAGAACTTGAAAAAGTCACTGGAGAAAAACAAAAAGTACTTTTCATGGAAAATTCGCAGCTACCGCTTGATAAAAGATATATAGAAAATCCCGCAATGTCTGCCTATTTAAGCCGATTTTTAAAAACAAATAAGTTGTTCGAGACTGAGGAAGATATTGGCATCTTGAATAAGGTAGCAGATGAATTGTGTATAAAATTTCAAACGGACGTTGACATGGAAAAGGTAATCTTAAAGTTGCCTGAGGCCTATTTTAATAAAATGCAGGTTTCTCCGGAAGATTTCATAAAAATACCTGATAAATGGCTAAACACTACTTGGGTAGAAATATTGATTACTTGGAATAAAAATGAATTTGTACCTCCTAAAAATATTCAAGAAGGAATGTGTACTATTCAAAGTTATGAAAATTTTAATCTTGTCAAATCGACATTGTCTCATCTCGATGCAGAAGAATTAGAAGCTGAATTATTACTTCTTACTCAGGGAGAGAGAATTTCATATCAAGAGTATGTTTTGAAGGTTTTAACTACTCATCACAACAATAAAGAATTTTCTGAACTTTTAAAAGTGGCAGTCAAAAAAGGTCATTTAACAGAAAAAGTATGCGAAGCGTTAAATGTAAAGGAGGAAGGATATAAAGAAGTATGTGTTAAGATTCATGATTATGCTTACAACAACAGAAAAAATATTCCTCAGTCTATTTTTAAATCCTTTGAAGGAAAAGTAGATATGGCTAGCATTAAGCAACCGGTGATTGAGCAATTAAATAATTTAAACCAAGCTTTGAAAGATTTCAAAAAAGCATTTCGAGGCTGGAGTGTATTCGGTCCTGTTCCAACTGAGGTGACCGAATTACTAAAACTATGCAAAGAATCGTTGTTATGGTTGAAGAATGCCAAAGTAGTTGAGGATATTTATCTGCATCAGTATTATATAGCTAATAGATTATATAAAATCTTGGAAGAACAAGTTTCGAAGGGCGTATTAATTAAAAATGTCTTAGTTGAGAACACCTTGGGAGGCGTAATTAAACGGCCTTTAGCAAATTTATTAAATGTTGATCCCAATGTGTTTGAAGGATTTAACACGTATGACAAACGCGATGGGGAAGTGCTAATAGGCCCTTCTCAAAAGGTACTGGCTAATGCAAGTGGTTATGAATTTTTGTTTGTTTTATTTAAGGACAAACTCGATGAATTTGCAGGAACTAAAGGGATTGCAAGCGAAGTGAAAAATGGTAATGACCTTTCTATGGTAAATTCAAAGAAATAGGGACTCTTTTTGGGATTGTTGCAGCAATGGCATTCGGTTAAGCTCCTACGCTTACAGTCTTATACGCATTGTTGCTTTTCCTGCCCAACTGTGGGTTTTTTTTTACTTCGATACTACTCTTTTTTATTGTTAATTAAGAACCATATTGTATAATTTGCATATGAAAACTGGGCTTATATTCAAACGAAAATTAATTCAGGAAGTGGGGGTAAAGAAAATGAATAATAGGTCTATTTTAATAACTGTTGGTACTTTAGAAGAAATGGGAAAAGAATTTATTTCAACTTGGCATGAAGCTGAAGAAGGAAAAATATCGAAATCATCTATAATAGAAAAAATTTATTTTAAAGATGAAATTCTTTTTTTCTTCAATATTTCTAAGAAAAATTCCTTCCTTTGATTTATCTATTTTTTTAAAAATTATATCGGGTAAAACACCTAGAGCAGCATATCGACAGTCCATTTGATTGATTATGGATTTTTAGAAAAGTAATTCGATCGCAAGAAAGATAATTTTCAAGTCAAGCTATAGTTTTTCAGAAAATTATTTTGGCAAATAATGTTGAGGTCGTCGTTCCTCGCTATTTATTCTCTGGATCACGCGAACAAGTCGCGGGACGGCGCTCTCCTCGCCGTCGTTCCTCGCCGCATGATGCTTGTAGAATGCTCAAACCTTTCATGCGAGGAATCCAGCGCCAATCTTATGAAGAAGGCTGATTTTTTTCTTTGTAGGCAAATCAGATCAGACCTCTAAACGTGGATCCTCGCCGCACTGCCATTAAGTTAAGGGCGCTCCCGCGACTTACCCATATCTTATGCACAAGTCTGGAAGCCTCATCCTCGTCCGCACAGACGTATGAAAAATACTCTAACCAATAGGACGAAGACCCAGAGCTGAAGTCTGATCTGATTCACCTTCAAAGAAAAAAATTAGCTTTCTTCATAAGATTGGCGCTGGATTCCTCGCATGAGGTTGTTAAGCATTCTACACGGTTTGTGCGGCGAGGAACGACGGCCCAAAGAGCGCATTTCTTCGAAAAAAGTTCTTTTAAATCTGCACGCAAACCGGCACTAGTTGTAAGAGTTATTTCAGACATGTTCCTAGGGAAGTTAATAGATTTTAAATTTCATGATCTAGTGTACATATTGCACACTAGACTGCTTTTAAAATATATAAATTCTTCGAGAAATACGATGTAAATTTCCTAGTGTATAAAACTAAGGGCGAATTCAGGCTAATATATAAACCATTATTCATTTATATATTAATCACCTGAATTGGCCCCTAGTTTTGCCCACTAGGAATTTGTTATAGCATTTCTCGAGAATTATGCATGTTATTAAAATGTCCTAGTGGGTAAAATGCCCACTAGGAACAATAAATTCACAAGACTTTAATTTAGATACAAAATCTCTATTTTTCCTTTATTCTATAGGATATTAGCTCTGCCTATAGGAAAAATTCCTAGTGGGTAAAACTAAGGGCTAATTCAGGTAATCATTTAACATCTTTTCGCCAAGAATGAATAATTCGCAATATTCCACAAGCGCTTAATATATTCTTAATATCTTTAGCTTATCATCCTTTAACTTAATAGTAACTACTAAGACCCTAATTGCCGTTACTGCGAGGTCTCTTTGAATAAGGAAGGGGTTAAAGGAAATTATTTATTAATTGCATTAGCTATAGTTTTTCAGAAAATAATTTTAGCAAATAATGTTGATGACGTGGTTCATCGCTATTTATTCTCTGGATCACGCGAACAAGTCGCGAGACGGCGCTTGTAAAATACTCGAAACTTTCATGTATTTTTGAAGAAAAAAACAAGTTATTTTTCTGAAAATTTTTTAGATGAGGATAAAGAATGGCTAAAGAATCACGAGTTATAGATAAAACATTTGATGAAACGTTCGAAGAAATTTTTACTATTCAAAAAAATATTTCAAAGCTAAAACATGCAATAAAAAAACAAAATTTACAAAATTTCCGTTCACAACTATTCGATTTTATAGCCAAGAAAAAAATAGCTCTGCGTGATGGAGGTTTTCTCCATGGGATAACTTTTGACTCCTTATTTCAAGATGTTGCTAGACCTACCTTAGTATTTAATGAATTACTCCGCTTTCTTAAAGAGGCTAAAAGTAAACGGAAAGAGCCTCTTATCTTAGAAAAGGATATTAGAAATATACTTGTTGCTTGTGAGCTAGAGGGTCTCATGGTAAGAACGAAATTGTCAAAAGCTATGCTTTATGAGGAGGGAAAGAGGCTTGGGGAGGCCATGCTCAAGTATTTTATATTTTTGCAGACTCAGTGTTATATGATAGAAAATCGCAAATTAAAGGATGTGGATAATATAATATATAACATAGGCGAACATTGTGTCTATCTAGCGAGAATTTCTTTAAGATTAAATGATATAGATACTTCTAAAAAATATTTTCAATGGCTTAAAAGAATTATTAAAATTTACCCTCAGATTGGGGTAATAGAAAAAACTGAACATTTACGCGAATATTATGAAGGAATGGCTTACCTTGCTATTCTAGATAATGATTATACACAAGCAAAAGAGTACGCTTTAACAGCAGTGGATCATGACGATTTTATAGACGAAAAGCATTCGCAATTGGGTAAACCATATCAATTAAACCTCCGTGTAGTTGAACTATGTGAAATGTTCATGAGGAAAACGTTCGTGCAAAATGAATTGGACCAAACGTTGTTTTGGGCTAAGCTTGCGAAAAATGGTTGTGAAAAAATTATTAAATTTCGTGAAGAAAAGATTATCTATAAAAATTGTTGTGTCGTAACAGGGGAAGAAGATCTAAAGGCTAAATTAGAGATTAGAAAGGAATATGGCAAAAAAAAGGACTTCTTTGAAGTTGCCATTTCTCAAACAAAACCTAAAATCTTAAATAAAAATATTGACCTGATTACACAGGCTTTTAATGATGAAAAAATCAATGCCCAGTTTAAAATAAATTATGTGAAAGATGGTAACAAAATGTACCCGGTTCTTAATATTAAACTGGAAGATTGCGACTCTATATTTTTATTATTAAAAGCTCTTAAAGCAAATAATATTATTTGTTCCAATGATAAAAAAAATCAAGCTATTAATATTTATGACCTTCATTATATAGATACAAAGGCTTTGCTTAGGGCTCTCAAAAATTGCAAAAATGAGATTAGCAGAAATCTTGAAATTAAACTAACTTCTGATGCGCTTTATCAGGCACCTCTTATCCCTGTTCAAAAAATATTACCTGAAAACAATACTATTTTAGAGGAAACGGCAGATGAAAAACCCGTATCAAAAAATAAACTTAAGAAAAAGGTAGAAAATAGGCCAGAGCAAACTCCTAACACTCTGGAGCAAAAACCCAAAACAAAACCTAATAAGACTATTGATTGGGGAGAAGGCTATCCCATCTATGAAAAAAATAGTGCTAATTGCCATTTTTTTAAATTACGAGGCCCTACAGCTATTCGGCACTATTTATATATTAAGCCAGAATTATATGAAGAAATAAGCCAGAAAAATCCTTTAATGGCAAGAAATTTATTAAGGATATGTGACCGTGGAAAAGTAATCAATAAAAGCCAGGGTAAAAAGGGCATTATCGTCAGAGAGCAAGAACAAGAGAAAGTTAAGATAAAAGATTCCAGCAAGGATTATAGGTTTTTTGGGGATGTTGTCCGTTCTATAAAAATGAAGGATGATAAAACTTATACATTAGTTGAAATAAATAGTTATAAACTAACACATAAGCAGAAGATAGCTACAAAATTATAAACTTCAAATTGGCTTCTTAGATATACAAGAATAATATTTCCTTAATATAAATATTGTAAAATATTATTTTAAAATTTAATATGGGTTTAATTATGCTAAACAAGCGTCACACAGTTAGTAATGCTCTTTTGTCTGAAAAAATGCACAAAATGCACAATTTGTTAAATATTACTTTGAAAGATCTGAAGAACCTTTCACAATTAATTGATCACATCAATGAATATGCTGATAAATATGTGCCTTTTCGTAAAATCGTGCTCGATAATAAAATTAGGGTACAATCTTCTTATGACATAGTTGAGAGGAATATTAAGGATTTTAATTCGACTCAAAGCCATGGCCATGGCTATAAGAAAGCTATACATAAGGTAAAAGATACTATTAAAGATAAAGATAAAGATAGAGAAAGGCTGAGTACTATCAACAAGCAACTCGGTGAAATTCGACAGTACGCTGCGAGTACATTAATAAAAATAAATGAAATGCTGTGTTCGGTTGGAAGAGATAATTTTTTTAATAAAAAAAGAGAGCATGTCATAATGATGATTGACGATGCTATTCGTGAACAGGTTGAGATTCACGGGGAATCTGTCAAGCACTTATTTACACATGAAAAAAGTCAACTTCCAAGTTTCTCTAAGTTTAAGCAAAAATTACAACTACTTTTAACAATCTCCGAAATTGCACACAAAAGTGTAACCGCTGCTTTTCAATTTGAAATTGAGGATTCAACCAAAGTAATGACAAAATACTATGAAGATACCGCTGAAATAGTAAAGGAATATGATAAAGTTATTGATTTTGTTGTAAAGTTTGATGTTGACACATTAATAGACGCTCATTACAAAACTGTCCCTTGGTTAAATAGGACCGAAAAAGAGCGCATAAACAAAGTTAATTTATTAAATAGTGTGTGCATCAAAGAAGGCATTCCAACTGTGGGCTTTGAACACTATAATGATTTTCAGCTTGCTCAAGTTTACAAAGCTTCAAACTCTGTGAATTATAAAAAATGTGAGTTTTTTAACTTAAATAAAGTTGCAAAAGCTATTATGGGTGAAAGGGCGAATGATTGTTTACCTTTAATTAAGAAGTTTCATTCATTTTTAGAGGAATATTATCAGAATCAATCCAATCCTGAAATTTGTCAAAGAGCTCTTGAAAATAGCATACAATCATTACTTGATATGCCTAAAGAGTTCAGAGAAAAAATTAACACATTGAGTGATGAAGGACAGGTTGATATTATAAAAATTTTAATGATTAATTCTCAGGAATTTAAAAGTGCGAAGCTTTATGGTAAAATTATAACTCAAACTGAAGACCCTTTAGCTTCAAAAATATATCAAATTCTTAAAGATTATATTAATGACTCCTCGTGTGATAAATCCATCAAAAGGCAAGCTTCCAATTTAACTAGTGATCTACTGCATGTCTATTTACAATTGTCAACAGGAATGATTAAGGATGATGAGGCATTTAATATAATTCAACAAAAGCTTAATTCTTTCTTTAAAGAGTATTCCATTAAACCTGATACTGGTTTATGGAAATTAGTTAACAGCTTTATAAGCCTTCTTCCTAATGATGCTGATGTTCATTGGATTCATAATATTGAAAATATAGATAATATCCCACCCCCTTCTTCAATCCCCAAAGTTCCTTCCCATTTAGATAAACAATCTTTGAATAAGTCTTCGCCTGTATCTAGAGAGCAATCTCTAAACAAAAGTGCTCTTTCGCGATGTAACGCTACTAATCATAAAAAGAATGAATTGGTGATACCTGATAGTTTTGGCAATATACGAAAAGCAGAACTTATCAACCAGTTCTTAGCTATAATACAAAAACATTATGCAACATCTATTATTGGCGATAGATTTGAGAAAAATTTGGAAGAGGATTTTCCTCATATACATGATTTAAAGTTTACCCTCAATGGAAATTTACTTGTTTCAAATATTATACAAATAAGTGATAAAGACGATGAACTTTTCTTAAAAGATGAGTTGAAGAAGCAAGCTCTCTATTTTAAAGGAGAATTAATAAACACATCTAATGAATATAAAGTCATTATCAATCTCAATTCAGTGAATGCTCAAAAGATGTTGCGAGATATAAAAGTTCTTGAAAATCAAATAGAGAATTTGGAGAATGAGTGTAAGGTACATCGAAAAAGTACTTAGCCATCATTGCTTCGCTATCGCTCGCAATGATGATCTGGTGTAAGGAGCTGTGTTATAATAACTTGCCTTTTCTTTAAAGAGTTATTTTGTTGATCTTATGATAACTGATTGTTTCAAGAAAGATAACTTATTTTTACACAGCTCCTAATTCCGATCCAAATAACGTCTTATGAGCAGATGTAGCAATAGCAACAGATTGAATAGCTAATTAAGTTAAGGATATTGGCAAGTATTAAAATAAGCTAAATATAAATTTGATTTTTATTCTACAAAGAAATATTTGAAATTTTATTTACAATAGACTAAACTAGACTTAGTTTAAAAAAGAGAATCACTATGCAACCTATTAATATCCATCAAGCCAAAACCCATTTCTCCAAACTGGTAGATGCTGCTATCCGTGGCGAAGAAGTTATCATTGCCAAAGCAGGAAAGCCAGCCGTTAGACTTGTCGCTTTCACTAAAGTAGTACCGTGTCAATTTGGCGTACTTAAGGGAAAGATCAAAATTGCTCAGGATTTTGATGAACCATTACCGGAGGACATCCTCATCGATTTTGAGGGACATTAAATGCGATTGCTATTAGATACTCATATTTATCTTTGGTGTGTTAAAGATGATCAAAAACTTTCAAAAATTGCGCGTTCATTAATTGTAGAAGCAGCAGAGGTGTATGTTAGTAGTGTGTCGATCTGGGAAGCCTCTATCAAAGCGAAACTAGGTAAGTTAGATGTTAATATTGAAGATTTAATAGCAGCAATTTTAGGTAGTGGTTTTCAAGAGCTCTCTTTAACCACAAAGCATATCACTGAAGGACATCGGTTGCAGTATTTTCACCGGGATCCCTTTGACAGGATTCTGATTGCACAAGCGATAAGTGAACCCTTAAAGTTTTTAACAGCAGACGAAAATCTTAAACAATACTCAGAATTAATTGAAATAGTATAATCAAAATGCATTGATGAATATCTGATTTCTTCCAATCCACGTAGAAATCATAATGATGGACAACCCTAGTTAGTAGAGACCAATCCGCCCCATTAAAATATCTGCTTTATTTTTATGTTCCCATACTCTTTTCACTAAATTAGTAGTGGGAGCTAATTGACGACAGACCCTAGTAAAGTATATTTCTGTTGATATTTTATAATCTTTATGCTGCTGTGTTTTCTTGCTAAAACTTAATTCCCCTTATTATTTCGTTCAATTTCTCTCAACTTTCTTCTTGGATATCGTAAAAGCGGCCGTCTCGACTATCGTAGTTCCCGATAGTTCCCGATAGTTCCCACATCACTCATTTAAGCCGCCATAACGTCGCTCTCGCGCTTCCTTTCAAATCCAACAATCCAATTTCTTTAAGATAATTTAAGTCTTTCTTTACCATCCTTTGCGAAGGCGGTTGTTCTAGCTCTAACATGATTTTTTGAATCCCCATAGCGCCATTTTTTTTAATAAGCATTAATATTGCTTCCTGTCTTGCACTTAGCTGCTGCTTAACTGGCATAATTGTTTTTGTAATAGCTATAGGCTCTTTGAATCTAAATGTTATTTCAATTCCGCCTGAATATTCCTCATATTTAGGCTCTGGCATATCATTTTCACGACAAAGATCAAAAATTTTAACAATACCCATACCCCAACCATCAAAATATTTTCTGTCATAAAAAACTTTTGCAATATTTTTGTTGGGTGGTTCTGATTGGCGTAAATTAGCTTTTTACTCATAGGGGAAATAGGTATTTAAAATATAAAGCACCTTTTCTTTCGACAGCGGTTTAGATAATACTTCATTAATTCCTGCTTGAAAATATTGCTCCTTATTTTCATCACCAACATGTGCTGTAACAGCAACAATTGGCGTATGCTTATTTTGCAATAATTCCCAGGCGTGAATTTTTTTAGTTACTTCAAATCCATTCATATCAGGCAACCCAATGTCCATAAGAATAAGGCCGTACGTGTTGTTTTTCGCGTATTCAAAAGCTGATTGACCATCTTGGGCTACATCAACAACACAATTTAATATTGTAAATAGTGATTTAGTCACCTTGGCTGCAATGGGCTGATCTTCAACTAAAAGGATGCGCATATTCTCCACAGCTTTGACTTGAGTGGGACAAATAGGTGGATTTGCGCCTATTATTTCAATACGTCCGCTATCAACACCGAATTGCTCATCAAGTAAGGCTTCTTTAATTGGAATCACACAAGTAAACTGCGAACCTTTCTCTGACGTACTCTCAAGATAAATTTCACCTTCTAAATCATCAATAAATTGTTTAACCAAAGTCAACCCTAACCCAGCACCTAAATAATTGCTTTTATACGAAGGCATCAGACGCTTGAAGTGAGTAAATACTTCCTGCTGTTTATTATCACTAATTCCTATGCCTGTATCAGCCACTATAATTTTAATAATGACATCTTTTTCATTGTGCATTGAAAGCTTAGTTGAAAGTTTGACGGATCCTGTATCGGTAAAATTAAGTGCATTGGTAACTAATTCCAATACCAAGCTTTGAATGCGATTAGGGTCACCTATTAAGTACTGCGGAATTTGCATATCATGCTCTAGAGTGAGCTTAAGATTTTTTTGACGTGCCTTTGCCTGATTCAAATCAATAATGGCCAGGAGCTTTTCTTTTAGATCAAATTTTCTCTTAACAAATGGAACTTCACCAGTTGTGATTCTGATAGTTTCTAATATTTCGTTTAATAAAGCAGTCAGCGCTATACCTGAAGTAATTAACATATCGGCATATTCTTTGACCTGATCAGTTTTTTGCGGATCATCAATATAATCTTTAATAGCATGCGCACAACCGGTAATCCCCACCAGTGGAGTGCGGATATCATGGCGCATATTCTCTAAAAATTCAGCTTTTGCTTGGTTGGCTGCAGCTACTGCCTCTTCTGCTTGCTTGCGATAAGTAATGTCAGTAGCGGTACCAATAATTCCGGCAATATGATTGTTCTCATCAAAGTAAGGTGATTTATTAGTTAACATGATTACTTGCGTGCCATCTTTTTTAATAATGACTTCTTCAAGACTAATCGTTTCTCCAGTGGCGAGGATATGCTGATCAGCTTGCAACAGATTATCAGCAATCTGTTTGCTCCATAGCTCTTGATCCGTTTTGCCGATAAATTCTTCTTTTGATAAACCAACTAGGTCTAAAACCTGGGCATTACACCCTAAATAATGCAAAGATTTATCTTTCCACCAGACATTGCCTGGCATTTTTTCGATAATAAGTTCCAATGATAGATGGTTATGGTTATTTTTCATTTCCTTGTCCTTATCATAAGACTATGAGCGGCTATTTTGGTTGAGGCCAAAATAGGATATTGTGCGATTGCATTATCATCCGCATAAGGCTCATAGACTTCTTCAATTAAAAATCCAACATTAACAAGCATGTTGAGCCACTTGCTCAAAGGCTTGAGAAATCGCGGTGTTTGAAAGGGGGCGATATCGGTTGGTGCATGGAAGTGTTGCCATTCATGAATCTCTCCTTCTGGTTCAATGAAATATCGCTTCACCATGAAGCCGCATCGTTCGCCTTGGTTGTTATCACACCACTGCCCAATAAATTCATTGAAACAAGGATGGGTAATGGAGAACTGTAGAAAACCGTTAGGTTTTAAAACGCGGTAAATTTCCTGGAATACTTTATTTATTTCTGCCATGTCCATGAAAGCCATCAAGGCGATGGTAAAATCAAATGATTGATCAGCAAATGGCAAAGAACTGGCATTGGCTTCTTGAAAAAGGATATTAGCTGGGGGTTGATTAGTTTGATTGTAGTGAATAAATTCATCAGAAATATCGATAGCGGTTAGCATTTTGCATCGTTTAGCGATTAAGCGCGAGTTATGTCCCTCGCCACAGCCAAGATCCAAGCCAGATAATCCAGTTACATCTGGCAACATATTTAAAAAAGCGGTGGTGTTAAGATGATCGCGCCAAACATCAAAACCGAGTTCGGAAGTTTTGATCCAGCACTTTGCATTTTTATTCCAAAGCTTTGCAATTTTTCGGTGTTTTATCATAGTTAAGATAGGTGCCGCAGGAGGGATTAATTAAAGTTGAAGGCAGGATGGAAACCATCCTGCCCAACCCCCCTCTGCTAAGCTACCACTCCTTTTTCTGATACTGCCAAGATCCTAGCTGATCAGACTGATTACACCTCTTGCCCACAAAATCATGTGTAACCGAGGGTTTGCACGAGGTGAAATCATTTGCATATAGCATCTGGAATGCAGGAATCTTGAGAAAAGAAAAAGGTCTTTGCGCGTGAGCGCTGTTGGGTGGTATCTTGTCGTTATCCATGAGTAACCTCGTGTAAGTTAGGTTATTTGTGGGTAGAGGATCTTAGGTGTTTCCGCGCCTATGATTCTCCGCAGCCTGGAAGTACTTCCAGGCCGTGTGTTACTATCTCAGAAGTTATTTTGAAAAGCAATCAGTTTATTAATATAACGCCATTCTCAACTTTCATGGCTCTACCAATAGCTCAAATTGAAGTGGTGGATTGCCATGTTATGCTGCTTATTAATAAATACACATATCGTGTGCACCAAAACTTTTCTTGGCAAACATACTTCACTTGATTATTACCCAATACTTGGGTAATATTATAGATAAAGTACTATGGACATATACAAAGTTATTATCAATAAAAACGCTAAGCGAGATTTAGAAAAAGTACCCAAACATATTCTGGTTAAGCTTTTTGAATGGATTGAAGCCATATCACACGATGGTTTATTGGAGATAAGAAAAATACCTGGTTTTCATGATGAACCTTTGAAGGGAACTCGAAAGGGGCAACGTTCCATCCGATTAAGTAAAGCATATCGAGCAATCTATGAAGTTATCGATAAAGATAAAATAAAAGTTATTGAAATTCTAGAGGTAAATAAACATGATTACTGACGAATCGAAAGAAGCACTAGACTATTTGGAATCACTAATAGGAAAAAGACCAACACTGGGTGAATATCTATTGGCCATTCGACAGGGCGAGGAACTATCTCAATCTGAATTTGCTAAGCAGCTTGGTATTCCTCAGCAAAATTTATGTGATATAGAGCACAATAGGAGATTTATCAGCCCTAAGATGGCGGCAGAATTTGCTGATAAACTAGGCTATCAAAAAAAACAGCTTGTACGCCTTTGCTTGCAAGATTTGCTTAATCGAGATGGCTTGGATTTATTAGTAGATGTGAAAAATGCAGCCTAACCAGAGTGTTTTGGCATATGCCTCGAGGAAAACGAAGAGGATTGGTCAAATATTTCCTGCTCTTTGACATCAGATGAAAAAATAGAAGTCGAAGGGATTGATCTGCAAGGGTATTTTTGCTTTCATCAAGGTGATGAATCTGGATTTTAAAGCAATAATGATACGTGATTCTCAACTTTTAAATTAATTTGAATGACATTCCATCAAATTACAGGAACTCCTGAGGTTGTTTTTAATGGAAATAGCTGAAGCACTGAATATTTGCTCCCCTCAGGAGAAAGCTGGCTTTCAAAGAGTGTAATTTGTGAAACGTGTTGGAGATTTGCAGTAACAGTAGGCCGGAGCATAATCAGTTTCCTTCTAGGTTTGGTTATTCGTCCTAAGGTGATATGAGGTAAAAAAGCACGGTCTTCTGGAGCAAAACCTACAGGCATTAAGACTCTTCTTAAGTAGTGAACTACAAGAGACAATTCCCTATTTGGCCTGACACTCATACCAATTATTCTGGGCTTATGCTGTGGAAAAGCGAGGAGATGTTGGAACTCAAGATTAAATGAAGGCAAATTATCAATGACGATGGTATTGATTATTTGATCTAATTGGCTTCCTGTAACGCTACCTAAGAAACGTAAGGTTAAATGTAATTGGTGCTTTTTAACCCATTTAATGGATACAGGAAAATTTTCTTTTAAGTGGCTGATTTCTGTTAGTAGTCCCTGCTTGACTTCTTCATCTAAGGTGATGGCAAAAAATGCTCTGATCACAATGTGGCTCCTTATTTATGATCTTTCTATGGGAAAAGCAATAACTTCTGAAAGATGGTTTGCTCCAACTGCCAAACTTATTAAACGATCAACTCCCATGGCAACTCCCGCACAATTGGGTAACATGGGCAGTGCCTTAAGGAGAGAGAAGTCTATAGGGATAGCTGGCCTTCCTAATTTCAGTCTGTTGTTATTATCTTGCTCGAATCTGGAAACTTGTTCATTGACGTCACCTAATTCGTGATAGCCATTTGCTAACTCCAAACCTTTAAAATAAACCTCAAAACGTTCACCAATCTTATAACCATTCTCAACATGAGTTTTTGCCAATGCTGCTTGGCTCTCAGGATAATCATATAAGAAAAGAGGTGCTTTTTGTCCTAAGTTTGGTTCAATAAGATGCGTTAGCAGTAAATCTAGCCAGACGTCGTGATCCTTTTCATCCTGTGAATTCTCAAAGGTTAAATCATACCTGTTTGCAATAGATTTTAAAGTCTCTAATGAACAAGTATGTGGATTGATATTGAAATACTTATGAAAAAGCGCGTGGTAAGTTATGCGATCCCCAGGGGACGTTCCAAGAATTTTCGTTAAGAAAGTTTCGACTTCATTCATAAGTTCTATATAGGTCATTCCCACGCGATACCATTCTAAAATGGTAAACTCTGGATTGTGCTTCTTCCCTACTTCTCCATTACGGAACGCTTTGCAAATTTGATAAATGGAACCTACCCCTGCAGCAAGCAGCCTTTTCATAGCATACTCAGGTGAAGTTTGAAGATAAAGTTTAGTATGAGAAAAATTTGAAAAGACTAGCGCAGTTTCAAAACTAGCAAGATGGGGATCCGTCACAGTGCTATGACCTAGAAGTGGGGTATCAATCTCGAGCACATTACGCGCCTCAAAGAAAAGTCGTATTTGCTTAATAATTTTTGCTCTCAGTTGCAAATTAGTTAAAGAGGCTGTAGGATGCCAGGTTTCAAGCATTATTCTTTAGCACGCGAAACATATTTACCAGTACGGGTATCAACCTTAAGCAAGTCGCCCACGTTTACGAACAGGGGGACGCGAATGACCGCACCTGTCTCAAGTGTTGCCGGTTTACTGCCACCGCTCACGGTATCTCCTTTGATGCCTGGATCAGTTTCAATTACTTTTAGGGTCACAAAGTTAGGCGGATTTACTGTTAAGGGATGGCCATTCCACATTGTGACATTGCAAAAATCTTGTTCTTTCAGCCATTGCTTGGACTCACCTACTGCCTCTTCTGAGGCAGCGTGTTGTTCAAAGGTATCTGGCACCATAAAGTGCCAGAATTCTCCGTCGTAATATAAATATTGCATGTCCATTTCCGCTACATCGGCACCGGGTAGGGTATCCCCTGATTTTAAAGTTATTTCTAAAACTCTTCCTGTCTTTAAGTCAAGATATTTAATCCGATTAAATGCTTGGCCCTTACCAGGCTTCACATACTCATTTTCTATAATGGAGCAAGGGCGGTTATCAATCATAACTTTTAAACCGCTTTTAAACTCATTCGTGCTATACGTCGGCATATTTCCCTTCTTTTTAAAAGATCGTTTATTTATAATGAAATAAGATTGGCTCTTTAATTTGATTATTGAACGTCAGTTCGACGAATCTAAGCCAAGAATCTCTACTGCCGTCGTCCCGCGGACAAGCCGCGGGACGACGGCAAGGAGCGATGACTTTTACTTAATGATAGTGGCCGTAATCCACCCTGCCTCTCCTAGATTCGTCGAACTGACATTATTGAGTTAAAATACCACAACCTTTTTCCTGAATAAAAATATTTTTATAGGGAAGTGATGAGTTAAGGGAATAAAATGGACAAATTAACCCCTGAAGAATATTCTATTTGCCGGATGAAAGGTACTGAAGAACCTTTTACTGGTAAATATTGGGATTGTAAAGAACCAGGCATCTACGTATGTAAATGTTGTGGTCATCCTCTGTTTTCCTCAAGACATAAATATGATTCTGGCACCGGCTGGCCTAGTTTTTATGAGCCTATTTCCGAAAATGCAGTTAAGGAAATAGAAGATCTTTCACATAATTTACGAAGAGTAGAAGTAACCTGCTTAAAATGTGATGCTCATTTAGGTCATGTCTTTCCTGATGGTCCCCAGCCTACTGGTCTTCGCTATTGTATTAACTCAGCATCCTTGGAACTTCATAAGAAGTTTTCTAATGAGTAAGAATCGTGGTTGATTGGAATGCCTAATATTTATTTAAGCTTCCATTTTGGAAGAGCTGAATCTGATCGTTACAGGGGGCATTTAATCTTAAATGACAATGATGTAGTGAAAGAAATAATCTTCGAGCTATAAAGCATAATGGCTTACTTATACTTCACTGGTATCCCGTAGCAAATCTTCCAATTGATGTATGTCGATTTTTGCAATGGTGGCCACATTTTCTTTTTTTATTCCCGCGTCGAGCATATTCAACACCATCTCACGTATCGCTCGTTGTTCGCCAATTTGGATACCGCGTTGTTCACCAATTTGGATGCCTCGCTGTTCACCTTCTAATACAAATTGCCGTGCTAATGTCATAACTTCTCCTCGCAATGTCTCTGAAAGATGTTGGTTCGCTGCTTCTATAAACAACGTCTTATTTTCTACTTTGAGTTCATTTACAATATAATTTATCACAGTTCCAGCATAATCACCACCACCGCAGACTTCAAGTTCATTAAGCCAGGGCAAGGTTTTCTTCAGAAATTGGACAAAATCCCGTACATGACGGTATTTTAGAACAAACTCAAATAAACCAACCCAACGATGCTGCTCAATGTCATTATCTGGCAAGCGGTGAATATCGATAAAAGATACATCTTTTGTGAATATGGATTTAACTAGATGTTTATTCTTACCAAAAAGATCGAAAAAATTTAAGGGCGCATTCCAGATTTTTTTTCCGGCATATATGACGATAGGATAGACGACTGGCAATGGTTGTTTTGGGCGCTGTTTACGACATAAATCAAAAAAACTGTGCATGTACCCCATTAGTCGCAGAAGCATGTCTTCATCAATCTTACCTTGCATCTCACACAAAATGTAAATAAAGGCGGTAGCGTCTTTGTAACGTACTGAGTATAACAAATCGGTTTCAGAGTTTCGGTAATTCTTGCTCACAAAGGAGTTTTTTTCAATTTTCAGCGTCGATAGATCCATATTTTTTAGAATATCCTGGGGAAAATGCGCTTGGAGTAACTCACGCATAACGCGAGGGTCTGTGAAAGCTCTTTTGAATAGTTTATCCATGGGTTGGTGAATTTTTTTAGACATCGACGTGTATCACTTTGTAAATGTTATTTTTAATACAGTAATGCAATCATAACCTGTTTGTATTCATAATACATTGGCTTTCTCAAAATTTTGGCTCTTGTGGTATTTAAAAAAAATCCCCCTTAAGCTCCCTTTTTATGGGCTTATGGCTATGGCTTTTGAGATGAAATATTTATTCACACCTAAAAGAATCGTGGTTGAGAGGAATGCCTAATATTTATTTAAGCTTCCATGCGTATAATTTTCGATAATTAAAGTTGAAAAGAGGTAGCACCATGAAAAGTAAAGATGTTGAGAAAATAGTGCAGAGATTACTTAACGACGTTAAAGATCAGTACACCGATGAAGAGTATGGCCTTGCTTTGTTTAAGGCTATCTCTACTAAACAACCCAAGATAGTACGTTCTTTACTCGCTGCTGGCGCACCTGCTAACATTTTCTATAAAGGAAAGACATGCTTACACTTGGCAATGGAGAAAAATGACCCTGATTTAGTTAGACTTTTGTTGGAACATGGCGCTTCTAACCTGGCGAAAGATGGAGAAAAACAGATTCCACCAGGCAAAACTCCGATAGGCCTAGCAGCTTCTTTACGGCATTGGCAATGTGTAGAGGCCATAGCTAAGATTCCAGCAGTAAATAAAGATGACAAGGATGAGTATGGTTTTGCCTTGTTTAAAGCTATCGATAATGCTGCTTTTGCTCAAAACGCAATAGAAATCTTACTGGCTGCTGACGCATCTACAACCTTTTGCCATAAGGGAAAGACGTGCTTAGACTTGGCAATAGAGCGAAATCATTTTGGTCTTGTTAGAAAACTGCTGCAACATGGCGCTTATAGCCTAGCGAAAGATGGAGAAAAACAGATTCCACCAGGCAAAACTCCGATAGGCCTAGCAGCTTCTTTAGGGCATTGGCTATGTGTAAATACTATAGCTATGTTTTCAGCAGTAGGCAAAGATGAGTATGATCTTGTCTTGTTCAAGGCTATCTCTGCGAATACTTCTGAAGCTTCTGTGGCAATAAGAAGCTTACTAGATGCTGGCGCATCTACAACCTTTTGCCATAAGGGAAAGACCTGCTTAGACTTGGCAAGAAAGCAAAATCGTCCTGAGCTTGTTCAACTTTTGTTGACTGCTTCTATAAAGCAAGCTGAGAGACGACCTGTTACTTCTAACAATCCTGGCCCTAAGGTGCTTGATGATGATTTTTATCTGATTGATGAGGAGAAGGATGTTCTGGCCAATAGTATTCTCGAAACTGGGCCGACCTATGAAGCTGAAGGAAAACTAGATAAAGCGATTTGCCATTTTATGCAAGCTATAGATGAGGGACACAGCAAAGCAGCTTATGACGCTTTAAGGGATTTTTTATATAGATTATCAACTAATACCCAGGATAGTAGTTTTGATTCAATACCAAAACAAACATTGATTGATGCAATCAAAAAACTTTCTCCAGAAGAACAACTATTTTTGTTCAAAGAGCAATGCTTAATTCGCAAAACTTCGTTGGGCAAAAGAATGTGGAAGAAAGAAGAAGACGCTTTCCTTAAGTGCGGATTGGGAAGAGATGAATTGAAGGATATTTGCGTTTACATAAAAAACAAATTAGATCCTAAATTTTCTATAGAAGAAATTGAAGCTATTAATTCTTCTAAGTCAACGACAGGCAGCATCTTTTTTGGAAGAGCTGAATCTAATCGTTACGACGGTAAAGTAATCTTAAATGATGTAATGGATGAAAAAATTTTCGGGTTATAAAACATAATGGCTTACTTATACTTCACTAGTATCCCGTAGCAAATCTTCCAATTGATGTATGTCGATTTTTGCAATGGTGGCAACATTTTCTTTTTTTATTCCCAGACTTCAAGTTCGTTAAGCTATGGCAAGGTTTTCTTCAGAAATTGGAGAAAATCCCGTACTTAGCGGTATTTTAGAACAAACTCAAATAAACCAACCCAAATGCCTGTACTTATAAACCCCAATACATCTTACTTAACGTGCTCTAGCTGTTGTTGAGCGTAACGCCGAAATAATAAAGGATCTTGGATGTTGTGAAATGGATCTTTACTGCCGCCTATTCCACTGATAATGATCGTCCCATAATTAAATATTCTCCCTGGTATTGTTTGAAAGACTTGTATGCTTTCAACGCGTTGTAAAAGTATTTCCAGTGACAGCCGGCTGATGAAACCGACTTTCATTAATATTCGTCGATTGGTTATTCCAAATTCGGAAGATTGATAATGAATGAAAGCTGCCAACCCTGAGAAGAGAGAGATAATGAGTACAATAACACCCAGGATATCTGTTAGTGTGTAGTTTCCATAGATACTAAAATTCGCAAAATGGTAGCGTGGCGCCAAAAACAAAATCAGAATTGCCAGGAATAACCAACCAAAGGCTGGAGAAAAAATAACCCAAGCTGGCCTTGTTCTGTAAATGACTTTCTCATCATTCATCAATGTTTGATCAATATAACTCATAGATTTTCCTCAAGATTTTCCTCAAGACTCGCAAAAAGTTTCTAAAGCATTAACCTTACGAATACCTCTTGGTAGAAGATGTCCTCGTCGGCCGCGTTCACCTTTATAATGTTTTATATCTTTGTATTTAATTTCAAATGGCTTTTTTCCTGAATGTATCATTAATGAGCCTTTGGGGCTTATTACTTGAATATCAACGACATATTCTTCGTTAGATGGAAGTTTGGATGAAATGGCGATTATCTTATTGCCTTTTCCACGTGACAATTGAGGTAATTGTTGAATTTGAAATACCAGTAGATGTCCCTCTGAAGTGACAGCAGCAATTAGGTCTTCTGCTAAATTATGAATTAATCTAGGAGTGAGTGCTTTAGCCCCCTTTGGTAGGCTGAGTATAGCTTTGCCAGCGCGATTTTTGGTGTATAAATTTTGGAGTTCGGTAATAAATCCGTATCCAGCATTTGATGCCAAAAGGATGAGCTGCGATGGATCAGATAACAAAATACCGACGAAACTGGCATCTTGCGGCGGGTTAAGGCGTCCTGTCAGTGGCTCGCCTTGTCCTCTGGCAGAAGGCAGGGTGTGGGCCCCAAGACAATAGCTTCTTCCTGTGGTATCAAAAAAAACAGCTTGTTGATTGCTGCGTCCCTTTGCTGATTGTAAAAAAGAGTCGCCAGCTTTATAAGTTAAATTTTCAACTCCAAACTCATGACCCTTCGCTGCCCTTACCCAAGCTTTTTGCGATAATATCACTGTAATAGGCTCGGAGGTAATAATTTCCTCCTCTCGCATCGCTTGGGCTTCCTTACGAATCACGACTTTAGAGCGACGATTATCCCCATATTTCTCTATATCTTGGGTAAGTTCTTGACGAATAAGCTTCTTTAATGCTTTTTGCGAGCCAAGTACTTTTTCAATATTCGCCCTTTCTTTAGCCAGTTCTTCTTGCTCTCCACGAATCTTAATTTCTTCTAATTTAGCAAGGTGACGAAGTCTTAATTCTAAAATGGCTTCAGCTTGGTCTTCAGTTATATGAAAACTTTCAATAAGCACTTGCTTAGGGTAATCCTGGGTTCGAATAATATGAATGATTTCATCAATATTCAGAAAAGCAACTAATAATCCTTCTAATATATGTATGCGAGTTAAAACTTTCTTGAGTTTATATTCTAATCGTCTTCGAACAGTTAAGATTCGAAATTCTAACCACTCACTTAATATTTTTAAGAGTCCTTTGACTTGGGGCTTATCATTAAGACCAATCATGTTTAAATTGACCCGATAGCTTCGCTCAAGATCAGTGGTTGCAAATAAATGAGCCATTAAGGACTCAATCTCCACTCGACTGGAACGAGGCGTAATGACCAATCTTGTCGGATTTTCATGATCAGATTCATCGCGTAGATCTGCAATCATCGGTAATTTTTTTGCTTGCATTTGAGAGGCAATTTGTTCAAGTATTTTGGAACCAGAGGTTTGGTGTGGTAAAGCTGTAATGATAATATCACCATCTTCCTCTATGTAGATGCCGCGCATTCTCAAGCTGCCAACTCCTTGCCGATATATTTCTATAATGTCATGCTTAGGAGTAATAATTTCAGCTTCAGTGGGGAAATCAGGCCCTTGGATAATCTCGCAAATATCCTCAAGGGTGGCGTTGGGATGATCAAGTAAATGGATGCATGCCTTACCTATTTCTCGTAGATTGTGGGGAGGTATATCTGTTGCCATACCAACTGCAATCCCGGTACCACCATTTAATAATATGTTGGGAACTCGCGAGGGTAGAAGAGCAGGCTCCTCTAAAGTGCCATCAAAGTTCGGAACCCAATCAACCGTGCCTTCTGCCAATTCAACCAAGAGGGCGTCAGAATATTTAGACAAACGGGATTCTGTATAGCGCATGGCAGCAAATGACTTTGGATCATCAGGTGATCCCCAGTTACCTTGGCCATCAATGAGAGGATACCTATATGAAAAGGGCTGAGCCATCAATACCATGGCTTCGTAACATGCGGCATCTCCGTGTGGGTGAAACTTTCCCAGTACATCGCCTACTGTTCTGGCTGATTTCTTATACTTAGCACCTGCTTTTAACCCAAGCTCTGACATAGCATAAAAAATTCGCCGCTGAACTGGCTTTAGGCCGTCGCCAATATGGGGTAATGCACGATCTAGAATAACGTACATGGAGTAATCAAGGTAAGCTTTCTCAGTAAATTGCTTTAAAGGTTGGTTTTCAAATTCCGTTGTGTTCATCTTTCATGCTCAATTTTTACATTGGATAGAGTGGATACCCTATCATATATGCTATTATGATTTGAAGCTAAGAGGCAAAAAAGATATAGATATCAACGAAACTAAGCTAAAAAGGATTGAGCATGTCAATACGTTATTCCTTGATTGATCGTTTGCTGGTTGCATTTGATAATGGCGTGCGTACTTTATTCGCCTCTCCTACTTCTCAAAGGCCCAGCCCTGCCTCAAAAAATTTAGATGATATCCCATTATCGCAAGACGTGTGTAAAAAAAGTGCTGCTTTAATGCGAGTAAACCATGCCGGAGAGGTTTGTGCTCAAGCATTATATTATGGCCAGGCTATTGCCACCCGTTCTGAATATATCAAAAAAGCTTTGCTTCAATCCGCCCAAGAAGAAACAGATCATTTAGCTTGGTGTCAGGATCGTTTGAAGGAATTAAATGACCACACCAGTTACTTGAATGCATTGTGGTACACAGGTGCATTCAGTATTGGTTTATTAATGGGAGTTTTAAGTGATAAATGGAGTTTAGGTTTTGTGGTGGAAACCGAGCGCCAAGTAGAAGAGCATTTGCAAAAACATCTAAAGCGGCTACCTGTAGAGGACGAGAAAAGCCGCTTGATTTTGGAACAAATGCGAGCTGATGAGGCGCATCATGCCACAGTAGCATTATCGGCAGGTGCCATTGAACTACCTAATTTTGTCAAAACCATGATGAAAATAATGTCGAAAGTCATGACAAAGACGACATATTATTTTTAATGATTAAGTTGTCCCATATTAAAAAATCCTTTGATGGAAAGGAATTTGTTGTTGATGATGTCTCATTTGAGGTTAATGCTGGAGAAACATTAGTTCTATTAGGCTCATCAGGCTCTGGGAAAACCACTACGCTTAAAATGATTAATAGATTAATAGAACCCACTTCAGGCGTTATTGAAATCAATGGTCAGAGGACAGATGAGCTCAATGTAGTTGAATTGCGTCGTTCAATAGGGTATGTGTTTCAGGGAATTGGTTTATTCCCTCATTTGACAGTAGAAGAAAATATTACCATTGTTTTGAAGTTAAATAAGGTATTTAAAAAGGAACAAAAAGAGCAAGCTTGGGAATTTTTGAACTTAGTGAACTTAGATCCTGACGAGTTTGCCTGTCGTTATCCATCTGAACTTTCAGGGGGGCAGCAACAGCGAGTGGGAGTGGCTCGTGCATTAATCACACAATCAAATATATTGCTTATGGATGAACCCTTTGGTGCTTTAGATGCTATCAATCGCGATGCGCTGCAAAGGGAAGTATTAAATATCAAAAACAAACTTAAAAAGACAATTGTTTTTGTCACGCATGATATTTTCGAAGCTTTGCGCCTAGGTGATAGAATAGCTGTGATTAACGATGGTCGGCTTGAGCAAATTGGTGTTAAACAAGAGATTCTTAAAAATCCTGCTACGGACTATGTTCATCAACTTTTCGTTCAAATTTTCAATCATCTAAAAGAATATGAAGGCCTTTTAAATGATTGATCCCCATTTTCTAATTGAAAAATTTCCCCTGTTAATCGAGAAGTTGCTCGAACAAATTTATTTAACATTAGGTGGCATTCTTGTAGCAACCCTTGCCAGTATCCCTCTTGGAATTGCAATTGCTCGTAAAGAAAGGCTTCGAAATTATATTTTAGGTGTCTGCAGTATTTTGCAAACATTGCCAAGTTTAGCTGTATTAGGATTTTTGCTTCCTTTTTTGGGGATTGGAATTAAAACAGCTATTGTTACGCTTGTCTTATACGCAATGCTGCCCATCCTTCGAAATACTGTGACAGGTTTACTTGGAATACCTGCTTATTTATTAGAAGCTGCCGATGGCTTGGGGCTGACTAAGATGCAGAAAATGCAGATGGTTGAATTGCCTTTGGCATTGCCAGTTATAGTGGCAGGTATCAGGACGGCTACTGCAATGAGTGTAGGTATTGCAACTTTAGCCGCCTTCATAGGAGCAGGCGGACTAGGAGATTTTATCTATGAAGGGTTGTCGCTAAACAATATGCATCTCATCCTATTGGGAGCAATCCCTGCGGCGCTGTTGGCATTGCTGCTTGATTATCTCATTGCAATAATTGAAAAATCGCTCCATCTAAGGAAGAAGATTTGGAAGAAACAAAGTCTTAAACACTGGGCGATAGGATGTTTTTTTCTCCTATTATTTATATTTATGCTGTTCTTCTATTCAAAATCAAATACAAACAAGATCATCATTGGGACCAAAAATTTTTCCGAGCAATTAATTTTAGGTGAATTAATTGCACAAACATTAGAAAAAAAAACCACATTACAAATAGTTAGAAAATTTAATTTAGGGGGGACTTTTATTAGTCATCAAGCAATTGTGAATGGGCAGATTGATATCTATCCTGAATATACTGGCACAAGCTATGTCGTTATCTTAAAGCAATCAAAATTAACAGATGCTAATCAAGTATATAATTACGTTAAGGCAGCTTATCAGCAACGTTATGATATTATTTGGCTCAAAGTTTTTGGCTTTAATAATAGCAATGCAATAGCTGTGCGAAAAAACTTTTCAAAAAACAATAAAGTCTATGCTATAAGTAGCTTAACTTTTTTGGCACCTCATCTCACTATCGGGGTGCCTGCTGATTTTTTAGATAGGCCGGATGGCTTTTTAGGACTAAAAGAAAAATACCATCTACGTTTCAAAAAAGTAAGGTTAATGGAAACCGGTTTAATGTATCAAGCCATTAACTTGAATCAACTAGAGGTCATTATGGCCTTTTCAACAGATGGTCGGATTCCTGCTTATCATCTGGTAACGTTAATTGATGATAAACATCTGTTTCCTCCTTATTATGCTGCCCCCATCGTGCGCGGGGCGGTGCTGAAAAAACATCCCGAGATAGCTTCTGCCTTAAATCTTCTTTCTGGCAAAATTAATGATCAAGAGATGAGGGACTTAAATTATCAAGTTGATGTATTAAGAAAATCCCCAAGGGAAGTTGCGCGGTTTTTTTTAAAAGCAAAGGGGATTTCGAATTGAACAGCTCATTGGAAATTGTTCCAATTTTTCGAATATTGAATTATTATCTTCCCTTTCATAAATTGAGAGATGGAGCGATCAATGGAAGATACCTTCAAGAGTCCCATTAAAAAATTAACTAAATTTTTTCAAAAAAGTAGAGAGCCAGCGGCACTTACTCTTCTCAGGATGCTCAGGAAGTGATTGAAGCAGTCCTACCACGAGATTACTCAATCTCAACGAGCTGAAGGATCACTCGAGCTCAATCAAACAGGAGAATTAATTTCATGCCGAATAAGAAAACAGCAATCGTTACAGGGGCGTCTGGGGGTATAGGCGCTGGCTTAGTTGAGGCATTCCTTAAGCATGATTATCAGGTTGTAGCTGGAGTTCGTACCATCAGCACGTCAACTCGGTTCTCGACATCGTCCAATCTGGTTCTAGTAGACGGAGATATTGGGAAACCAGAAACCGCTTCCAAGATCTTTGAAGCCGCCATCACACATTTCGGGACAATTAATGCTTTGGTGAACAATGCAGGTATCTTCTTTACGAAGCCCTTCACGAACTTTACCACCGAAGACTTTAACGCTCTCGTCTCAACCAATCTGGCGGGATTTTTGTACCTTACACAGCTCGTAGTGAAACAAATATTGAAGCAGAAGTCCGGCGGCAGCGTAGTGAATATCACCGCTTCGCTTGCTGATCAGCCAATTGCCGGTGTGACGGCGTCTGTTTCGATGATCACCAAGGGTGGTCTGAATGCTGTGATCCGGAGTCTCGCCATCGAGTATGCGAAGGAAGGTATTCGCTTCAACGCGGTCGCTCCAGGCGTTGTCAGCACACCACTTCACAAAGATGACTCCATGGACTTTCTCAAGACTCTCAATCCGATGGGAAAGGTTGCGGAAGTGAAAGATATTGTGGAAGCTGTTCTTTATCTCACAGAGGCTAACATGGTCACAGGAGAAGTGCTGCACGTCGACGGAGGTGCACACGCAGGAAAGTGGTGACAAGGTTCTTAGAGAATAATTCTCGACAGATTGCACGTGAATTAACTACTCAACAACTAAAGACACGAATAAAAGGATAAATAGGATGAAGATTCTGATGGTATTAACCTCACACGACCAACTCGGAAACACTGGACGTAAAACAGGGTTCTGGTTGGAAGAGTTTGTCGCTCCCTACTATACGTTCTTGGATGCGGGTGTTACGTTAACTGTAGCTTCTCCCAAAGGAGGCCAGCCCCCAATGGATCCTAAGAGTGATACGCCGGAGGGACAAACGGATTTAACAGCGCGTTTCAAGGAGGATCCTACGACTCAGACTGTGCTCGCAGACACAGTAAAGCTTGACAGTGTCAAAGCCGACGACTATGACGCTGTCTTTTATCCAGGTGGCCATGGCCCAATGTGGGACCTCGCAGGAAGATACGCACTCCATCGCGCTGATCGAATCATTCTATAACAGTGGCAAGCCAGTAGCTGCTATCTGTCATGCTCCCGCCGCTTTGCGTCATGTCAAGATCAATGGTGAGTCGATCGTCAAGGGTAAACGAGTTACTGGATTTACCAACACCGAAGAAGAAGCGGTTCATTTGACCAAGGTAGTGCCATTTCTGGTCGAAGATGAACTGAAAAAGCTTGGGGGTCTATTTGAGAAGGTCGATGACTGGCAAAGTTTTGCCATTGTTGATGGTCATCTGATTACTGGCCAAAACCCAGCGTCGTCCACAGCTGCGGCAAAGGCGTTGCTGAAACTCCTCGCTTCACTATAAAAGCCGCGGGACGGGCAGGGGGTCACTGCCATTAAGTTAAGGACATTTCCTCTTCGCCGTCGTCCCACGACTTCGCCGTCGTCCCGCGACTTCGCCGTCGTCCCGCGACTTCGCCGTCGTCCCGCGACTTGTTCGCGGGATCAGGATAGGGGCACTTCCCTAGATTCCATGATCAAACCATCACCGGACCACAGATTGCTTAACTTAATGGCAGTGGGGCAGGGGGTTAGCCCGTCGTAAAGGCGTCGGTGTAGCTGTTGCTCAGGCTTGTCACTAACAGAAATTTGTCGCTGCTTATTTCTTAAAATCAGCCAGAGTGAATTCTGGTTGATAATCGCTGTTTTTTACAAAATTAATTGAATCAAAAAAAATAGGGGAAATGGATTGTGCTTTTGGTTTCACTATACTTTCTATTTGGTTCGATTTTTGAGTTAAGCAACGATACCCCAAATATGCGTCAATTGACCTAAAAAAATAATTTAGTCGCAAATATATTTCTTAATTCCGAAAGGTCATTTTATTCCACTGCCTGGTCCAATGTTTCCGCAATAAACTTATTAATGCTTAAATTATGCTGCTCGGCAGCGATTGCAACACGTCTATGCAACTCAGGCCCGAGTCGAACATTTAAACTACCTTTAAATGGCGTTTCAGGCTCCATCTTTTGGCTACGGCATGTTGCCAAATAATCATCGACTGCTTCTTCAAATGCTTTCTTCAACCCTTTAGCATCAGTTGCTTCATAGCTAACTAGGGCACGAATAAATTCAATTCTTCCATGAAAAATAAGGTCTTCATCCTCGAAATGAACCGAGCCGTAATAACCTTTATATTGCATTAAGTCTTTCATAATAGTTTCTCCTGTCTAAGGAGGTTGATAATGTCTTCTAGTTGATAGCGTTTTAATATTGGTTTGGGATGTGGCTTATGCAAAATGATTGGTGGATAATCGGGGCTTACAAAGCGAACCCTTGATCCACCGGTTTTGCCAGCGCTGACTTGCTTATACCCAAAGCCATCGAGAACCTTGGATAATTCATCCCAAGCAAAGTCCCTTGGTTTTGTTAAAAATCTATCAAGTAGCTTTTCACGTTTTGTCATGGATAAAGAATAGGGGATTATTGTTAAATTCGCAACTATTTTTAGTTGCAAATTATTATATTTCCAAGGGCTATCGGATTGTCTGAGCGAAATAATTTTCCATATTAAGAAAGAGCTGGAGGAAGTTGGCCAATTAACGAGCATACATCTGCGTGAGTATCTAGCAGATTTTAATGAAGGGTATGTTGATGCGAGGGCAGATAACTGGATGGATTCAGCTATTTATAATCCTAATAGCTACACTACATCCCAAGAATTTGGCCAGCGGCATCGTGATAATGGTGCTATTGGCATATTGTATAATAGCGTAAGAGATAATGGTGCAAGCTGTATAGTCTGTTTTAAACCAAAAAGTGTAGCTAATGTTCGTCAAGCTAGGCACTTTGAAATAAAATGGGGGGATAAAGGTGACCCAATATTAAGAAACATGCACGAGCTCTAAGCTAAAGAGATAGTTTTATGAATAAATTAGTTGTTATATCTGGCTGTTCTGGAGGAGGAAAATCGACACTCCTTTCTGAATTGCATGACCAAGGGTACGCTGTTATTGAAGAGATCGGTAGAAAACTTGTTAAAGAACAGTTAGCAGTAAATGGGGATATTACTCCCTGGGAAAAACCTCAGATTTTTTGTGAACTGCTTATTGATAAATCGATAGAGGCATATCATCAAGCTGAAGAAATGGAAACTGTAAAAGATCAAATTATTTTTTTTGATCGCAGCTTTTTAGAAGGTGTTAATTACTTTCAATCTTTAAAAATACATAAATACGATCATTTCATTAATGAATTGAGATTTTATCCAACAATTTTTATGACACCACCCTGGAAAGAAATTTATACTCAAGATGATGAAAGAAAGCATGCTTTTGAAGATGGCGTTAAGGAGTATAATCAATTATTAAGATTTTATCCTCAATGTGGTTATCATATTATTGAGCTTCAAAAAATTTGTGTAGAAGATAGGGTTAAATTTATTCTGTCTACTATCATCAAATAAATTTCTATAATGAGTGACTTTTTTAATGAGGCAATGAGCTACCTCACTGCCTCTTGAGGTTATCATAACATGGGGCATATTTAATTAGTTCAATGGTTTACAAAATAAAGATTGTTATTTGTCCTGTGGAGAAGAAATGGAGTTACTTTCAGGGTCTTATATATAAATTTGCCTTATTCCTTGGAGTCTAGGGTAAGATGTCTACTTCACCTAACAGCTCAGCCAGCTTAAGACCAGGAGAAGTAGATTTAACCAGTGCTTCGCCAATTAAAAAAGACTGTAAATTGTTTTGAAGCATGTACTCAATATCGCTGCGATGTTGAATGCCACTTTCGCAGACAATGAGATAATCTTGAGGAATTAATTTGGCCAGTGATATCGTTCTATCTAAATTGACACTAAAATCTTTTAAATTTCGATTATTAATGCCTATTAAAAAAGCAGATGTGTTAAGTGCACTACTCAGTTCTTCTTCAGTATTAATTTCAACTAATACCTCTAAATTTAATTCCGTTGCAATCTCATAATATTCCTGCAATTGTTGTTTGGAAAGGGCCGCAACAATTAATAAAACACAATCTGCGCCAAGGCAGCGGGATTCATATAGTTGATAGCTGTCAATAATAAAATCCTTCCGCAAAATAGGTAAATGAGTTGTATTCCTTGCTATTTTCAGGTCTTCATCACTACCTAGAAAAAAATCTGTTTCTGTTAATACGGATAGACAGGCAGCCCCATGCTTTTCATAATCAGGTGCCATGTCTTTGGGAGAATAATTTTGACAAAGAAGCCCTTTGCTGGGGGATGCTTTTTTGAGTTCTGCAATAATCGCAAGACCTTGTTTGCTTATATTTGAGCGCAAGGATTTGCTAAAGGAGCGTAAAGGGGGAACCAATCCTTCAGAAATCTTTTCTTTCAGTGAATTAAGATTCTTAAATGATTTTCTTTCACGAAGCTGATCATGCTTATGAGAAATTATTTTATTTAAAATGTTATTGAATGTCGTCATTTTTTTTATCAAAACTGTTGCGTGTAGGTAATTAACTGTTCGAATTTAAGTTTAGCTTTGCCGCTTGAGATAATTTCTCTTGCTTTTCGGATTCCATCTTCTATGTTATTAGCAAGTCCTGCAAGATAAATTGCAGCACCAGAATTTAATAGCACTATATCCCTTGCTGGAGAGGGGGTGTTGTTTAACACCTCTTTGATAAGCGCTAAACTCTCTTCTGGACCTTTGACCTGCAAGTTATCAAGTGTTTTATAATGAAATCCAAATTGCTTAGGGTTAATTTCATAGGAGAAAAGTTCGCCATTGCGTAATTCAACAACGTCCGTTGGTTGTGCAATACTTATTTCATCTAAACCATCATGGGAATGTATTGTTAGCGCGCGTTGGCAATTTAAATTCATTAATACCTTGGAAACTAGCATAAGCCATTTTTTGTCATAAACCCCGAGCATAATATGGGATGCTTGTGCAGGATTTGTGAGTGGGCCAAGTATATTAAAAAAAGTGCGTACACCAATTTCTTTTCTTGGAATTGATGCATATTTCGCTGCTTCATGGTAATAAGGTGCAAAAAGAAAACCAATGCCAATCTCTTCTATACAAGCTTTGGCTTGCTGCGGATTTAAATTGAGCTTGACTCCTGCTTTCTCTAACAGATCTGCACTACCACATGAGCTAGAAACAGAACGATTTCCATGTTTTGCTACCGTGGCACCAGCCGCTGCCACCACAAAGGAACAGGCAGTTGAAATATTAAATGTTTGCAGGCCATCACCGCCAGTCCCTACTATATCAATTAAAGGTCTTGCCTTGATTAAAATTTTATGAGCATGTTCTCGAATGACTTCAACGGCGGCTGTCACTTCATTCACTGTAGGCGATTTCATTTCAAGAGCAACCAAAAAGCCTGCAATTTGGGAGTGGGTTGCCTGCTTGGTCATGATTTGTTGCATCACTGCTTTCATTTCCGCAGTATCTAAATCTTGTAAAGAAATAATTTTTTTAATGGCGTTTTGTATAAGCATATTTGCAAATTAGCATCGTTGTAAAAAGTTCTGTAATAAATCCTTCCCATGCTCTGTCATAATAGATTCAGGGTGAAACTGGACGCCTTCTACCTGTAAGGACTTATGTCTTATACCCATGATTTCGTCAAATTCAGTCGTATCTGTCTGTGTCCAGGCAGTGATTTCAAAACAATCTGGCAATGGGTCTTTTAAAACCAAAGAGTGATAACGGGTTGCTCTAAAAGGGTTTGGCAAGTTGGCGAATACCCCTTCGTTATTGTGATGGATTAATGAAATTTTTCCATGCATGACTTTTTTAGCTCTAATCACCTCACCACCAAACACTTGGCCAATACTTTGATGGCCAAGGCAAACTCCCAGTAAAGGAATTCGACCGGCAAAGTGTTGAATAGTGGCTAAGCAAATGCCTGCTTCATTCGGAGTAGAGGGACCTGGCGAAAGGACAATGCCTCTTGGTTTTAGTTGTTCTATTTCCGGCAGGGTTATTTCATCATTTCGATAAACATTTACTTTTACCCCCAGTTCACCCATATATTGGACAAGGTTGTAGGTGAAGGAATCATAGTTATCAATCATCAAAATCATATCATTACTCGATTAAAAGATTCTTAATCTTTTCAGTAGCCAAGAACAGTGCCTTTGCTTTATTAATACATTCTTGCCATTCCAAGCTAGGTATTGAATCTGCAACTAATCCAGCTCCTGCTTGGATATATATCTTGTTATTTTTAATGACAGCCGTACGTAATGTGATGGCCATATCCAAATTACCATTCCACCCCAAATATCCAATTGCTCCTCCATAAATTCCACGCTTTTCTTCTTCAAGTTCATCAATAATTTCCATCGCTCTAATTTTAGGCGCTCCACTCACAGTCCCTGCTGGAAAAGTGGCTCGTAATATGTCAAGGCTTGTGAGCGTGGGTTTAACTTCCCCTGTTACAGTGGAAGATATATGCATCACATGCGAAAAACGTTCTACTATCATTTGTTCACTGACAAGTACAGAGCCTATTTCGCAAATCTTACCAATGTCATTTCGTCCAAGGTCAATTAACATCAAATGCTCTGCAATTTCCTTGGCATCATTGAGTAAATCTTGTTCCAGCTGCTTATCTTCCTTTCTAGTTTTGCCCCTTTTTCTGGTTCCTGCCAACGGTCTTACCGTGACCTGATTGTTTTCTAAGCGTACTAGAATTTCAGGAGATGCACCTACTATATGGAAATCGCTAAAATGTAAATAAAACATATAAGGGGAGGGATTTAGGTGACGCAAGGTACGGTAGAAAGCGATAGGAGACCCTTCGAACTGTTTACTAAAGCGCTGCGATAGGATTAATTGCATCGCATCACCTGCTTTAAAATATTCGATGGCTTTCCTGACTCCTTCTTCATAAACCTCTTTTGACATATTAGAGATGAAATCACTTTGACTTGGTGTGTAAAAGTGTTCCGCCTGGGGCTGAGATAGCTTTATTTTTTGTTTGATGGTATTAATTTTATGCAGAGCATTTTCATAAGCATCTTTATTTTCGGGAGATACATAAACAATAATGAATATTTTGTTAGTTAAATTGTCATAAACAATATATTCGTTAGAAAGCATCAAAAAAATATCTGGGACTTCTAATGAATTTTTTTGTTTGAATTGATTAAGTTTCGGCTCAATATAGCGAATGGTATCATAACCAAAATAGCCAACAAAACCACCCATAAAGCGCGGGTAATTTTCAAGTGGAGGAACTTTGTATCTATTGAAAATTTCTTCTATTTTCTTAAGTGGATCCTTTGAATAAAATTCTTGTGTGAGAGTATCCTCTTGGAAGTATGAAACTTGGTTCTCATTAATTACGATACGAAAGCTAGCGCGAAGACCCAAAAAGGAATATCTTCCCCAATGCTCCCCATTAAAACCTGATTCAAGCAGATAGGTATAGGGATTGTTAGCCAGTTTCAAATACAGGGTTAGGGGTGTTTCTAAATCACCTATGATTTCACTAATAATAGGAATCCAATTAAAACCTTGGGTCTTCCACTTAAGAAATTGTTCTTTGGTTGTCATTAATGGGTGACTCTAGTTAATTCAGCTCGTAATTTTGCAATAGTCAATTGGTAGTTTTCACTATGAAATATAGCTGTTCCTAACACAAAAGTATCAGCCCCTTGACGAGCGACTTGGGCAATATTTTCAACTTTGATACCACCATCGACTTCCAGACGTATTTGGTAACCACTTTCTAGAATAAGCTGTTTTACATGTCCAATTTTTCGCATACTATTTGAGATAAAAGCTTGCCCGCCAAATCCAGGGTTCACTGACATGACCAAAACCTGATCGAGTTTCTCTAATACATATTCTAAATATTTTAAAGAGGTACCTGGGTTAAAAGCCAAGCCAGCCTTGCATCCTGAATCTTTAATGAGCTGCAAGCTACGATCTAAATGTTCTGTTGCTTCCGGATGAATAGTAATATAACTCGCTCCCGCCTTTGCAAATTCCACAATGAGTGAATCGACTGGTTTTGCCATTAAATGAACATCAATTGAAGCCGTGACCCCATCTTTACGAAGAGCGGAACAAATCAAAGGGCCTATGGTAAGGCACGGTACATAATGATTGTCCATGACATCAAAATGAATAGAGTCTGCTCCAGCTTTTAGCACTGAATTAACTTCCTTCCCGAGATTGGCAAAATCTGCAGAGAGAATAGAGGCAGAAATTTTAAAGTCCGGCATAATGAATTCCTATGAAAAGTAGTAGCTTTAGCCTATGGATTTTATCAGATCCCTCTTGCCTTACATATGCACTCATAAGCCAATTTAATATCTTGCGTCTTTTGTGTTGCAAGTTTAATCATTTCCTCTGGAAGTCCCTTTGAAACTAGTTTGTCTGGATGGTTCTGACTCATTAACTTTCGATAGGTTTTTTTCAGATCATTATTATTGATGGAGGATGACACACCTAATGTCCGGTAAGCACTTTGTAGGTGATCTTTCTTTGGCTGTTGATAAGTTTTTTGTCTTGACTCTTGACCTTGGCTCCAATGTTGAAAGAAAAAATCTGAAGAATTGAGTCCTAATCGATAACAAATATGTTCTAAAATCTTTTGCTTTTTTGAAGTTAAAATGCCATCGGCGTAGGCAGCTTGTAACTGTATTTCTAGAAAAAGATGCAATAAATTTCGTTGTGAGAAACAGGAATTGTAAAGGGAGGACAAAATTTGATCCAAAACAAAATTCGCCTGTTTGCCTTGCTGAAAATAGTTGATCGCTTGTTGCCTTAATTGTTTGGTTAACATCATGTTTTGCATAATGCGGCTAGCAACACGAATTTCATTTTCAGACACTCGGCCATCGGATTTAGCAATATAGCCCATAATAGTAAATGTTGCTCGAAAGAAAATATCTTGAGTGTGAGTATGTGGTTTTGGAGCTTGATAGAACTGCTGATGGCTTTTATAGCTGATATCAAAATAGTGTCCAAGAAGTAACCCGAAAACTAAACCTATAGGTCCCGCCACCACATAACCAAAAATGGCACCGAGAAATTTGCCTAACCAAAACATAAAATTTACTGCCTTAAGGAATAATCATTATAATAACATTAAATTCTGATGAAAACCTTAAACTACGTCAGTTCGACGAATCTAAGAGAGGTGGGGTGGATTACGGCCACTGCCATTAAGTAAAAGTCATCGCTCCTTGCCGTCGTCCCACTGCCATTAAGTTAAGGGCATTTCCTCTTCACCGTCGTCCCGCGACTTGTTCGCGGGATCCAGGATAGGGGCACTTTCCTAGATTCCGTGATCAAGCCATCACCGGACGACAGATTGCTTAACTTAATGGCAGTGTGCCGTCGTCCCACGGCTTGTCCGCGGGATCCAGTTCTCCTTCCTGGATCCCGCGGACAAGCCGCGGGACGACGGCAGTAGAGATTCTTTGCTTAGATTCGTCGAACTGACGTTAAACTCGATAATCAAGTTTTTCTGTAACTAATTCGTTATAAAGCGGGTCCTGGGTTGAAGTTTTTTCTTAGCAGGGTAATATAAAATAGTCGTCTTTATAATCAAAAAGGACCAAGTATGTCTAATTTAGAATTAAATAAGGTCCCGCATCCCATCATCTCCTCGCAAGGACCATTAGGTGAAATAGAACGGTATTTGTTAGCAAATAGAAGTGCTATTGAACATTGGATTCAGAATCAATTGCAGAATTCACCCCCTCCAATCTATTGTTCGGTGGATTTGCGTAATTCTGGCTTTAAATCATCCCCAGTTGATACTAATTTATTTCCTGCTGGTTTCAATAACTTAAGCCCTGATTCGACTGCGCTTTGCATCCAGGCTGTTCAATCACAAATGGAAGAGATATGCCAGGGGATAAAAAATATACTATTAATACCTGAAGATCATACCCGTAACTTTTATTATTATGAAAATATAGCCAAAATTATGCAAATATTTGCAAAAGCTGGGTATAAGCTTCGTATCGGTTCATTGCTAACTGATCTTGCGGAAGCGAAGGAAATTGAATTACCTTCCGGTGGCTTTATTACTTTAGAGCCTTTAAAGAGAAATGGAAACCAGGTTGGAGTTGATGGTTTTTCATCTTGTCTCATATTATTAAATAATGATTTATCAGCAGGAGTCCCAGAGGTGTTGAAGGGACTTAACCAATTGATAATACCCCCACTATCTGCAGGTTGGTACTCACGGCTTAAATCAAATCATTTCAAGCATTATCGCAAAGTGGTGGCAGAATTTTGTGAACGATTTGATTTTGATCCTTGGTTAATCTCCCCTTTATTTCGTTATTGCGGAGAAGTAAATTTTATGGTGAAAGATGGAGAGAGTTGTTTAGTCAATCATGCCAGGGACTTATTAGAGGAAATTAAACAAAAATATGATCAATATGAGATCAAGCAGAAGCCTTTCTTAGTGGTTAAGGCAGATGCGGGAACCTATGGTATGGCGGTGATGATGATTCAAGAGCCAGAAGACCTCACAAAATTAAATCGTAAGGAAAGAACTCGAATGGCAAGTATTAAGGGAAGTCGGGAGGTGCGGAAAGTGATTATTCAAGAAGGAATACCTACCTGTGAAAAATTTGGCAAGGAGGAGTTTTCAGCAGAGCCAGTCATTTACATGATTGGTAAACAGATAGTGGGTGGATTTTATCGGATTCACGCTGGTAAGGGCGTTACTGAAAATCTAAATGCCCCTGGCATGTATTTTGAGTCATTTGTTTTTGACAATAATGACAATCAATTATATTGGTATGGCGTAATTGCAAGGCTTGCTTTAATTGCGGCGGCTAGAGAGCTTGCAGAATAAAATAGCAAATAGGGGATGGTGGTGACAAGTAAACTTGCTGTTGTTATGGATCCGATCTCGAAAATCCATTTTAAAAAAGACACGACTTTAGCCATGTTACTTGAGGCTGCAAAAAGAGGATGGTCTTTATTCTACCTAGAGCAAAAAGATCTTTACATAAAGAATGGTATTGCGCTTGGAAATGTTTCTCCCCTTAAAGTTTATGATGATCCCACTCATTGGTTTGATTTAGGAACTAAAATTTCGCAAAAATTGGGAGATTTTAATATTATCCTTATGCGAAAAGATCCTCCTTTTGATATGGAATATATATATACGACCTATATTCTAGAGTTAGCCCAGGCAGTTGGAGCAAGAGTAATAAATGATCCTAAAAGTTTGCGTGATGCTAATGAGAAACTATTTCCTCAATGGTTTCCTCATTGTATGCCGCCCACGATTGTCACCAAAGAATCTACTTTATTACGAGATTTCATTAAAGAGCATAAAGATGTGGTTTTCAAGCCACTCAATTCCATGGGTGGAGGGTCAATATTTAGACTGAGGGCAGGTGATGTTAATATTAATGTGGTAATTGAAGTTTTAACCAACAATGGCTTGTGGCATATTATGGCTCAGCGATTTCTACCCGAGATTAGCCAGGGAGATAAACGAATTTTTATTATAAACGGTAAAATATTTCCCTATGCATTGGCAAGATTGCCCGCAAAAGGAGAAATTAGAGGAAATCTAGCTGCTGGAGGGCGAGCTCAAGGAGTTGCCTTAAATGCAAGAGATAACTGGCTTTGCCAAGAAGTTGGCGATACATTAAAAAAAAGAGGGCTGCTTTTCGTCGGTGTAGATGTCATCGGTGATTATATAACTGAAATTAATGTTACCAGCCCCACTTGTGTCAGAGAACTAGAATCTTTTTTTGACGTAAATGTGTGTGCTTATTTCTTTGATGAGATTGAAATGTAACTGTCCCTTATATGCTATCTCTTCTTCGCTCACTGTGAATTTGTTCAATTATAATTTTTGATTTACTTCCAGGAATCTTATTAGGATAAAGTGTAGCCATTGATACTGATAGACCATTAGCCGTCATTAGCCTAGCATGAGATCGATTTAATTCTCTAGGCTCCCTTACCCCGCAAGAATGGCTAATGACCCCGATCTCATATTCCATATTTTTAGCATAATGGTATACGCGTACGGCTTTATTGGTTGGGTCTAGGCCATAAGTATAGCGAGGATCGTTTGAGGTAATGCCAGTGGGGCAAGTATTTAAATGGCATCTTAATGCTTGTATACAACCTAATGAAAACATAAAGCCGCGCGCTGAATTCACAAAATCAGCACCTGTACAAATTGCCCAGGCTACATCAGCTGGTGTAATTATTTTTCCGGAGGCAATTATTTTGATACGATCACGTAAACCATATTCTACAAGTGTATCGACCAGAACAGGTAAGGCTTCAGTTATGGGAATTCCCATATAATCCATTAAGCTCATCGGTGCAGCCCCTGTACCCGCGCCTGCCCCATCCAGAGTAATAAAATCAGGGGCATAATCAACCCCTCGTTTTAAAATTTCCGTACATAGATCTTCTAGCCATTCATAGCCACCTAGGGCTATTTTAAAGCCTGTAGGTTTACCGGTGACGTCTCTTACATGGTTAATGAAATCAATTAATTGCGAAGAATTTGCAATTTCTGGATGTCGGTTGGGGCTGATGGAATCTTCATGAATAGGAATTCCACGAATGGCAGCAATTTCTTGATTTACTTTAATTGCCGGAAGTAATCCACCTTTGCCAGGTTTTGCGCCTTGGCTTAATTTTATTTCAAACATGACAATTTGCGGTAATTCTGCTGCCTCCTTTAACCGGGTATCACTCAGTTTGCCGTCGAGTGTTCGAAACCCATATTTTGCAGTCCCTATTTGGGCAACTAGATCTGCTCCTCCTTCAAGGTGATAAGGTGAGACCCCTCCTTCGCCAGTATTCATCCAGCAACTTGCCATTCTAGCTCCCTCTGACAGAGCTAAGATTGCGCCTTTAGAAAGTGATCCATAGCTCAAAGCAGAAATATTAAAAATGTTTTTTGCCAGGTATGGCTGTTTGCATTTATTGCCAATCATTAAGGGTTTAGCCTCTACGGTATCCTCATATAGGACAGGGAAGGGGGCGTCAACAAAAAAAACAGTTCCTGTTGGTTTAAGGTTACGAGTAGAACCAAAGCTAATCGTATTATTCAAATCTTTTGCTGCTCGGTATACCCAAGAACGCTGTGCACGATTAAAAGGTAATTCATCTCGGTCGTCTGCAAACCAATATTGACGAAGATAAACGCCAAGATCTTCCATAATATAACGAAGATGTCCGATGACAGGGTAATTGCGTAAGACAGTATGTGCTCTCTGCCGTTTATCCCATATATAAGTAACTAACAGCGCGAATACAATTAGGAAGAATATAGACCATAAAAAGAATTCACCAATATCTCGAGTACGCTGCAGGAGTATTTCCAAGAGGGCATGGTTGAACATCTAATTTTTTCTCCGTCTTCCCTGTCAAAATAAGAGTAGCATATATTGGTAAGGGCGGTTTTTTGGCTCTTCCGGAATTCCCATGGCCGACAGGAGTTTCGCGGGATTAAGGGGGATTTTAAAATACCACAGGAATTCCGGAAGAACCGTTTTTTTCAGTCTTTCTTCGGCAAAAGCTCTTAATTGCCCATGGCTGCACCATCTCGTCTTCGACTGTCAATAGCTCCATAAAGTTTATGATCTTTAGGGTTGACCATTATCCCAGTAACTGCCCCCCAAAGAGGAGTGCAGAACGGCGAACCCAATATGAAATGGTAGCCCATTTTCTCAAGAGCTTGTTGCGTATCTTTTGATAAGGTAAACGGTTCAAGGAAAACTAAATCAGGTTGCCATTGCATGTGGTACCGCTCAAAATCTTCTGCTTCTTGAATGTCCATTCCATAATCAATGACATTTAAAATGACGCTGATTAACTGTGAGGGAATAGTAGCGCCTCCAGGTGTGCCAAGGACTAGAAAGAGCTGATGATTTTTACTAAGAATGGTAGGTGCCATTGAGCTTAAGGGTTTTTTGTCAGGGGCAATTAAATTTTGGCTACCTTGTGCTAACCCATAATCTTTACTTACACCTGGTTTAAAAGTGAAATCAGTCATTTCATCATTCAAAAAAAATCCAGTATTTTTTGCAATGACCTTAGCGCCAAAATAATCATTCAAGGTATAAGTAACCGAGACAGCATTTCTTTTATTGTCAACGACCACATAAGAGGTGGTGTTATGACCTTCCTTTGGAAAAAACCCTACGGAATTTTCCAGGGTTGCTTTGTTAGGTTTTATTTTGTGGCGAATTTGTGCAACATAGGGATCTGAAAGCAATCTATTGACTGGATTATTAACAAAATGTGGATCACCTAAATAATGATTACGATCAGCATAGGCAAACCTCATTGCCTCCAGAATATAGTGTGTCGCTTGAGAAGAATGGAATCCCCAATTGCCTAAAGGATAGGGATCTAAAATTCTCAAGGCTTCACAAATAGTAGCACCTGACCCGGGAGGTGGGGCAGTGATTATCTGATAACCCTTATACTGACAGGTAAGGGGCTGCTCTTCATTTACCGTGTAGTGTTTTAAATCTTCTTTAGTAATAGAGCCTCCTCTTTGGATGTTAGCTTTTACAATTTGATCAGCAATAGACCCTTCGTAAAAAGCAGCTGTTCCACCTTGGGCAATTTTTTTTAAGGTGTTAGTTAGATCAAGCTGCTTCAATCTATCACCAGCTTGAAAAGATTGACCCCTTTTAAGAAAAATAGCGCTAACATTGGGTTCTGCTTTAAATTGCTTTTCAGTGTCTTCAAAAGGCTAACATCCCCAGGGAGCAGCATAAACCCATTTTCAGCAAGCGAAATAGCAGGAGCCATAACTTTTTTTAGTGGCATGCTGCCATATTTTCGCAACGCCCTATTTAAACCCATAACAGTACCTGGAATACCAATCGCTAAATAAGGTTTAGGCAGGCTACCCTGTATATGCCCACAACCCAAAAGACTGTTAATCATCTCACCATTTTTATTTATGATTTGCCCTTTTTTAATGTTGAGTGGCGCTTTCTCGCGGAAGTCTATAAAAGTTGATTTGCCATCACTAAATCTGATCAGCATAAACCCACCACCCCCTATATTTCCGCAGCATGGATAGACTACAGCTAAGGCATAGCCCATCGCCACCGCGGCATCAACTGCATTTCCTCCTTGTTGTAAGATATTCAATCCTACTTTGGTTGCATAATGCTGAGCTGAGACTACCATGTATTGTTTTCCTACTACAGGAGGTGGGAAAGCAGCCAAGAGTTGACTGCTTAATAAAAAAAAGAAAAATAATAGCTAGTACTCTTATGAATGTTAAGTCTTTGTTATTACAACATTTAATTTTAATTCTCAAATTCTTCTGTCCCTCTTATCCTTTTAATAGGGCGGCATGGCGTATTTCTGCATGACTTTATTGCCTTTTGGCTGAGAGGCAATGCCTACATTTTTTTCCATAGCTCATTCCAAAACCAAATGCATCTATGCCAAATGCGCAACATATGTCAACAAAAATGTGTTGCGCAATTACTTTTTAATATCTATTGTTGCGCTTTAAAATTCATTAGGTTAAAGTAACCGTCGCCATAAGAATTAAGCTGCTGGCACTTTCTGCTGGCCCTATAGCTAAGGAATGCTTGTGGGATTTAAGCTGCTGGCACTTCCTGCCGCGCCCTATAGCTAAGGAATGCTTGTAGGATTTAAGCTGTTGGCACTTCCTGCCGCGCCCTATAGCTAAAGAATGCTTGTGGGATTTAAGCTGCTGGCACTTCCTGCCGTGCCCTATAGCTAAAGAATGCTTGTGGGATTTAAGCTGCTGGCACTTCCTGCCGTGCCCTATAGCTAAAGAATGCTTGTGGGATTTAAGCTGCTGGCACTTCCTGCCGTGCCCTATAGCTAAGGAATGCTCGTGGGATTTAAGCTGTTGGCACTTTGGCCTGTTGTTCCTCGCTGCACAATCCTGGTAGAATGTCGAAAACCTCCGCGAGGAATCCAGCGCTAGTCCTATTAAGAATGCTGATTTTCCTTTAGAGATGGCTCAAACTTCAGCGTTGACTCACCTACAAAGAAAAAATTAGCTCCCTGGATAGGATTGGCGCTGGATTCCTCGCATGAAGGTTTGAGTATTCTACAGGGATTGTGCGGCGAGGAACGACGGGCAAAGTACCAGCAGCTTAAATTGTTGTTTTGTATAACATAGCAAACCTCATTACCATATATGGACCCTACCTTAGTTTGCAACAGAAAATTTATTGCTAACTAAATTACAGTTACTTTGGCCGTCAAGCTGTTTCCTTCATAAAGTTCAAAATTAATACCTGATACAAGCTTATCTTTAGGGCCATTTGGCATAAGAAATCTAGCATACCCTATTGATGGATTGCCTTGTAAATTAGGAGGCTGCTCAAACTCTAGTACGATGCTCCATGCTCCATGCATCCAATCTTCATCAAATTTCGCAACAGTTATATATTGGATGCCTGTTGGTAAATTAATAGCTTTATTAGCTTGCCAATCAATCTTTACTTCTTCATATTCCACAAACATAATCTCTATCGACATAAAACTCATAACTGTCACAAGGTGTAGATTATAATAGAGACGAAGAAGTGATGGATAGTCAAACCGAAGAATATGTTATCAAAGTGTCATCATAAAGTAGTCATTTATGTAGAAAATATGGCTAAAAGCCAGCAGGCAAAACGCCTAGCGCTTACCCTCAAATTGCCTATCGTTGATCATTATAGCGATGAACTTGTTCTTGCACTTACCTCATGGGGCTTGGAATTAAGACTCCCTCTAAAAAATACGAAACCTATCTACGTTGACTTTCTTTCTAAGGAGATTGCTAGACGTCTGATGAAAAGTCGAGGTCGGCATGAACTGATTGCTCGAGCAGTAGGAATAAAGGGTGATTTTTTACCCTTTGTGTTAGATGCTACTGCAGGCTTTGGGAAGGATTCAATTGTTTTAGCAAATCTTGGCTGTAAAGTGGTTATGATAGAGCGCTCTCCCGTGATTGGAGCCCTTCTAAGAGATGGTTTAAATCGTGCAGCAAATAAAGCTCCAGAACTCATTAAAAACATTAGCTTGCATTTAACAGATGCTAAAAAGTTTTTGCAAACGACAAACGAGCCCATAGATGTTATTTACTTAGATCCCATGTTCCCTGAGCGGGTCAAGTCTTCATTGGTTAGAAAAGAAATGCGTATCTTAAAAGAAATCGTAGGTAGCGATGAGGATGCTGCGCAATTGTTTGCAATTGCGAGTCAATATGCGCGCAAAAGAATAGTGGTTAAAAGACCGCGATATGCGCCTACCATTACAGAAAGAGTGCCTGATATTGTTTTTAAGGCAAGAGCTAGTCGCTTTGATGTTTATATGATTTAGCCTTGAACCTGAGCTAAATCTCCTTTTCTTTCCAGCCACGTTTTTCGATCATTTGCACGTTTTTTGGCTAATAGCATATCCATTAAGTCATCTGTCTTATCATCAGTAGTAACCACCAACTGTATTAGACGTCTGGTTTCAGGTGCCATGGTTGTTTCTCGCAGTTGCAGGGGGTTCATTTCACCTAATCCCTTAAATCGTTGTATATGGGGGATTCCCCTTTTTCTTGTCAGCAGCGATGCGGTCAAGTATCCCTTTTTTTTCAGCTTCGTCTAAAGCGTAATAGACTTCTTTTCCAATATCGATTCGATATAAAGGAGGCATGGCGACAAAGACGTGTCCTGCTTCAAGCAATGGTCTGAAATGACGTAAGAATAGAGCGCAAAGTAAGGTGGCAATATGTTGGCCATCGGAGTCGGCATCAGCCAGAATGCAAATTTTGCCATAGCGTAGTGTATCCAAATTATCGGCTCCAGGATCTATGCCAATAGCAACAGAGATATCATGAATTTCTTGAGAGCTTAAGATTTGATCTGAGTCCACTTCCCAGGTATTTAAAATTTTACCTCTTAACGGCATTACTGCCTGAAATTCACGATTACGTGCTTGTTTGGCAGAACCTCCTGCCGAATCTCCTTCAACCAAGAACAGTTCGCTATAGCGCGGATCTTGAGAACTGCAATCTGCCAATTTACCAGGTAGTGCCGGGCCTGTTGTTACCTTTTTTCGGAGGATTTTCTTGCTATCACGCGATCTTCTTTGCGCATTATTAATGGCAATTTCTGCTAGCTGTTCGCCAATGGTAACATGTTGATTTAAATAAAGGCTGAAGGCATCTTTACTAACCCCAGAAACAAAGGCAGCACATTCTCGCGAGGATAGACGCTCTTTTGTTTGTCCTGAAAATTGTGGATCCTTCAGCTTGACTGATAGAACATAATTGCAGCTATCCCAGATATCTTCAGTGCTTAACTTAATGCCTCGAGGCAAGAGTTTGCGTATTTCGCAAAATTCTCTCATAGCCTCGAGCAAGCCTGTACGGAACCCATTAACATGCGTTCCTCCTTGGATAGTTGGAATGAGGTTAACATAACTTTCTGTCACCAAGGTCCCTTCTTCAGGCAACCAGCAAACTGCCCAATCAACTGCTTCATCGGTTCCTGCCATGGTGCCTTCAAAGGGCTCTTCGGGCAGGCGATCCTGGACAGGTAGAGCACCTGCCAAGTAATCTTTCAGACCTTTCTCATAAAGCCATTCTTCAGTTTTGCCGTTCAATTCATCATGGAAGGAAACATGAAGACCAGGACAAAGTACAGCTTTAGCCCGCAGGGTATGCTTTAAATTTGAAATAGAAAACTTGGCGTTATCAAAATATTTTGGGTCAGGCCAAAATCGAATAGTTGTGCCCGTTTCTCGCTTATTTATTTTGCCTATCACTTTGAGATCAGCGGTTTTATCGCCATTGGCGAAGAACATTTCATAAATATTACCATCCCGCTTAATGAGCACTTGTAATTTAAGCGACAAGGCATTGACGACAGAAATACCAACCCCATGCAAACCACCCGAGAAGTTGTAACTTTTATTAGAGAATTTGGCTCCTGCATGTAAACGAGTCAAAATAAGCTCAACGCCTGGGATACCCTCATCAGGATGTAAGTCAACCGGCATACCTCGTCCATTGTCAACTATTTCTAGGGATCCATCTTTATAGTGAGTGACTGAAATTTGTGTTGCAAAGCCAGCAATAGCCTCATCCACACTGTTATCAATCGCTTCATAACCAAGATGATTTGGTATGCGTGTATCAGTATACATTCCTGGTCGCTTTCGGACGGGATCAAGACCACTTAATACTTCAATGGCTTCTGCTGTGTATTTACTCTGTGGCTGTGCCATAACTTACCCTAATCTTATGGGTGAAAAACATAAATTTTGTCCCAGGAATAATAGTCATATTGCCATTATATATAAATTCTAGCTAGTCTTATTAAGGAATTTTAGAATGACCAAGGTTGACAGGTCTAGGGTCTGTCGTCCCATAGCTCCCACTACGTCGTCCCACTGCCATTAAGTTAAGGGTTTTTTCTCCCCTATGTCGTCCCGTGACTTGTTCGCAGAATCTAGGATATATGCCACTTTACTGGATCCCGCGAACAAGTCGCGGGACGACGGTGAAGAGGAATTATCCTTAACTTAATGGCAGTGCTACGTCGTCCCGCGACTTGTTCGCGGGATCCAGGATAGGGGCACTTCCCTAGATTCCGTGAGCAAACCATCACCGGACCACAGATTGCTTAACTTAATAGCAATGGGACGACGTAGTGGGAGCTAATTGACGACAGGCCCTAGTTACCCCATAGATTTTCCAAATCATTTTTATGAAGTTGCAACCATTGTAACGCCATGATGGTAATGGAATTTTTAATTTCACCTTCTGCTAGTAAGCTGAATGCTTCCTGACTACTTACTGAGTATACGAAAATATCTTCACCATGGTCTTGCAGGCCATGAATCCCGCCTGCATTTTTCGCATCTACCTTTGCACAATACAAAGTAAGGTATTCATTAGTAGCCCCAGGACTTACCCAGTATTCGTAAATTTTGTGCAAACTTTGGGCAATTAAACCGCTTTCCTCTTGAATCTCTCTCTTGATGAGTGCATCTTGGTTTAAATCCTCCTCCTCGCTAATTCCCGCAACAATTTCAAGTAACCAAGGATTGGCATTATATAGTGCTCCAGTGCGAAATTGCTCAATCAAAATAACTTTATCTAAAACAGGATCATAGGGAAGGGCTGCAGCTACTGGCCTTCTTTCTAGGACCTCTCTTGTTAAAATCGAAGACCATTTGCCTGAGTATAATCTATGGCGTAATTGATATTGCTTTAGTTTTAAGAACCCTTCATATAGGTACCTCTCATCCACTATTTCAACGTCTTTTTTCTTGGTAAAACGAGTATATTTGTTCATAAAAGTTATCCTTCAGTTAGGAACACATTTTTAATTTGTCTTGAAGTTGTTACAATCAACTCTCTTAGTGCCTAATTTCAATGCCATAAGAATTGAGAAAAAAATGACAAAGGATGTTTTCAGCAAGTTATCCCTACGTGATAAAAAACCTAACGAACAAGCACGCACAAATATGATTAAACAACAAATACGTACTTGGGATATCTTAAACACTACTGTGTTGGCACTATTTGAAAAAGTTCATCGAGAAGACTTCGTTCCTGAGAATTTTAAGCAACTTGCCTTTGCCGATATTAATATTCCTTTGACTCATGGGCAATCTATGATGACGCCAAGAGAAGAGGCAAAGATAATACAAGAACTTGAAATTCATAACACTGATAAAATATTGGTAATTGGAGTGGAAAGTGGTTTTCTTTTAGCTTTAGTCTCCAAAATGGGCGGCCAAGTATATTATGTTAATAATGAGTTAACGTCTTTTGAGGAGGTAAAGCAAAAGGTTGAAGAGCACAAATTTCCTAATATCAACTTATTAATTGGCAATCACCAGTACGGTTGGCATGATTACACTCCTTTCAATGTCATTATTCTTACAGGCTCATCGCCATATGTTCCTGAAGAGCTTAAAAATGCTTTAGATTTAAATGGAAGATTATTTGTGGTTGTTGGAAAGCCGCCAATCATGGAGGCTATGTTAATTACCCGCCTTTTTGAAAACACTTGGAATGAAAAAAAACTATTTGAAACATTCCGCCCTCGTATGCTCGATATTAAAGAGCCTGGTGAATTTCTTTTTTAGGAAGAAGCAATTGGCTGATGGTTTCAAGATGCAAGACGACTGCACCTTGGTTTTTTTCTAGGATTTTGTAACCTGCCGACCCTTTTTTTTCCCTTAAATCTTTATCATTTAGTAACTGGCAAAAGACAGTATATAGCTCCTCCAGGTTAGCTACTTTAGATAGCGTTCCACAATCGATGAGCATTGAGCTGATTTCTGAAAAATTATGTGTATGTGGCCCTGTCACAATAGGTAACCTCACGGCGGCAGGTTCTAACAGATTGTGGCCTCCTATTGGGGTAAGGCTCCCTCCTACAAAAGCGATATCGGATAAAGCATAATAAAAATAAAGTTCCCCCATACTATCCCCTAAAAAAACCGTCGTATTTTGCTGAGGAGATTCTTGGCGACTTCTTCTTGCAATATTATGCCCTTTCTTAATACACAGGCTTGCTACCTCATCAAAACGTTGGGGATGGCGAGGAACTAGAATCAATAGCAAGTTGGGGAATAATTTTTGCAGCCGCGAAAAAACATCGAGTAGTTGTTCTTCTTCATTTGAATGCGTGCTGGCAGCCACTATGACAAATCTATGTGACAAAGTAGCTTTTAACACAAGGCCTTTATTAATCTGATCCCAAGGGGGTTCAATGTCAAATTTTAAATTTCCAGCTGTAATTACTGACTTAGGGGGAATGCCTAGTGCTAAAAATCGCTCTGCATCTTGTTTGCTTTGAGCGGCAATTTGAATATTTTGCAAATAAGGCAATAAGAATCTTGCAATCCGTTTGTATCCCTTAAAAGAGGAAGGGGAAAGACGTGCATTAGCCAATACCAGAGGTATATTTTGACGTCCGGCCGTATGCAATAAGTTTGGCCAGAGCTCCGTTTCCATAATAATGCCTATTAATGGTCTACTTGTTTTAAAAAAGCGTTTAATCGCAAAGGGTATATCATAAGGGACAAATATATGCTTTATACCAGAATCTTCTCGCCAAGTACTTTTGACTCGATTAGCCCCTGTAGCTGTCATAGTGCTAACAACAATATCTAATTGCGGGAATTTATTTCTGAGCTGTTTGATAAGAGGCTCGGCTGCAACTGCTTCCCCATAGGAAACAGCATGAAGCCAAATGGAAGCTGTTTGTGGTTTCATGCTATAAAAACCTAGCCTCTCGCCAATATTTTGCATCGGTGAGAATTTGGCATTTCGCCATAATAATCGCAGCAATATAAAAGGGAGTGCTAAATAATAAGCAGCCGTATATAAGTATCTCATTATGAATTCGTTAATTAGTATTTGTTTGGTTATTCGTTTGGTATTGTATCTTTTGCCTAAAGACTTAGATAGTGTAAGAATGAAATCCTGGTAACTTATAGGAAAACAGCGATGCTCGATTTTTTGTTATTTAGGCGCATGCTTGCTCCTTACATCATTCAATTCTTCTTTTGGATTAGTATTGTGCTTTGCATTGAGGCGGGTGTTTATAATTTGGCCAATCATGCCTTTAAGCATGGTCTAGAAGTTTTGCTCATAGGCCCAATACTGGCCAGGGTTTTTTGTGAATTCTTAATTGTCTTCTTCCGAATTAATGAAAGATTGACAGATCTAAAAAATACTGTACAACAGAAGCTCTAGAGTGTACAAAGCATTGGGGGCTATACAAGGTTACTTGCTATTGCAACAGCCCTTAATATTAGTTTGGTACTTCGGAGAAAGGGCATGTTGAAACGTTTACTCCCGCATGAAAAAGGTTTTTTTTTATTATTCCAGAATGTAGCTGAAAAAGTGTTGCATTCTGCTGATCAATTCAAAATTTTAATAGGGGACTTAGAGCATGCAGGTGATTACTCCAAGGTCATAGGGGAAGACGCCAGCCAAGGAGATAAACTGACTCGGGACACTTTTGATTTGTTACATAAAACATTCATCACCCCCTTTGATCGTTACGATATACATAAGTTAGCCAGTAATTTAGATGATGTTTTGGACCTGCTGAATACAACGGCGCAAAAAATGACCCTCTATCAGATCCAATCCATTCCAAATGAAATGGAAAGTCTTGCGGCAATGGCATTAGAAGTGGCTCGATTAGTTAAATCGGCTATACACCATTTGCATTCCTTAAAAAAAGGAGATGAAATTTTACAATGCTGTCGACAGATAATTAACTTTAGAAATAAAGCTGAACAATTAAGCATGAACGGTATAGCCAGTCTATTTGAGCAGGAAACGAATTTCAAAGACCTACTTAAGAAAAAAGAAATATACGAATCAATTAAGCGAATCTTCGATAAATGTCAAAATTTAGCCAACATTATGAAAGGCATCGTTCTAGAGTATGCATAGTATGATTGCCTTTGTTGTTTTCATCATTTTTCTAGCCTTAGTTTTTGACTTTTTAAATGGCTTTCATGATGCTGCAAATTCAATTGCAACAGTGGTCTCAACCCGCGTTTTAAAGCCATACTGGGCAATCGTTTGGGCTGCTTTCTTCAATTTTATCGCTTTTTTATTTTTTAAATTAGAAGTAGCAGGGATGATAGGGCATGGCTTAATTAACCCGTCAGTCGTCACCCCCCATGTTATTTGCGCCTCATTATTTGGTGCTATTATTTGGAATATCATCACCTGGTACTATGGTCTGCCATCAAGTTCATCGCATGCGCTTATCGGTGGTTTATTGGGAGCGAGTCTTGCACAATCAAATGGTAATTTTGGAGTTGTCAATTTAGTTGGTATCTCAAAAGTAATATTTGCAATTTTTCTCTCACCTATTATTGGATTTATAGCCGGTATTTTATTAATGCTGTTAGTTGTTAAACTTTTTTGGCGATTTCCACGTCTTAAGGCTGATAAGTTATTCAAAAAACTTCAACTGGTTTCAGCTGCTTTAATAAGCCTAGGCCATGGTGGCAATGATGCCCAAAAGACAATGGGTATAATTGCTGGTTTATTGTTTTCTGCAAATTTAATAGGAGATAAATTCTTTGTGCCCATTTGGGTTGTTATCACCTGTAATTTTGTTATGGCACTGGGCACACTTTTTGGAGGATGGAAAATTGTGCGGACAATGGGTATGCGTATTACTAAACTAAAACCAGTAAGCGGTTTTTGTGCAGAAACAGCAAGCGCCCTAACTTTGTTCTTAGCCACCTACTTTGGAATCCCTGTTTCAACTACGCATACTATTGCTGGCTCTATTTTTGGTGTAGGCAGTCTATTTAATTTCTCTGCAGTTCGTTGGGGCATTGCCCGAAGAATGGTATGGGCTTGGGTTATAACCTTACCTGCTGCTGGCTTTGTTGCTGTTCTTTTTTGGTGGCTAATAAATCTACTTGTCAAACCCTAAGATTTCTAAATACCTTACCTATAGCAGCAATTGTCTGATCTAATTCAGACTGTTTATGTGCGCTAGAGAGAAAGCCTGACTCAAATGCAGAGGGTGCCAAATAGATGCCATTTTGTAATAGTTGATGAAAAAATTGTTTAAATAGCGCAATGTTACAATTTTGTACATCTTGTAGATTAGAGACTGATTCCTGCCGGGTAAAGAAAATACCAAACAAACCGCAGGCATGGTTGATGACTAGGGGAATATTGCATTCTTTGGCTGCTACCTTAATACCATCCACCAAGTAACACGTCGTATCCTCAAGCTCTTGATAAAACTGTGGTTGAGAAATTTCAGTTAATGTGGTAATGCCTGCTGCAACTGAAAGAGGGTTTCCTGATAATGTACCTGCCTGATAAACTGGACCTAAGGGTGCGAGCATTTCCATAATTTCTCGTTTGCCGCCGAAGGCACCAATAGGCAGGCCGCCGCCTATGATCTTTCCAAGTGTTGTTAAGTCAGGAGAAATCTCAAACAATTCTTGTGCGCCGCCTAAGGCAACTCGAAAACCAGTAATGACTTCATCAAAAATTAATAAACTGTTATAATGTGTACAAATTTCTCGTAACTGTTGTAAAAAACCAGCTTTGGGTAAGACACAGTTCATGTTAGCTGCTACTGGCTCAACAATAATAGCTGCAATATCATTTGGGAAAGACTCAAAATATTGCGTGACTGAGTCAATATCATTGTAATTCGCAGTTAACGTATGCTTTGCAAAATCTTCAGGAACGCCCTGAGAGCTTGGTATCCCTAAGGTTAGCGCGCCAGAGCCTGCATTCACTAAGAGGCAATCTGCATGACCATGATAGCAACCAGCAAATTTTAAAATTTTGGTACGCTGCGTAAAAGCTCTGGCAAGACGAATAGCACTCATTGTTGCTTCAGTACCTGAATTCACTAATCTGACCATTTCCAGAGAAGGAACCAGGGTGCACAGCTTCTGTGCCATTTTAACTTCCATCTGGGTAGGGGCTCCAAAACTAAGGCCCCTAACCATCGTATCGTTAATGGCTCCTAGGATAGCAGGATGAGCATGACCGATAATCATAGGGCCCCAAGAGCCGACATAATCTATATATTTTTTACCCTCTTGATCAAAGATGTAAGGACCTTGCGCCTTTTTGATAAAAAGAGGCACTCCTCCGACCCCATTAAATGCTCTTACCGGTGAATTTACTCCGCCAGGGATATGCACCTTAGCCATGGTGTACAGTTCAAGGGATTTATCAAGTATTTGCATAGTTTTTCCTATCTATAAAGTTCGTTTAAACCTGCATGCTAATTAGGCGCTATTTGCAGGAGTTATTTCAAACATGTCCCGAAGGAATAATATCACAATTTTTCAGCGGTTCCCGCTGAAAAATCGGACAATCCTACTAGTTTAGGCTACTAGTTTAGGCGTTTCTTCTGAATCAAGCTGCGAAAAAGAGTTTTCAAATAACTTCAGAACCAGACCTGCAAGGGAATGAGACTTCAGTGGAAACTGCTGATATTTTTTTATAGAATTTATTGACGGCAAAAATAAGGGTTGGCAGAATTCCTTGAAGTTGTCACCTGAGGTTACCATGAAAAAATATATGTGCTTATTGTGTGGTTATATTTATGACGAAGCCCTTGGCTGGCCTGAAGATGGCATTGAACCTAGAACTGTCTGGGATGATGTCCCCAAGGATTGGCTATGTCCGGAGTGTGGTGCTGGCAAAGCTGATTTTATTATGATTGAAATATAAGGGCTTAAATTTTCAAGAACTATAGCAATGGCTTAACCACGACCAGAATAATAATACCAATCAGGAGTAATGCAGGAATTTCATTGAATAAACGATAAAATTTTTCACTATGTTTATTTTTATCATGCTTAAAATCATAAACATACTTCCCACAAACAATATGATAAATCCAAAGCAGAAAGACCAGCGTCAGTTTCCACCTCATCCAGGCTAACTGCATGTAGTTAGAGCCACCATAGCTTAAGAGAATTAGGCCAAATAGCGTTGCAAGAATGGCGCTAGGGGTAGTGATTGCATAATACAATTTTTTTTCCATCACCTTAAAGCGATCATTGCCTAAGAAATCACTTGCCATCGTATGGTAAACAAACAGGCGTGGCAAATAAAATAGACCGCTAAACCAAGTAATAACAAAAATAATATGAAATGCTTTAAACCATAACATTCTATTTCCTATAGGCTTAAATTTTAAACGAGGAGTTAAGTTGCTGGCATTTCCCACTCGTTCCTTGCTATTTATTCTCTGGATCACGCGAACAAGTCGCGGGACGGCGCTTGTAAAATGCTCAAAACTTTCATGCAAGGATAACTTAATGTACTCGTTGAGTTCTAGATGTTAGCAGCGTCTAACTGAATCTCGCGGGCAAGCCATTTTTTTATACACAAGTGACCCGAAGGGGCGCTGCCACCTCACTGCCATATTATAAGTTAAGGATATGTATCTCTACTGCCGTCTTTTAGTGAAAACAGCCTCATAGTAGCACTTGCAGCTACCCCCTCTCCCGCGCTCTAATTTTCATAGAATCAATAAGTTACCAGCGGGAGAGGGTTGGGGTGAGGGAAAAGCTGGAAACAGAGTTTGACCCTCACCCCAACCCTTTCCCGCAATAACCTGTTGTTTTTAAAAACTTTTTTGCGCGGGAGAGGGGGCTGCTGCAAGTGCAACCATGGAGATACAGCTAAAAAACGTCATTCCGACAAATCTAAGCAGAGGTAGAGTGGATTAGGCAGTGAGATTATATCCCTCCGCCTAATCCCCCCTACCTCTCCTTAGATTCGTCGAACTGACGTTGAATAGTTAAGATTTCTTATGCCAGCTATAAGAAAAATAAGGATTTACTTGACTCAACAAGGATTCTAAATGATAATAGTTATCATTAAGTGGCAGGTTGGGGGTTATAAGCATGACAGATATGCAATCATCATTGGTCTTTACAAAAAGTGCGGCCTTAAAAGTCTATCAATTGATTAAAGAAGAAGGCAACCCTTTGCTTAACTTGCGTGTCTTTATAACTGGTGGTGGGTGCTCAGGCTTTAAGTATGGGTTTACATTTGATGAAAAAGTAAATCCTGATGATATGATAGTCGAAAAGAAGGTAGAAGAAGATGACCAAGAAGGCGGTTCTGGCAGTAAAGGTGTTAACGTCAAATTATTAATTGATTCTTTGAGCTTCCCCTATTTGGCTGGTGCTGAAATTGATTATCGGGAAGATGTTGAGGGGGCAAGGTTCGTAATACGAAATCCCAATGCCCAAACGAGTTGCGGTTGTGGCTCTTCCTTCTCTGCGTAGAATTATATTATTTTATCCTTTATGCGAATCTTTATCCAAATGCTTGTGGGCATCTAATTTTGCGATCAGTCTCTTTACTTCAGTATGAAACTTATTACGATAGGCGTGGGTAATGGCTTTGCCATTGGGCAATGCAACTGTTAGCGGATTGCGGTGAACACCATTTATCCTAAATTCAAAATGCAAATGGGGTCCTGTTGCCAGCCCCGAACTTCCTACATAACCAATCAACTGTCCTTCATGAACACGCGAGCCTATTTTTAAACCAGATGCAAATTTGGAAAGATGTCCATACAAGGTGCTATAGCTTGAATCGTGCTTAATCATGATAGTATTGCCATAGCCGCCTTTCCTGCCTAATTCTGCAATTTGGCCGCTTGCCACGCTTTTAACAGGGGTGCCATAGGGTGCAGCATAATCCACTCCTTGATGGTGACGGAAACGATGTAAAATGGGATGCCAACGTTTAGGATTAAACAGGCTGCTGATGTGTGTAAATTTGACGGGTGCAGGTAGAAATCTCCTTTGCATACTTGAGCCATCAGGAGAATAATAGCCACTATTTCCTTGAGGATCAGTGAAGCGGACAGCTTGAAAAGTATTGGTTGCTGTTTTATATTCGGCCGCAACAATTTCACCTTCTTTTACTTTCTTACCGTTCAAAAAATAATCTTGAAAAAGCACACAAACTTTATCTCCAGTATGGTTCCCCTTATCAAATTCTAGGCTGGATTTAAAGATGCTGGCTAGCTGAGCAATCCGTTTGTTATTTAAACCGGCTTTCTTGGCAGCTGTTGTAATAGATCTATAGACGGTAAATTTGGCAAAAGATTGTTTGCTTCCAAGAGCAGCAGTTTTGAGCTGTAAGTTAAATCTATTATCTTGAAGGCGATTAATAACGAGCGTTTTTATGGGATCTACTGCATAACTCAGTTCGGCGATGTGGTGGTCCTTTATTGTGACCAATAGCTTTTGGCCTGGCTTTAATCTCTTTAATGTTTGTGCATCAGGTCCTGATTTTAATATTAAAGGGAGGTCTTTTTTGTTCACTGCCAAGCGTGAGAAAATCTTACCTAAAGTATCTCTTTTTCTAATAAGGACCACTTGCTCCTTATTATTAGGAATTTTAAGTTTTAAGGTGTTATTTTCTGCCTCATATTTAAGAGTATTTTCGTCAAGGTGTTGATAATCTTGTTGGATGTTCTTTTGTATATTTAGGGTTGTAGCTTCAGTTTCTTCATCTACTAAACTGCCAGAGGGCGTTTGCTGATTTAAAGAAAGAGAAGCTGGCACCGGTGAAGTTACCGTATTATTAGCAAGCTTTTGGGAGGGTGAAAAATGATTGAGCTTCCAATAACCTATAAAAACAGCAATGAGCAATAAGAATGTGCCTGCAAGATAATATCGTTTCATTCGAGATGATTTCTTGGCAAAAAGCTCAAAGGTATTTTGACGTTGTTTATAATAATATATCTTCATCTAATTCCATTAAATTATTAATATCTCCAACGATTGATGACTTGCCAGCCAAGGAAATTAGCTGCATGTTTTTACAAAATAGTTAAATTGTTTTTTGCTAATTGCTGAATTAATTTCTAATATTTCAAAGCGATAAATCATATAAGTTAATGCAGGAGATTGCAATGGTTAAAGCACTTGAGGTAATAGATCAATTAAAAAGAGGTGTAATTGAAATTCTTACAGAGAGAGATTTGCAGGCTCGTTTAGAGGAAAATCGTCCGTTGAGAATTAAAGCCGGTTTTGATCCAACAGCTCCTGATTTACATTTAGGTCATACAGTACTGATCAATAAGCTGCGTCAATTTCAGGATTTAGGCCATGATATATTGTTTTTGATTGGAGATTTCACCGGAATGATAGGAGATCCAACGGGGAAAAATACTACTCGGCCACCGCTCTTAGCTGAGCAAATCCAGGAGAATGCTAAGACCTATGAAAAGCAGATTTTCAAAATATTAGATCCTGAAAAAACGCAAGTTATGTTTAATTCTACTTGGATGAAAGACCTATCAGCTTCGGATTTAATAAAATTAGCTGCAACTCATACTGTTGCAAGGATGTTAGAAAGAGATGACTTTCAAAAAAGATATAGTAGCAGTCAGCCCATTGCCATTCACGAGTTTCTCTACCCTCTATTGCAAGGTTATGATTCGGTTGTAATGCGGGCAGATGTCGAATTAGGAGGAACTGATCAAAAATTTAATCTATTAATGGGCAGAGAATTGCAAAAACATTACAAACAGCCTGCCCAAATAGTGATAACCATGCCCTTATTGGAGGGGCTTGATGGTGTTCAAAAGATGTCTAAATCCTTAGGAAACTATATTGGTATTGACGAGTCGCCGATTGATATGTTTGGGAAAATAATGTCTGTATCTGATGACCTTATGTGGCGTTACTATGAGCTGCTTAGTTTGAGACCGATGACCGAAGTTAATCGTTGGAGAGACCAGGCTTTAGAAGGTGCCAACCCTAAAGATTTTAAGATTAAACTCGCCGAGGAGATAGTTGAGCGTTTTCATGATAAATCCATGGCAATGCAAGCAAAAGAAAATTTTGCTGCTAGATTTCAACGCAATGAAATTCCTGAAGATTTGCAAGAGATAAATATAAAGCTATCGCAGGGTTACCTTTTGATTGCTAACTTATTAAAACAAGCCAATTTAGTATCAAGCACTTCTGAGGCGATAAGAATGATACAGCAAGGGGCCGTTAAAATTGACGGCCAAAAAATTTCCGACAGTCAGTTAAAGATTAAGCAGGGCGCGGCTCACGTTTACCAAGTTGGCAAACGTCGTTTTGCAAAAATCACTTTGTCATAAGGAAATAAGCAAAATGCAAGCCTATATTGCCATCCCCAAGCTGAACCATTATAGTAGGCAACACTTCCGCTAAGATTTTCCTCCCTTTGTTTTGTAAAAGGTGAGGGCCAAAGGAATTCAGTCACAAGGAATGACTTCATAATGAAAATTATCAAGAAGGAAATG